>NZ_JAUEXY010000003.1:0-496556 GCF_032489375.1 Bradyrhizobium sp. SZCCHNR1098
CCGCCGTTTTGTTTGGGGCGGTCTCTCGACGCCCCCCGCTGTCGTCCCGGCGAACGCCGGGACCCATAGCCACCGGCGGTCGTTGTTGTGCGAGAGGGTCACTCCGCGCGTGCCTCAAACCACGGCCTGTGGCTATGGGTCCCGGCTCAAGGCCGGGACGACAGCGGAGGATGAAGCGCCGGCGATGGCCTACGGCTTGCTCCTAAGCGAGATGGCTCACTGCTCCTGCTGCGGATCGAGCGCGTCGCGCAGGCCGTCGCCGAGGAGGTTGAGCGACAGCACGACGAGGAAGATCGCAAGCCCCGGCCAGATCGCCATCCATGGCGCGTTGGTGAGGAAGCGCTGGGCGGCGTTGAGCATGCTGCCCCAGGACGGCGCCGGCGGCTGCTGGCCCAACCCCAGGAACGAGAGCGCGGCCTCGGCGATGATGGCGGCGGCGACCGACAAGGTCGCCTGCACCAGCAGCGCCGGCATGATGTTCGGCAGGATGTGCCTGACCGCGATCTGCAGGTCGGTGTCGCCGACGCTGCGCGCGGCTTCGACATATTCCTCGACCTTGACGCTCATCACCTCGCCGCGGGTCAGCCGGACGAAGATCGGCGTCGCCGAGACGCCGATCGCGATCATGGCATTGCCGAGGCTCGGCCCCAGGAACGCCGCCAGCGCGATCGCCAGGATCAGGAACGGGCAGGCCAGCATCGCGTCGGTGATGCGGCTGATCAGGGCATCGATGAAGCCGCCGCGATAGCCTGCGAGCATGCCGATGGGGACGCCGATCGCCAACGCAATGGTGACCGAGATCGCACCGGCCAGCAGCGAGGCCCGCGCGCCGTAGATGACGCGGGCCAGCACGTCGCGGCCGAGATCGTCGGTGCCGAACCAATGCGCCGCCGACGGTGCCTTGCGCACCAGCGCCCAGCTCGTCTTGATGGGATCGGCGGGCGCCACCAGCGGCGCAAGGACGGCGAGCAGGATGAAGACCGTGATCAGGCCGAGCCCGACCATGGCACCCTTGCGCTTGACGAGGCGGCGCAGGGTGCGCTGCATCGGCCGTTCGAGCGGGGCGAGGGCGCGGGCTCCGTGCGGAGCTGACAGCGTCGTCTCGACCATGTCAGCTCCTCAGCCGCGGGTTGACGAGGACATAGGCGAGATCTGCGATCAGGTTCAGCATGATGTAGACGGTGGCGGTGACCAGCACGACACCCTGCACCACCGCGTAGTCGCGATTGAACACGGCATCGACGATCAGCTTGCCGAAGCCGGGGATCGAGAAGATCTGCTCGGTCAGCACAGCACCGGACAACAGCGTGCCGAGCTCGAGCGCGCCCAGCGTGATGACCGGCGTCAAGGCGTTGCGCAGCGCATGGCCGAGGATGACTTGGCGTTCGGAGATGCCCTTGGCGCGCGCGGTGCGGATGTAGTCGCTGCTCAGAACCTGCAGCATCGCGCTGCGGGTGTGGCGCATCAGGATCGCGGCGATGGCATTGCCGAGCACGAAGGCCGGCATGATGGTGGCGGCGAGGCTGGCCCGCCAGTCCTCGGCGGGCGAGACGTAACCGGAGGCGGGGAGCCAGCCGAGCTGGATCGAGAACAGGAAGATCAGCATGATGCCGAGCCAGAAGTTCGGCGTCGAGATGCCCCACAGCGCAAACAGGTTGGCGGCATAGTCCCAGGCCGTCCCGCGCTTCACGGCGGAAATGATGCCGGCGGGAATGCCGATCAGGAACGCGATCACGATCGCCATCGAGGCGAGCTGCAGCGTCACGGGCAGTTTCTGCAGGATGAGATCGCGCACCGGCATCTTGATGCGCAGCGACTCGCCGAAATCGCCCGAGAGCACGCCCTTGATCCAGTAGCCGTATTGAACGGGCAGGGGCTGATCGAGGCGATACTGCTTGCGGATCTGCTCGATCACCGCCGGATCGCGCTCCTCGCCGGCCATCACCAGCGCGGGGTCGCCGGGCAGGAGTTGCTGCAGCGAGAAGATGAGGATGGAGACGAAGATCAGCGTCGGGATGATCTGGCCGAGGCGGCGTGCGAGGAAGGTCAGCATGATCAGCTCTTCCTGCGGCGCTGAGGATGTCGGCCGTCAGATGCAGGTCGCGCCTCCTGCGTTCCCTCCCCCACAAGGGGGGAGGGAGCAGAGGGAGTTCGCCGCGTCGGCTGCACGTCCCGGCGGACAGAGGCCACCCGACCGCTCATTTCAGCTTCAGCCCGACCACGCGCACCAGGCCGTCCGGCATCTGCTTGTAGCCTTCGAGCTTCTTGGTGTGCGCGATCAGGATACGGCGGTGATAGAGGTAGAGGATCGGCTCGTCCTCGATCTCGAGCTTCGTCAGCTTCTCGTAGAGCGCCTTGCGCTGGGCCATGTCGGTCACGAGCCGCGCGTCGCTGAGCGCCTTGTCGGCCTCGGCGTTGGCCCAGACGCTGTAGTTCTGCGGCGCGTTGCGGTGCAGGAACACGTAACTGTTGCCGTCGGGATCGATGCGGCCGCTCCATGACAGCATGAAGGCCTGATAGTCGCCGGCCTCGGCCTGCTTCAGCGAGGTCGCCAACTCGGTGACCCGGATCTTCAGGTCAAAGCCGGCCTCGGCAGCCATCGACTGCACGACCTGGGCGGCGGCCTCGGTCTCGGCGCCCTTCGGCACCATGAAATCGACCGCGACAGGCGGCGTGACGCCGGCCTCCTTCAGCAGCGCCTTTGCCTTCTCGACATCGCGAGCACGGACAGGGAAGGCCTTCTGATAGTAGGGATGCGAGGGATTGACCCACTGGTTACCCGGCATGAACTCGCCGTTGAAGACGACTTGGTTGAGCGCCTCACGATCGATCGCGAGGTCGAGCGCCTGCCGCACCTTGGCGGACTGGCTGAGCGGACCCTTGGCCTTGTCCTTGCCGATGTTGAGCGTGATGCCTTGATAGCCGAGCTCGATCGCCGTCGAGAGCGCGAGCCTGGAATCGGCGCGCACGTCCTTGATGTCGGTGGCGAGCACGCGCTCGATCAGGTCGAGTCCGCCGGACTTCAGGTTCGCCAGCCGCACCGTGGCATCGACGATCGGCTGGTAGACGATCCTGTCGATGAAGACGTTGTCCTTGTTCCAGTAGTCGGCGAACTTCTCGAATACGATCTTGTCCTGCTGGACACGTTCGACGAACTTGTACGGACCGGCGCACACCGGATGCAGGCCGAACTTGTCGCCGGCCTCTTTCGCGGCCTTCGGCGACACCATCATGCCGGCGCGGTCGGTGAGCTGGGCGATCAGCGGCGAGAACGGCGCCTTCAGGACGAGCTTGATTGTCAGGGGATCGACGACGTCAACGTGATCGACCGAGGCGAGCTCCGGTTTGCGGAACGAGCCGGGGAAGGTGAGGTGGCGGTCGAGCGAGAATTTGGCGGCCTCGGCGTCGAACGGCTCGCCGTCATGAAACTTCACGCCGGGCCGCAGCTTGATGATGACCTCCTTGCCGTCGGCCGAGGTCCCCTGCGACAGCGCCAGCTGCGGTACGATGTTCAGCTTCTCGTCGATGTCGAACAGCTTATCGCAGGTCGCGGCGAACACGATGCGGCCAACATAGGTGCGGGCCATGGTCGGATCGAGAACGTCGGGGTCCTCGGCAAGGCCGATGCGCAAGGTGGTCTGCGCCTGCGCGACCGGCCCCCAAGAGGCCACGACAACGGCCGCGACCGCGGCCAAGCACCAGTTCCTCATCATCCGATGTCCCTCACGCGAATGCAGCCTGCGTTGTTGCACTATCAATACCAACCACGTGCCATGCTTCCGGCTTGGTCATGTCTGGTTCGCGAGCGCGGCGGCGATGCCGGCATCAATCGTGGCGCGATCCGTGATCCCTGCAGGATTGTCGCGCGTCGGCATGAACTGCCGGAATACGGCCCAATGCTTGCGGCTGACGCTCTCCAGTCGTTCGAGCTCTGCCAGCGGATCGGGGTGATCGTCGACGCGCAGATCGAGCTCGGACCATTCCTCCTTGCCGTGGACGAGGAGGGCAGCGGACTGTTTGCCGCGCTTGTCGCCGCCGGCGGCCTCGCCGGCCTTCATGGCGGCGATCAGGCGCAGGGCGAGGGGCAGAGCGCTGTTGGCGAGAAAGGCGTTCGCGGTCTCGTTCAGCACTTGTGGGCCGGCCAGCATGTTGCCGGCAATTGAAAAGCCCCGGCCTTCGAGATGGCCGCACCAATCGATGCAGTCGCGGCCGGTGTGGGCGGCAATCTGGCCGTTGCGATCGAGGATGTGGAGCTGGCGGCTCTCGCGGCCGGGATCGGCAGATGTCAGCAGTTGCACGATCTCGCGCGGATGCCGGCCGTCGCGCAGCAGCGTGACGCCGTCGATGCCGTAATAGGGATTGACCAGCGCCTGGGTGGCGATGCCGCCGTGGCCGGCGACGATGAAGGGCACGCGCGCGCCGACGGCGAAGAAGCGGGTGGCGACGGCGATGCCGATCTGGCCGGTGAGATCGTCCTTGGCAATGATCGACCAGGTCATCGTCGCGTCGCTCTCTTATCGTCCGGCCGCGTAACCCTGCATGCCCCGCGGATTGGCCGCGGCGCGGCGGCGGCGGCCCACGCGGGAGGCCGCGGTGAGGCGGCCCTCCGACCAGTCGGGGCCGACTTCGACCACATGGCCGCGGCGGCGCAGCTCCTCGACGGTCGCCTTGGGCACGCGGCCCTCGACCACGAGCACGCCGGGGCGCGCGGTGCGCGGCCAGAACGAGATCGGGAAGTGTTCGGAGTGCCACGCCGGCGCGTCGATCGACTCTTGCAGGTTCATGCCGGCATGGACGTGGCGCAGGAAGAACTGCGTGTTCCACTGGTCCTGCTGGTCGCCGCCGGGCGAGCCCCAGGCGACGTAGGGCTCGCCGTCGCGCAGCGCCATGGTCGGCGACAGCGTGGTGCGCGGCCGCTTGCCCGGCACCAGCGCGGCTGGATGATCCTCCTCCAGCCAGAACATCTGCGCGCGAGTCCCCAGGCAGAAGCCGAGCTCGGGGATGACCGGCGATGATTGGAGCCAGCCGCCGGAGGGCGTCGCCGAGATCATGTTGCCTTGGGAATCGATGATGTCGAAATGCACGGTGTCGCCGCGCACCTCGCCGAAGCGGCCGACGGTCGGCTCGCCCGAGCCCATTGCGCCGACGGCCTCGCGGTGGCCTTGGGCCTCGCGCAGCTTGACCTTGGCGCCGTAGCCGTCGAGCGTGCCGGGACGCAGCTCGAGCGAGGCCTTGTCGGTGATCAGCTTGCGCCGCTCGTCGTTGTAGGCATCGGACAGCAGCGTGCCGATCGGGATGTCGGCAAACTTCGGATCGCCGTAGAACGCTTCGCGGTCGGCGAACGCAAGCTTCGCCGCTTCGATCTGCCAATGGATGAAGTCGGGTCCGGTCGGATCGAGGCCGTCGAGCGCAAATCCCTTGAGCAGTGCGAGCTGCTGCAGCAGCACCGGGCCCTGGCTCCAGACGCCGGCCTTGCACACGGTGTAGCGGCCGTAGTCGTAGGTCAGCGGCGCCTCGATGGTCGGCTGCCAGCGCGCCATGTCGTCGGCGGTCAGCACGCCCGTGTGGCGCGAACCCGAGACGTCCATCACTTCCTGCGTCCGGCAGAAGCGGTCGATCGCCTCGGCGACGAAGCCCTGCGACCAGGCCTTGCGCGCGCGCTCGATCTGCGCGTCGCGATCACCACCCGCGCTTTCGCCTTCACTCAGGATGCGCGCGTAGGTTTCCGCGAGCTGTGGATTGGTGAACAGCGTGCCTGGCCTGGGTACCTCGCCATTGGGCAGATAGAGCGCGGCCGAGGTCGGCCAATGCGTCTTGAACAGTTGCTCGACGGTCTGGATCGTCGCGGAGACGCGCTCGACCAGCGGATAGCCGTCGCGCGCGTAGGAAATTGCCGGCTCCAGCACGTCGCGCAGCCGCATCGTGCCATAGTCGCGCAGCAGCAGCATCCAGGACTCGAAGGTGCCGGGCACGCAGGCCGCGAGCAGGCCGGTGCCGGGCACCATGTCGAGGCCCTCGCGCTTGTAGTGCGCAATGGTGGCGCCTGATGGCGCCGGGCCCTGGCCGCAGATGACCTCGGTGCGTCCGCGTCTGACGTCGTGCAGGATGATCGGCACGTCGCCGCCGGGACCGTTCAGATGCGGCTCCACCACCTGCAGGGTGAAGGCCGCCGCGACGCCGGCATCGAAGGCGTTGCCGCCGCGCTCCAGCATCGCCATGCCCACCGCGGTGGCCAGCCAGTGCGTCGAGGTGACGACGCCGAAGGTGCCGTCGATCTCGGGGCGGGTCGTGAAGGGATCGGGGTTGATGAAGCTCATGGCCGGCTTTGCCTATCCTATCGAGTCGCCGTCATTGCGAGCGAAAGCGAAGCAATCCAGGACCGTGGATGACGCCCTGGATTGCTTCGTCGCTTCGCTCCTCGCAATGACGATCCATTCAAATTTCGCCTCATCGCTCATCACAACTCAGGCCGGCACAGCGGCCGCGGCCGGCTGGTTCACCGCATGGCAGGCAACGCCGCCGATCAGCTCGGGCGCCTGCTGCCGGCACAGATCGAACGCGAGGGGACAGCGTGGGTTGAAGGTGCAGCCCGGAGGAGGGTTGATCGGGTTCGGGATCTCGCCCTTGACCGGAATGCGCTGGCGGCCCGACATCGACAGGTCCGGCACCGCGCCGAGCAGCATCTTGGTGTAGGGCATGCGCGGATCGCTGAACAGCGTGCGGCCGTCCGCGATCTCGACGATGCGGCCGAGATACATCACGCCGATGCGGCTCGCCATGTGGCGCACGACCGCGAGATTGTGGCTGATGAACAGATAGGTCAGGCCGAACTTGTCCTGCAGGTCGCGCATCAGATTGAGGATCTGCGCCTGTACGGAGACGTCGAGCGCCGAGGTCGGCTCGTCGCAGACGATGAACTCGGCCTCCGAGGCGAGCGCGCGCGCGATGGCGATACGCTGGCGCTGCCCGCCGGAGAATTCGTGCGGAAACTTCTGGCCGTCGTCGGGATGCAGGCCGACCAGGGTCAGCAGCTCGCCGACGCGGTCCTTGATCTGGCGCTCACCCTCGATGATGTCAAAGGCGCGGATCGGCTCGGCGATGATGCTATCGACGCGGAAGCGCGGATTGAGGCTCGCGTAAGGATCCTGGAACACCATCTGGATGCGGCGGCGCAGCGTGCGCCGCACCTGGGCCTGGCGCGCATCGCTCATCGACACGCCGTCGATGATCACCTCGCCCGACGTCGGCGGCAGCAGCCCGACCACCATGCGCGCGACCGTGGTCTTGCCCGAGCCGGATTCGCCGACCAGCGCGAAGGTCTCGCCCTTCCTGATCCCGAAGCTGACGCCGTCGACCGCCTTCAGGAACTCCTGCGGCTGACGCTCGATCACGCGGTTGAGCCAGGGTTTCGAGACGTCGAACACCCGGCGCAGGTTCTTGACCTCGACGAAATCGGTCATGCCGCGGTCTCCGTCGCGCGATCATAGAGGTGACAGGCGACGGCCTGCGTGCCCTGGCGCAGCGGCTCCGGCCGGTCGACGCGGCAGCGGTCGAAGGCGAAGCTGCAGCGCGGATTGAACGAGCAGCCGGGCGGGATCGCGGACAGGCGCGGCATCGAGCCTGGGATCTGCACCAGCCGCTTCTCCTCGCCCGCGAGCGTCGGGATCGCACCCATCAGGCCCTTGGCGTAGGGGTGCAGCGGGTTCTGGATCACCTCCTGCACCGGGCCGATCTCGGCGACGCGGCCGGCATACATCACCGCGACGCGGTCGCAGGTCTCGGCGATCACGCCCATGTCGTGGGTCACCAGCATCACGGCGGTGCCGTGGTCGCGGCCGAGCCGCTTGATCAGCGAGATGATCTGCGCCTGCACGGAAACGTCGAGCGCGGTGGTCGGCTCGTCGGCGATGATCAGCTCCGGCTCGGCGCACAGCGCCAGCGCGATCACGACGCGCTGGCGCATGCCGCCGGAGAATTCGTGCGGATAGCCGTCGATGCGCTTCTCGGGCGCCGATATGCCGACCTCAGCGAGCAGGTCGATGGCTCGCTTGCGCGCCTGCTGCTCGGTGAGGTTGGTATGGGTCCTGATGGTCTCGATGATCTGGTCGCCGACGCGATACAGCGGATTGAGCGAGGTCAGCGGATCCTGGAAGATCATGCCGATGCGCTTGCCGCGCACCTTGCGCATCTCCTCCGGTGGCAGGTTGTCGACACGCAATCCTGAGAGCAGGATCTCGCCGCCGGAGATGCGGCCGGGAGGATCGATCAGCCCGATCACGGCAAGGCCGGTGACGGACTTTCCGGCGCCGGATTCGCCGACGACGCCGAGTACCTCGCCCTTGGCGATGTCGTAGGAGACGCCGTCGATCGCGCGCAGGGTGCCGCGCCGGGTCGCGAACTCGACCTGCAGGTTACGCACGGACAGAACGGGGGCGGTCATGAGCTCAAGCCTCGGAAGGACGCAATCACGCGGGTCATCGCAGTTTCGGGTTGAGGGCGTCGCGCAGCCAGTCGCCGAGCAGGTTGATGGCGAGGATCAGTCCGGCCAAAGCGATGCCGGGGAAGGCGACGATCCACCATTCGCCGGCGAACAGATAGTTGTTGCCGATCCGGATCAGGGTTCCGAGCGAGGGCATCGTTTCGGGCATGCCCGAGCCGAGGAACGACAAGGTCGCCTCGGTGATGATCGCCAGCGCCAGGTTGATGGTGGCGATCACCAGCACGGGACCGGTGGTGTTGGGCAGCACGTGGCGCAGCATGATGACCGGCGCGGGCAGGCCGATCAGTTGAGCTGCGGCGACGTAGTCCTTGTTCTTCTCGACCAGCACTGAGCTCCGCACCGTGCGCGCATATTGCACCCAGAAGGAGAGGCCGATCGCCAGCACGAGCACGACCAGCATGCTGAGCCAGTCCAGCCGGTTGCCGGATACCGACTTGGCGATGCCGTTGACCAGCAGAGCGATCAGGATCGGCGGAAAGGTGAGCTGGACGTCGGCGATGCGCATGATCACGGTGTCGACCCGGCCGCCGAAATAGCCCGCGATCAGGCCGAGGCCGATGCCAAGCGCGCCGGAAAAGGCGACGCCGAGAATGCCGACCAGGAGCGAGATCCGCAGGCCGTAGAGGATGGCCGAGAGCACGTCGCGACCCTGCTCGTCGGTGCCGAGCAAAAACGGGCTCTGTCCGTCGGCGGTCCATAGCGGCGAAATCCGCGAGTTCAACAGCTGCAATTGGGCCGGGTCGAACGGGTTCTGCGGCGACAGCAGCGGCGCGAAGATCGCCAGCAGGAAGAACAACAGCGTGATCACGGCCGCGGCGACCGTCAGCTTGGAGCGGCGGAAGGAATAGAACAGGTCGCTCGCAAGCGCACGCTTCAGCCATCCGTCGGTGGCGCGCGGCGTCTCGACGGGAGTGGGATGAGGAAGGGCTGCGTCGCTCATGATCAGGCCGGCCGGCTGATGGTCGCGCGCAGGCGCGGATCGACCACGGTGTAGAGGATATCAACCACGAGATTGATGGTGACGAAGATCAGCGACACCATCATCAGGTAGGCCGCCATGATCGGAATGTCGACGTTCTGCACCGCCTGCACGAACAACAGGCCCATTCCCGGCCATTGGAACACCTGCTCGGTGATGATCGAGAACGCGATCACCGAGCCGAACTGCAGGCCGACCACGGTGATCACCGGCACCAGCGTGTTGCGCAGCGCGTGGCCGAAATGAATCGCGCGCGTGGTCAGCCCACGGGCGCGGGCGAAGCGGATGTAGTCGGTGCGCAGCACCTCGAGCATCTCGGCGCGGACCAGCCGCATGATCAAGGTCATCTGGAACAGGCCGAGCGTGATCGAGGGCATGATCAGCGCCTTCCAGCCTGAGACGGTGAACAGGCCTGATGTCCACCAGCCGAGCCTGACGGTGTCGCCGCGGCCGAACGACGGCAGCCAGCCCAGCGTGACCGAGAACAGATAGATCAGGAGGATGCCGATCAGGAAGGTCGGCAAGGAGATGCCGATCAGCGATACCATCTGGAACAGCTTGGCGAGCAGGGAGTCGCGGTGCAGCGCCGAGAACACGCCCATGAGGATGCCGAAGAACAGCGCCAGGATCGTCGCGCAGATCGCGAGCTCCAGCGTGGCCGGCATGCGCTCCTTGAGCAGATCGGAAACCGGCTGCCGGAACTGATAGGAGACGCCGAACTTGAACTGCGCCGCGTCGAACAGATAACGGCCGAACTGGACGATGAAGGGATCGTCGAGGCCGAGCGACTGGCGGATGCTGGCCCGTTCCGCGGCCGACGCGTCGATCGGCACGATCTGGCTCACCGGATCTCCGGCGAAACGGAACATGGCGAACGCGATGATTCCGACGGCGATCATGACGCCGATGGCCTGAATTGCTCGGCGAAGCGCGAAGGCGAGCATCTGATCCTTTCAGATCCTTCGAGATGCGGCGGCGCGTAGCACTTGCCGCAGGAAATGAAAAGTCCCGAAAAGCAGTTCTGCTTTCCGGGACTAGTCGTCGCGTGTGGACTACTCGGTCTTGGTGGCGAGGAACAGCAGCACGGCGTTGTCGGCGCGCAGCGGGATCTTCACCTTCTTCGAGACGCCCCAGGCCACCGCCTGCTGATGCAGCGGGATGTAGCCGTAATCCTTAATGCCGATCTCGAAGGCCTGCTTGATCAACTGATCGCGCTTGGCGGTATCGGTCTCGACCAGGACCTTGTCGGTCAGAGCGTCGAACTCCTTGTTGCAGTAATTGCCGAGATTGGCTTCGCCGCGGGTGGCGTCCTTGGCGTCGTCACGGCAGCCCATGATGTCGTGCATCACGTTGTGGGCGTCCATCGACGACGGCGTCCAGCCGAGCAGGAAGAACGAGGTGTTGTAGCCGCCGGGCTTCAGCACCTTGGCGAAGTACTGCGCCTTGGGCTGCGCATTCAGGTTCACCTTGACCCCGATGCGCGCGAGCATGCCGACGACGGCCTGGCAGATCGCGGCGTCGTTGACGTAGCGGTCGTTGGGGCAGTCCATGCCGACCTCGAAGCCGTCGGGATAGCCGGCCTCCGTCAGCAGCTTCTTGGCCGCGTCGGGATCGTATTTCGGCCGCGTGAACTCCTTCGACAGCGCATAGAGCTGCGGCGCGATCATCAGCGCCGACGGCGTCGACAGGCCGCGCATGACGCGGGTCTTGATCAGCTCGATGTCGATGGCCTTGTAGAACGCCTCGCGGACGCGGATGTCCTTGAACGGGTTCTTGCCCTTGACGTTGGAGTAGAGCAGCTCGTCACGGGTCTCGTCCATGCCGAGAAAGATCGTGCGCAGCTCGGGCCCCTTCAGGACCTGGGCGTTCGGGCTCGAATCGACGCGGCCGATGTCCTGCACCGGAACCGGCTCGATGATGTCGACCTCGCCGGACAGCAGCGCGGCGACGCGCGTGGCGTCGGAGGCGATGGTGGTGAACACGATCTCCTTCAGATTGTGCTCGGGCTTGCCCCACCAGTTCGGATTGACCTTGAACACGGTCTTCACACCGGGCTGATGGCTCTCGATGATGAAGGGGCCGGTGCCGTTCTCATGCAGCGCGGCGTAGCTTGGCGTGGTTGCCGACACCGGCGTCGGCGCGACCGAGTTGTTGTCCTCGCACCACTTCTTGCTCATGATGTACCACGTATCCCATTGCGAGATCAGGATGGGATTGGGGGCATCGAGCTTCACGTCGACCGTGTAGTCGTCGACCTTGATGAATTTTGCGTCCGGCGGAACGTTGGACAGGAAGTTGGAGCCGGTGGCGCGGACGCGATCGGCGGAGAAGATCACGTCGTCGGCGGTGAAGGGTTCGCCATTGTGGAACTTGACGCCCTTGCGCAGATGGAAGCGCCAGCGGGTCGGCTCGGGCGTTTCCCAGCTCTCGGCCAGCGCGGGGACGATCTTCAGGTCCTTGTCGCGCGCGGTCAGTCCCTCATAGACGTGGGCATGGTGCGCAATCGTGGTCGATTCCTTGAAGGTATAGGGATCGAGCGACTTCAGGGTGCCCTGGTTGGCGTAGCGCAGGGTCTGGGCCGAGGCCGGCATGACGGCGAGGCCGAATGCGACCGCTGCCGCGATGAGCAGGGATTTGCGTCCCGACATATGTTCAAATTCTCCGCGTTTGACGCTTGTTTTCTCGGCAGGCGCGATTGTGTCCGGCCTGCCTTGCTTCGAAGTTCGTGATTTCTGCAGCGCCTCTTGCACGAACTTCAAGAAGCAACAAGACGCCGGGCGATATGCTTGCAAGTCTGATGCCGCGCCGGAATGAACTGATCCCGTTGGCTCTGGCCTGGCGGTGCGCCGTACGACCCGCGGCAGATCGATCAGAATATGTTGCCAGAGTTCAGCGGCGGCACACAAGTGCAGTTTGTTTAAGCCTAAACGATAAGGTTATCCCCCGCCGCCGCTGTGCGGCGCACGCGGGAGGCGGCGTCCGGGATGGGCGGAAGGCTCCCGGATTGACCATGTCCCGGGAATTGCGCACCTGCAGCAAGGCGCCGCTTGCTAGAAGGGGGGCGGCGCGGTGATACTGGACACCCCCTGCCGCGAGTCCGGGATCGGCGTTCCTGGTGAAGGGAGCCCGGCCCGGGGCTGGCGTCGGGATGGTTCGAACAGCGGAGCGGACATGAAAGTCAATATCGAGATCGATTGCACACCGCTCGAAGCGCGGCAGTTTTTCGGACTTCCCGATGTCGGTCCGATGCAGGCCGCGGTCATGGACCGGCTGCAGAACCAGATGACGAGCAACATCGACAAGCTGACGCCCGAAGCCATCATGCAGAGCTGGTTCACCTTCGATCCCCGCCTGGCCGAACGGTTTCAGGACCTGATGCTGACCATGACGGGCCTCGGCGGCAGCCGCTCGAACGACAAGAAGTCGGCCTGACGCGGCCGGCGGCTGCACGGATTTCGCTTGCGCGGAACTCCGAAGAGAAGCGGCGTGACGTCACGGCATGGAGCAGGCTCCACGCCGACGCCGAAGACCGGTCGAAAAAGGCCGGCTGAACAGCTTCAGGGGAGGATGCATGACCGATCCGTCTTGGATGCCGGCGCTGCAGTTCGCGACGACCAACGGCATTCGCATGGGCTATTACGAGGCGGGCCCCGTCAGCGACCGGCCGCCGATGATCCTCTGTCACGGCTGGCCGGAACTGGCCTTTTCCTGGCGGCATCAGATCAAGGCGCTGGCCGAGGCCGGCATCCGCGTCATCGCACCCGATCAGCGCGGCTATGGCGCGACCGACCGGCCGGAGCCGGTCGAGGCCTATGATCTCGAGCATCTCACCGCCGACCTCGTCGGTCTGCTCGATCACCTGAAGATCGACAAGGCGATCTTCGTCGGTCACGACTGGGGCGGCTTCGTCGTCTGGCAGATGCCGCTGCGCTATCCGCAGCGTGTCGCCGGCGTCGTCGGCATCAACACGCCGCATCTGCCACGCGCGCCCGCTGATCCCATTGCCATCATGCGTAAGCGGTTCGGCGACATGATGTACATCGTGCAGTTCCAGGATCCCGCACGCGAGCCGGACCGCATCTTCGGCAGCCGCGTCGCGGAGACCTTCGATGCCTTCATGCGCAAGCCGCTGCCGCGCAGCGATGCGCCGCCGACGGAGCCGCCGGCCGGTGGGATCGCAGCCTCGCCATCGCTCAACCTGGCGTTCCCACAGATGATCGCGGCCTATGACGCCGCCAAGGACACGCGGCAGCCGATCCTGTCGGAGGCGGAGAAGCAGGTGTTCGTCGACACCTTCACACGCACCGGCTTCACCGGCGGCATCAATTGGTATCGCAACATGACGCGGAACTGGCAGCGCTCGGAAGGGCTCGATCATACGGTGCGGGTGCCGGCATTGATGATCATGGCGGAGAACGACGCCGTGCTGCCGCCCTCGGCCGCTGACGGCATGGAGAAGCTGGTGCCGGACCTGGAGAAACATCTCGTCCGCGACAGCGGCCATTGGACGCAGCAGGAGCAGCCCGCGGAGGTCAGCGCCAAGCTGATCGAATGGCGGCGGCGACGGTTCGGTTGAAGAACGGCCGAGGCAGATTGCACGTCCGAGTGAGAGGCTGCGGCCGAGCCAAACAACAACAAACAACAACAGGTGTCGTCAAGCCTGCCGACGCAGCGCGTCGGCTCTCCTAAGCCGCCTGCGCATTCGCGCCGTGCGCGTGCTCGGCGATCGCGTCGATGATCTGCGGCCACATCGGCCGCGGAGTGGCGTGGCCCATGCCGTCGATCATCAGGAGCTTGGCATTTGGAATCGACTGGGCGGTGTCTTTGCCGGCGGTGGGATGGACCAGCGGGTCGACCTTGCCGTGGATCACGAGTGTCGGCGCCGTCACCAGATGCAGCCGCGGCTTGCGGCTGCCGGAGGCCAGGATCGCGCGCAACTGACGTCCGACGCCGGCGGGATTGATGCCGCGCGCGAAGCAGCGTTCGGCGAGCGCCACGTCACTTGCCTCGTCCTCGGGAAATGAGCCGACGCGCAGCGCCTTCCAGGTCTTCTGGAAGCGCTTGATGTACTCGTCCTTGGTCTTCGGCGGCGGCGCCATCAGCAGCATCGCGACCTCGCGCGTCGGCGGCGGGATGCGCGGATTGCCGGTCGTCGACATGATCGACGTCAGCGAGCGCACGCGATGCGGAAAGGAGATCGCGATCTCCTGCGCGATCATGCCGCCCATCGAGGCGCCGACCAGATGCGCCGACTTGATGTCGAGCGCGTCCATCAGGCCGACCGTGTCCTTGGCCATGTCGAGCAGCTTGTAGGGTGCGGAGACGGGAATGTTGAAGAAGCGCAGCTTGATCAGCTCGAACGGCGTCAACCGGCGACCGCCATGCAGCTTGCTCGACTGGCCGATGTCGCGGTTGTCGAAGCGGATCACGCGGAAGCCGCGGCTTGCGAGCTGTTCGCAGAACTCATCATACCAGATGATCATCTGCCCGCCGAGGCCCATGATCAACACGAGGGGAGGGGCAGCCGGGTCGCCGAAGATCTCATAGCAGATGTCGATACCGTTGGCGCGCACAGTCTGCGGCAGCTGATGAGCAGTTGCAGTCACTTGATCCCTCGTTCAAAGCCTTGGAACCCTCTATGGCATGGGTCTGTTGCTTGAGAGAAGCAAGCTACAAGTTCTCCCGCACCGCAACGAAGGCGTGCTATGAGAGGTTGTGTTTGAGTCTTGTGTTGGTCTGAAGGAGCGTGCCGATGGCGAACAAATCCGGCGACCCGATCGCATTCTGGCAGCAGATGGTCGGTGAGATGCAGAGGAGCTTCAGCGCCTTCACGCGGCTGCGCCCGATGGGCGTGACGCCCCGTCCATCCTCCAATGATCCCGCAACTGGTTCAGGAAACGGACAGAAGCCCATGGTCGATCTGATGGAAAACTACTTCGCCGGCATGAACGTGCCGAGCCGTGGTCAGCTCACCGCCTTGAATGAGCGGCTCGCCTCCATCGAGGGCGAGCTGGCGGAGACGCGGGCGCTGTTGAAGGAGCTGCTGGCTTCCACACAGGTGCCTGCGAAGGCGCCCGCCGATCCCGCTCCGCAATTGAACGAGATCAAGAGCATGCTGGATTCGCTTCTCTCCGCGTCCAAGGCGCCGGCGCCAGTCGTGGCGCCGCCGCGCGACGTCACGCCGGACTTGAAGGGGATCAAGGACTTGCTCAACGAGCTTCTTGCCGCAACCAAGGCTCCGCAACCGGCGGCAAAACCCGCCGTCGACGTCACGCCTCAGTTGAGCGAGATCAAAGCATTGCTCGACCAGACGCTGAACGCTGCCAAAGCACCCGATCCGTCACCGACAGTCGCGATCGAGGCAGAGTTGCGCGAGATCCGGGCCATGCTCGACACGATGAAGCCGTCGCAGCCGGTCGACGCCGCGCCCAAGGCTGACGAGGCGGCTCCAAAGCCGGCCGAGCCGGCCCGGTCGGGGAAGAACCGCAACAAGAAGCACGGCGGCGCCCCTGCCGAGCACTGAGGGTCGCCCGAACGCCCCGACTTGCGCGGGGCGCTCTGAGGTGGCGAGCGCCTTCCTCTTATCCCAAGATGGTGCACTGCAACATTTATGTTGCGGCGCACCATCCGAAATGATATAGCTGAGTCACTCCGGTTTCATAAGGGACGGAGTGAGCCCATAGCTCAGAACCATTGAGGATGGAGACAGCCATGACCACCGAGACCAACACCGTGTTCGACACCGTCAAGGATGCCTTTGCACCGGTGACCGACGCGTTCAAGAACCTGCAGACGATGGAAGTGCCGGAGTCCGCGCGGGAGTTCGTCAAGAAGACCGCGTCGACCGCCAAGGAGCGCGCTGCGGAGGCCCTCGCTGGCTCCGAGAAGGTGACATCGGCGATCGAGACCGCTGTGTTCGACGGCGTGACCGAGGCCGGCAAGATCAGCCGCAACATTCAGCAGGCGCTGTATCAGGACACCGAGGCCTTCTTCGACGGCATCGACCGGCTGGCGTCCGCCAAGTCGATCAGCGAGGCCGTCCAGATCCAGGGTGAGCTGGCCCGTGCCCGTGGCGAGGCGCTGGTCGCGCGCGCCAAGTCGACCAGCGAGTATGTCGGCAAGCTCGTCACCGAGGGTGCCAAGCTCGCCCAGGAGAACATGGCCAAGGCCTACAACAAGACCGCCTGAGCGCGTCTCGCGCGTCAGACGATCAACCTGCAAGGCCCGCATCGTGCGGGCCTTTTCTTTTGCGATCGGGTGAAACCGGCTAAAGCCTTCGCCATGCCGCAGCCGCTGTCCCGGATCGTCCATCAGCTCAAGAGCGAGCCGTCGCGCACGGGGTCGCTGATCATCACCGTGTTCGGCGACGCCATCGTGCCGCGGGGCGGCAGCGTTTGGCTCGGCACCTTGCTCGCCTTCTTCGAAGGGCTGGCCATCGACGGCAGCGTGGTGCGCACGGCGATGTCGCGGCTGACGGCGGAAGGCTGGTTCGAGCGCACCAGAATAGGCCGCAACAGCTTCTATCGCCTGACCCGTCGCGGCGAGCAGACCTTCGCCGGTGCCACCCGCCACATCTACGATTCACCGCCGGCGGAATGGAACGGCAGCTTCGAACTGCTGCTCATCGGCAGCGCCGATGATCGCGAGCAGGCGCGCGCCGCCCTGCGCGATGCCGGTTTCGGCAGCCCGCTGCCCGGCGTGTTCGTGGCCCCCGCGAGCATCGCCGTCCCTGACGCTGTGGAGGGAGCCATCCGCCTGCAGGCGTCGGCCGGCTCCGACATGGCACGGCGGCTGGTGGCCGAGAGTTGGGCGCAGGAGCGGACGGCGGAGGCGTACCGCAAGTTCACCGCCTCCTTTGCGCCACTCAAGGACAGCATCGCGCGCGGCGAGGCGCTCTCCGCCGGCCAGGCCTTCACCGCGCGGATCCTGCTGATCCACCACTACCGGCGCATCGTGCTGCGCGATCCGCTGCTGCCGGCCGAGCTGCTGCCGGGGAATTGGCCGGGACGGCAGGCCCGGGCGCTGTGTGGCGAGATCTATCGGTTGCTGCTGCCGGGTTCCGAGCGCTGGCTCGACACCCATGCGACCAACGATCAGGGCCCGCTGCCGGAGGCCGGCGCGGCGCTGCAGCGGCGTTTTGCCGACGTGCATGAGGCACCCTGATATATTACAGAATTCGATTGCACGGATAAAATATCGTTATATATTGGCGACAACCAAGTCCTGGGAGGACGCCGCCGCATGTACACGCAGGCGCTCAATTCGCCCGAGGAGGGCAGCTTCGCCGAGGACGCTGGACGCGCCTCGCGCTTTCAGGCCCGCATCGATGCCGAGGAGCGCATCGAGCCCAATGACTGGATGCCGTCGGCCTATCGCAAGACGCTGATCCGGCAGATCTCCCAACACGCCCATTCCGAAATCGTCGGCATGCTGCCCGAGGGCAACTGGATCACGCGCGCGCCGAGCCTGCGCCGCAAGGCGGCGTTGCTCGCCAAGGTCCAGGACGAATGCGGCCATGGGCTGTATCTCTACGCCGCCGCCGAGACACTCGGCGCCTCGCGCGAGGAGCTGGTCGATGCGATGCTGGCCGGCAAGGCGAAGTACTCCTCGATCTTCAACTATCCCACCCTGACCTGGGCGGATATCGGTGTGATCGGCTGGCTGGTCGACGGCGCCGCGATCATGAACCAGATTCCGTTGTGCCGCTGCTCCTATGGTCCCTATGCGCGCGCGATGATCCGCGTCTGCAAGGAGGAATCGTTCCATCAGCGGCAGGGCTACGAGATCATGCTGACGCTCTGCCGCGGCACCGCCGAGCAGAAGGCGATGGCGCAGGATGCGCTGAACAGGTGGTGGTGGCCGGTGCTGATGATGTTCGGCCCGCCCGACCAGGCCAGCCAGCACAGCGACACCTCGACGAAGTGGAAGATCAAGCGCTTCTCGAATGACGAGCTGCGCCAGAAGTTCATCGATGCCACCGTGCCGCAGGCGCAGTATCTTGGGCTCACCATTCCTGATCCCGAGATGACGCAGGACGAGCAGGGCCATTGGCGCCACGGCCCGATCGACTGGAACGAGTTCAAGCAGGTGCTGGCCGGTAACGGCCCGTGCAACCGCGACCGGATGGCGGCGCGCCGCGGGGCGCATGCCGACGGCGCCTGGGTGCGCGAGGCCGCCGCGGCCTATGCAGAGAAGCGCGCGCGGCGCCAGATGGCGCAAGCGGCCGAATAGCAGGGAGGTCAGTCATGGCGACGCCGAACACGCCGTTGTGGGAGGTCTTCATCCGCAGCCGCAACGGGCTCGCGCACAAGCATTGCGGCTCGCTGCATGCGCCGGATGCGACCATGGCGCTGCAGGCCGCGCGCGACATCTACACCCGCCGCGGCGAGGGCCTGTCGATCTGGGTGGTGCCGTCGAGCGCGATCACCGCGTCCGATCCCGCCGACAAGGGCATGATGTTCGAGCCGGCGGAATCGAAGATCTATCGGCATCCGACGTTCTACGAGGTGCCCGAGGAAGTCGGGCATATGTGATCGGCTGAGGATCTCAGCCGTCGTCATTGCGAGCGCAGCGAAGCAATCCAGACTGCCTGCTCGGATGAATCCCTGGATTGCTTCGCCGCGCCCGCAATGACGGAGTTCGTGGCGGGCTGATCGGATCACAACCATGACCGCACCCTCGATCACCGTCTCCGAAACGCCGCTGGTGCTCTACACCTTGCGCCGCGCCGACGATGCGCTGATCCTCGGCCATCGCCTCTCCGAATGGTGCGGCCATGCGCCGATGCTGGAAGAGGACATGGCGCTCTCCAACATGGCGCTCGACCTGATTGGCCAGGCGCGCGAGCTCTATGGCTACGCCGCCAAGGTCGAGGGCTGCGACAACGACGAGGACAAGCTCGCCTATCTTCGTGATATCAGGCAGTACCGCAACCTGCTGCTGGTCGAGCGTCCCAATGGCGATTTCGCGCATACGATGGTGCGCCAGCTCTTCTACGCGGCGTTCGCCGATCTCTATTGGCGGGGCATGATGGGCTCCACCGACGCGACCCTGGCGGCGATCGCGGCCAAGTCTGAGAAGGAATGCGCCTATCATCTGCGCCATGCCAGCGAATGGGTGATCCGGCTCGGTGACGGCACCGACGAGAGCCACCGCCGCGCGCAAGCTGCGATCGATGACCTCTGGGCCTATACCGGCGAGATGTTCAGTGTCGACGATGCGGAGCGCGGCCTGATCGATGCCGGCATCGCGATCGATCCGACGATGCTGCTGCCGGAATGGCTGTCGATCGTCTCGCATGTCGCGCGTGAGGCGACATTGGTGCTGCCGGAGAAGGACTGGATGCAGCAGGGCGGCCGCGACGGGCGTCACAGCGAGCATCTCGGCCATCTCCTCAGCGAGCTGCAATACATGCAGCGCAGCTTCCCCGGTGCGTCGTGGTAGTCGCCGAATTGAGCCCGGCTGAGCTGCGCCAGCGTGCCTGGGAGGCGGCGGCGTCGGTGGTCGATCCGGAAATCCCGGTGCTGACGATCGACGATCTCGGCGTGCTGCGCGAGGTCGAGGTGGTCGGGGAACGGGTCGACGTCGCGATCACGCCGACCTATTCCGGTTGCCCGGCGATGAACATGATCGCGCTCGAGATCGAGCTGGCGCTGGAGCGAGCCGGCTTCCGCGAGGCCAGCGTGCGCACTGTGCTGTCGCCGGCCTGGACCACGGACTGGATGAGCGAGCAGGGTCGCCGCAAGTTGCGGGAGTACGGCATCGCGCCGCCGCAGCCGTCGAGCGGCCGGCGCGCGCTGTTTGGCGTGGCCGAGGTTGCGTGTCCGCAATGCGGATCCGTCGACACCGAGCAACTCGCCGAGTTCGGCTCGACCTCGTGCAAGGCGCTGTGGCGCTGCAGGTCGTGCCGCGAGCCGTTCGATTATTTCAAGTGCCACTGATGCAGGCTTATGCAGCCGTCATTGCGAGCGAAGCGAAGCAATCCAGAGTCGAGTGCGCAGCCCTGGATTGCTTCCGCCTACGCCCTTCGGGCTTCGGCGGACAAGTCGCTTCGCTCGCAATGACGTGGAGATAGGTTCGATGTCGACAACGCCACGCTTCCATCGTCTCGCCGTCCGTGACCTGCGCCGGGAGGCGCCCGATGCGGTGTCGCTGACCTTTGCGATTCCGAACGAGCTTGCCGATGACTATCGCTTCGCGCCAGGGCAATACCTCACGCTCAAGACCACGCTCGGCGGCGAGGAGGTCCGGCGCTCCTATTCGATCTGCTCCGGTCCCGATGACGACGAGATCCGGATCGCCGTGAAGCGTGTCGATGGCGGCGCATTCTCCAGCTTCGTCACCGACGAATTGAGGCGCGGCGACGAGATCGACGTCATGACGCCGACCGGCCGTTTTGGCGTGGCACTGCAGCCTGAGGCCGCGCGTACTCACGTCGGCCTTGCCGCCGGCTCCGGGATCACGCCGATCCTCTCGATCGTGAAAGCCGTGCTGGCGCGGGAGCCGCACAGCCGCTTCTTCCTGTTCTACGGCAACCGCACCACCGCAGGCATGCTGTTCCGCGAACAGCTCGAGGAGCTGAAGGATCGCTTCCTCGACCGCTTCTCGGTGTTCCACGTCATCTCCGGTGAGGAGCAGGATCTGCCGATCCTGCACGGCCGGCTCGACGGCGAGAAGGTGCGCGTGCTGCTGCGTTCGCTGGTGCCGGCCGAGAGCATCGATCATATCTTCATCTGCGGCCCCACCGGCATGAGCGAGGACATCGCGGCCACCTGCCGCGCGCTCGGCATCGCTGACGAGCGCGTCCATGTCGAGCGCTTCGTCTCGGGCGCCGGCGGCAAGCCGCGGCCGAAAGCTGTTGTGCCTGATACGGCGCCGCCCAAGGCGATCGCCGCGCTGATCATCGACGGCAAGCGCCGCGAGGTCCCGGTCGCCGACGGCGAGGCCATTCTCGACGCCGCGCTTCGCGCCGGTGTGGACTTGCCCTTCGCCTGCAAGGGCGGCATGTGCTCGACCTGCCGCGCCAAGCTGGTGGAGGGGAGAGCGGAGATGGAGCTGAACTACTCGCTGGAGCCATGGGAGCTGCAGGCTGGCTTTGTGCTCACGTGCCAGGCCAGGCCGGTGACGGAGCGCGTGGTGGTGGACTACGATCATGTGTGAGGTAGTGGCCGCGAAATTTCGACTGCTGATCGAGGCTGATGTGAGCACGCTCGCTCGGCTCGCTCGCTGCACCTCGCCCCGCTTGCGGGGAGAGGTCGGATTGCATCGTTAGATGCAATCCGGGTGAGGGGACTCTCCGCGAGTTCGGTGCGTGGAGAGTCCCCCTCACCCCAACCCTCTCCCCGCAGGCGGGGCGAGGGAGCTCACTGTCATCGGCGCTCAACCTCGATTCATCTCTGAACGGCTACCCCACCGGCCGCTTGTCCTTGATCCGTTTCGCCTTGCCGGCCGAGCGCTCCAGCGTGTCGGGCGGGACGACTTTCACCTTTGCCGTGAGGCCGATGGTGTTCTTGATGTGGATGGAGATGCGCTCGGCATGCGCGCCGAGGCCGGTCTCGTCCCAATGCTCCGGTCGCGACTCCGCGTAGATCGTCAGCTCGTCCATACGGCCCTCGCGCGTCAGCTCCAGCATGAAATGGCCGCCGCACCATTCGGTCGACAGCAGGATCTCCTCGATCTGTGACGGGAACAGGTTGACGCCGCGCAGGATGATCATGTCATCGGAGCGGCCCGTGACCTTCTCCATCCGTCGCATGCCCGGCCGCGCGGTGCCCGGCAGCAGCCGGGTCAGATCGCGGGTGCGATAGCGGATGACGGGGAAGGCCTCCTTGGTCAACGAGGTGAACACCAGTTCGCCCATCTCGCCGTCGGGCAGCACCTTGCCGGTGTCGGGATCGACGATCTCCGGATAGAAGTGATCCTCCCAGATGTGCAGTCCGTCCTTGGTTTCCAGGCATTCCTGCGCCACGCCAGGGCCGATCACCTCGGACAGGCCGTAGATGTCGGTGGCATCCATCGCAAATGCGTCCTCGATCTCGGCGCGCATTGCATTGGTCCATGGCTCGGCGCCGAAGATGCCGATCCTGAGCGAACTCTGCCGCGGATCGAGGCCCTGACGCTTGAACTCGTCGAGGATTGCCAGCATGTAGCTTGGCGTCACGGTGATGATGTCAGGGCGGAAATCATTGATCAGCTGCACCTGCCGCTCGGTCATGCCGCCGGAGATCGGCACCACCGTGCAGCCGAGCTGCTCGGCGCCGTAGTGGACGCCGAGGCCGCCGGTGAACAGGCCGTAGCCATAGGCGTTGTGGATGATCATGCCGCTGCGGCCGCCGGCGGCGCGGATCGAGCGTGCCATCACGGCCGACCAGGTCGCGATGTCGTTGCGGGTATAGCCGACCACGATCGGCTTGCCGGTCGTGCCCGAGGAGGCGTGCACCCGTACCAGTTGCTCGCGCGGCACGGCGAACATGTTGAACGGGTAATTGTCGCGCAGGTCGGTCTTCACCGTGAACGGAAACTTGCCCAGATCGGCAAGCTCGCGGAAATCCGACGGATGCACGCCGGCCTTGTCGAAAGCCTGGCGGTAATGGGCGACGTTGTCGTAGGCGTGCTTGAGCGACCAGGCGAGCCGGCGGGTCTGCAGCGCCATGATCTCGTCGCGCGAGGCCCGCTCGGTTTCGTCCATCTCGGGAACGTAGCTGCCGGTCGATTGAAGCTTGGTCGATGTCATGGTCAGGTCCTCCGGCGGGGGCGCGGGGCGATAGGGAAGCGGATCAGCTCGCGGCGGCCGGGACCAGCGTGCCGCCGATGCTGCGCGAATGGCCGCGGAATTCGGCGATCACCGTGTCGCCTGCCGTAACGCGGACATCATAGATGCCGGAGCGCCCGCTGCGCGACACCTCGTGCGCGCGGGCAAGCAGAACGTCGCCGAGCTTGCCGGGGCGGATGAAGCTGATGCTGCCCTGTGCGGCCACGGTGCGGTCGTTGTGCGAGTTGCAGGCGAATGCGAAGGCGGAATCGGCCAGCGTGAAGATGAAGCCGCCATGGGCGATGCCATGGCCGTTGACCATGTGAGGCTGCACTTGCATCTGCAGGGTGGCGCGTCCGGGGCCGATCTCGACGATGTGCATGCCGAGCCCCTGGCTGGCGCGATCATCCTGCCACATCGCGTCGGCGCAGGCGCGGGCGAGAGCGTCGGGGGAAAGTGTCGCCACGCCGCTCACCGTGCGGCCTCCATGCATGCGCGATGCGTCGGCCACCCCTGAGGATGCGTTTCTGAAATCACGGCGTTCTCTCCCGTCGATGCTTGTTGGAACAAGCATTCTCATCTAGTTAGGTGCGACATCGTGGCAAATATTCTGCGCGCGTCAAGCGAAAGCGCTGCCTGCGCAACGCGCGTGTTGTCCGCAACCGGAAGGATTCCTGAACGTGCCCGAAGCCGCCAATCTGGCCGTGATGGCCGGTCTCATGATCGGCCTGATCTATGGCGTGGTCGGGCTGCTCAGCGGCTTCTGCATGATGAGCAGCCTGCGCGGCTGGTGGGCCGACGGCGACCGCCGGCTGGTGCGAACTTACGCCCTGGCGATGGGCATCGCCATCGTCGCCACACAGCTGCTCGCGGCCAACGGGGCCGTCGATCTCGGCAAGTCGATCTATCTGCAGCCGACGTTCTCGGTGCCGCTGATGCTCTTGGGCGGTGTCCTGTTCGGCT
Source organism: Bradyrhizobium sp. SZCCHNR1098 (assembly GCF_032489375.1). Taxonomy (NCBI): domain Bacteria; kingdom Pseudomonadati; phylum Pseudomonadota; class Alphaproteobacteria; order Hyphomicrobiales; family Nitrobacteraceae; genus Bradyrhizobium; species Bradyrhizobium sp. SZCCHNR1098. Next base: position 24,193 of record NZ_JAUEXY010000003.1, read on the forward strand.
ACGGCATGGTGCTCGCCAATGGTTGCGGCTCGCGCGCGCTGGTGCTGCTCGGCCGCGGCAATCTGCGCTCCTTCGTCGTGGTGACGGTGCTGGCGATCGCTGCGGAGATGACGTTGAAGGGCCTGATCGCGCCGTTGCGCATCGCGCTGATGCAGGCCTCGCAGACCACGGCCGCGGCGACATCGCTTCCTGCGCTGCTGTCGGCCGGCGGCCTGCACGGTGCGCCAGCGCGCCTCTTGCCGGCGCTCGCGCTCGGCAGCGTGTTGATCGTGTTCGCCTTCGCGCATGCGCCGTTCCGGCGCGCACCGGGGCAGATGCTCGCGGGCCTCGTCGTCGGCCTGCTGATCGCGGCCGGCTGGTTCGCGACCGGCTATCTCGGCGCCGATGAGTTCAATCCGGTGCCGGTGGCGTCCCTGACCTTCGTCGCGCCGATCGCCGACGGCCTGCAATATGTGATGCTGTCGACCGGCTCGACGGTGAACTTCGGCATCGCAACGGTCGCCGGCGTGCTGGCGGGGAGTCTCGTGACGGCGCTGGTCACGCGCCGCTTCAAGCTCGAAGGTTTTCACTCGCCGAATCACATGCTGCGCTCGGTTGGCGGCGCCGCGCTGATGGGCATCGGCGGCGTGATGGCGCTGGGCTGCTCGGTCGGGCAGGGGCTCACGGGACTCTCCACTTTGGCGCTGCCATCGTTCGTTGCCATCACCGGCATTTTCATCGGCACGGCCGCAGGCCTGCGCGGCGCCTTGCGCGTGCGGCCGCTGAAGATGGAGCCGGAAGCGGCGCGTTAGCTCAGTCGGCCGCGCGCGTGACGATGCGGATCTCCGACGTCAGCGTCCGGTGCACCGGGCACTTGTCGGCGATCTCCATCAGCTTCCTGCGCTGCTCCTCATCGAGCGCGCCGTCCATGTGGATCTCGCGCTCGAGCTGATCGATCAGCCCGACCTTGGTCTCGCACGCCGCGCAGTCCTCCGCATGGATCTTGTTGTGACGCAGGGTCACGGTGATCAGGTCGAGCGGCAGCAATTTGCGGTCGGCATAGAGCCGCATCGTCATCGAGGTGCAGGCGCCGAGCGCCGCGAGCAGAAGGTCGTAGGGGCCCGGACCGGAGTCCTGGCCGCCGACGGAGAGCGGCTCGTCTGCGGTGAGATGGTGGGGCCCGAGCGCGATGCTCTGCTGCAGCTTGCTCGCCCGCGTCTCGCGCACGACGACGTCGCGCGGGCCATCGGTGGCCGCAAGCTCGACCGGCGCCGGTGCGACGTAACGGCCGGCCCAGCTCGCGATCACCTCGGCGATATAGGCGGCATCTAGCTTGCTGCTGATGAGATGATCGGCGTGATCGAGCGAGATGAAGCTCTTCGGATGCTTGGCAGCGACGAAGATGTGGGTCGCGTTGTCGATGCCGACGGTCTCGTCGACAGGCGAGTGCATCACCAGCAGTGCCTTGTGCAGATGCTTGACCTTGTCGAGCAGGCGCTGCTCGGCGATGTCGTCGAGGAAGGAGCTGCTGATCCGGAACGGGCGCCCCGCGAGCGAGACCTCGGCCGAGCCGTCGCGGCGGATCGCCTCGAGGCCGTCCTTGAACATGTTGGTGACATGGCCCGGATCCGAAGGCGCGGCGATCGTCACGACGGCTTTCGCATCGGGAATGTCGCCGGCGGCCGCCAGCACGGCGGCGCCGCCGAGGCTGTGGCCGATCAGGATCGCCGGCGCCTGTCGGGTCTCGCGCAGATGATTGGCGGCGCGGACAAGATCGGCGACGTTGGAGGAGAACGTCGTGTTGGCGAAGTCGCCTTCGCTGGAGCCGAGGCCGGTGAAGTCGAACCGCAGCACGGCGATGCCATGCGCCGTCAGCGCCATGGCGATGCGCCGCGCCGCATGCGTGTCCTTGCCGCAGGAGAAGCAATGCGCGAACAGCGCGTAAGCGCGCGGCGAACCGTTGGGCAGGTCGAGCGCAGCGGCAAGCTGCTCGCCGCTTGCGCCTTCAAACTGGAAACGTTCGGTCGGCATATCGTGCCCCATTCGTTGCGTCTTCACTACCGCTCGAGGCGATGACACCGCATCGTCTCACATCGTCATACAACAGATAGGGCCATACCAGCAGACATGATGGCGCATTCTCGCGGCCTGTACGGCCCGAGCTTTGCGGCTATTCGCCCTCTGCAATCGAGAGGGCGCAGGGAAGGTCGGGAGCCTGCCGCCCCCATGGCCCGCCTGCGGAAAAAATGCAGGCGGCAGAACCACAGGTACGGCTGAGGACATCCCGGCCTTCCCTGCGCAATGGTTGGAACGGCTTATACGTGCTCTCTCCGGGGAACGGCTGTCTTGCCCCCGTCATCGCGATGCGCGTCATCCGCACCACGACTTGACGCCAGCACCGCGGCGCCGAGACCACACGATTTCGCCGTGCGCACCGGATCGTTCGTCCGCATGGAAGACCACGCTGCAACCCGTTGCGCCCACCGCATCCCGCGCTCCACGTCCGTGACGATCGCGATACGCCCCTCTGCAACGAGGCGGGACGGCGGTGAGTAAATCACGATTTTCAGAAATATGCAAGGGGCATATTTTGTGGAAACGAGGCGGGACGAGGGATCACATTATTGACGCCATCACCGTTCGGTCCGCCCCGGGGCTATCGCATTTGACGATCGTAGTTTTGCGCTCGCCTGCCTCAAGGTCGTCATGGCCGGGCTTGTCCCGGCCATCCACGCCGTTCGGCATGCTGGGAACGACGTGGATGCCCGGGACGAGCCCGGGCATGACGGAGTAACTAACTGGCGTACTTGTTCGTCGCGACGTATCTCCATATGCAGTCGGACTCCGGTCAGCCTAGGCAAGCGATCGATCTCAAGACCAGGCCATGATCACTCTCGCGGCGGCAGAAGCTCGATCTCCTGTTCGCCGTGCCGGATCACTGTCGGCAGGTCCTGCGCGACGAGATCGGAAATCCATTGGACGAGCGCGGGCAGGGCTTCGTCCTTCGCGCGCCGACGAAGTCCAGGCAAGTCCCGCTCGTGCGCGGTGCCGACTTTGATGTTGAGACGCTCATAAGGAATGTCGCCGTCCGGCGGCCGATATCGCGCATCGAACAGACGCCTGCCGTGGCTTCGAACGAGGTGGATGCGAATGCCGCCGAGATCTCTTGCGGTCAGTGCGGCGAGGATGACGCTCGGCTTGAGAAGATACCCGTATCCCTTGGGGATCTTGCCGGTTTCTGAGGTGAACTCCATGCGATATCTCTGGCAGGTTCGGAAACTGAGCCCGTAGGGTGGGCAAAGCGGAGCGTGCCCACCATTCTTTTCTTTTCAGCTTCATTTCAGTGGCGACGGCGGTGGGCACGACGCTTCGCGTCTTTGCCCACCCTACGGTCCTGTCAGCCCATCAGTCCGAATAGCGTTGCTCGGCCCAGGGATCACCGCGGTTGTGATAGCCGCGCACCTCCCAATAGCCGGGCGCATCCTTGTCCAGGAATTCGATCGCCTTCAGCCATTTTGCGCTCTTCCAGAAATACAGATGCGGCACGACGATGCGGACCGGGCCGCCATGCTCCTGGGTGAGCGGCGCGCCGGACCAGCTATGCGCGAGCAGGGCGTCCTCGGCGGCGAAGTCCTCCAGTGCGAGATTGGTCGTGTAGCCGTCGTAGGAATGCAGCACGACGAAATCGGTTGTGTCGCGCGGCCGGCAGGCGGCAAGCAGGTCGCGCGTCGCAAGCCCTTCCCATTGATTGTCGTAGCGCGACCAGGTCGTCACGCAATGAATGTCGGATGTGAACTGGCGCTGCTCCTGGGCGAGGAAGGCGGAGAAATCCCAGAACAGAGGATTTTCCACCGCGCCATAGACGTCGAGCCGCCAGCGCTCTGATGTGACCGAGGGCGTCAGGCCGAGATCGAGCACCGGCCAGTCGCGGGTCAGATGCTGGCCCGGCGGCAGGCGCTGGTCCTCGGGCCGCACGATCCGGCCGGTCAGGAATTTGCCCTCGTGAGCCCAGCGCTCCTTGCTGCGGGTCAGCTTGCTCTCGGGCGGTAGCCCGGACTCGTCAGCCATGACGGCACCTCATCCGTGGTGGCAGCTCATTCATGGCGGTGCATCGCCGACGCATGCTTGGTGTCACGCATGGTCGCATAGATCAGTAGCGACGTGAAGATCACGCCCGTGAGATAATAATAGAACCAGGTCTCGTGCCCAATGCTCTTGAAGTAGAGCGCGATAGCCGGTGCGGTGCCGCCGAACAGCGAGACGGTGATCGCGTAGGGCAGGCCGACACCGAGCGCACGGACATTGGTCGGAAACAGCTCGGCCTTCACCACCGCGTTGATCGAGGTGTAGCCGGCCGTGAAGATCCAGGCGCCGCAGATCAGCAGGAAAGCTGTGAACGGCTCCTTGGTGCCCTGCAGCACGGTCAGAATCGGGATCGTCGCCAGCGTGCCGGCGACGCCGAAGAAGATCAGCAGCGGCTTGCGGCCGATGCGATCGGAGATCGCGCCATAGAGCGGCTGTAGCACGCAGGCAAACAGCAGCGAGCCGAAGATCACCATCGTGGTCTGGTCCTCGGTGAGGCCGACCGACAGCTTGACGAAAGTCTGCATGTAGGTCGTGAAGGTGTAGAATGCCGCCGTGCCACCCGCGGTCAGGCCGACCACCAGCAGCAGCTCTCTCGGATATTTGAGCAGCGTGGTGATCGATCCCGACGGACTGACCGTCTTCTTTGCTTCCACGAAGGCCTCGGTTTCATGCAGGTTCCGCCGCATGACGGCGGTGAAGATGGCGAGGCCGGCGCCGATCGCAAATGGAATGCGCCAGCCCCATGCCTTGAGCTCCTCGGTTGTCAAGAACACCTTCTGCAGGAGCAGCAGCACGATGATCGCGGTGAGCTGGCCGCCGATCAGGGTGACGTATTGGAAGCTCGAATAGAAGCCGCGATGCTTGGCGTCAGCGACCTCGGACAGGTAGGTGGCGCTGGCGCCATACTCGCCGCCGAGGCTGAGGCCCTCGATGACGCGGGCGAGCGCCAGGATGATCGGCGCGGCGATGCCGATGGTGGCATAGGTCGGCGTCACCGCAATGATCAGCGAGCCGAAGCACATGCAGAGGACCGAGACGGTCAGCGACAGCCGCCGGCCATGGTGATCGGCGAGATAGCCGAACAGCCAGCCGCCGAGCGGGCGCATCAGGAAGGTCGCGGCGAACACGACCGCAGCGTTGAGCTGCTCGACGACCGGGTCCTTCGATGGAAAGAAGGCCGGCGCGAAATACAGCGCAAACGCCGTATAGGCATAGAAATCGTACCATTCGACCAGGTTGCCGGCCGAGCCGATCAGGATCGCCTTGATGCGGCGCTCGACGTCGCTGAACGTCGTGGCTTCTTCGGCAGGCTCGATCACCTGGTCAGTCATATCCGGTCTCCGGCAAGCGTGATTTGCGGCCCTTCTACGGCAGCAGCCCCGATTGCCACAGACGATAACGGACATGGGTCCCATGTTCAGCGCATGGAACTCTGCGCGCGTGCCACAAACGGTGTCGAGGCGGGGAAGCATCACGCTGCGGCCTCATCCTTCGAGACGCCCGCCTTCGGCGGGCTCCTCAGGATGAGGGGAATGACTTAGCCCTTCGGCGCGCGCGGATCGATCGGGGTCGAGCCGGCAACGCCGAGGACGTCCTCCAGCACCTTGGCGCCTGCGAGCAGCTTGGCGTCGGCGCGCGGCGCTGCGACCATTTGCAGTCCGACCGGAAGACCCGACGCCGTGAAGCCGCAGGGCAGCGACAGGGCTGGGCAACAGGCCAGCGTGATCGCGTAGACGATGCCGAGCCATTGCACGTAGTTGTCGAACTTATGCCCGGCGCATTCGGCGACGTAGCGGTTTTCGACCGGGAAGGGCGGTACGATGGTGGCCGGCGCCAGCAGCAGATCATAGGTCTCGAAGAACTTGACGGCGCGCGCGGTGATCGCCACGCGCTGCGCCTCGGCGCGCGCGATCTGCGCGACCGTGAGCTTCAGCCCTTCCTCGATGTTCCAGATCACCTCGGGCTTCAAGAGGTCGCGCTTGGTACGCAGCAGCTCCGCCTTGCTCATCGCGAAGTCGAGCGCGCGCAGCACGTGGAAGCATTCATGCGCCTCGCTGAAATCGGGATGCGTCTCCTCGACGATCACGCCGAGCTCGGCGAAGCGCTGCGCCGCCTTGCGGGTGACCGCAGCGACTTCCGGATCCACGGGCGTGATGCCAAGATCCGGAGAGTAGGCAACGCGAACCGGCCTCTTGCCGGAGCGCGCCGCGGCCAGGAACGACGTCGCAGGCGAGGGCAGCGAGATCGGATCCGCGGCGTGCTCGCCGCTCATCGCGTCGAGCAGCAGCGCGAGGTCCGCGACGTTGCGGGCCATCGGGCCCTGGATGGCGAGATTGCGGTCGATGGCCACCGCCGGCGTATGCGCGACGCGGCCGAAGCTCGGGCGCAGGCCGACGATGCCGCAGAAGCTCGCGGGGTTGCGCAGCGAGCCGCCCATGTCGGAGCCGTGCGCCAACCAGGCCATGCCGGTGGCAAGCGCCACCGCGGCGCCGCCGGAGGAGCCGGCCGCCGAGCGGGACGTGTCCCAGGGATTGCGCGTCGCGCCGAACACCTCGTTGAAGGTGTTGGCGCCGGCGCCGAACTCCGGCGTATTCGACTTGGCGTAGATCACGCCGCCGTTGGATTCGAGGTGCTCGACCAGGAGATCGGAGCGTTCCGGAATCCGGTCCTTGAAGATCGGCGAGCCCTGCGTCGTCAGCACGCCGGCGACATCCGTGAGGTCCTTGATCGGGATCGGAAGTCCGGCGAGCACCCCGCGCTGGGCGACCGGCTTCTGCATCAGCGCCTTGGCGTGCTCGCGGGCGCGATCGAAGCACAGAGTCGGCAGCGCATTGACCTTGTCGTCGACGGCTTTGATGCGCGCTTCCAGCGCGTCGAGGCAATCCAGCGGCGTGACCTTGCCGGACTTCAACTTGTCGACGACGGCGCAGGCGCTCTCGCGGATCAATCCCTGGTCGGCCAAAGTGCAGTTCTCCTGATTGGAAGCGTCCCGGCGCAAAGTCGTAGATCATGTTTCGGCTGAGGTGGAAAGGTCGCGGCGATCAACCCCACCCTGCGCTGATGCCGCCATCGACGGTATAGATCACGCCGGAGGTGTAGCCGGCACGGTCCGAGGCCAGGAACGCCATCAGGTCGGCGATCTCCCTGACATGCGCGGGACGGCCGAGCGGCAGGCTCTTCTGGAATTCGGTGTAGCGGCTCTCGTCGCCGAACTGATGCTTGGCGCGGGTCTTGAGCAGAGTGACGTGGCGATCGGTGCCGACCGGCCCGGGATTGATGCCGACCACACGGATGTTGTCGGCGAGGCTCTTGGAGCCGAGCGCGCGGGTGAAGGCCATCAGCGCCGCATTGCCGGCGCTGCCGCAGATGTAGTTGGCGTCGAACTTCTCGCCGGCCGCGCCGATGTCGTTGATGATGACGCCGCCACCGCGCGCCTTCATCTGCGCATAGACCAGGCGCGTCAGATTGATGAAGCCGAACACCTTCAGGTCCCAGGCATGCCGCCAGGCCGCCTCGTCGATCTTGTCGATCGCGCCGCCCGGGATGTCGCCGGCATTGTTGACGAGGATGTCGATATCGGAAGCAGCTTCGGCCAGCCGCGCGACGTCCTCGCTCTTGCGCAGGTCCACGACATGCGCGGCCGCATCGATCTGATGCTTCGATCGCAGCTGCTCGACCAGGGCCGCGAGCCGGTCGCCACTGCGCGCTGCAAGCCTGACGTGACAGCCTTCCTCGGCGAAGGCTTCGGCGGCTGCGGCACCGATCCCCTTGGACGCGCCGGTGATGAGAACGCGCTTGCCGCGCAGATGAAGGTCCATGGACGTGCTCGCTGGGATGGGTGAGGAGATAGGATTGTCTGGCGCGTCAGCCATGCGGTCAATCTTGCACCGCAGCGTTGCGCTTGGGCGTGGTTTGGTTCATTCAGGCATTCGCCATTTCAGCCGGGCGTACCGGCGTAAACGACCAAGGATCCGCTCGATGAGCAAGAAGCCCTATCGCATCGCAGTCATTCCCGGCGACGGCATCGGCAAGGAGGTCATGCCCGAGGGCATTCGCGTGATCGAGACGGCGGCCAAGAAGCACGGCGTCGCGGTGCAGTTCGATCATTTCGACTTCTCGAGCTACGACTATTACGAGAAGCACGGCCAGATGATGCCGGACGACTGGAAGGCGCAGATCGGCGGCCATGACGCGATCTATTTCGGCGCCGTCGGCTGGCCCGCCAAGATCGCAGACCATGTGTCGCTGTGGGGCTCGCTCATCAAGTTCCGCCGCGAGTTCGATCAGTACGTCAATCTGCGTCCCGTGCGGCTGATGCCCGGCGTGCCGTCGCCGCTGGCGGGTCGCAAGCCCGGCGACATCGATTTCTGGGTGGTGCGCGAGAACACCGAAGGCGAATACTCCTCGGTCGGCGGCCGCATGTTCCCGGACACCGATCGCGAGTTCGTCACCCAGCAGACGGTGATGACGCGGGTCGGCGTCGACCGCATCCTCAAGTTCGCCTTCGAGCTGGCGCAGTCGCGGCCGAAGAAGCACCTGACCTCGGCCACGAAGTCCAACGGCATCTCGATCACGATGCCGTATTGGGACGAGCGCGTGGAAGCGATGGCGAAGAACTATCCGGGCGTGAAGTGGGACAAGTACCACATCGACATTCTCACCGCGAATTTCGTGCTGCACCCGGACTGGTTCGACGTCGTCGTCGGCTCCAATCTGTTCGGCGACATCCTGTCCGATCTGGGACCTGCCTGCACCGGCACGATCGGCATCGCGCCGTCGGGCAACATCAATCCCGAGCGCAATTTCCCGTCGGTGTTCGAGCCGGTGCACGGCTCGGCGCCCGATATCGCAGGGCAGGGGATTGCCAACCCGATCGGCATGATCTGGTCGGGCGCGATGATGCTGGAGCATCTGGGAGAGAAGACTGCAGCGCAGTCGATCGTCGGCGCGATCGAGCGGACGCTGGCCGAGCGGACGCTGCGCACGCGGGATCTGGGCGGCAACGCCGATACGGTGGCGTGCGGCAAGGCCGTCGCGGACATGGTGGACTAGCAACGACTCTTTGTTGTCGCCCCGGCGAATGCCGGGGCCGATAACCACCGGCAGACATTGTTGACCCCGGTATCAACCACCGTCCGCCCTCGTGACATCACGCGGTATGGGTCCCGGCGCCGCGTGCGCAATTGCGCACTAGGCCGGGACGACAGGGGCGGTTGGGGCGACAGCTCGATCAACAACGTCATTGCGAGGAGCAGACGAAGCAATCCAGGGGGCGTCGCGGGACTCTGATTGCTTCGCTGCGCTCGCAATGACGAAGGGAAGAGCCGTAGGGTGGGCAAAGGCGCGGCTCTGCTGCATCCCCGCATGAGATCGCGGTGGCGCCGTGCCCACCGTCTTGCCGCGTACGCGCTGATCGACGGTGGGCACGCTGCCGCCTAGCGGCGGCCGCTTTGCCCGCCCTACGCGTCAACAACTACTTCTTCGCCACCCTGCGGCAGTGCTCCCACGCCGCGTGAATCAGGTTTTCGCTGGCTTCCGGCGTGCGGAACGCCGAATGCGCCGACAGCGTCACGTTGGGGATGGTGGTCAGTACGTGACCGGCGGGCAGCGGCTCGGTGTTGAAGACGTCGAGGCCGGCGTGGCGGATGTGGCCGGAGCGCAAGGCGTCGATCATCGCGGCTTCGTCGACGATGGCCGCGCGGGCGGTGTTCACGAAGATCACGCCCGGCCGCATCTGCGCGATGCGGTCGCGGGACAGGAAGCCGCTTGTCTCGTCGTTGAGCAGGAGATGCAGCGAGACGACGTGGCTCTCCTTGAGCAGCGTGTCGAGATCGACGAACTCCACGCCCGGATGACTCTTCGGCGAGCGGTTCCAGGCGATCACCTTCATGCCGCTGCCGGACGCGATGCGCGCGACTTCCGCGGCGATGCCGCCGAAGCCGATCAGGCCGAGGGTCTTGCCGGTCAACTGCATGCCGTCGTCGCGCAGCCAGTTGCCGGCGCGCATCTCGCGGTCCATCTGCGCGATGCCGCGGGCCGAGGCCCACATCAGCGCGATCGCTGCTTCTGCCACCGCCGTATCGCCATAGCCCTTGATCAGGTGCACGGTGATGCCGAGATCGGCCAGCTCCTCCGGATTCATGTAGCTGCGCGCGCCGGTGCCGAGGAACACGACGTGCTTGAGCCCCTTGCACTGCTTCGCGACCTCGGTGGGCAGGGCGGTGTGATCGACCACGCCGATCTCGGCGCCATCGAGAATGGCGGGCCAGTCGTCCGGCTTGATGTCCGGATCGAGATGCACGCGCATCTCGGGATCGCCCGATTTGCGCTGCCGCTCGAAAATCTCGGCAAGCGACTCGTTGGCGTCGATGAAAACTCCGCGCACGTGATGGTCTCCTTTCGGGATGTGCCGAGCAGTCGCGCCGACGAAGCTGTGCTCCCTCCCCCTTGTGGGGGAGGGTTGGGGAGGGGGAGCCCCGGGCGACACCGCCGTTGTGGACCCCCACCCCCGACCCCTCCCCGCAAGGGGGAGGGGAGCTCAGTGTGCCTGCGCGACTTAGATCGGAGAATGATAACTTAAAGTAGGAGCGAGTGAGAGCAATCAGCCCGTCACGACGCCACGCCCGCCAGCGACAGCACGGTGTGCAGCAGCACGTTGGCGCCGGCGGCGCAGTCGGATTGCGTGGCATCCTCGAGCTCGTTGTGGCTGATGCCATCCTTGCAGGGCACGAACACCATCGCGGCCGGCATGATCGTGTTGAGATTGCAGGCGTCATGGCCCGCTCCCGACGTGATGCGCCGGTGCGAATAGCCGAGCGTGCCGGCAGCGCGCTCGACGGCATCGACCAGCTTGGGATCGAAGTGCGTCGGCGGCTTGCGCCAGACCTGGTCGATCGCGATCTCGACTTTGCGCTTCTTGGAAATCTCGCTCGCCGCCGCACGCAGGCTGGTATCGAGCGCGTCCAGCGTCTCGGCGTCGGCGCTGCGGCAGTCGATGGTGAAGGCGATCTCGCCGGGGATCACGTTGCGCGAGGGATTGGCGATCACGGCCTCGCCGATGGTGGCGACCGCGTTCGGTCCGAGCTTGAGCGCGATCTGCTCCAGGGTGAGCGCGAACTCCGACAGCGCCAGCAGCGCGTCGCGGCGCAGCGGCATCGGCGTCGAGCCGGCATGGCTCTCGAAGCCGGTGACCTTGCCGTCGTACCAGAACACGCCCTGGCCGTGATCGACCACGCCGATGGTCTTGTTCTCGGCCTCCAGGATCGGACCCTGCTCGATGTGCAGCTCGACGAAGCCCGAGAATGTCTGCGTGCCGACCTTGGTCTCGCCGCGATAGCCGATCTCGTCCAGCGCCGCGCCCACGGTCATGCCTGCGGCATCTGTCCGCGACAAAATGTCCTCGACCGTGAAGTCGCCGACATAGGCGGCCGACGCCATCATCGCCGGCGCGAAGCGCGAGCCTTCCTCGTTGGTCCAGTTGACGATGCAGAGCGGCGCGTCGGTCTCGATGCCGGCGTCGTTGAGCGTGCGGATCACCTCCAGCGCGCCGAGCGTGCCGAGAATGCCGTCGAACTTGCCGCCGGTCGGCTGGGTGTCGAGATGCGAGCCGAGCCCGATCGGCGGCTTCGCCATGTCGCGACCCTTGCGGAGCGCGAACATCGAGCCGAGCGTGTCGACGTGCACGTCGAGCCCGGCATCCTCGCACGCCCTGCGGAACCAGTCGCGGACCTGCTTGTCCTCCTGGCTCAGGGTCAGCCGCCGCACGCCGCCCTTCGGCGTCGCGCCAAACCTGGCGGTCTCGTGAATGCTGTCCCAGAGGCGGGCGGAATCGATCTGCAGATTGGTGACGGCGCGGCTCATGCTTGAATTCCCTGTACTCCGGCGTCCTGTCCATCGCGCGCCGCGGCGATCGCGTCAACCGATGCGGCCGGATGGCTGGCCGTCTGCGCCGTCCTGGCTGCGAGCTCGGCGACGCGCTCGATCGCGACCATCTCGGGGGACGACAGCCAGCTCGCCGTGAAGGTCAGCGGCGGAATCCGCAAATCCGTTTTCAGCTCCTGCAGGCGTCCGCGCTCGATCTCGTTGGCGACGATCGCCGCGGGAATGACGGCGACGCCGAGGCCCTCGACCGCCATGTGGATCACGGTCGCCAGCGAGGCGCTGGCGTGCAGGCGCATCGGCGGCAGATGCGGGCGATTGAAGAGCGAGCGCACATTGTCGTAGGGCTGGGTGTTGCGCGGGAAGGTGATGATTGGAAACCGTGCCATCTGCTCCGCCGTGATCAGGCCTTTGCCGAAACCCAAAGAGGGGCTGGCCAGGAAGCTGATCGGATAGTCGCACAGCACGCGGCTGCGGATGCCCGACGCGGACGGCGAGCCGAGCGCGAAGGCGAGCTCGATCTCCTGCGCCAGCAGCCGCGCATGCAGGTTCGGCGTGACGTCGACCTCGATCTCCAGCGACAGGTTCGGATAGCTCTCGTTGACGCTCTTGATCAGCCGCGGCAGCCAGTCGTGCACGATGGTCTCGGCGACACCGAGCCGAAGCACGCCGCGCATCGCGGAGCGGTCGCCGACCTCGGCCAGCATCTCCGCGCGCAGGCCGATCAGCTTCTCGGCATACACCAGCATCTGCCGTCCGCTCGCGGTCGGCGACGCCACGCGGTGGTCGCGGTTGAGCAGCTTGACGCCGAGCTCGCGCTCGAGCTGGGCGATCCGCTGGGAAATGGCCGGCTGAGTGGTGTTCAGGCGCTGCGCCGCGCCGCGAAAGCTGCCAAGCTTCACCACCCAGAGGAAGGTCTCGATGGAACGGAAATCCAACATCGCGCCCCGCTCGGATCAATTTGTCTTATCGATCCCGATTAAAAACGAAGATTAGACTTTATAGCATGGCTGATGTTCAGTGAGTTTGTCGAGATATTAGGCAAGTGGCACAAATGACTGTTTCTGCGGCATTGCAGCAATCAGCGGGTGGGAGTGAACTTCTCCCGAGCCATCAAGCCCGCCTGGATTATCGCACCGGCAGGGGCTGGAGCACGGCGGGGGTCGCAAACGGCTTCGTCCAGGGCAATCTGGCGATTATCCCCGAGACGTACGCTGGCGTCTTCCACCGCTTCTGTCAGCTCAATCCAAAACCGTGTCCGATCATCGGCATGTCCGAACCGGGCAAGCCTTTCATTCCGGCGCTCGGCGCCGACCTCGACATCCGCACCGATGTGCCGCGCTATCGCGTCTGGCGCGATGGCGAGATGGTCGAGGAGCCGACAGATCTGCTCTCGCACTGGCGCGACGACCTCGTCACCTTCGTGCTCGGCTGCTCGTTCTCGTTCGAGGAGGCGCTGATGGCGGACGGTCTGCCGATCCGCCACATCGAGCAGGGCTGTCGCGTGCCGATGTACCGCACCAACATCGCCTGCACGCCGTCGGGGCCGTTCGCGGGGCCGATGGTGGTGTCGATGCGCCCGTTCAAGCCGGCGCAGGCGATCCGCGCAGTGCAGATCACGACGCGCTTTCCCGCGGTGCACGGCGCGCCGGTGCATCTCGGTCATCCTGAGCAGATCGGTATCGCTGATCTCAACACGCCGGACTACGGCGATCCGGTGCCCGTCGCCGCGGACGAAATCCCTGTTTTCTGGGCCTGCGGCGTCACACCGCAGGCGGTCATCGCCGCGGCCAAGCTGCCCTTCGCCATTACCCACGCGCCGGGCCTGATGCTGATCACCGATCTCAGGAACAAGGATCTCGCCGTCCTCTAATCAGCCAGCTTGTGCTGCTTTTTGAGCCTTTACCACCGACGTCAACCGCTTCATCGATGCGCTTTCATCAGAGGATCTTGCCATGACCATTACGCGCCGTAACGTCCTGCTTGGAGCCACCGCTGCCGCTGCTCTCGGTCCGATCGCCGCCCGCGCCCAGACATCGGAAGTGAAGATCGGCGTGATCTATCCGTTCTCGGGCGCCAGCGCCCAGATCGGCGTCGACGCGCAGCGCGCGTTCGAGACGGCGGCCGAGATCATCAACGGCAAATACGACTACGACCTGCCGCTGGCCCGTACCGAGGGTCTGCCGGGTCTCGGCGGCGCCAAGATCAAGCTGGTGTTCGCCGATCATCAGGCGGATCCGCAGAAGGGCCGCGCCGAGGCCGAGCGCCTGATCACCCAGGAGAAGGTTGCAGCCGTCATCGGCTCCTATCAGAGCGCCGTCGCGGTGACGGCGAGCCAGATCTGCGAGCGCTACCAGATCCCGTATCTCTCCGCCGACAACTCCTCGCCGAGCCTGCATCGCCGCGGCTTGAAATACTATTTCCGCGCCGCGCCGCACGACGAGATGTTCTCGCAGGCGATGTTCGACTTCTTCGATGCGATGAAGAAGAAGGGCACCAAGATCGAGACGCTCGCGCTGTTCCACGAGGACACGATCTTCGGCACGGATTCGAGCAACGCCCAGCTCAAGCTCGCCAATGAGCGCGGCTACAAGATCGTCGCTGACATCAAGTACCGCGCCAACTCGCCGTCGCTGTCGGCCGAGGTGCAGCAGCTCAAGGCGGCCAATGCCGACGTGCTGATGCCGTCGAGCTACACCACGGACGGCATCCTGCTGGTCAAGACCATGGCTGAGCTCGGCTACAAGCCGAACGCGATCGTGGCACAGGACGCCGGCTTCTCCGAGAAGGCGCTGTATGATGCGGTCGGCGACAAGCTCGAAGGCGTGATCTCGCGCGGCTCGTTCTCGCTCGACCTCGCCGCCAAGCGGCCGATGGTCGGCAAGATCAACGACATGTTCAAGGCCAAGTCGGGCAAGGACTTCAACGACTACTCGTCGCGCCAGTTCATGGGCCTGATCGTGATGGCCGATGCCATCAACCGCGCCAAGTCTGTCGACGGCGAGAAGATCCGCGACGCCCTGGCCGCGACCGACATGCCGGGCGCTCAGACCATCATGCCCTGGAAGCGGGTGAAGTTCGACGAGAACGGCCAGAACAACGACGCCGACCCGGTGCTGCTGCAATATATCGGCGGCAAGTTCGTCACGATCTTCCCGACTCAGGCGGCGGTGGCCGAAGCCACCTGGCCGATGAAGTAGCAACCTCGAGTGTCGTCCCGGGCAAGCCGCGACGCGCGTCAGCGCGTGGCGGCGCCGACCCGGGACCCATACTCCGAGGCCGTGGTTGGACGATGATTGGTCGTCGTCGTGCCCCACAAAAACAGTCGTGGTTATGGGTCCTGGCTTTCGCCAGGACGACACCAAGTGTCACATCGAGAGTGGGGCAAGATCTGTGACAGCAGAAACAATCATCCAAAGTCTCGCCAGCGGCCTCTTGATGGGCCTGCTCTACGGCCTGATCGCCGTGGGGCTGGCGCTCATCTTCGGGCTGATGGACGTCGTGAACTTCGCCCATGGCGAGTTCCTGATGATCGCGATGTACGCGACCTTCTTCCTGTTCGCGTTCTTTGCGCTCGACCCGTTGCTTGCGGCGCCGCTGGTCGCCGCCGCTCTGTTCGTGTTCGGGGCCGTGGTCTATCTGCTGATCGTCAGATTCGCGGTCCGTGCCAAGGCCAATACCGGCATGGTGCAGATCTTCTCCACCTTCGGGCTCGCGGTGCTGATGCGCGGGGTCGCGCAGTATTTCTTCACGCCGGACTATCGCAGCATTCCGCACTCCTGGCTCGGCGGCAAGACGATCTCGATCGCGGGGATCTACCTGCCGCAGCCGCAACTGGTCGGTGCGCTGATCGCGATCGCGGCCTTCGCCGGGCTCTATTTCTTCATCCACCGCACCGATTTCGGCCGCGCGCTGGAGGCGACGCGTGAGGATGCCGGCGCGGTGGCGCTGGTCGGCATCGACAAGAACAAGGTGTTCGCACTCGGCTGGGGCCTTGGTGCGGCGCTGGTCGGCCTTGCCGGCGCGGTCATGGCGATCTTCTTCTATGTCTTTCCCGACGTCGGCGCGTCGTTCGCGACCATCGCCTATGTGACGGTGGCGCTCGGCGGCTTCGGCAGCGTATTCGGCGCCTTTGCCGGCGGCATCGTGGTGGGCCTCGTCGAGGCCATCACCACGCTGATCCTGCCGCCGTCGCTGAAGACTGTCGGAATCTACGGAGTCTATCTCCTCGTCGTCTTCATCCGCCCGCGCGGCCTGTTCGGATCGATCTGATGGACAAGGCATTCATCCAACGCCGTCGGCGCGACCTCGTCCTCGCCGCCTTCCTTGCGGCCATCGCCGCCGTCGTGCCGTTCTTCGTCAAGGACGTCTACGTCCAGAACATCATGGTGCTCACCCTGATGTATGCGGCGCTGTCGCAGAGCTGGAACATCCTGTCCGGCTATTGCGGTCAGATCTCGCTGGGACACGCGCTGTATTTCGGGCTTGGCGCCTACACCACCGCGATCCTGTTCACCAAGTTCGGCGTGCTGCCGTGGTTCGGCATGCTCGCCGGCGGTCTCATCTCAGCCGTCATTGCGATGGCGCTCGGCTATCCCTGCTTCCGGCTCGGCGGCCATTACTTCGTCATCGCAACCATCGTCATCGCCGAGATAACGCTGCTCTTGTTCCAGAACTGGGATTGGGCAGGGGCGGCGCTCGGCATCGACATTCCGGTGCGGCGCGACTCCTGGCTGACGTTCCAGTTCACACGCTCCAAGCTGCCATACTTCTACTTCGCGCTGGCGCTGGCCTGCGTCGCCTGGTTCGTGACCTGGTGGCTCGAGGATTCCAAGTGGGGCTATTGGTGGCGCGCGGTGAAGGACAATCCGGTCGCGGCGGAGAGCCTCGGCGTCGACGTGTTCAACTCCAAGATGGGGGCGGCGGCCGTTTCGGCCTTCCTGGTCGCCATCGGCGGCAGCTTCTATGCGCAGTTCGTCTCCTACATCGACCCCGAGAGCGTCATGGGCTTCCAGTTCTCGTTGCTGATGGCGCTGCCTGCCGTGCTCGGAGGCATCGGCACCTTGTGGGGCCCGATGCTCGGTGCCGTCATCCTGATCCCGCTGACCGAGCTGACGCGTTCATATATTGGTGGGTCCGGCCGCGGCGTCGACCTGATCGTCTATGGCGGCCTGATCATCGCGATCTCGCTGGCGCGGCCGCAGGGGTTGGTCAGTCTGTTCTCCCGCAAGCCGAGGCCGGCCGCCCAGCCGGCGAGAGAGGCGGTGGCGTCATGACCGCTCTGTTGGAAACCCGCAACATCACCCAGCGCTTCTCCGGCCTGACCGCGAACTCCGACGTCTCGATTTCGGTCGGGCGCGGCGAGATCGTCGGCCTGATCGGGCCGAACGGCGCCGGCAAGTCGACCTTGTTCAACCTGATTGCCGGCGCGTTCAAGCCGACTGAAGGCGCGATCATCTTCGACGGCGAGGACGTCACGGCGCTGCCGGCAGCCGAGCGCTGCCAGCGTGGCATCGGCCGCACCTTCCAGGTCGTGAAGAGCTTTGAGAGCATGACGGTGATCGAGAACGTCATCGTCGGCGCGCTGGTGCGCACCACTGTCATGCGCGAGGCGCGGCGGAAGGCGCATGACGTGCTGGCCTTCTGCGGGCTCGATACGCGTGCCGACGTGCTGGCGAGCGACCTCGTGCCGTCGGAGAAGCGGCGGCTGGAAGTGGCCCGCGCGCTCGCGACCGAGCCGAAGCTGCTGCTGCTCGACGAGGTGCTGACCGGCCTGACGCCGGTCGAGTCACAAAAGGGCGTCGAGCTCGTGCGCCGCGTGCGCGACACCGGCATCACGGTGCTGATGGTCGAGCACGTCATGGAGATCGTGATGCCGCTGGTCGATCGCGCCATCGTGCTCGATCTCGGCAAGGTGCTGATCGAAGGCAAGCCCACGGACGTCGTCCGCGATCCCAAAGTCATTTCCGCCTATCTCGGAGACCGCCATGCTGTCGGTGCGTGACGTCACCACCGCCTATCAGGGGCTGGTTGCGATCTCGAACGTCTCGATCGACGTCAACAAGGGCGAGATCGTCTGCGTCGCCGGCGCCAATGGCGCCGGCAAGTCGACGCTTCTGAAGTCGATCGCCGGCGCCGAGCGGCCGCGTGCCGGCGCCGTCACCTTCGACGGCAATCGCATCGACGGCATGGCGCAGCATCTGATCACGGCCAAGGGCATTGCCTATGTGCCGGAGAACCGGCGGCTGTTTCCGCGGCTCTCGGTGCGCGACAACTTGAGGCTCGGCAGCTATCTGTATCGCGGCGAGGCCAATCGCGAGGAGCCGCTCGACTTCGTGTTCAAGCTGTTCCCGCGATTGTCCGAGCGGCTGGACCAGCGCGCCGAGACGCTGTCCGGCGGCGAGCAGCAGATGCTGGCGATCGGCCGCGCACTGATGACCCGGCCGCGGCTCCTGATGCTCGACGAGCCGTCGCAGGGCATCATGCCGAAGCTGGTCGACGAGATCTTCCAGGCGGTGAAGCGCATCCGCGACGCCGGCATGACCGTGCTGATCGTCGAGCAGCGCATGGCCGAATGCCTGGAGATCGCCGACCGCGCCTACATCCTCCAGACCGGCCGGGTGCTGATGCAGGGCACGTCGGCGGAGATCAGCGGCAACAAGGATGTGCGGAAGGCGTATCTGGGGCTGTGAGTTGGTGCCCCTGTAGGGTGGGCAAAGCGGAGCCGTCAGGCGCCGCGTGCCCACCGGCGGTGCCGGTGAGGGAGGTCGGTGGGCACGGCGCGCGAGACACCTTTGCAAATGAGCGACGACCGCGGCGCGCCTTTGCCCACCCTACGTTTTCATGCAGCTACACCATGCCCTTACCAGCGTCGGAGCCCTGGCGGCGCTGGCGGGCCTGCAGCACCAGGATCACGGACAGCGCGGCGAAGATCACCACGAACGACACCGCCGAGGTCAGCGTGCCCAGCGCGTAGATGTCGGGCTTGGTCACCGTCGTTGTCAGGCCCTGCAATTCCAGCGGCAGCGTATTCACCGAGCCGATCGCCTGGCTGGAGCGGGCGAGCTCGTCCCAGGACAGCGTAAAGCCGAACAGGCCGATGCCGACCACGCTGGGCAGGATGATCGGCAGCACGACGTGGCGGAAGGTCTGCCAGGGCGTGGCGCCGAGGTCGCGTGCGGCTTCCTCCAGCCGGCCGTCGAAGCGGTTGAAGATCGCGAACATGATCAGGAGGCCGAACGGCAAGGTCCAGGTGAGATGCGCACCCAGGCCCGACGTGAACAGGCCCATGGCCGTGGTATAGCCGTCAGCGAGCCAGCCGAGGCCGACATTGGCGCCGTGCTTGTTGACGAAGTCGTCGATCAGCCGGAACTCGAGCGCTATGCCGAGCGAGGTGATGATCGACGGCATGATCAGGCTCGCGATCGCCGTGTAGAACAGTACCGAGGCGCCGCGGAACGGCTTGCGGAAGGCCATGCCTGCGGCGACCGACAGCACCACTGTGATCACCATCACGACGAGCCCGAGCGCCAGCGACCGCTTGAACGCCGCGCCAATATCGACGATGCCTCCGCCGGAAAACACTTTGCCGAACCAGGTCAGCGACACCCCGTTCATCGGAAAGGTGAGGCCGCCGTCAGGCCCCTGGAATGACAGGATGTAGATCGCGATCATCGGCCCATACAGGAACAGCACATAGGCCGAAAAGAACAAGGCGAGGATGTAGAACGAGCGCGGCCGCTTGTCGCCCATGGCTCACAGCTCCTTGCGCACGTCGACGATCCGCGTCAGCGCGGAGATGATGATGATGGTGATGCCGAGCAGGATCACGGCATTGGCGGCGGCGGCCGGGAATTGCAGCGCGGAGAGGCGCGCTTCGATGATCTTGCCGGCGGAGGCAATCTGCTGGCCGCCCATCACGCCGATGGTGACGAAGTCGCCCATGACGATCGTGATCACGAAGATCGAGCCGATCACGATGCCGGGCTTCGACAGCGGAATGACGATGTTGACCAGTGTCTGCCAGCCCGACGCGCCGGCATCATAGGCGGCCTCGATCAGCCGCTTGTCGATGCGGATCATCGAATTGAAGATCGGCACCACCATGAAGAACGTGAACAGGTGCACCAGCGCCAGCACCACCGAAAATTCGGAGAACAGCAGCCATTCGATCGGCTTGTTGACGATGCCCACACCTTGCAGGCCCTGATTGACGAGGCCGTTGCGTCCCAGCAGCGGGATCCAGGCGATCATCCGGATCACGTTCGATGTCCAGAACGGGATCGTGCACAACAGCGATAGCACGATCTGCCAGGTCTTGCTGCGAACGTGGAAGGCGAGGAAATAGGCGACCCAGAAGCCGATCATCAGCGTCAGGCCCCAGGTCAGGAGGCACAGCTTCAGCGTCTTGAGATAGGTCTTCAGGATGGTGCACAGCTCGGGCAGGTTGGCGACGCAGCCCTCGAACGTGTCGGTGTAGCCGCGGAAGCTGAACGCCGGGATCATCTCATATTCGTTGTAGTCCCAGGCGCTGACGACGACGACGAGCACGAGCGGCAACAGGAAGAACAGCGCGAACACCAGCATCATCGGGCCGGCCTGCAGCCAGGCGATCGAGCGCATGGTGATCTTGCGCAAAGCGCTCTCCGCCGGCGCCACGCTGTCAGGCGAATTGTCGATCGTCACGGCCACGGATGCAACCTGTCGTCCTGTGTGTGCGGGGAGAGAGAGAAGGAGGCCTGCCGCGCGGGAAAGCACGGCACGGCAGGCCGGGATCGTCACATCAGGCGGCGATGAACTCGTTCCACTTGCGGACCATGTAGTCGTTCTCGTCCATGACCGCGTTCCAGCACACGACGTTGCCCATGCGGTCCTCGTAGGAGCCGCCATCGCGCACGGCGCCGGCCTTCTCCATCAGGGTGCCGTCCGGCGCCTTGATGTCGGCCTTCGCCGGCTTGCCTTCCATCCAATAGCCCCACTCGTCCTCGGTCATGTTGGCCTTGGCGGTGGAGAGCACGGCCGAGTAGTAACCCTGGCGGTTGAGATAGGCGCCGGCCCAGCCGGACAAGTACCAGTTGACGAACTCATAGGCCCAGTCGAGCTTCGGGCCGCCGGCCACCGCCTTGGAGACGCAGAAGCCCGAGGCCCATGAGCGGTAGCCTTCCTTGAGCGGCTGGAAGGTGCAGGGGATGCCCATCGACCGCACCTTGGTGACCGCCGGCGACCACATCGACTGGATCACGGTCTCGCCCGAGGCCATCAGGTTGACGGACTCGTTGAAGTCCTTCCAGAACGCGCGGAACTGGCCGGCCTTCTTGGCCTCGGTCAGGACCTTCATCGTCAGGTCGATCTCGGCCTTGGTCATGTTGCCCTTGTCGGCATATTTGTACTGGCCGGTCGCCTCGACGACGAGGGCGGCGTCCATGATGCCGATCGAGGGGATGTTGAGGATCGAGGCCTTGCCCTTGAATTCGGGGTTGAGCAGCTCGGCCCAGGAGTTGATCGGGCGCTTGATCAGGTCGGGACGGATGCCGAGCGTATCGGCATTGTACACGGTCGGGATCAAGGTGACGAACTCGGTCGGCGTCGCCGAGAACGTCTTAGAGTTCGGGCCGTCGAGATAGAGCACCTTCCACGGCGCGGTGCCCTGGCCGCCGATCTTCTTGCCGTTCGGCAGCTCGCCCTTGGTGAAGACGGGCGTGATGTTGTCGAACTCCTTGATCTTGCGCGCGTCGAGCGGAAAGATGTTGCCGGACGGCACCAGCTTCTTCAGCGAGAAATATTCGGTGTCGAGCACGTCGAAGGAGTTCGGCTGGGTGATGACGCGCTTGGTCACGTCGTCGGTCGTCGCCGTGATGTATTCGATCTTGATGCCGGTGTCGGCGAGGCATTTCTTCGAGATCTCGTCGCCCTCGTTCACGGCGGTGCCGAGATAGCGCAGCACCTTGGCGTCGGCTGCGTGGACATAGGGCGCGCTGAGCAGCGTGCCCGAGCCGGCGAGACCGGCGACGCCCGCCGCGCCCTTGAGCAGCGCGCGGCGGCTGATGGATGTTGTCTTCGATCGGTCGGTCATGATCATCTCCTTGGGAAAACGAGCAAACGAAATCAGGCGACCAGCTCAGCGGCCGGTGCGGCTGCTGCTGCGGGACGGGTCGTCAGCGCATCGGCGAGCGCCGGATTCCAGGTGACGACGACGCGCTCGCCGATGCTGTGGGTCTGTGCATCGAACTGATCGTCGCTGAGCTGCGCCGAGATCTCGGGGCCGCCATCGGTCGCCACCGCGACCAGCACATAGGTGCCCTGATATTCGATCTTGCTGATCGTGCCCGGCACGGCCGGACCGTCGACCGCCGCAGTCGGCGCCTTGAGCTGGATGCGGTCGACGCGCACCGCGAAGGTCTCGCCATTCAGCGGGATCACGTTGTGGCCACCGATGAAGCGGGCGGCGAATTCTGTGCGTGGATGATTGAAGATCTCGCGCGGGCTGCCCTGCTGCTCGATGCGGCCGCCATTCATCAGCACCACGAGGTCGGACAGCGCCATGGCCTCGTCCTGGCCATGGGTGACATGGACGAAGGTGAGGCCGAGCTCGCGCTGCAGCCGCTTCAGCTCGGCGCGCATGCGCAGGCGCAGGAACGGGTCGAGCGCCGACAGCGGCTCGTCGAGCAGCAGGATCTGCGGCGAGGTGATCAGCGCGCGGGCCAGTGCCACGCGCTGCTGCTGGCCGCCGGAAAGTTGCGCCGGAAGTCGGGCTGCATAGCTCTGCATGTCCACCAGCTCGAGCAGCTCGCGTGCCTTGGCGTGGCGCTCGGGCTTGGACACGCCTTTCATCTTCAACGCAAACGCGACGTTGTCGATGACCGACAGATGCGGAAAAAGCGCGTAGGACTGGAACATCATCGCGGTGCCGCGCCCAGCAGGCGGCAGCTCGGTCACGTTCTTGGCGCCGACGATGATGTCGCCCGATGTCGCCGATTCATGGCCGGCGATCATGCGCAGGGTGGAGGTCTTGCCGCAGCCGGACGGACCGAGCAGGCAACAATAGGAGCCGGCGGGAATCCGCAGATCGATTGCGTCGACGGCGGTGACGTGACCGTACATCTTCGTCACCCTCACCAGTTCCAAGCTCGCGCCCGCCGCCATCCGCCCTCCGTCGTCCTGTCGCGTGTCGGTCATGATCGCGGCTCGCTCCATCGGGCGGCTGCGATCCGACCCGTCTGATGTCTGCAACGGATATGCCAAGGGTCGCCGTGGGGGCGGGGCAGTGCGTGAAGATTGCGCGTTGGGTGAGATGCGTATGCAACGCTCGAAAGGGCATTCCCCGGTCCCGGCGGCAGCCCGCTCAGATCGGGCGCCGATCCGGCCAAACAGCCGCGCCCACGCCGATGTGGAGGCATTTTGCCCTTGTCCTTTCGTGCTCCGGGCGTGCTGCGCGATGGACTGCAATCGATGGTGGAAGAGCGGGGCGCATCCTCGCGCCGCGGCAGTGGTGTGCTGCCGGTGCCGTCCTTGTTCGATCGATCCGCCCGTGATTGCTGCCGCAGCCTTATCTTGCCTCAATATTAGGCATCGTTGCCGTCTGGAGGCAAGGCAGCTTGATCAGTGACAAGGCGGCGCAGGCTCCGCGGCATGCAGGCAGGCCGGGCGGGACGCTAGACCCGCCGTGCCCGCGATCTGGCCTGCGCGGCGGCCACCAGCATGCGCTCGGCGATGTCGCGCAGCTCGCTGACCGCGATTGGATCGGAGGCGGCGAACGCGTCATAGGAGTCGGTTGCGATCGGAAACCAGCGATAGAAGCGGGCATCGTCATAGAGCACCCGGACAGCGGCATCGATCTCGGCTGGCATTGTTGCGGGATATTGCATGCCCATCCATCCGGACTGGTGGGATCAGTGATGATCGCTGTGATCGGGCAGGCCGAGGCCGAACACTTTCACCAGATCGTCCACCTGTTGCGGCGAGAGGTGACGTGGGTTGAGCCCGCGCAGCAGCAGATGCAGCTTTGCGGTTTCCTCGAGCTCCTCCATCGCGAACACGGCGGCTTCCAACGTATCGCCGGACACCACCGGCCCGTGATTGGCGAGCAGCACCGAGGCGTATTTGCCGGCGAGACCCTTGATGGCATCGGCTACCGCGGGATCGCCGGGACGATGATAGGGCACCAGCGCGGTCTGACCGCAGCGCATCAAATAATAAGGTGTCAGCGGCGGCAGCGCGGCGCGCGGATCGATGTCCGGCAGCATCGAGATCGCGACCGAATGGGTCGAGTGCAGATGCACCACGGCGCGGGCAGCATCGCGCGTCTGGTACAGCGCGGTGTGCAGCGGCACCTCCTTGGTCGGCGCGTTGCCCGAGACCAGCTTTCCCGCGGCATCGAGCCGCGACAAACGGGCCGGATCGAGGAAGCCGAGCGAGGCATTGGTCGGCGTGACCAGCCAGCCGCCATCATCGAGCCGCACGCTGATGTTGCCGGAAGAGCCCGGCGTCAGCCCGCGCTCGAACAGCGAGCGGCCGAACCGGCAGATGGCCTCGCGAATCGCAGTTTCCGCCACGGGACTTTCCTCGCATTTCGCTCTTTGGCCGCTTTGTCTCACGCTTTGGCAACGCGGCCAAGCCGTGATACCCAGAGTGCAGTCCGGGGCAACCGGACGTCACCAGGAAACGCTTCAGGGATCTGCCGCATGCCGTCGCCATCGCAATTGAAAGTCGCCGTGATCGGGCTCGGCTCGATGGGGTTCGGCATGGCGACCTCGCTGAAACGCGCAGGCTTCGAGGTGACCGGATGCGATGTCTCGGCGGATGCCGTAGCGCGCCTCGTCGCCGACGGCGGCAAGGGCGCGGCGAGCCCGGCCGAGGCGGCGCGAGGTGCCGACATCGTGGTCAGTGTCGTCGTCAACGCGGCGCAGACGGAAGCCATCCTGTTCGGCCCCGGCGGTGCTGCCGAAACCATGCCGAAGGACTCCGTGTTCGTCTCCTCCGCGACCATGGACCCTGACGTCGCGCGGCGGCTCGCGAAGCAGCTCGAAGCCACCGGCCGGCACTACCTCGACGCGCCGATCTCCGGCGGCGCGCAGCGCGCCGCGCAGGGCGAGCTGACGATCCTGGCCTCGGGCAGCGCGGCTGCGTTTGCCAAGGCGCGGCCGGCGCTCGATGCGATGGCGGCCAAGCTCTATGAGCTCGGCGATGCGGCCGGGCAGGGCGCCGCGTTCAAGATGATCAACCAGCTGCTCGCCGGCGTGCACATCGCAGCCGCCAGCGAGGCCATCGCCTTCGCCGCCAAGCAGGGCCTCGACATCCGCAAGGTCTATGAGGTCATCACAGCCTCGGCCGGCAATTCCTGGATGTTCGAGAACCGCATGCCGCACGTCCTCGACGGCGACTACACGCCGCGCAGTGCGGTCGAGATCTTCGTCAAGGATCTCGGCATCATCCAGGACATGGCGCGCAGCCATCGTTTTCCGGTGCCCGTCTCGGCCGCCGCGCTGCAGATGTTCCTGATGACGTCGGCCGCCGGCATGGGCCGCGACGACGACGCCTCGGTGGCGCGGATGTACGCGCAGGTCACCGGCACGACGCTGCCGGGCTCCTCCAAGTAGCAAGCAGTACGACGAGTTTTCACGCCATGCCCCGTTTCGCCGCCAATCTCTCGATGATGTTCACCGAGCATCCGTTCCTCGACCGCTTCGCCGCCGCCGCCAAGGCCGGCTTCACCGCGGTCGAATTCCTGTTTCCCTATGATTATCCGGCCGAGGAGGTCGGCAAGCGGCTGCACGGCAACGGCCTGACGCAAGCGCTGTTCAACCTGCCGCCCGGCAACTGGGATGCCGGCGAGAAGGGCTTTGCCGCGCTGCCCCAGCGCTTCGATGATCTCAAGGCGAGCCTCGAGACGGCGCTGCCCTATGCCAAGGCCACCGGCGTGAAGCGGCTGCACATGATGGCGGGCATCGCCGAACGTAGTGATGCGAAGGCCGTGGAAGCCTACACCAAGTCGGTGGCCTGGGCGGCGGAGTTCTTCGCGCCCCATGGCCTCGACGTCGTGATCGAGCCGATCAATGCGCGCAACGTGCCCGGCTACTTCCTCAACGATTTCGGCTTCGCCCGCGATCTCATCCGCGAGCTGAAGATTCCCAATCTCAAGCTGCAGTTCGACATCTATCACTGCCAGATCATCCATGGCGACGTCACCATGCGGCTGCGCGAGATGATGGACATCATCGGCCACATCCAGATCGCCAGCATCCCCTCGCGCAACGAGCCCGACGGCGAGGAGCTGAACTATCCGTTCCTGTTCGCCGAGCTCGACCGGCTGGGCTATGCCGGCTTCGTCGGCTGCGAGTACAATCCGCGCGGTCGCACCGAGGACGGGCTCGGCTGGTTTGCGCCCTACAAGGGAGTGAAGCCGTGACCTTGAAGCTCGGCTGCATCGCCGATGACTACACCGGCGCCTCCGACCTCGCCAACACCTTGACTCGCGCCGGCCTGCGCACGGTGCAGACGATCGGCGTGCCGGCTGATGACCTCACGCTGCCGGAGGTCGATGCCGTCGTGGTGTCGCTGAAGAGCCGGTCGATCGAAGCTTCGCTTGCCGTGGCCCGCTCACGCGAGGCCGACAAATGGCTGCGCGCACGGGG
This sequence comes from Bradyrhizobium sp. SZCCHNR1098, assembly GCF_032489375.1. Taxonomy (NCBI): domain Bacteria; kingdom Pseudomonadati; phylum Pseudomonadota; class Alphaproteobacteria; order Hyphomicrobiales; family Nitrobacteraceae; genus Bradyrhizobium; species Bradyrhizobium sp. SZCCHNR1098. The sequence continues at coordinate 50,766 of NZ_JAUEXY010000003.1, forward strand.
TGCCGACCACGTGCTGTTCAAGATCTGCTCGACGTTCGATTCCACCGACGCCGGCAATATCGGCCCTGTCATGGATGCGCTCGCCGGTGATGCGGGCGACGGCATCGTGCTGGTGACCCCGGCCTTCCCGGAAACCAGGCGGACCGTCTATCAAGGCAACCTCTTCGTCGGCAGCGTGCCGCTCAACGAGAGCCCGCTCAAGGATCATCCGCTCAACCCGATGCACGACGCCAATCTGGTGCGCGTGCTGGCGCGCCAGAGCCGCAGGAAAATCGGCTTGGTCGACCTCGCCGCCGTCGTGCACGGGCCGGAGGCGATCGGCCACCGGCTGCAGGAATTGGCCGGGCAGGGCATTGGTGCGGCGATCGTCGATGCCGTGTTCGACGCCGACCTGATTGCGATCGGCGCGGCCGCCTTGAAGAACCGGGTCTCTGTCGGCGCGTCCGGCATCGGGCTCGGGCTGGCGCGCGCTTTGGTCGAGGCCGGGCACGTGCATGCCCACGGCTTGGCGCATCACGCGGATGCACCCGTCGGCGGCATGGCCGCCTGCCTCGCCGGAAGCTGCTCGCAGGCGACGCTGCAGCAGATTGCGCAGGCCGAGACCATCATGCCGGTGCTGCATCTCGATGCGGCGGGCCTGGTCGCCGGTCCGGACGAGGCGCAGCGCGCGCTGGCCTGGGCGCGTGAGCGCATTGCCAAGGGGCCTGTGCTGATTGCCTCCAGCGCGACGCCGGATCAGGTCAGCGCGCTGCAATCCAGGCACGGCCGCGAAGCGGCGGGGCACGCCATCGAGCAGGCGATGGCCGATCTCGCCGAGGGGCTGATTGAGGCCGGCGTGCGGCGGTTGATCGTCGCCGGCGGCGAGACCTCGGGCGCCGTCGTTGACCGGCTGGGGATTCCCGGCTTCCTCGTTGGTCCAGAGATCGCGGCCGGTGTGCCGGTGCTTCGCGCAATCGGCGCACAGGGCGGCGACATGCTGCTGGCGCTGAAGTCCGGCAATTTCGGCGGGCCGCAGTTCTTCGCCGACGCGCTCGGGCTGATGCGATAACATCCGCGTCCGCCCGGCTGATTCCGATTTCATCATCTGCATATTCCGTGAGCCGGCTGGCCGCGCCGTCGCGCGCGCTGCCGCCATAAGCATCGGGACGCACACCGAAAAAGCAGAAGTTTTTTGCGTGTAATGCCCGATAACTCCCGTAAATTAACGGTCTCTAGGGACCTCACCGCTATACCTCCGGTACGGACCGTCGCGTGACGCGTCCATCTGTGGGTAGGGGCAATGAAACTGAATCGGATCGGCTACAAACTCGGGCTCGCTGGCGCCATCGGCGCATCTCTCGCCGTCGGCATGATCGCTAACCAGTTGATGGCGGAAAGAGCGGTCAACCACGCCAATCAGCAGGCCGAGCGCGCGCGGCGCGTCGTCGAGAGCGTGCTGTCGGCCAGCATCAACATGCAGCAGACCCAGCTCGGTGGCCGTTCGGCGCGGCTGGCGCGTGCGCCGGCCGAGGCAGAGAAGGCAGCCGCCGACATTCAGCAGTTCTCGACCGGGATGGTGACGGACATCGACGCCGCGCTCGCCAACGTGTCGACCGCCGACAATCGCGCCCGGCTGACCCGGATCAAGGAGCTGATGACGAGCTATGCCGCGGGAGCGGTCGATCTCGCCGAGGCGCAGAAGAAGTTGCTGACGCAGATCGAGAAGCGCAGTGCCGTCTCCAACGACTGGAACACCAGCCTGAAGGCGCTGCTCGCCTCGCCGTCGCTGCCGAAGCTCGCCTTCCGCGAGCGGGTCGAGCGCCAGCTTCACGCCGCCGATGCCAAGTTGAACTACATGCGGTCGCAGGCTTGGCGGTTCGGTATGACTGGCGATGCCGCGACGATCCTGACGGTGAAGCAGACGGTGCCGGGGCTGAAGAGCTCGCTGACCGACGCCCGCATGCTGGCCGACGATCGCGAGATCCAGGCCACGATCACCAAGCTCAATGGCCTCGCCTCGGACTTCGTCGCCGCGAACGACGAGGTGGTGAAGACCGAGGGGATCAAGGAGGCCGTGCTGCGCGACCGCACGCTCATTTATCTCGGCGAGGCCGGCGAGCTGATGTCCTCTGCGATCCAGGATGCGCGCGCGCGCAACGCGAGCGCGCGGTTCGAGGCAGACCAGGTCGCCGCGCAGGCGAGCTATATCACGCTGTTTGTCGGATTGGCGGTTCTGTTGTCGGTGATCGGTTCGGTCGTGTTCTCGTTCCTCGGGATCGCCCGTCCGTTGACCCGGCTCAATGCGGCGCTCGGCGAGATGGCGCGTGGCCGGCTCGACATCGTCATCCCCGGTGCATCGCGCGGCGACGAGATCGGCGATCTTGCCAAGACCGTGACGGTGATCCGGGGCAACGCGGAGGAGAAGGCGCGTGCCGAGGCCGAAACGAAGAATGCACAGGACGCGATCGCGGCGCGCCAGCGCAAGGCCGACATGCAGCGGCTGGCCGAGCAGTTCGAAGCCGCGGTCGGCGAAATCGTGAACACCGTCTCGTCGGCCTCGAGCCAGCTCGAGCAGTCCGCCTCCACGCTGACCCAGGCCGCGACGCGCTCGCAGGGCTTGACGACGGCGGTTGCGTCCGCCTCGGAGGAAGCAACGACCAACGTCCAGTCGGTGGCGTCTGCGACCGAGCAGATGGCCTCTTCGGTCACCGAGATCAGCCGCCAAGTGCAGGAATCGGCGCGCATCGCCAACGACGCCGTCGGCCAGGCCCGCACCACGACCGGGCGTGTCAGCGAGCTGTCCAAGGCGGCCACCCGCATCGGCGATGTCGTCGAACTGATCAACACGATTGCCGGCCAAACCAACCTGCTGGCGCTCAACGCCACCATCGAGGCGGCGCGCGCCGGCGACGCCGGCCGCGGCTTCGCGGTCGTCGCCTCCGAGGTCAAGGCGCTGGCGGAGCAGACCGCGAAGGCAACCGGCGAGATCGGCCAGCAGATCTCGAGCATCCAGGTCGCGACGCAGGAGTCGGTCAGCGCCATCAAGGAGATCTCCTCCACGATCGAGAAGCTGTCGGAAATCTCCTCGACGATCGCAGCGGCCGTCGAAGAGCAGGGTGCGGCGACGCAGGAGATCTCACGCAACGTTCAGCAGGCCGCGCATGGCACGCAGCAGGTCTCGTCCAACATCGCCGATGTCGAGCGCGGCGCGGCCGAGACCGGGTCGGCCTCGGCCCAGGTGCTCTCAGCGGCACAGGCGCTGTCCGGCGACAGCAATCGCCTCAAGCAGGAGGTCGCGAGCTTCCTCGGCTCGGTGCGGGCGGCGTAACGCTGAGCAGCGGAAGCGACGAACTGCTGGTCGCGCGGGGGATTGGAAGGCCGGAGCATCGAACGCTCCGGCCTTCTGCGTTTTCTGGCCCAACAGGGACTGTCCGCGGCCCGTCGCCCGCGGCTTTTCTGTTCGCGCTACATCGACGCCGGAAAACTAACCTGCGTAGTCAATCTGCGTTTTTAACTTGCATTAATAGTCGGCGTGTAGGGTCTGGTCATTCGCGGCCAACGCGCAGTCGAGCCCCACGGGCAAACGGCGCTTCTCTCGTTCGGTCGCACAGCATGAGATGACGCGCCGCACGGCCAAGCCGGAGCGCGTTACCGATCTGGACGGGCAACGATCACTTTTCGATCGCTGCTCCGTATTTGCACGGACACGGTCTTAACCAGACTTAATTTTGGCTCCCGTAGCTTCCACGCGTGGGCTGCGGGCCCGTTTGCGTGACGACGAGGCGAGCCCACGCCCGTCGACGTGATCTGTCCCCGAGCGCCCCCAGCATGAGTCGCGCCGTGGAGACCGACATGTCCTTTGCAATGCCCCATCGCCTCAAGCTCACCATCGGGATCAAGATCTATGCCCTGATCGGTCTGAGCTTCCTCGGCCTGATCGGCCTGACTGCCTTCAATTCCCGCGAGCTCGCCGCAGGCCTCAAGCAGCAGAAGCAGCTCGAGCTCCGGCATCTGACCGAGCTCGCGCTCGGCATCTTCGCCGAGGAGCATGCGGCCGCGCAGAAGGGGACGATCTCGGTCGCCGAGGCGCAGAAGCGCGCTCTCGAGCGCGCCTCCCAGCTGCGCTATGGCGGCAACGAGTATTTCTTCGTCACGGACATGACCGCGAAGATGCTGATGCATCCGATCTCGACCAAGCTGGTCGGGCAGGACGTCGCGGACATGAAGGATCCGAACGGCAAGAAGCTGTTCATCGAGATGATCGATGTGGTTCGCCAGCATGGCCGCGGCTTCGTCGACTACGATTGGCCGAAGCCCGGCTCCGAGACGCCGCAGCCCAAGCTGACCCATGTCGCGGGGTTCGCACCCTGGAATTGGCTGGTCGGAACCGGCGTCTATATCGATGACCTCTCGGCGCAGGCCTGGGCCTCGACGCGGCAGTCGTTGACGGCGGCCGGAATCGTGCTGCTGATCCTGCTCGTCGTGTCGACGCTTGTCGGGCGCGGCATCACCAACCCGCTGCATCGCATGACCAGCGCGATGAAGAGCCTCGCCGGCGGCCGTCTCGACGTCGAGGTCCCCGGCGTGGGACGCGGCGACGAGATCGGCGAGATGGCCGGTGCCGTCGAGGTGTTCAAGAGCAATGCGGTCGCACGTCACGCGCTGGAAGCGGAGCAGAAGGAAGCCGAGCAGCGGGCGCTGGCCCGCCGCAAGGCCGATATGCACAAGATGGCCGACGACTTCGAAAGCGCCGTTGGCGAGATCGTCGAGACGGTCTCGTCGGCTTCGTCCAGGCTGGAAGTGTCGGCGGACACGTTGAGCAAGACGGCGGTCCGCGCCGGCGAGCTCGCAACCACGGTGGCGGCCGCGTCGGAGGAAGCGTCCACCAACGTGCAATCCGTCGCCTCGGCCACCGAGGAGATGACGTCCTCGGTCACCGAGATCGGCCGCCAGGTGCATGAATCGGCGCGCATGGCCAATGAAGCGGTCGAGCAGGCGAAGAAGACCAACGAGCGGGTGAGCGAGCTGTCGCGCGCGGCGAGCCGCATCGGCGACGTGGTCGAGCTGATCAACAGCATTGCCGGGCAGACCAATCTGCTGGCGCTGAACGCCACCATCGAGGCGGCGCGTGCCGGCGAGGCGGGACGGGGCTTCGCCGTGGTCGCCGCCGAGGTCAAGGCGCTGGCGGAGCAGACCGCCAAGGCGACCGACGAGATCGGCCAGCAGGTGGCCGGCATCCAGGCGGCGACACAGGAATCGGTCGCGGCGATCAGGCTGATCTCCGGCAGCATCGAGCGGCTGTCGGAGGTTTCCTCGACGATTGCTGCCGCCGTCGAAGAGCAGAACGCCGCGACCAAGGAAATCTCGCGCAACGTACAGCAGGCGGCGCACGGCACGCAGCAGGTTTCCGTCAACATCACCGACGTGCAGCGCGGCGCGACCGAGACCGGCTCGGCGTCGACCCAGGTGCTGGAGGCGGCCCAGGGTCTGTCGACAGACAGCAACCGCCTGAAGCGCGAGGTCAGCCGCTTCCTGCAGACGGTCCGCGCGGCCTGAGAGGCCGGCAGCAATCTCATCAGCTAAATCAGCGATCCAACCAACGTGTCTCAACGAGTTTGAAGCTCCGCCATGATCACCTTTCTTGACTTCCGGCCCCGCCACGAGTTGGTAAGCCGGATGCGATCGTTCGCGAATTCCTCGGCGATCATCCTCGCCCTCATGTTCACTACATCGATCCATGCAGCGCCCGGCGACAACCTCGCCGTCGTGCGCGACCTCAGTGGCAGGATCGGTCCCGTCATCGGGGCCGCCCTTGCCTGCAGCGATATCCCTCGGCCGCGTATCCAAGCCATCATCGGCAAGTTCCAGGCCGTCATCTGGGAGGCCTCGAACAACGACGGCGATCGAAACGAGCTGACGCGCCAGTTCGACCGCTTCATCGCCGACGGTCGCGCGGCCGTGGCGAGTGGCCGCCAGGACTGCCGACGGGCCGAGCTCCAGCTCGGAGACATCGAGCGATCGATCGGCGCACCGGCAACGGCGGCCGGCGCGCTGCCGGATGCGACGCTCCCGGTCGCTGCGGCTGGTGCGACGAGTGCTGTGCCTGCTCCATCGGTTCGCGGCGTCACGGAGCGTGACGTCACGTTCGGCAGCGTCTTGCCGCTGTCGGGCGCGAACAAGGAATCAGGACGTCTGCTCAAGGTCGGTATCGAAGCCGCCTTCAACCATGCCAACGACGCCGGCGGGGTCAATGGCCGGATGCTCAAGCTCGCCGTCGCCGATGACGGCTATGATCCGAACCGCACGCTCGATGCCATGAAGCAGCTCTACGAGAAGGAGCGCGTGTTCGGCTTCGTCGGCAGTTTCGGGACCGTGACCGCGGCCGTTGCAATTCCATATTCGCTCGAGCGCCGGATGCTGTTCTTCAGCCCCTACACCGGTGCGAACGTCTCGCGCCACGATCCGCCGGACCGCTACGTCTTCAACTATCGCCCGAGCTATTCGGAAGAAGCCGATGCGCTGGTCCGTTACCTGGTGAAGCTGCGCCGAGTACCGCCGCGCCAGATCGCGCTGTTCGCGCAGGACGATTCGTTCGGGGATGCAGGCTTTGCCGGCGTGGCGAAGGCATTTCGCGTCCTGGGCCTCAGCGACGCTGCGATCCTGCGCGTCAACTACACCCGCAACACCGTGGATGTGGAGCCCGCGATCAACCAGCTCAAGGCACAGAAGGTGCCCGTCCGTGCGGTCATCATGGTCGCGACCTCGCGCGCGGCAGCGAAGTTCATCGAAAAGGCGCGCGACGCGCTTCCCGGCGTCGTCTTCGTCAATGTGTCGGCGGTCGGTGCATCGGCGCTTGCCAACGAGCTCATGCTGCTTGGTTCGCGATACGCCTCCGGGGTCATCGTGACCCAGACCGTTCCCGCCGTCTCCGGCTATTCGAGCGTGGTGCTCGACTACAAGGCCGCGCTGGCGAAGCATTTCCCCGGCGAGCCGCCGGACTACACCTCGCTCGAGGGCTACATCGAGGCGAGCATCCTGATTCAAGCCCTGAAGAAGGCCGGTCCGCAGCTCGATACCGAGCGGTTGATCGATACCCTCGAGTCGATGCGTAACATCGATCTCGGTCTTGGAGCCTTGCTCAACTTCGGCCCCGCCGAACATCAGGCCTCGCACAAGATCTGGGGCACGGCGCTCGACGAGACCGGCGCCTATCAGGCGATCGAGCTGGAGTGACCCGCGGCGCGGGCTAAAAAGGGGGAGCGAGCGCCAGCATGTGCGGCCCATGGCGGCCGCATCGCAAGCGTGAGATGCAGCAGCTCGCAATCATCGAGATGCTGTCGGCGATTTCTTCGGCCATCGGCTGCAGATGCCGTCGGGCGACACCACCCCCTCAGGCGCGAGGTCGGACGTTTCCTGGTCGCGTCGGCCACCGAGGAGCTGTCCTCCTCGGCGACCGAGATCAGCCGCCAGGTGCCGGAATCGGCCCGCATGGCGAGCGAGGCCGTCAACCGGGCGCGGCGGACAAACGACCAGGTGAGCGAGCTGTCCAAGGCCGCCGCGCGGATCGGCGACGTCGTCGAGCTGATCAACACCATCGCCGGCCAGACCAACCTGCTGGTGCTCAAGGCCACCATCGAAGCGGCGCGCGCCGGCGAAGCCGGCCGCGGCTTCGCGGTGGTTGCCACCGAGGTCAAGGCGCTGGCCGGGCAGACCTCGAAGGCGACCGGCGAGATCGGTCAGCGGATTTCCGGCATCCGGAGCGCGCCCCAGGAATCGGTCGGCGCCATCAAGGAGATTTCCGGCACCATCGAGTGGCTCTCGGAGATCGCCTCGACCATCGCTGCTGCGGTCGAGGAGCAGGGGGCGGCGACGCAGGAGATCTCCCGCAACGTCCAGCACGCCTCGCAGGGCACCAAGGACGTCTGGTCCAACATCATCGAGGTGCAGGGCGGCGCCAATGAAACCGGCTCCGCCTCGTCCGAGGTGTTGTCCGCCGCGCAGGCGCTGTCGTCCGACAGCAACCGGTCGAAGGCCGGAGTCAGCCAATTCCTGGAGACTGTCCGCGCCGCCTGAGTGCGCGCGGCCGCCGATGATAGGAGGGCGCGGCTGCGCAAGCTGCGCCCTTTGCTTTGCCCGCCGGACAACGGCAACCGCCCATGAATGGGGTCCAGCGATCCGTATTTCAACGGTTGCGGCACTTTATCTTAGGTTAATCGGCGACTGCGACAATGGACGCATCGTTTGCAGCAAAATTAGCCATGCCGATGCCGGCATGGCTCGAAAGACTCGCCATGCGTAAGAATTTGCCGGTCACCAACGTCGAGTATCCGATCACGGATGACACGCTGATCGTGTCCAAGACCGACACGAAGGGCAAGCTGACCTTCTTCAACCAGGATTTTGTCGACGCGGCCGGCTTCGCCGAAGCCGAGCTGATGGGGCAGCCGCACAACATCGTGCGTCATCCCGACATGCCGCCTGAAGCCTTCGACAATCTCTGGACCACGCTCAAGGCCGGCCGCCCCTGGGTCGGCGCGGTCAAGAACCGCCGCAAGAACGGCGACTATTACTGGGTGCTGGCGACGGCGTCGCCGATCTGCAAAGACGGCCAAGTCGTCGGCTACACCTCGGTGCGCACCAAGCTGCCCGCCGACCAGCGCGCGGAGGCCGAGCAGGTCTATGCGGCGATCCGCGAAAAGCGGCCGCATGGTTACAAGATCGACGACGGCATCGTCCGCCGCCGCTCGGTGTTCGACCATCTCTCGATGTTCACCGGCACGATCGCGGCAAGGCTGCGAACGCTGGTCGGATTGCAGACGCTGTTCCTGCTCGTGCTTGGCGTCATCTCGTTCGGGGAGGGCGGGCTCGTCGGAATGACCGCCGTGGCGATTGCTGCCGCTGGTGTCGTGCTGTGTGGTCTGGTCGGGCTGCGTACGATGAACGTGATCGTGGCGCCGCTCGATCATCTGAACGAGACGATGGAGAGCATCACCCAGGGCACGCTCGACACCCGCATGCGCATCGAGCGCGACGACGAGATCGGCCGCGCCTTGCGTAACCTGCAGACCGTTCAGACGATGGTGCGGTTCAACGACAGGGAGCTCGGAGAGCAGGAGCGGCGCGCAGCCGCCGCGCGCAAGCGGGAGATGTCGGAGCTCGCCAACGGTTTCGAAGGCGCCATCGGCAACATCGTCAATACGGTGTCCTCGGCCTCCAGCGAGCTCGAGAGCTCGGCGAACTCGCTGTCGAGCACCGCCGTGCGGGGGCAGGAGCTTTCCACCACTGTTGCCGCGGCCTCCGAAGAGGCGTCGGCCAATGTTCAGGCCGTGGCGTCGGCGACCGAGGAGCTCACCTCGTCGGTCCGTGAGATCAGCCGCCAGGTGCAGGAGTCCGCGCGCATCGCTTCCGATGCGGTCGAGCAGGCGCGCCGCACCAATGATCGTGTCGGCGAGCTGTCGAAGGCGGCGACCCGCATTGGCGACGTCGTCGAGCTGATCAACACGATCGCCGGGCAGACCAATCTGCTGGCGCTCAATGCCACCATCGAGGCCGCGCGGGCGGGCGAGGCTGGCCGCGGCTTTGCCGTCGTCGCCTCCGAGGTCAAGGCGCTGGCCGAGCAGACTGCAAAGGCGACCGGCGAGATCGGCCAACAGATTTCCGGCATCCAGGGGGCCACGCAGGAGTCGGTCGGCGCCATCAGGGAGATCTCGACGACGATCGAGCGGCTGTCGGAGATCGCCGCGACGGTGGCGGCCGCGGTCGAGGAGCAGGGCGCAGCGACCGCCGAGATCTCGCGCAACATCCAGCACGCCGCCGCGGGTACACAGCAGGTGTCCGCCAACATCACCAACGTCCAGCGCGGCGCCAGCGAGACCGGTGACACCTCGGGGCAGGTGCTCAGCGCCGCGCGCCAGCTCTCCGGTGATAGCGAGCGTCTCAAGCAGGAGGTCAGCCGTTTCCTGCAATCGGTTCGCGCCGCCTGATCCGCGACATGACGAAGCCGGCGACAGCGGCCGAGATTGCCCGCTGTCGCGTCCGATAGTCGAACGACACAGCCCCGACTGATAGCCGCGGGCACAGCCGATGACGCCGCGCCGAACCACGTCGACGTGGACGCTCATGCGTGCGCCGTTCGTCAGGCGGCGCCCCGCTCGACCGGATCATCCCCCACCGTTGCAGACTCCCCACACCTGACGCCCCGGCCAGAAAGGCCCTTGTGGCGCCATAATCCCGCTAAGGTGCAGAGATTAACTTGTGTTAGATATTTATTCAACCAGCGGTACATTTAGTGGCAGGCAATGTGATTGCGAGCAGACCTTCGCGCAGGACCCTGGTGCTAACGGCCGCGACGGCCGCGGTCGCCTTGGGTCTCGATGCGGGGCTTGCCGTGGTTGCCGCCAAGCCGCGCCGCCGCACTGAGGATCCCGCGCACGGCTATCGCCGGATCACGATCGGCGAGGCGGAGGTGATCGCCCTCTACGACGGTGTATGGGAAAAGCCGCACGAGGCCGGCTTCATCGACAATGCCAGCATCAGCGACGTGAAGGAAGCACTGCGCGCTGCGGGTCTGAGCCCCGCCTTCGTCCCGGTCCCGATCTCCACCTTCGTGGTGCGGCTGAAGGGCAAGACCGTGCTGTGCGATGCCGGCGGCGGCGGTCAGGTCCAGGGCTACAATTCCGACTCGATCTTCATTTCGGGCCGCCTGCTAGACAATCTGAAAGCAGCCGGCATTCGCCCGGAGGACATCGATACCATCCTGATCTCGCACTTCCATCCCGATCATATTTTCGGACTGCTCGGCGAGGACACCAACGCGCCGGTGTTTCCCTCCGCCGAGATCATCGTGGCTGCGGCCGAATACAAATTCTGGACCGATGCATCTCTGACCAGCCGGCTGCCGCCGTGGCGGCAGTCGCTGGCGCGCCGCATCCAGAGCGTGATCCCGGGCTGGAAGAACGTGCTGCCGGTCGAGGGCGAGGACGAGGTGGTGCCCGGCATCCGCTTCGTCAGCGTCCCCGGTCATACGCCGGGGCACACCGCGTTTCATCTCAGCTCCGGAGCGGAGCAACTGATGATCTCGGGCGACACCGCCTATGTGCCGGCGTTGTGCCTGCGTCATCCCGAATGGCACGGCGCCTATGACCAGGACGGCGCGGCTGCCGAGGTCAGCCGGCGCAGATTGCTCGATCGTATCGTTGCAGAAAAGATGTTGGTTTGTGGATCTCATTTTCCGTGGGCCGCGTTCGGTCGGCTCACCCGCGATGGCGCCCATTATGCGCTCGACCTGCTCCCCGCGTGATCCCGAACCGGCCTCGGAAGAGAGGCTCGGGATCGCGCCATGACGACGCATTATGAGGTGCTCGGCGTATCGCCGCGGGCCGATCTCGACACGATCAAGCGGGCGTTCCGCCAGGCCGCCAAGGCGCACCATCCCGACCTCCGGGGCGGCGCCGATCCGGCGTCGGAGCACCAGCTCAAGTTGATCATCGTCGCCTACAACGTGCTGCGCGACCCTGACCTGCGCGCCGAATACGACGCCCATCTTGCTTCTGAGCGCGACCGCGTCCGCCGCGAACGCTGGGACGCCATCCTACAGTTCACCGCGGCGACCGCCGTGCTCAGCGCGATCCTGATCGGCCTCGAGATTCTGCTCTTGCCCTCCTCCGGTGATTGGATGAGCAGGCCGGCGACGCGCTCGATCGTGACACCGTCACCGCAGGCCCGATCGGGGCCGCAGCGCAAGGTCGCAGGTGAGACCGTCCCGGCGCCTGCCGTCCAGGACGCGACCGGAGCCGTGCTGCCGGTGCCGCCTCCGGAGGCGGAGGCCCCCGGGCTGTCTCCGCCGGCAGAGCCGAGAGCCGCAGAGCAGGTCGTCCCGGCTGCACCGACGACCGCCGCATCCTTCCTGAAGCGGGGGATGGACCGCAGCCGGCAGGGCGATCTCGAGCGCGCTGTCGCTGATTTCGACGAAGCGATCCGGCTCGCGCCCCGCAATGCCGATCTCTATCGCTATCGCGCCAGGGATCTGGTCCGCATGGGCCGCATCGACCGCGCGCTTGGCGATTTTGAGCGGGCGATCCGGCTGGATCCGAACGACCCGGTGCTGTTTCACGATCGTGGCCTCGCGCATCAGCGCAAGGGCGATCTTGACGAGGCCCTCGTCGATCTCGACCACGCCGTGCGCATGGGCTTCAGCGATGCCGGAATGTACAGCGACCGTGGCGCGGTGTGGCTGGCGAAGGGGCGCTACGACCGCGCGCTCGCCGACTTCAACCAGGCCCTCAAGCTGGATCCGGAATTGGCGATCGCGGCCGCACGGCGGGATGAGGCCCTCGCGCGCAGGCGCGACCGGCAATTGGCCGGCGACAACAGCGCGCCTCCGGCGGCGGCGGAGACCACGGGCACGGTGCCTGCCGACGCGAAGCCCAGGCGTAGCGGGCGCTGAGCGCCGGACCGTGATCTGCGCTCCGACATCCGGGAGACGGCGAGCAGCGTTGTGCTCACACCCGTCGGCGCGACCGTTCCATTGCGCGGCGGTCTGCGATCCAGGAGCGCGCCATGAGCGTTTACGTTTCCGTCACCGGCTTCCGCCCGCATCGCGGCCTCAATCGGCTGGCGCGATTCTGGTGGCACACGTTGCGCGCCGTCCGCCAGGCGCGTGCGGCTCCCGGGAATCTGCGCGTCGAGCTTCGTCAGGTGAATGGCATCTATCATACGCTGACGGTCTGGACCGACGAAGCCAGCATGCGCGCCTATGTCAGAAGCGGCGCGCACCGCCGCGCCATGATCGGCTTCCGCGACCTCGGCGGCGGCAGGACGCTCGGCTTCGTGGCGGACAGCGATCCTGATCCTGATTGGGACACGGCCTATGCGCGCTGGCAGCGTGACGCCCGGGAGGTGTGAGGCGACGGAAGCGAACTAATTCGTCCGCCACTCCGGCACACCATCGGCGGCCATCGTGATCTTGCCGAGCGCGCCGACCGGCGTCCTGTCCTGATCCATCAGCCGCGCCAGCGTGGCTGCGTCCTGCGCCGGAACGCGCGCCAACGTGCGCGTGTCCTGCTCGGTGCGCAGCATCGCAACGCCATGCTCGACCTCGCCGTTGCGATCAAACAGCGCGGTGAAGCTTTCGACCCGGCCGCCGCCGCCGGCTTCGCTGACGAACGCCGGCGCGGCGGCGCGATGCCGATCGGCCTCGGCCTGCACGCTCGCCTCCTGTGACAGGGACGACGGCGGCTCGCGCGAGATCACCAGCGCATGATGCTTGGTGACGAAGCCGCCCTGGCCATACAGCAGGCCGCGCCTGGCGCCGCCGCGCAGCCGCCGCACCATCGCGCAGGCGGCGTGCGTCATGTAGGTGTTGAGCGGCGCGCCGAAGAAGGTCAGCCCGCCGGTGACGGTCGGCTCCACGTCGGCGCCGAGGCCGAGGATCCGCCGTGCCATCTTCGGCACGCAGGGAAAGCAGCTGTAGAGCTCGATGACGTCGAACGCCGCGCCGTTGCCGCCTACCATGTTCATTGCGGCCCGCAACACGGCGTTCTGCGGATGACTCTCGGCGAACTGATCGCGCGTGAAGTAGTCGCGCGGATCCTCCGCCGCTGCGCCACCGAGCGGATAGATCATGCGGCTGTCGGCAATGCCCGCCGCACGCGCCTTGGCCAAGCTGGTCAGGATCAGCGCCGCGCCCATGTTGACCATGGGATTGGCGACCATCAGCTTGGTGTAGGGCCAGGCGATCGGGCGGTTGTCGGCCGACGGAGTCGTGATCTCCTCGGGCGCGAAGTGCCGCTTCAGCCAGGCGTTGGGATTGTAGGCGGCAACCGCGGAAAAGCGCGACCACAGCTCGCCGGATTCCGCGAGCGCCTGCCGCGGCGTCTGGCCCCATTTGGCCGCGCTCGCGACCTCGTAGAACGGATAGACCGAGACCGGGCGGAATACGCCGAGCTTCACCGCCAGCGGCTTCTGGAACGCGGCGCCGCGCTTCGGCTCCTCGACGTCGTGGGCGAACGGCGTCCACGGCAAGGGCACGCCGGCGCGGTCGGCCTTGGTCGCGGTCGATTGCGCCTCGGCGCCGCAGACCACGGCGACCTCGCATTCGCCGCGCGCGATGCGCAAGGCGGCCTCGTGCAGAAAGCGGATCGGGCTCTCGCCGCCGACCGGACCATAGTGGCAGTGCGCCGGCGTCACGCCGAGCCGCTGCGCGAGAAGCTGCTCGGGATCGCGGTAGCGCCAGCTCAGGAAGTTGACGACGTCGAGCGAGCCGATGTCGTGGATGAGCTTGGCGCCCGCGTCATTTTCCGCACGGCGGATCGCCTGTTCGAGCAGCGTCAGCGGCTCGAGACCGTCGCCGATATCCTTGGGACGATCGACGATCTCGCCCACGCCGACGATCACGGGAATGCGGTCGGGGGGCAGGGTACTTGCAGTCATCGGCGTTTCCAAGAGCCGGCCCGTGACGGACCGTCATTGTTGTCTTGTCTCCTTTCTGTCATCGCAGGTTCGACCGCGCAATGCAGAAAATGCTGATGGCGCCCGCGCGCAGCATGGCTTCCGCTCCACGGCAGATGCGCCTAAAACGCTTGCTCCTGACGCTCACGCCGGAGTCTGCCGTGTCTGAACAGAACAGCTATGTGCCGCCCAAGGTCTGGACCTGGAACAAGGCCAGCGGCGGCCGCTTCGCCAACATCAACCGGCCGATCGCAGGTCCGACGCACGAGAAGGAATTGCCTGTCGGCCGTCATCCCTTGCAGCTTTATTCTCTGGGAACGCCCAACGGTGTGAAGGTCACAGTGATGCTCGAGGAGCTGCTGGCGCTCGGCCACAGCGGCGCCGAATACGACGCCTGGCTGATCCGGATCGGCGAGGGCGATCAGTTCGGTTCGGGCTTCGTCGCCATCAATCCCAATTCCAAGATCCCGGCGCTGCTGGATCGCAGCGGGACCGAACCGATCCGCGTATTCGAGTCCGGTGCGATCCTGGTGTATCTGGCCGAGAAGTTCGGCGCCTTCCTGCCGACCGATCCGGCCAAGCGAGCCGAATGCCTGTCCTGGCTGTTCTGGCAGATGGGAGCTGCGCCCTATCTCGGCGGCGGCTTCGGCCACTTCTATGCCTATGCGCCGACCAAGATCGAGTATGCCATCGACCGCTTCGCGATGGAGGTGAAGCGCCAGCTCGACGTACTCGACCGTCGTCTCGCCGAAAGCGAGTATCTCGCCGGCCCCGACTACACTATCGCCGACATCGCGGTGTGGCCGTGGTACGGCGCGCTCGCCAAGGGCCTGCTCTACGAAGGCGGCGAGTTCCTCTCGGTGCAGGACTACAGGAATGTTCAGCGCTGGACCGACCAGATCGCGCAGCGCGCCCCTGTGAAGCGCGGCCGCATGGTCAACCGCGTCTCCGGCGATCCAAAGAGCCAGCTCCACGAGCGCCACGACGGCAGCGACTTCGACACCAGGACACAGGACAAGATCGGGCAGGGCACGTAGTTGCGCGTGTAGGGTGCGCAAAGGCGCGGCGAGCTCATCGCGGCGTGCAACGACTGTGGAGTGCGCCGTGCCCAACGTCGTCCCTCGCCGGCGCCGTCGGTGGGCACACGCCGCCTGACGGCCCCGCTTGCCCGCCCTGCGGTTCGATGCACGATTGCTCTTGTTGCACGTGCGAAGTCTCGTCCGTTGCCGCGCTGCGATGCCATGATTGCGGACGTTCACGGCTTTTCTCGCAGTGAGAGAATGTGCAACGATCAATTCGCAGCGGCCGTGCATGCCGCCAGATTGATGAGAGCCGGCGGTGATGACCGCGGGTTCAAAACGACCACTCCGGAGGGAGTTGCATGATCGACAGACGTGATCTGCTCAAGGGAGCGGGGATGGCTGCTTTGCTGGGCAGCTTCGGCACGACCCGTGCGCTGGCCGAGGAGACGGTGACGTTGCCCTTCGCCAATGGCGAGCGCCCGCTGGTGAAATATCCGCAGAAGCGACCGATGATCGGTCTGACCAGCCGGCCGCCGCAACTCGAAACGCCATTCGGGGTGTTCAATGACGGCGTGATCACGCCGAACAATGCCTTCTTCGTCCGCTATCATTTGGCGGGCCTGCCTTACGATCTCGATCCGGACAAGTTCACGCTCGCGATCAGGGGAAAGGTCGACAAGCCGCTCAAGCTGTCGCTCAAGGACATCCGCAAGATGAAGGCGACCGAGATCGTCGCCGTCAACCAATGCTCCGGCAACAGCCGCGGCTTCTTCGAGCCGCGCGTCGCAGGCGGCCAGCTTGGCAATGGCGCCATGGGCAATGCGCGCTGGCGTGGCGTGCCGCTCAAGACCGTGCTCGACATGGCGGGTGTTCAGGCCGGCGCCAGGCAGGTCACCTTCGGCGGCATGGACGGCCCGGTGATCGACAAGACGCCGGATTTCGTCAAGGCGCTCGACCTCGATCACGCCATGGATGGCGAGGTGATGCTGGCCTACGGCATGAACGGCGAGGATCTGCCGTTCCTGAACGGCTTTCCGCTGCGCCTGATCGTGCCCGGCTACTACGGCACCTATTGGGTCAAGCACCTCAACGAGATCACTGTCATCGACAACGTCTTTGACGGCTTCTGGATGAAATCGGCCTATCGAATTCCGGACACGCCGAACAATGCCGTCGAGCCCGGAACCACGCCGAAAGCGACGATCCCGATCAACCGCTTCACGGTCCGCTCGTTCATCACCAGCCTGGCCGACGGCGCAAAGCTCAAGGCGGGCAGGGCAATGCTGCGCGGCCTCGCATTCGACGGTGGAACGGGAATCAAGCAGGTCGCGGTCTCGACCGACGGCGGCAAGACCTGGACCGACGCCAAGCTCGGCAAGGATCTCGGAAAATATTCCTTCCGCGAGTGGAAGCTGCCAGTGAAGCTTGCCGCGGGGGCCCACGATCTCAAGGTGCGTGCCACGAGCAATTCCGGCGAGACCCAGCCGGAGACGCCGCGCTGGAATCCGGCCGGCTATCTGCGCAACGTCGTTGAAACCGTCCGCGTCACCGCGGCCTGAGGAGCATCACCATGCGTCGGACGTCTTTCCTCATCGCCACGCTGGCCGTCGGACTTGGCTGCCTGGCGGGCCGCCCCATCTCGCTCACGGCAGCCCCGGTCAACTATCAGGTTCCGCAGGACACGGCGGCCTTCAAGCCGGGGCCCGATCTCGCCGTCGTGCAGGGCAATTGCACGGCCTGTCACTCCGCCGACTACATCAAGACCCAGCCGCCGATGCAGAACAAGAAGGAGTTCTGGCAGGCCGAAGTCACCAAGATGATCAAGGTCTATGGCGCCCCGATCGACGCGGCCGATGTCGGCAAGATCGTCGACTATCTCGCCGCGACCTACTGACTGCCCGTGCCGGCGGCCGGGAACGCTCAGGCGGCGCCCTTCGCCGGCGGGAAATCCATCCGGTCATTGGTGCGGCAATAGCGGTCGGCGAACATGCGCCCGACAGGATGGAACAGCTCCATCTCGACCCGCATCTTCTCGGTGTCCCACAATTCGTCGCGGATGTGGAAAGCGAGGCCTTCGCCGAGCACCAGCACGCGATCGCCATTGACGTCGATGAGCTGCCAGATCTTACACTCCATCGCGAACGGTGCCTCCGCCAACCGCGGAACGCCGATCATCCGCGACGGTGTAAGCTTGAGCCCGAGGTGATCCGGCTCGCCGATCTCAGGTGGAAAGTCGCCGCCGGTCTCGTGCATCGCCTGCGCCAGCGGCTCGTCGGTGATGTGGACGACGAACTCGCCGCCGCGGCGGATGTTGACGAGGGTGTCCTTGACCCGCCCATCGGGCCGCAGGTTGATCGCGAACACGCACAGCGGCGGGTCCTCGCCGAGCACGTTGAAGAACGAGAATGGCGCGGCGTTGACGATCCCGGTCTCGCCTCTCGTCGTCACCCAGGCGATCGGCCGCGGCAGCACGAAGGAGGTCAGGATCTTGTAGCGCTCGCGCGGGCTGAGATCGGTGGAGAGGTATTCCATCTAGAGGCCTCTGGTGCGTCGGTTCCCCGACCGTAGTGGGCTGTGACGCGATGCGGAAGCCAATAAAGCGGGCAGGGGTTGCGCACATCAGCGCCGTCTTCGCGGAAATTCGATGTTCCCGGGAACGGCTCCGCCAGCGCTACGTTCGGACAGCACGGCAACGACAAATGGAGGTCGCGCCATGAAACCAATGATCGGTCTGATCGCTTGCGCATTCGTCGTCTCGGCCACGTCCGCGCTGGCGCAGGGCAGCCCACAGACCGCGCCGCCGCCGAGTGCGCAGAATTCTGGAGCAGGCATCCAGGGCGCGCCGGGCAACAAGAACGGACCGGGCACTGAGACGGGAAGCGGCACGGTGGGCTCGTCCACGATCAACCGCCATAATCCGGACGTCAGCGCGCAGGACCCGTCGAACATCAAGGGCATGCCGGGGAACAAGAGCGGCCCGCCGGCCAAGAAACCGCAGGACTGACGTCTGCAAAGGGCGGCTGCGCGATTGCGCAGCCGCCCTTCGCATTTCGCCGGCCGTGCCGTCGCGCTGATTGCCAGATCAGGGAAGGGCGGCTGCCCCGTTGGTCACGATCAGATTGTCGGTATCTGCCGGGGCCAGCTCGCTCGTCGCATCGCCGCCGAGATATTTGTCGAGCGTCGCCTGAATCCGTTCCCGCGCCGTGTAGGGGCCACGGTCGCTCATCCATGTGTGCTGGAACTCGGTCTTGATGATGTCGATGCCGCTCTTCCTGTCGACATGCGTCGGCACCACGCCGGGGTCGGTCTTGAACTGCGGATCATCCGAGCGGAACGACAGGATCTTGAGCTTGTCCCTGATGACGAAAGGCACGCGCAGATTGTCGAGCGTCACCACCTGCGAGACGATGTTCGGATGCTCCTTGGCGAAATACATCGCGGTGTCGCCGCCATTGGAGTGGCCGACCAGGGTCAGGTGATCGTAGTCGGCATTCGGATGACGCTTCTTCATCTCGTTCAGCACGCAGAGGATGTTGGCCTCGCCCTTCTGGTAGACGTCGAGCCGGCCGACATATGGCATCCCGACCTTGGTGACGAGCGGCGGATCGGTCGGCAGGTCCTGCTGGACGCTGGCGACGAGGTAGCCGCGCGCGGCGAACACGTTCGCGAGGAACGAGTACTCGGTGTTCTTCACGGTGTTGCCGTTGCTGATGATGGCCACGGGCAGCCGCCACAGCCCGGCATTGGCCTTCATCTCGTAGTCCTTGCGTACCGCGACATCGACATTGATCGACCGCTGCCGCGCGGCATCGAAGAACTCGCGGCTCTCGTGCTGGATGCCCCACTTTGCCATCGCAAAGTAGCCGGCCACAGCCAGGGCAGACACACAGGCCAAAACCGTCACACCGCGCTTCATGGCATCCTTCCTGGAAATTCTCTCCGTTATGTGATGGGTGACAACGCCGGCGTCACGGGGGCGTGGCAGCCAGAGGCGGATTAAATTTCGGAAATCTTGGAGCGCAGCACGGAACAATCCCCCTCTGGTGAGCCGGCGCACCGGCTCACCACCCGCTGCGAGGGATCAGAATGCGGTATAGCCGCCGTCGATCACGAAGCAGTCGGCGGTGTGATAGGAGGACGCCTTGCTCATGAGGTAGACGGCGATGCCGCCGAAATCCGACGGCTCGCCGAAGCGGCGCACCGGGATACGCGGCATGACGTTGGCGACGAACTTCTCGTTGCCCATGATGCCCGCGGTCATGTCGCTCTTGATCCAGCCAGGCAGGATGGCATTCGCGGTGACGCCATAGCGCGCCAGCTCCACCGCGAGCGCGCGGCACAGCGCATTCAGCGCGGCTTTGGTCCCGGCATAGTGCTCGTTGCGCGCGGTGCCGAACAGCGAGGCCAGGCTCGAGGTGGCAACCAGCCGGCCGAACGCGTCACCGGCTTCGGCGCGCGCGGTCATGTGCCTCGCGGCAGCCTGGAACGCATGGAACACGCCGTCGAGATTGGTTGCGAACATCGTGCGCCATTCCTCCTCGCTGCGCTCGATGAACGGCTTGCGGCCACCGCCGCCGATGCCGGCATTGGCAAAGCAGCCGTCGACGCGGCCGAACGTGTCGAGCGTGGCCTTCATCGCCTCGTTGACGGAAGCGGCGCTGGTCACGTCGCAGATACGGGTGTCGACCTTGCCGGGCCCGGCGGCCATCGACGCCGCAGCAGCCTTGTTCTTCTCGGCGTTGCGGCCCCAGATCGAGACGTTGCAGCCACTGGACGCAAGTGCCTGGGCGATTCCGAGGCCTATGCCTCCATTGCCGCCGGTGACGACGGCCACACGGCCGGTGAGGTCGAACATGGTCATGGGGTTCTCTCGGGCGTTTCCGTGATGATGTGAGCGCGCTGCGCGTCGCTTCGGTTATTTGGATGATGCAACCATGGACAAGCGAGGCGCAAAAATCAAATATGCTGACCGAACCGGGCTGCGCTTCGAATTTCCGCCGCGAAGAATGCAGCGACCGAAAAGCTCTTGAGAGGAAACCATGCAGTACAAGCACGTCACGCTCGATTTCGACGGGCCCGTCGCCATCCTCACGCTCGATCATCAGGAGGTGATGAACGCGGTCTCGATCGACATGCTCGGCGGGTTGGCCGAAGCGCTCGACGAGATCGAGGAGAAGAAGGCTGCGGTGCGTTGCCTCGTCGTGACGGGCGCCGGCCGCGCGTTCTGCACCGGCGCCAACCTGCAGGGCCGCAATGCGCAGGCCAAGCCCGGCCGCAGCAATGCCGGCGCCGCGCTCGAGACCGCCTTCCATCCGTTTCTGCGCCGCTTGCGCAATCTGCATTGCCCGATCGTGACCTCGGTGAATGGCCCGGCCGCCGGCGCCGGCATGAGCTTCGCGCTGATGGGCGACATGATCCTGTGCGCGAAGTCCGCCTACTTTCTGCAGGCCTTCCGCCGCATCGGACTGGTGCCTGATTGCGGCTCGACCTGGCTGTTGCCGCGCCTCGTCGGCAAGGCCCGCGCGATCGAGCTGTCGCTGCTGGGCGAGAAGCTGCCGGCCGAGACGGCGCTGCAATGGGGCCTCGTCAACCGCGTCTATGACGATGCGGTCCTGAAGGAGGAGACGATGAAGCTCGCGCACGAGCTCGCCAACGGGCCGACGGTGGCGCTGGCGCAGATCCGCCAGCTGTATTGGGACAGCCCGGAGAACTCTTTCGAGGAGCAGCTCAACGCGGAATTTCAGTCGCAGCGCGTCGCAGGCAGCACTTCGGATTTCAAGGAAGGCGTCACCGCGTTCCTCGAAAAGCGCCCGGCGAAGTTCAAGGGCCAATGATCGAGACCGAGCTGTCCCGCTGCGTCGCCTCGTTCATGCCGGGGGCGACCGGTGTGAGCGGCGCCGCAAGACTCTCCGGCGGCGCCAGCCAGGAGACATGGCGCTTCGACATCGTCCATCCCGTCGGTGAGGTCGGCGCCATTCTGCGTCGCTCGCCGAAAGGCTACGGCGCCGCGCCCGGGCGTGCCGCCGGGCTCGACAACGAGGCGGCGCTGATGCGGCTCGCTTATGCCGCCGGCGTGCCGTCGCCCGAGGTCCTGCACGTGCTGCGGCCGGAGGACGATCTCGGCGCCGGTTTCATCATGCGCCGCGTCGAGGGCGAGACCATCGCACGCAAGATCCTGCGTGATGCCGAATTCGCCGAGGCGCGGCCGCGCCTCGCGCGCCAGCTGGGCGGCATCGCCGCTGGCATCCACGGGATTCGACGCGAGACGCTGCCCGCGTTGCGCGGGATGACCGCGACCAAGGAGATCGCGGAGCTCGCACGGGAATATCAAAGCTTCGACTGGCCGCGCCCGGTGTTCGATCTGGCCCTGCGCTGGCTGTCGCAGAACGATCCCGGTCCCCCGGCCGAGATCACGCTGGTGCACGGTGATTTCCGCAATGGCAATCTCATCATCGGCCGCGATGGCGTGCGCGCCGTGCTCGACTGGGAGCTCGCCCATCTCGGCGATCCCATGGAGGATCTCGGCTGGATCTGCGTCAACTCCTGGCGCTTCGGCGAGATCGACAAGCCGGTCGGCGGCTTCGGATCGCGTGAGGAGCTGTTCGCGGGCTACGAGGGCGGGGGCCGCAAGGTCGACGCTGATAGAGTGAAGTTCTGGGAGGTCATGGGCACGCTGCGCTGGGGCGTGATGTGCTGCGGCATGATGCAGCGTTTTCGCATCGGTCCCGACCATTCGATGGAGCGCGCCATGATCGGCCGCCGCGCGTCGGAGACCGAGATCGATCTGTTGCGATTGCTTGCGCCGAGGGGAGAGGGCTGATGCAGGACGAGCCGACGCCGACCGAGCTGGTGCAATCCGTCGCCGACTTCCTGCGCAACGACATCGCGCCGCTGATCTCGGGGCACCAGGCGTTCAAGCTGCGCGTGGGCATCAACGCGCTCGATCTCGTGGTGCGACAGCTGACACAGGCGGCTGCGGCAGAAGAGGCGGAGCATGCGCGGTTGAGAGAATTGCTGGGACAGGATGGTGATTTACTCGAACTCAATCGAGCGCTCACGGCTCAGATCGCCAGCGGCGCCGTTGGTCTCCAGACACCGGGCCTGAAGCAGCACCTCTGGCGGACCACTCTCGCCAAGCTCGCCGTCGATCAGCCGAACTACGCGTCCTACAAGCGCGAAGCTGGGAGGAGCACCGATGGCTCCTAACCCACCGGCGTCATGCCCGGGTTTGACCCGGGCATCCATCTCTTCACGAGTCTGCTGCGAGACGTGGATGGCCGGGTCAAGCCCGGCCATGACGGAGCGGAGACAACCCGGCGCGATCAGGCCCAGAGCATGCGAAGTATCGGATAACTCACCGCCCGAGCCACCTCGGCGGCCGCTTCTCCGAGAACGCCTTCGGTCCCTCGATGTAGTCCTGCGAATGGATCATCGCCTGCACCGCCGGGTAGTCGCGCTGCTCGGTGATGGCCTGCTCCAGCGAGACCGCAAGGCCCTTCTCGATCGCCTGCTTGGAGGCGCGGATCGACATCGGCGAGTTCTTGGCGATCGTCTCGGCCCATCGCTCCGCCGCCGCCAGCGCCTCGCCTTGCGGCACCACCTCATTGACGAAGCCGAGCTCATGGCCTTCGCGGGCGCCGACATGTCGACCGGTGAGGATCATGCCCATCGCGCGCTTCATGCCGATCTGGCGCGGCAGCCGCTGCAGGCCGCCGGCGAGCGCGGCGAGGCCGACGCGCGGCTCGGGCAACGCGAAGGTCGCATTCTCGGAGGCGATGATCAGGTCGCAGGCGAGCGCGATCTCGAAGCCGCCGCCCATTGCGACGCCGTTGACGGCGGCGATGATCGGCTTGTCGCAATCGAAGCGGGAGGTGAGCCCCGCGAAGCCGCTCTTACCCCAACCGCGGGCGCCGCCGGCCGCCTGCCATTTCAGGTCGTTGCCGGCGCAGAACGCCTTGTCGCCCTCACCGGTGACGATCGCGACCCACTGCTCGGGATCGGCGGCGAAGGCGTCGAACACGCGCTCGAGTTCATGATGCGCCTCGATGTGCAGGGCGTTGTAGACCTCGGGGCGCGCCAGGGTGACGATCGTGATCGGCCCCTTGCGCGTCACTCTCGAAAACTTCAGCTCCATCGGCTGTTCCTCCTGTCTTCTGATTGGCTGTCGCGCATCAGCTTAGCGCCTGCGCAGGTGTTGCAGTCATCCAAATACGCAACGGCGCTGCGCGCCACAAGCACGCGACGGGAGGTCGCGCCGACCAGGATCAACAACAACAACGAAACACACTGGGAGACACGCCGTGGATTTTTCCTTGCCGAAGGAATTGGTCGCCTATCTCGACGAGCTCGATCGCTTCATCGCCGCCGAGATCAAGCCGCTGGAGCAGGCCGACGACAACATCCGCTTCTTCGATCATCGCCGCGAATGGGCGCGCACCGATTTCGAGAATGGCGGCCTGCCGCGGCATGAATGGGAGCAACTGCTGCGCAAGGCCAAGGATCGTGCCGATGCGGCCGGCCATCTGCGCTTTGCAATTCCGAAGCGCTATGGCGGCAAGGACGGGTCCAACCTCTGGATGGCCGTGATCCGCGAGCATTTCGCCTCCAAGGGCCTCGGCCTGCACAACGACCTGCAGAACGAGCACTCGATCGTCGGCAATCTGCCGATCGTCACCATGCTCGACCGGTACGGCCGCGACGACCAGAAGGCGATGATCGACGGCTCGATCACCGGCAAGTACCGCATCACGTTCGGTCTCACCGAGCCGCATCACGGCTCGGACGCGACCCACATGGAAACCAAGGCCGTTCCGGCCACCCGCGACAACATCAAGGGCTGGCTGATCAACGGCGAGAAGATGTGGACGACGGGCATGCACGTCGCCACCCACTGTGCACTGTTCGCGCGCACCTCGGACAATGATGGTGACGCGCGCGGCATCACCTGCTTTCTGGTGCCGGCCAAGACCGAGGGTGTGAAGGTCGAGGAGTATCTCTGGACCTTCAACATGCCGACCGATCATCCGCGCGTCAGCTTCACCGACGTGTTCGTGCCGGAGGATGCGCAGTTCGGCGAGGTCGGGCGCGGCCTGTCGCTGGCGCAATGCTTCGTCCACGAGAACCGCATCCGGCAGGCGGCGAGCTCGCTCGGTGCGGCCGTATTCTGCATCAATGAGAGCGTGAACTACGCGCGTGAGCGCAAACCGTTCGGGAAGGCGCTGGCCGAGAACCAGGCGATTCAGTGGCCGCTGGTCGAGCTGGCGACGCAGGCCGAGATGCTGCGGCTGCTGATCCGCAAGACCGCCTGGGAGATGGACCAGCTCACCCAGGCCCAGGTCGAGCACACACTCTCGGACAAGGTCTCGATGTGCAACTACTGGGCTAACCGTCTGTGCTGCGAGGCGGCCGACCGCGCCATACAGGTCCATGGCGGCATGGGCTATTCGCGCCACAAGCCGTTCGAGCACATCTACCGCCACCACCGCCGCTACCGCATCACCGAGGGCAGCGAGGAGATCCAGATGCGGAAGGTCGCCGGCTTCCTGTTCGGCTACATGGGGGTGAACAAGCGGTGACACGCTGTTGAGCGGCAGGGCCCTGTCGCAAGCGCAATTGATGCAATCGAGCGTCGTCTCCGGAGCCCTGGATTGCTTCGGCGCAAGGCGCCTCGCAAATGACGGCGGAGAGGGAGCGCGCACTCTCTCCACGGCGTCATCGCGAGCGCAAGCGAAGCGATCTAGGATGGCGGTGCGTGCACTCAATTGACCTGCCGATCCTTGCCCGCCCAATAGGGGGCGCGCAGATTCCTTCGCAGGATCTTGCCGGAGGGGTTGCGCGGCAGGGCGTCGAGGAAGTCGACGCTCTTCGGCGTCTTGAAACCGGCGATGCGCGTGCGGGTGAAATTGATGATGTCGGTCTCGGTGGCGCGCGTGCCAGGCTTCATCACGACGATCGCCTTGACGGCCTCGCCCCATTTGTCGTCGGGAATCCCGATCACCGCGGCCTCGGCGACATCGGGATGATCGCAGATCGCGCTCTCGACCTCGGCCGGATAGATGTTCTCGCCGCCGGAGATGATCATGTCCTTGATGCGGTCGTGAATGTAGACGTAGCCGTCCTCGTCCATGTAGCCGGCATCACCCGTGCGCAGCCAGCCGTCCTTGCCGAGCGTGCGTGCGGTCGCCTCCGGCAGGTTCCAGTAGCCGGTCATGTTGGAGCCCGAGCGCGTCGCGATCTCGCCGACCTGCCGCGGCGCCAGCGGATTGCCGAGGGGATCGATGATCGCGACCTCGACGCCGGGCAACGGCTTGCCGGCGGAGCGCATGCGCTCCAGTCCCTCGACATGGTCCTCGGGCGGCAGCGCGATGATGGTGCCGGTGGTCTCGGTCATGCCATACATCTGCACGAAGCCGCATTTGAACACGTCGATGCATTCCTTGAGCAGCGCGGCCGGGATTGGCGAGGCGCCGTAGAGCATGTATTTCAGGCGGGAGAAATCGACCTGCCGCGCGCGCGGCTGCCGCACCACGAACTGCATCGCCGCCGGCACCATGAACAGCTTGGTGATGCCGGACTGCTCGAAGAAGTCGAGGATCCTAGTCGGATCGAACTCACGGGCGATCACGCCGCGGGCGCCGTGATAGAGGCTCATCAGGCCCCAGCCGGAGCCGCCGATGTGGAAGATCGGCATCGCGATCAGCGAGACGTCGTCGGTCGACCATTTGTTCCAGTCCGGTTTCTCCTCGGGATTGCCGGTGTTGACGAGGTTGAGGAAGTTGGCGTGCGACAGCATCGCGCCTTTCGGCTTGCCGGTGGTGCCGGAGGTGTAGAGCTGCAGCGCGATGTCCTGCGGCGTGATCGGAACGCCCGGATCATCCGCGCTCTGCGCGTCGCGCCAAGCCGTGTAGTCCTGCCATTCCGGCGCGCCGCCCTCGGTGGTGATGATGTGCCGCACGCTCGGGATCTGGTCGCGGATGTTGCGGATCATCGTAGTGAATTCCGGTCCGACGAACAGTGCAGGGGCCTTGCAGTCCTCGACGATGAAGGCGACCTCGGGACCGGCGAGGCGCCAGTTCACCGGCGCCATGACGACGTTGGCCTTCATGGCGCCGACGAGCAGCTCAAAATAGATGTCGCTGTTCTTGCCGAAATAGGCGATCCGCTCGTGCGGCTTGACGCCAAGCGCCTTCAGCGCGTTGGCGACCTGGTTGGTCTTGCGGTCGAACGCGGCGAAGCTGGTGATGCGCCCCTCGAACTCATAGGCGGTGGCGGAGCCCAGCGTTTGCGCTCTGTCGCGCACGACGTCGACGAGCGTCGACGATGCCGTCGAGACGGACATGTTTCCCCTCCGATTGCGTCTTGTTCTTTGTTTGATGTCTTGTCGTGGTCCTCGCCCCGGATCGCGCCGGAGCAAGCATCTCTCGATCAGTCTACAGGGCGCACGTCGCCGATCAACCGGGCGATTCGGCCGTCAGCTCGTGCGCGTCGCGCGGTCCTTCTCGTTCTGCGCCTTGATCGACTCCTTGGCCTTGGTCCAGTCGTCGTCGCTCCAGTCGCGCAACTGATAGAAGTTGCCGCCCATCGCCAGCGCCTGGGCGCCGTCCATCGCGATGGTCTCGCCGTTGATCCAGTTGCAGCCGCCGGAGATCAGGAACACCGCGAGGTTCTGCAGCTCCTCCATGGTGCCGACGCGACCCATCGGGTTCATCGCCTTGGTCCGCGCGCCGGCCTCGTCGCCGGGCTTGATGCGCTTGCTCATGCCTTCGGTCGGGATTTCGCCGGGCGCGATGGTGTTGAGGCGGATGCCATAGCGGCCCCATTCAGTCGCGAGCGACATCGTCATGGCGTGGATCGCCGACTTGCTCATCGCCGATGGCACCACATAGGGCGAGCCGTTGCGCACCCACGTCACCGTGATCGACACGACGTTGCCCGGCTGCTTCGCAGCGATCCAGCGCTTGCCGACGGCATGCGTCACGTAGAACGTGCCGTGCATCACGATGTTGGCGACGGCATCGAAGCCGCGCGGGCTCAATTCCTCGGTGCGGGAGATGAAGTTGCCGGCCGCGTTGTTGATGAGATCGGTGAGGCCGCCTTCCTGGAAGATGGCCTCGATCATTTCCTCCACCGCCATGGCATTGCGGATGTCGACACCGTGGCTGGTCACGCGGCCGCCGTAGAGATCCATCAGTTCGGTCGCGGTCTCGTCGCAGACGATTTTCCGCCGGCCGCAAATATGCACCTCGGCGCCGAGCTGCAGGAAGCGCGCGGCCATCGCCTTGCCAAGGCCCGTGCCGCCGCCGGTCACCAGAATGCGTCGACCTTCGAGGAGATTGTCCTTGAACATGGGAGTTTCCGCCTGACATGTTGTGAGTTAATTGGTCGATTGACTAAATCGCTCCGACAGCCTTCTGTAAAGTCACAAAGACATCCGTAGGGAGACCGCTCGATGGACAACCGCCTCGCGATCGAGATCAAGGACGGCGTCGCCGACGTTCGCCTGGTTCGCGCCGACAAGATGAATGCGTTGGACATGGAGATGTTCGAGGCGCTGGTCGCGGCGACCGAGCGGCTGTCGAAGGAGAAGGGACTGCGGGCGGTGGTGCTGTCCGGCGAGGGGCGTGCCTTCTGCGCGGGCCTCGACATGGGCCGCTTCGCCGCGATGAAGGAGTCCGGCGGCAACGGCATACCCGGCGGCGAGACGCGCGACCTCACCATTCGCACCCACGGCAAGGCGAATTTCGCCCAGCAGGCTGTCTGGGGCTGGCGGCAGCTGCCGGTGCCGGTGATTGCTGCAGTGCATGGCGTCGCCTATGGCGGCGGCTTCCAGCTCGCGCTCGGCGCGGACATGCGCTACGTCGCGCCGGACACCAAGATGTCGATCATGGAGATCAAGTGGGGTCTGGTGCCCGACATGGCGGGCACGCCGATCCTGGCGACCCTGATGCGCGACGACATCCTGCGCGAGTTGACCTACACGGGCCGGGTGTTCTCGCCGGAGGAAGGCCAGTCCTACGGCCTCGTTACCCGCATCTGCGCCGATCCGCGCGCGGCTGCGCTGGAGACCGCGCGTGAGATCGCCGGCAAGAATCCGGATGCGATCCGCGCCGCCAAGCGGATGCTGAACAATCTCTCGGTCGATCCGGGGCCGGCGCTGCTCGCCGAATCGGTCGAGCAGCAGAAGCTGATCGGCAGTCCGAACCAGCTCGAATCGGTGCGCGCCAACATCGAGAAGCGCGCGCCGAGGTTTGCGGACTGAGTCCGTCATTCCGGGATGCTCCGAAGGAGCAGGCCCGGAATCTCGAGATTCTCCGGTGCGCAACTGCGCACCTGAGTTCGATGCTCCGCGCAAGACGGCTCCGCCGTTTTGTCGCGGCGCATCGCCCCGGAATGACGGCCGAAACTCAAACCGACGCCAGATCGGATAACAAAGAAAATGGAAACGTCCTCCCTGTTCTGCGGCATCATCTCCGGCGAGCGCCGGCGCAGCCACGCCGAAATCGCCGACCGCGCCGCGCGGATCGCCAGCGGCCTCGCGAAGCTCGGCGTGGGCCAGGGCGATTGCGTCTGCATTCTCATGCGCAACGACATCGCCTTCATCGAGGCCGCCTATGGCGCGATGCGGCTCGGCGCCTATGGCGTGCCGGTGAACTGGCACTTCAAACCGGAGGAGATCGACTACATCCTCAAGGACTCCGCGACCAAGGTGCTGATCGGTCACGCCGATCTGTTGCATCAGCTTCGCGGCCTGATTCCACCCGGAGGCACCGTGCTCAGCGTGCCGACGCCGCCGGAGATCCTGTCCAACTACAAGATCGGCGCGGATCTGCTCGCAACACCGGAGTTCGCGACCGACCTGGAAAGCTGGCTCATGCAACAGGGTCCTTACGAG
Source organism: Bradyrhizobium sp. SZCCHNR1098 (assembly GCF_032489375.1). Lineage (NCBI taxonomy): Bacteria > Pseudomonadati > Pseudomonadota > Alphaproteobacteria > Hyphomicrobiales > Nitrobacteraceae > Bradyrhizobium > Bradyrhizobium sp. SZCCHNR1098. The sequence goes on from NZ_JAUEXY010000003.1 coordinate 80,106, forward strand.
GGGCCGCAGGTGCCGCAGCCGCAGAACATGATCTACACCTCCGGCACGACCGGTCATCCCAAGGGCGTGCGCCGCAATGCGCCGACGGTCGAGCAGGCGGCTTCGGCCGAGCGCATGCGAGCGCTGATCTACGGCTTGAAGCCGGGCTCGCGCGCGCTCTTGCCGGGGCCGCTGTATCATTCTGCCCCGAATGCGTTCGGCCTGCGTGCCGGACGTCTCGGCGGCGCGCTGGTGCTGATGCCGCGCTTCGAGCCGGAAGAATTTCTCGGCATCATCCAGACAGAGCGGATTGATACGATCTTCATGGTGCCGACCATGTTCATCCGGCTGATGAAGCTGCCGGAGGAGGTTCGCCGCCGCTACGACGTATCGTCGCTGCGCCATGTCATTCACGCTGCCGCGCCGTGCCCGGCCGACGTCAAGCGCGCGATGATCGACTGGTGGGGGCCGGTCATCTACGAGTTCTACGGCTCGACCGAATCCGGCGCCGTCACCTTCGCAACCTCGGAGGACGCGCTGAGGAAGCCAGGCACCGTCGGCAAGGTCTCGCCGGGCGCCGAGCTTCGTTTCCTCGGCGAGGACGGCCGCATCCTGCCGCAGGGCGAGGTTGGCGAGATCTATTCGCGCATCGCGGGCAATCCGGATTTTACCTATCACAACAAGCCGGAGAAGCTTGCCGAGATCGACCGCGACGGCTTCATCACCTCGGGCGATGTCGGCTACATCGATGCCGAGGGCTACGTCTTCCTGTGCGACCGCAAGCGCGACATGGTGATCTCCGGCGGCGTCAACATTTATCCGGCCGAGATCGAAGCCGTATTGCATGCCGTGCCCGGCGTGCACGATTGCGCGGTATTTGGCATTCCCGATGCCGAGTTCGGGGAAGCCCTGATGGCCGTGGTCGAGCCGCAGCCCGGCGTCGTGCTGGACACCGGCGAGATCAGACACCGGCTCAGGGCTTCGCTGGCCGACTACAAGGTGCCCAAGCACATCGAAATCCAGGACAAATTGCCTCGTGAGGATTCCGGCAAGATCTTCAAGCGGCGGCTGCGCGACCCCTATTGGGCGCAGGCAGGGCGAAAGATCTGATCGATTGGCGGCTCTCAGCGATGAGAAGACGTCACGTGAGCATTGAATAGGGCAGGCGACGCCTCTTTCTTGATCTTGCGCTGCGGTATAGATACGGCAGACTGACCCGTAAATGGGCAGCTGCTGGAGAGCGCATCCATGTCGCCGCAAACCATGACAGAGGAAATCCGTCCCAACCGCGCTGCCGAGGCGCAGGCCATGGAGGAGGATGCGCGGCTGCGGGACGATATCCGGCTGCTCGGCCGCATCCTCGGCGATACGGTCCGCGACCAGGAGGGCGCCGAATTGTTCGACCTCGTCGAGCGCATCCGCCAGACATCGGTGCGCTTCCACCGCGACGAAGACCGCCAGGCGCGGCGCGAGCTGGAGCAGATCCTCGACGGCATGACGACGGCTGAGACCGTCCGCATCGTCCGCGCCTTCAGCTATTTCTCTCACCTCGCCAACATTGCCGAGGACCAGAACAACATCCGGCGCATGCGTGCCAAGAGCGATTCCAATGGCGGGGCCGGCATGCTGGCGGCGACGCTCGCTCACGCCAAATCCGCCGGGTTCGAGGCTTCCGATCTGCGCAAGTTCTTCTCGACGGCGCTGGTCAGCCCGGTCCTGACCGCGCACCCGACAGAGGTGCGGCGCAAGAGCACGATGGATCGCGAGATGGAGATCGCGATGCTGCTCGACCGCCGCGAGCGGATGCAGCTGACGCCGGATGAGCGCGAGGCCAATGACGAGGCGCTGCGCCGCGCCGTGCTGACCTTGTGGCAGACCAATCTGCTGCGCCGGACCAAGCTGACGGTGCTCGACGAGGTCACCAACGGGCTGTCGTTCTACGACTACACGTTTCTGCGTGAGGTGCCGCGTCTGCTGTGCTCGCTCGAGGATCGGCTCAATGACGGAGGGGAGGTGGCGGGCGATCTCGCCTCGTTCCTGCGCATGGGGAGCTGGATCGGCGGCGATCGCGACGGCAATCCGTTCGTCACCGCCGAGGTGATGCGCGGAACGCTCAAGCTGCAATCCAGCCTGGCGCTGCACTACTATCTCGAGGAACTGCACCTGCTCGGCAGCGAGCTGTCCATCGCCGCGCATCTCGCCGATGTCTCCGAGGAGCTGCGTGCGCTGGCCGAGCGCTCGCCGGACACGTCGCCGCATCGTCACGGCGAGCCATATCGCCTGGCGGTGTCCGGCATCTATGCGCGCTTGGCGGCGACGGCGAAGAAGCTCGGTATCCCGATCAGCCGCCTTCCCGTGGCGGCGGTGGCGCCTTACGACAGCGTCAAGCAGATGCAGGATGATCTCGACGTGCTGCATCACTCGCTGATCGCCAACAATGCCGAGGTGATCGCCCGCGGGCGGCTGCGGCTGCTGCGGCGTGCCCTGGATTGCTTCGGCTTCCATCTGGCCCGGCTCGACATCCGCCAGAATTCGGCGGTGCACGAGCGCACCGTCGCCGAGCTGATCGACACCGCGATGCCCGGCATGTCCTATATGGCGCTGAGCGAGGATGCGCGGGTCGGCCTGCTTGTCAGCGAGCTGCGCAACGCCAGGCCGCTTGTATCGCAATTCGTCAAGTACAGCGATGAGACCGTCGGCGAGCTCGCGCTGTTCCGCGCCGCTGCCGAGGCGCACGCGACCTTCGGCGCCGACGTGATCCCCCAGTGCATCATCTCGATGTGCAAGGGCATGTCCGACATGCTCGAGGTGGCGCTGCTGCTCAAGGAGGTCGGCCTGATCGATCCATCGGGCCGCTGCGCCGTCAACATCGTGCCGCTGTTCGAGACGATCGAGGATTTGCAGGCCTCCAGCGCCATCATGGACCGCATGCTGGCGCTGCACGATTACCGCCGCCTGGTCGACAGCCGCGGCGCCGTGCAGGAGGTCATGCTCGGCTATTCCGACAGCAACAAGGACGGCGGCTTCGTCACCTCGGGCTGGGAGCTCTACAAGGCCGAGATCGGCCTGGTCGACATCTTCGAACGCCATGGCATCCGGCTCAGGCTGTTCCATGGCCGCGGCGGATCGGTCGGCCGCGGCGGCGGTCCGAGCTACGACGCCATCATCGCCCAGCCCGGCGGCGCGGTGAACGGCCAGATCCGCATCACCGAGCAGGGCGAGATCATCTCCAGCAAATATTCCAACGCCGAGGTCGGACGTAACAATCTGGAAATTCTCGCCGCCGCGACGCTCGAGGCCAGCCTGCTGCATCCGCGGCAGCCGGCGCCGAAGCGCGAATATCTCACTGCGATGGACCGGCTCTCGGAGCTCGCCTTCAAGGCCTATCGGGGCCTCGTCTACGAAACCGACGGCTTCGTCGAATATTTCTGGGCCTCGACGGTTATCAACGAGATCGCCACCCTCAACATCGGCAGCCGCCCGGCCTCGCGCAAGAAAACTCGCGCCATCGAGGACCTGCGTGCGATCCCCTGGGTGTTCTCCTGGGCGCAGTGCCGGCTGATGCTGCCGGGCTGGTACGGCTTCGGCAGCGCGGTCGAGACCTGGATCGCGGAAAATCCGGAGCAGGGCATGCCATTCCTGCGCGAGCTTTATCAGGAATGGCCGTTCTTCCGCATGCTGCTCTCGAACATGGACATGGTGCTCGCGAAAAGCTCGATCGCCATCGCCTCGCGCTATGCCGAGCTGGTCCCGGACGAGGCCCTGCGCGAAAAGATTTTTGGCCGCATCCGGCGCGAATGGAATCTGGTGATCGAGACGTTGCTCGATATCATGGGACAGGAGCGCTTGCTGCAGGGCAATCCGCTGCTGGAGCGCTCGGTGCGCAACCGCTTTCCGTATCTCGATCCACTCAACCACGTGCAGGTCGAGCTTCTCAAGGAGCACCGCGCGCAGAACCCGGACGAGCAGGTGCTGCGCGGGATTCAGCTGACGATCAACGGCATCTCGGCGGGGTTGAGAAATACGGGATAGCTCGGCTGTAACCACAGACTCTCTGTCGTCCCGGCGAACGCCGGGACCCATAACCCCAGGGAGCAGTTTGGAGCGAATGCGTTGTCGACCTTCGCCTATCACGGCCGCCGCGGCGTATGGGTCCCGGGTCGGCGCCACGACGCGCTGCGCGCATCGTGGCTTGCCCGGGACGACAGCGGTGGTGCGACTGATTTGCGGCTCAAGCAGCAAATGACATACGATCTCGTCCTCGCGGCGTTTCGCGCCCGAGTGCATGCAGCGAACATGTCCCTCACGAGCGTGCAAGGGCGCGGGGAATGCCGGGTGAAGGCCTCACCCATGGCCCGCCTGCAGAAAAGAAAGCAGGCGGCAGTCACCACAGGTTCAGCCGAACATCCGGCATTCCCCGCGCGATGTCTTCACGCTTATACGCGATCTCCCCGGTGTGCCGGCTCGTAGACACCGTCGCCCGCGCGATGCGCTGGGCATCACCACGGACTTGACGCCTGCTTCGGGGCGCCAGGACCACGCGATTTCACGTCCGCGGCAAAGCCGTTCGTCCGCGCATCCAGGGACACGCTGCGGCTCAACCGCGGCCATCGCATCCCCGCCTCGCGTGTCGTGACGATCGCGCGCTACGCCCCTTGCATGAGGCGGGATGGCGAGAGAAGAACATGATTTCCGAAAAATAGCAAACGATTTATTCGTTTCAGAAGGCGAGGTGCGTCCGTTCGTCGGGTCCCGGTCTTGATTCGGACCCGGAGCCGCAGGCAGATGTGGCTGGGCGAGGAGGATCGACCATCGTGCCTCGCACGTCTCCCTGGGGTTATGGGTCCCGGATCTGCGCGCGCGTACCGCGCGCCTGTCCGGGACGGCAGTGTGAGTGTGGCCCCATCGTTGACGAGGCATCCCCGCTTTCGCAGGGACGCCTCGTAGCAAGGGCGGTTTTCCGGCCTAACAGATATGCGCGCCCTGCGTCTCCACATAGACCGCATAGAGCGATTGGCTCGCGGTCATGAACAGGCGATTGCGCTTCTTGCCGCCGAAGCAGACATTGGCGCAGATCTCCGGCAGCTTGATCTGGCCGATGCGGACGCCATCCGGCGCGAAGATGTGGACGCCGTCATAGCCTTCGCCGACCCAGCCGGCGCCGACCCAGATGTTGCCGTCGATGTCGACCCGCAGCCCGTCCGCGAAGCCCGACTTGCCGTCGAGCGTCATGTCGATGAACGCCTTCGGGTTCGCCAGCTTGTCGCCATTGACGTCGTACTGCCAGATCACGTTCTTGGCGTTCGGATAGTGCGTGATGCCGGTGTCGCAGACGTAGAGCTTCTTGTAGTCGTGGCTGAAGGCGATGCCGTTCGGCTTGAACGGCTCGTCCGCGACCTTGGTGATCGCGCCGGACTGCGCATCGACGCGGTAGACGGCTTCCTTCTGGAACGGCTGATTGGAGCCGTTGCGGGCGTTCTGCCCTTCATACAGGTTGATCGAGCCGTAGCCGGGATCGGTGAACCAGATCGACTGGTCGCTGGGATTGACGACCATGTCGTTCGGGCCGTTGAGGGGCTTGTCGTTCGCCTTCTCCGCGAGAACGGTGACCGAGCCGTTGTGCTCGAAGCGGACGAGGCGGGTCCGCTCGGCCGTGATCTGCCGCCCTTCATAATCGAAGGTGTTGCCGTTCGATTCGTTCGATGGCTTGCGGAACTGCTGGGAGATGTGGCCGTCGTCGTCGAGATAGCGCAGTTGTCGGTTGTTCGGGATGTCGCTCCAGACCAGATACTGCGCCTGCGCGTTCCAGGCCGGACCTTCCGCCCACAGGCAGCCGGTGAACAGACGCTTGATCGTGGTGTTGCCAACCTTGGCCTTGAAGCGCTTCTCGTCGATCACAACGATGTCGGGATCCGGATAGCGTTGCGGCTGCGCGCCCGGTCCGAAATCGCGGGCACCGGCCGGCGAGACTGCCGCTGCCGCCGCGGCAAAGCCGGCGACGCCCTTGAGGAGCATGCGCCGGTCGAAGCCGTCAGTTCCGGCCGGCGAATCCTGCGTGATGTCGTGTCGTGCATTCGTCATCTATGTCCTCCCGACTTTTGTTGGGAGGCGACCATACGACGAAATCATGGCGGCGCGCGGGTCGTTTAGACAAAAAACAACTTGAGATGGTGTGCGCTGCAAGCGGATTTTGGCGCTGCAAATCTCAGATCGGGTCCCAGCCGAACACGTCGGCGGAACGATCGAGCTTGTAGAACGACGGCTTCAGTGCCGGCATGCCATGCTCCGCAATGGTCTGCGGCGTCCAGCCTTCGCCGCGGTGCACCGAGCGTAATGGGCGCGACTGGCTCATCAGGAAGATCTCGTTCATGCGAACGGCGAAGATCTGGCCGGTGACGTCTTTCGAGGCATCGCCGAGCAGATAGGCGACGACGGGCGCGATCTTCTCGGGCCCCATCCGCTTCATGCGTTCGACGCGTTCCTTCTCGGCCTCGGTCTCCGCCGGGATGGTGCCGATCATGCGGCTCCAGGCAAACGGCGAGACGCAATTGGAGCGCACGTTGAAGCGGCCCATGTCGAGCGCGATCGACTTCGACAGGCCGACGATGCCGAGCTTTGCCGCGGCGTAGTTGGCCTGGCCATAATTGCCGATCAGGCCTGAGGTCGAGGTGAAATGGACGAAGGAGCCGCTCTCCTGCTCGCGGAACAGCCGCGCGGCGGAGTGAGCGACATAGAACGAGCCCATCAGGTGGACCTTGATGACGGCCTCGAACGCCTCGATGCTCATCTTGTGGAAGATCATGTCGCGCAGGATGCCGGCATTGTTGACCACGCCGTCGAGCTTGCCGAAGTGGTCGGTCGCGGCCTTCACGATCTTGCTGGCCGGGATCGCTTCGGACACGCTCTCGAAATTCGCCACCGCCGTGCCGCCGCGCTTCTTGATTTCCTCGACCACTTCCTCCGCCGGCGCTGCGCTGGTGCCCGAGCCGTCGGAGGCGACGCCGGGATCGTTGACCACGACCTTGGCGCCTTCGGCGGCGCACAGCAGCGCGATCTCGCGGCCGATGCCGCGGCCGGCGCCGGTGACGATGATGACTTTGTCCTGGAGCGATTTGGTCATGGGGAGGTCTCCTTGTTTTGCCCCGTCATTCCGGGCTGGTGCGCAGCACCAGACCCGGAATCTCGAGATTCCGGGTTCGCGCTTTCGCGCGCCCCGGAATGACGGTGGTTATCTTTCGTTCGTAAAAATAATCGTCCCTGACGCGGCGAACATGCCGCCGACGCCGTGACACACCGAGATCTTGGCTCCGGGTACCTGCGCCGGGGCGATGCCACGCATCTGGCGCACGCTCTCCTGCAACGCATACATGCCGTACATGCCCGAATGCATGTAGGACAGGCCGCCGCCATTGGTATTGAGCGGCAGCTTGCCGCCGGGACGTGTGTGTCCGGCAGCGATGAACGGGCCGGTCTCCTCATGCGGCATGAAGCCGAGATCGCCGAGCCCGAACAGCGGCAGATGCGCGAACGCGTCGTAGATCATGAGATGGTCGACGTCGGCATGGCCGATGCCGGCCTCCTTGAAGGCGAGGGGGCCCGCGACCTTGAAGGCACGCGACGAATTGAACGTCTCCATCTGGCTGACCATCGGCGTCTCCACGCTTTCGCCGGTGCCGAGAATATAGACTGGCCTCTGCGGAAAATCCTTGGCTCGATCGGCCGAGGTCAGGATCAGCGCGCCGCCGCCATCGGTGACGAGACAGCATTGCAGCAGCCGGAACGGATAGGCGATCATGCGCGAGTTCAGCACGTCCTCGACCGTGATCGGATCCTTCATCATCGCGCGAGGATTCTTCGCGGCCCATTCGCGCTGGACGACGGCGACCATCGCCAACTGCTCATGGGTGATGCCGTAGGTCTTCATGTAGCGCAGCACGGGGATCGGGAACATGCTGGGCGGCCCTGAGATGCCGAACGGCGCCTCGAACTGGCCCTGCAGACTGTCCGGCGGAATCGAGCGCGGCAGCCTGCCGATCATCGATTTGCCGCTCTCGGCGTGGGTGATCAGCACGGTCTTGCATAGGCCGGCTTCGATCGCAGCCGCGGCGTGGCGGACATGCAGCATGAAGGAGCAGCCGCCGACCGAGGTGCCGTCGACCCAGGTCGGCGTGATGCCGAGGTAATGACAGATCTGCTGCGGCGTCTCGACCGCGGTGGCGAAGCCGTCGATGTCCGACAGCTTGAGCCCGGCATCGGCGATCGCATTCAGCGCCGCGTCCGCATGCAGCTGGATCTGCGACATCGTCGGGATGATACCGAGCTCGGTGGTCTCGGCCGCGCCGACCACGGCCACCTGGTTTCGACGCATGGCGCTATCCTTTCGCCGGCCGGAACAGGGGCAGGGTGATTTGTTCGTCGAGCGGCTCGAAAGTGACTTCGAGCGGCATGTCGAGCTCCAATGCCTCCGGTGTCTGGGGGCAGCCCGTGATGTTGCTCATCATGCGCGGGCCCTCTTCGAGCGCCACGACGGCAATGGCGTAGGGCGGCGTGAAGCCGGGCGCAGGGGGACGATGGTTGATGACGTAGCTGTAGAGCGTGCCCCGGCCTGAGGCCTTGAAGACGCTGACCTTGCGGCTGGCGCAGGCCGGACAGAACGGGCGCGGCGGGAAGTAGACGTGGGCGCAGGCGTCGCAGCGCTGCAGTCGCAATTCAGCGGCTCTGGTGCCGTCCCAGAAATGCTGGGTCTCGGGTGTCGGCTTGGGACGTGCGCGCGCTGGCTCGGCCATCCGATGGATCCTCCCTGTGGCGGGCTCCGTCGCCTGCTCATTTGCCGGATGTGATGCGCCATTTGAAGCAGACGCGTCAACGGTCCATCACGCCGCGCATGCCGCTCTCCGGCAAGCGCAGAGGTGTCCCGGGCAGCAATTGCCGTCCGGTGAAAATTGGTCTTTGATGCGGCCGCATGATCGGAGACGAGATGAAGCTGCGCGACATCGCCCATTCCAGGACCGGCGACAAAGGTGATACCTCGAACATCTCGGTCATCGCCTACGACGCCAAGGATTATCCATTGCTGCGCGCACAGGTGACGGCCGAGCGGGTCAGGGCCCACTTTGCCGGCATTGTCCGGGGCGAGGTGGTCCGCTATGAGCTGCCCAACATTGCGGCGCTGAATTTCGTGATGAGCCGGGCGCTCGGCGGCGGGGTGACCCGCTCGCTGGCGCTGGATGCGCACGGCAAGTCGCTGAGTTCCGCGCTGCTCGATATGGATATCGCGGCCGATGCCGCTGATCACACGCGATAGGACGCCATGACCGCTTCAAATCCGACCCTGGCCGCGCTGGCCGACGATCTCGCCGCCGGCCGCACCACGTCGCGCAAGCTGGTGGAGGCGTGTCTGGCCCGGATCGCCGATCCCGCCGGCGAGGGAGGGCGCGCCTTCATCCATGTCGACAAGGACGCCGCGCTGGCGGCCGCCGACGGCATGGACGCGCTGCGCAAGGCCAATGCCGCGCCGTCGCCTTTCGCCGGCATTCCGGTCTCGATCAAGGATCTGTTCGACATCAAGGGCCAGGTGACCCGTGCCGGCTCGCGCGCGCTCGACGACTCCGCGCCGGCCGAGGCCGATGCGCCTGCCGTGGCGCGGCTGCGCCGGGCCGGCTTCGTCGTGATCGGCCGCACCAACATGACCGAGTTCGCCTATTCCGGCATCGGCATCAACCCGCACTACGGCACGCCGAAGAGCGCCTGGAAGCGCGAGGTCGGCCATGTCCCCGGCGGCTCGTCGTCGGGCGCCGCCGTCTCGATCGCCGACCGCATGGCCTATGGCGCGCTTGGCACCGACACCGGCGGCTCCTGCCGCATCCCCGCCGCCTTCAACGGCATCACAGGCTTCAAGCCGACGCAGGTCCGCGTGCCGCTCGACGGCGGCGTGCCGCTGTCCTCCACGCTCGACAGCTTTGGGCCGCTCGCCAACACCGTCGCCTGCTGCGCGATCCTCGACTCGGTGCTGGCCGATGAGCCGATCCGGCCGCTGGCTGCGCGGCCGGTGAAGGGCCTGCGGCTCGCGGTGCCCACGACGATCGTGCTCGACGAGCTCGATGCCGAGGTCGCCGAGACCTTCGAGCGGGCGCTGGAGACGCTGGCGAAGCAGGGGGCGCTCATCGAGCGCATCGAGTTCCCTGAATTCCTCGACGTCGGCGTCATCGGCGCGAAGGGCGGCTTTGCCGCGGCCGAGAGCTACGCCTGGCACCGCTTCCTGCTGACCGCCAAGGGCGACGTCTATGATCCGCGCGTCTCCGTCCGCATCCTGCGCGGCGAGGCGATCACGGTGCCGGATTACATCGAGATGCTGAATGCCCGACGCTCGCTGGTGAAGCGCGCCGCCGCGCGGATCGCGCCCTACGACGCGCTTGTCATGCCGACCACCGCCAACACGCCGCCAAAAATCGCCGATCTCGCCGACGACGCAGCCTTCGCCCGCGAAAACATCCGTGCCCTGCGCAACTGCACCTTCATCAACATGATCGACGGCTGCGCGATCTCGCTGCCGGCGCACCGCCATGGCGAGGTCCCCGTCGGCCTGATGCTGGCGCGATCCGGCGGCAACGACCGCACGCTGCTGGAGATCGCGGCGGCGGTTGAGGGCGTGGTGCGGGGGTGAGGCGGCCGGGAATTGCTCAGGTGTCGAATGACATTCAGGTTGGGGATCGTGTGAGGCTGCTCGGTCTGCCTGATTGGCTGGTGCATGACTTGCCTGCGAGCGAGCAAACGGAGATGCGCGGCTTCATTGGCCAATCATGCGTGGTCAGTGAAATTGACACTTATGGCTACTACTGGCTTGGCTTCAGTACGATTGTCGAAGACGCCGATAGCGCGCGCTGCACGGGCCACTCATTCTGTGTTCCGCGAGACTTCATTGAACGGGAGGGATGATCAGGGATTGCGTGGCTGGCCATCGATCGGGGGAAGTGGCGCGGCTTTGGCCGCGGTGGCCTGGGCTTGGTCGATGAGACCGGCGGCCAGCATCCTGTCGAGCATGCGATTGCGCCACTCGCTGTCGTGCTCAGAGGGCCACGGCCATCGGAAACGCGCGAGGAGAAAGGCAATCTCGCCGATATCGAGGCTTGCGAGGGCTTTGCCGAAATAGGTCGTGGCTGCGTCTGCAGCACCATGGGTCCGGTGGCCAAGATAGGAGTTGTTCAGATAGGCCTCCAGGATGCGATCGCGCGTGAACGTGCGCTCGATGCGGCCCATGAAGACCTCCGTGCCAATCTGCCATTCGAGGCTCGGTCCTTTGTAGCAGTCCGGCACGAGGGTACAGAGACAATCGCGGCTGACCGAGTGGATGATGTTCGACCGCCCCGGCCGGCGACCAGCCGCAATGTCGGATGCGAGCCGGGCCAGCGGGCCGACATAGGGGCGCGCGTAGAAGTCGCGGTCTTCAGACGCCACGACGGCGTTCCGGACCAGAGGCGGAATCTCCGAGAGCGGCATAAAGCGAATGTTCGGAGAGGTCGGACAGAGTGGACCTTCCGTCGGGAGGGCCGCAAGCCGGCTCTCGGTGGGGAGGCCGAGGCCATATTCGAAGTACCAGATCACATAGCCTTCGACGTAGAGCAGCAGCATGACGGCGAGCGAGAGCAAGGCCAGGATCGACTTGCCGAACAGGATGAAGACGCGTCTGGTGCCGGGACGTTGCATCGTCAGAACATTGGTTCCGCCCGAAGCGTTTCGGTTCATCGTGGCGTTCAGGCGCCAGGCCGCTAGGCCGTCCAGGAAACGGGTGGCCGTCGCTCCCTCTTCTGTCACACCCTCGTCATTCCGGGATGCGCGCCCTTGCGCGCAGGCCCGGAATCCATAACCACGATCGTGCGTATGGATTCCGGGCTCGTCGCTTCGCGCCGCCCCGGAATGACAGCTGGGATGAATTGCATGGCCAGACTCGAGCACGCAGTGCCCGAAATCGACGTTTCCGCCGCCACCGGGATCGATGCAATCGACTGGGCGATGGTCGAACGCGACCTCGATGCTGGCGGCTGTGCGGTGTTGCCGCAACTGGTCTCGCCCGAGGAGTGCCGTGCGCTGGCGGCGCTCTATCCGGACGACAGCCACTTCCGCAGCCGCGTCATCATGGCGCGGCACGGGTTTGGGCGCGGCGAGTACAAGTATTTCAGCTATCCGCTGCCGGATCCGATCGCGCGGCTGCGGCCGCTGCTCTATGCGCGTTTGGTTACGATCGCCAATCGCTGGAACGCGACGATGGGGATCGACGTCCGGTATCCCGGCGACCACGAGGATTTTCTCGCACGCTGTCATCAGGCCGGCCAGACCAGGCCAACGCCGCTGCTGCTGCAATATGTCGAGGGCGACTACAACTGCCTGCACCAGGATCTGTATGGCGAGCACGTGTTTCCGCTGCAGGTCGCGATCCTCTTGTCCGAGCCGGGGCGCGATTTCGAGGGCGGCGAGTTCGTGCTGACCGAGCAGCGGCCGCGCATGCAGTCGCGCGCCGAGGTGGTGCCGCTGCGGCAGGGCGATGCCGTGGTGTTCGCGGTCCACAATCGTCCGGTGCAGGGCACGCGCGGCAGCTACCGCGTCAACATGCGCCATGGTGTCAGCCGGCTGCGCGCCGGCCGGCGCCATACGCTGGGCGTGATCTTTCACGATGCGAAGTGAGGCGCATGACGGCGGATCTGTTCGATGGATTCGCGGCGGCAGGACCGGCCCGCGAGCAGCTCGCGCCCGGCGCGGTGCTGCTGCGCGGCTTCGCGCGGCCGCAGGAGGCGGAGCTGATCACAGCGATCGAGGCGATCGCGGCGCAGGCGCCGTTTCGCCGCATGGTGACCCCGGGCGGCCATCGGATGTCGGTCGCGATGACGAGTTGCGGTGCGTGTGGCTGGGTCACGGATCGCAGCGGCTACCGCTATGATGCTGTTGATCCGGACAGCGGCCAGCCATGGCCGGCGATGCCGCCGCTGTTTCATCAACTTGCCGAGCAAGCCGCAAGCGAGGCCGGTTTCGCAGGCTTCGCGCCCGATGCCTGCCTGATCAACCGCTATGAGCCGGGCGCCAGGATGTCGCTGCATCAGGACCGCGACGAGCGTGACATCGGCGCGCCGATCGTCTCGGTGTCACTGGGGCTGCCGGCAACGTTCCTGTTCGGCGGGCTCAAACGCACCGACAAGACGCAGCGTTATCGGCTGGTTCATGGCGATGTCGTGGTCTGGGGCGGGCCGGCGCGGCTCGCATTTCACGGCGTTGCGCCGCTCGCCGACGGTGAGCATGCTCGGCTCGGCCGCCGGCGCATCAACCTGACCTTCCGCCGAGCGCGGTAGTCCTGGCCGGTCTGTGACCTTCCTCGTTTTGCAACGGGCATCCGTGGCTCTATGCTGCCCCCGGGAGAGGGGCCATGAGCACTGTCGAACTTGCGGAGGAGCGAGCGCCGGCGGCGACGCGAATAGGACTTCACCTTGCGCTGCTGCAGCTGGTGTTCACGCTGCTGTGGACGACCTATGTGATCTATCTGCCGAAGCTCGCGGCCCAGGCCGGCATCGCGCCTTCGGCCGTCATCCTGATCCTGATGCTGGACCAGGCGATCTTCACATTGTTCGATACCGCGATGGGAGTTGCGGCCGATCGGATCGGGCGCGCGGCCGCGCGCTTCGGCATCTTCGTCGGCCTGCTGACTGCGGTATCCTGCGCCGCCTTTGTCGCGCTGCCTTTCGTGGCGGCGTCGGCGGGTCCAGCGGTCTTCATCGGACTGATCGCGATCTGGGCGCTGACCTCCTCGGTGTTGCGCGCGCCGCCCTTGACCCTGCTCGGGCGCCATGCGGCCCGGCCGGCCATTCCGTTCCTGGCAGCGCTGGTCATGCTCGGCTATGGCGTGGCCGGCGCCGTGTCGCCATATCTCGGTGTGATCCTGCGCGACTACGATCCGCGATTGCCGTTCGTCATCTCATCGGCGGTGCTGCTGCTGACCGCGCTCGGTCTCGCGCGCATCCCGCAGGATAGCGGTCGGGCAGCGCAAGCGCCGGCCAAGCCCGAATCCAAGCCAGGGCCCAAGCCGCTGCGGGGATTGCCGCTGCTGTTCATTGGCGCGATGGTGATCCTCGCGCTCGGCTACCAGCTGCATTTCAGCATCAACAGCTCGGCGTTCTATCTGCGCTTTGCCAAGCCGGAGGATCTGCCCTGGCTGATGCCGGTGTTCTGGATCGGCTTCAACCTCGTGCTGTTCCCGGCCAGCGTCGTGGTGAAGCATCGCGGCGGGCTCATGGTGATGGGAATTGCCGGGCTGCTGGGTGCACTCGCCATCGTCAGTGCCGAGCTCGCGGGTGCGCTGACCGTGCTGATCGTGGCGCAGTTCATCGCCGGTGCGGCCTGGGGCTGCATGATGATGAGCGCCATTTCCGCGGCGCTCGCGATCGGGACGACGGGTGCCGAGGGCAAGGTGACCGGGCTCGTCTTCTCGGCGCTGGCGCTGGCAACCTTCGCGCGGATCGCCGCCGTCGCCGGCGGTCTGCAGAAGCTGCCCGACTATGCGCCGCTGGTGCAGTGGGCGCCAGTCGCGTGCTGGCTCGTGGCCGGGGCCGGCCTGCTGGCGATGGCCGCGGCCGGATTGCAGGGACGCCGCGCGTCCCCGCCGTGAGGTCGATCAGATCCCTGGAGGCTTCGACGGATGGATGAAGGCCCAGGGCGAGACCTCGGAATCGCGCGGCACCTCGATGTCGATCAGATACGGCCCGCCATGGGCGAGCGCGGTCTCCAGCGCCGACTTGAACTGGTCGGGCGACGTGACCTTGCTGGCGGCGACGCCGAAGGATTCGGCGAGCCTGACGAAATCCGGATTGACGAGATCGGAGGCGACGACGCGGCCGTCGAAGCGCTCGCGCTGGTCGCGTCGGACATTGCCGTAAGAGTTGTTGTTGAACACCAGGGTGACGACGCTGATGTTGTATTGCACGGCCGTCGCCAGCTCCTGCACGGCGAACATGAAACCGCCATCGCCGGTGATCGCGACGACAGGCGTGTCGGGATGCGCCACCTTGGCGCCGAGCGCGGTCGGAAAGCCGGCGCCGAGCGTGCCCTGATAGCCCGAGGTGATGAAGGTGCGCGGCTCGTAGACCGGAAAGCCGTACCAGGAGGCGAAGCCGACTTGTGACAGCTCGTCGGTGACGATGGCGTCTTTCGGCAGCACCTCGCGCAGCACGTTCAGATAGGCCATCTGCGGCTGCACCTGCTGGATCTCCTGCAAGGTCGCAGCGCTGGCGTCGCGGATGGACGCGCGACGGCCTGTTGTCTTGCGATAGCCCGCCTTGCTGACGGCGGCGGCCAGCGCGGCCGTGCCCGCCTTGGCATCGGCGACGATGCCGGCATCGACGATCAGGCGCCGCATCTCGGCGGGATCGATGTCGATGCGGATCGACTTCAGGCCGTCCGGCTTGAACGGCCAGCGGAACGTGGTCGGCAGCTCCATGCGGGTGCCGATGCCGATCATCAGATCCGTGGTCGGCCAGAGCTTGTAGGCCGCAGCCATGGTGAGCCCGAGCTCGTGCGCATTGGAGACGATGCCGCGCCCGGAGCGAAAAGCGACCACCGGCGCGTCGATCATCTCGGCGAGCTCGCGGATCTCCTCGCGCGCATCGATCGCGCCCGCACCGACGAAAATCATCGGCGTCTTCGCAGCCGTGATCAGCGCGGCGGCCTTGGCGATGCGGTCGGGATCGGGCTGCGGCGGCGCGAACGGAGCCAGCGGCTTTGCGGCGGCCGTCTCGGCCTTCTGCGTGAACACGTCCCAGGGCATTTCCAGCGCCGCGGGGCCGCGCCGCCCGGACATCATCTCTTGAAAGGCGCGCGAGACCAGCGTCGGCGCGCTGTCGGGATATTCGATGCGCTCGGCCCATTTGACGAAGGTGCGCAAGGTCGCGAGCTGGTCCGGCATCTCGTGCAGATGGCCGCGGCCACGCCCGAGATAGTCGGTCGGCACCTGGCCCGTGAGGCACAGCACCGGCTCATTGCAGCCGAAGGCGGTGAGCAGCGCAGCACCAGCGTTGAGCACGCCGGGACCCGGTACGACGCTGAACACGCCGGGCTTGCCGCTGGCGCGCGCATAGCCGAACGCCATGTAGCCGCAGGCCTGCTCATGGCGGGCGCCGATGACTTTCAATTGCGCCTGGTGGAAGGCGTCGAACAGGCCGTAGACCTGCGCGCCGGGCAGGCCGAACACGGTGTCGACGCCGTGGGCGACGAGCCCGCTGACGATGGCTTCGCCGCCGGTCATGGTGGTCATGCTTCCGTTCCTGAACTGTTACAGAGCTTCGTCGACGACGCCGTTGCGCAAGGTGCCGACGCCCTCGGCCGCGATCTCGATGACGTCGCCGGGCTTGAGATAGCGCGGCGGATCGAACCGTGCACCGGCCCCGGTCGGCGTGCCCGTCACGATGACGTCACCAGGCACCAGCGTCGCGAAGGTCGAGATGTAGTTGATGAGATAGCGGAAGCCGAAGATCAGCCGCGACGTCCGGTCGTCCTGGCGCAATTCGCCATTGACGTGCGTGGTCAGCCTGATGTCGGCAATCTGGCGCTCATCCGTGTAGGGCACGATCCAGGGGCCGAGGCTGCCGGTCGAATCGAAGTTCTTGCCTTGCGTGACGTTGAATTTTGCGTGCCGCACCCAGTCGCGGATCGTACCCTCGTTGCACAGCGTGAGCGCGGCGATGTGATCCAGCGCCTGGCTTTCCGGAATGTGCCGGCCGGCCTTGCCGATCACGAGGACCAGCTCGCCCTCATAGTCGAGCTGCGGCGAGGCGCGCGGACGCACCAGCGGCGTGTCATGGCCGACGAAGGAGCGCGGCGTGCGCATGAACATCGACGGATATTTCGGCGCGTCCTGGCCGTCCTTGTACTCGGCGTTGCGATCGGGATAGTTGACGCCGATGCAGATGATCTTCTCGGGCGAGGGGATGGGCGGCAGCCAGGTGATGGCATCGAGGCCGTGATCGGGAGACAGCCCGGCGGCGGCATCGATCAGCCGCGGCAGGGCGCCTGCGGCAATCACCTCACGCAGGGTCGGATAGTCCTTCGCGAAACGCGAGGAGAGTTCGACGAGGCCCTTGTCGGTCGCAAGTCCGTAGCGGACCGAGCCATCGGCGACATAGGTGGCGAGGCGAGGGGAGGTCATGGGCGGTTCTCCTTAGACGCCGAGCCGCTGGATCTTGTGGGTGCCGCGCGCGAGCGAGACGTGCTTGGTCTCCATGTAGAAGTCGAACGAGTAGTCGCCGCCATCGCGACCGATGCCCGACGCCTTCATGCCGCCGAACGGCGTCGGCAGATGGCGGACGTTCTCCGAGTTGAGCCAGATCATGCCGGCCTCCAGCGCATCGGCGACGCGCAGCGCGCGGCCCATGTCGCCGGTCCAGACATAGCCGGTGAGGCCATATTGTATGTCATTGGCGATCGCGATCGCCTCCGCCTCGTCGCGGAACGGGATCACCGTGAGGAACGGCCCGAACACTTCCTCCTGGGCCACGCGCATGGTCTGGTTCGCGCCGGTGACGAGCGTCGGCTCGACATAATGACCGCCGCCAGGGCCGGCAAACGGCTTGCCGCCGACGGCGACGATCGCGCCATCCTGGCGCGCGATGTCGACATAGGAGCAGACCTTGGCGAGATGCCGCTCGTGGATCAGCGGCCCGATCTCGGTGGCGGGATCGAGCGGATGACCCACTTTCAGCGCGCGCACGCGTGCGGCGAGCTTGGCCGTGAAGGTCTCGGCGATGCTCTTATGAACCAGCAGGCGGCTGGAGGAGGTGCAGCGCTCGCCGTTGAGCGAGTAGATCATGAACACGACCGCATCGAGCGCCCGATCGAGGTCGGCATCGTCGAACACGATCACCGGGTTCTTGCCGCCGAGCTCGAAATGCACCCGCTTCAAGGTCGGCGCGCCCTGCGCCATGATCGCAGATCCGGTCGAGCTCTCGCCGACGAAGCCGATCGCCTTGATCGCGGCATGCTCGGTCAGCGCTTTGCCGGCCTCCTCGCCAAAGCCGTGGACGGTGTTGAGCACGCCGTCGGGAATGCCGGCGTCCTTGGCGAGCTTCGCCAGCCATTGCGCCGTGATCGGCGACCATTCGGCGGGCTTGTGCACCACCGTGCAGCCGGCCGCGAGCGCCGGCGCGATCTTCCAGGTCGACAGCATGAACGGCGTGTTCCACGGCGTGATCACGCCGACCGGGCCGATCGGCACCCGCGTCGAGATGTTCCAATGCTCGTCGCTCGGCGTGCTCAGGCCGTCGCGGGCCTCGGTGCATTTGTCGGCGAAGAAGCGGAAATTCTCGGCGGCGCGGATCGCGGCCTTGGCCATGAAGCGATAGGCCTGACCGGTGTCGATGCATTCGAGCACGGCGATGTCGTCGGCATGATCCTCGATCGCGTCGGCCACGCGATGCAGCAGCTTGCGCCGCATCGCGGGCGCCATGTCGCGCCACGACTTGAAGGCGAGGGCGGCCGAGGTCGCCGCGCGATCGATGTCCTCGGCATTGCCGCGCGCGACCTTGGCGAGCACGGCACCGTCGATCGGAGACTTCGTCTCGAACGTCGCGCCCGAGATCGCCGGCACCACCTTGCCGTCGATGAAGTGGCCGATGCCCCCGTCCTTCAGCTTCGCGAGCAGGGGAGCGGCACGGTCGAGATTGGCCTTGTAGATGTCGGCTTTGGGACTGGCCTTATCCATGGGATGCCTCCGCTTTCAGGGCGTCGTGGATGTTGTTGCGCTTCCAGCTGGTCGCGGCGTCGTTGATCTGCATGTCGAAGGACAGCGCGAACTTGCTGCTGGCGAAGACCGGATCGAGATACGCCGAGAGCGCCTTGAAAACGTGCTCGCCGGCCTTCTGCCGTGCCGCGAGGTCGCGGCCTTCGCCGAGCCGCAGCAGCATGGCGAGGAAGGCGGAGTCGGGCTTGCCGTCGGCGATCGCGTAGTGCTCGCAGCGGATCGCGCGCACGCGGATGCCGCCGATCGGAAAGATCCCGGTCTCGCTGGCGGCCTTGCGGACCACTTCGCAGACATTGGCCATAACGACAAAGGCGTCGAGATTGGCGGAGTATTCGATGCTGAAATGCGGCATGATGCGGTCGCTCCGGGGCAGGCGTCAGGCGAAGTAACAGCTCACCGTCCCATACGGGCCGTAGTCGGCCTGGATCGTGTCGCCCTTGCGCGCCTCGATCGGTCGGATGAACGAGCCGGCAAGGACCACCTGTCCCGGCTCCAGCGCCAATCCATTTGCCGCGATCTTGTTGGCGAGCCACGCAACGGCCGTTGCCGGGTTGTTCAGCACGCCGGCGGCCAAGCCGGTCTCTTCCAGTTGACCGTTCTTATAACAGAGTGCGCCGATCCAGCGCAGGTCGGCATCGAGCGGCCGCAGCGGCCGGCCGCCGAGCACGATGCCGGCATTTGCGGCGTTGTCGGCGATCGTATCGAAGATCTTGCGGGTCGCCTTGGTCGCGGAATCCACCCGCTCGATCCGCGTATCCAGGATCTCGAGTGCCGGCACCACGAAATCCGTCGCGTTGAGTACGTCGAACAAGGTGCAGTCCGGTCCAGACAGACGGTGCTTCATGACGAAGGCAAGCTCCGCCTCGATACGCGTCGCGATGAAGCGGTCGGACGGCACCAGCCCGCCATCGGCAAAGAACATGTCGTCGAGCAGCACGCCCGAATCCGGTTCATCGATGTTCAGCGCGCTCTGCATCGCCTTCGATGTCAATCCGATCTTGTGACCCTTGATGACGCGGCCCGCGGCCACCTTGACGCTGATCCAGGCCTCCTGGATCGCATAGGCATCTGCGATGGTGATATCGGGAAACTCCTGCGACAGCTGCCTGATCTGGCGGCGGCTCTTTTCGGCCTGATCCAGGCGTAAGGCGCAGCTATGAATCTGGTCGCTCGCAAGAGGCATGAGTGATCGCTCGGAAAAGAGGTGGCGAGAGATGGTTAACATGTTAAGTTTCTGCGGGCAAATCGAAAGGGCAATTGCTGCAGTGCAAATGTTTGGGGCGGCCCAGGGGGGACCGATGTGAGCGAGATCAGGGCCAAGGTCGCCAGGCAGGCGGCGAAGGAAGCCCGTAAGGTGCCAATGCGTGACTTCTCGCAGTCGCTGCCGATGGCATTGTTGCGGGCGCGTGAGGCCGTGATGCGGCAGTTTCGTCCCAGTCTGCGGCAGCACGGCCTGACCGAGCAGCAATGGCGCATCCTGCGCGCGCTGGCGGCGGTCGACGTGATCGAGGTGACGGAGCTGGCGCGGGTCGCGTTCCTGCTTGGGCCTAGCCTGTCCCGCATCCTGCGCGATCTCGAGGCGCGCGGCTTGATTCAACGCGAAGTCGATAGCCGCGACATGCGCAGAGGCGTGTTGTCGATCTCGACCAAGGGCATGAAGCTGATCGCGCAGGTCGCGCCGAGCTCAGAGGCGATCTACGCATCAATTGCCAGCCGGTATGGTGCACGCAAGCTTGCCGCATTGCACAAGATGCTGGGCGAGCTCGAGCGGAGCATTGGCGGCGATCTCGACCCCGACGACAGCGGCGACGGCTGATATGCCGCGGACGAGACGCAATGGGTGGGGTCTCGTGCTTGGCAGGCCGTTCGGCGTTTTGATAAGAAGCGATGCAGTCGAGCGGAGATGGCGTGCGTCGCAGGCATGGCAAACCATGCTAACTCTGTTTTCGCATGCTGATCGAACCCGCGAGTTGTCATGGTCACTATCAAGGTTGCGCATCTCATCGATTTCGTTGCCGATGTCTTCGAACACGCCAATTCCTCGCCGGAGGAGGCCCGCCGGATCGCGACCTATCTGACGACGGCCAACCTGACAGGGCATGACAGCCACGGTGTGATCCGCGTGCCCGTCTATATCCGTTGGCAGAAGATGGGTTCGATCGTGCCCAACCAGACCGCAGAGGTCGTGGTCGACACCCCGTCGCTGGTGGTCGTCGACGGCAAGTTCGGCTACGGCCAGACCGTGACACCACAGGCCGTGAGGATCGGCATCGAGCGTTGCAAGAAGAGCGGCTTGGCCGCCTTGGCGCTGCGCAATTCCGGCCATCTCGGCCGGGTCGGCGACTGGGCGGAGATGGCCGCCGCTGAGGGACTCGTCTCCATTCATTTCGTCACGGCCGCAGGCTCGCTGCTGGTGGCTCCCTATGGCGGAGTCGAGAAGCGGTTCTCGACCGCGCCCTATTGTGTCGGCATCCCACGCCAGGGACAGGATCCCATCGTGCTCGATTTCGCGACCTCGATCGTGGCCGAGGGCAAGGTCCTGGTGGCGAGCCGCGGCGGCAAGAAGCTGCCCAAGGGCGCCTTGATCGATGCCGATGGTACGCTCAGCGAGGATCCGGCGGTGCTCTATGGACCCTATGAGGCCGAGGGGACGCGCGACCACACCAAGGGGACGGGAGCGATCCGCGCCTTCGGCGAGCACAAGGGCTCCGGTCTCGCCTTCATCTGCGAGCTGCTCGGCGGCGCCTTGACCGGCACCGGGGCGACGTCGGCAAACCGGCGCTTTGCCAACGGCATGCTCGCGATCTACATCGACCCGAAGGTGGTCGATCCGGCGAGCTTCTTCGATGGTGAGATCACCCGCTACACGGATTTCATCCGGGCGACCAAGCCGGTCTCCGGCGTCGATCAGGTTCTGGTGCCGGGCGATCCCGAGCGCAAGATGCGGGCCGAGCGTACGGCCAATGGCGTGCCCTTGCCCGATGACACCTGGGCGGCAATAGTGAACACGGCACGCGAAGTCGGTGTCAGCGAAGCGAGCATTCAGCGGGCGACATCGTGATATCAGTGTGATTTGCGGGTGGCGCGAAGCATCCATGCTCAAATTGAGCGGGATTGCATTGCGTTGCGCCATGGGCGAAAACGAATTCTAATGAGACGGATCGGTTGAACAACAAGGGAAGGAAACGCAGTCGTGGCGAACAATAAGGTCAAGCAGCTCTGGGCCGAAGGCAAGACGGTGGTGAATGCCTGGCTCGCGATCCCCTCGGGCTTTTCCGCGGAGGTCGTGGCTCAGTGCGGCTTCGACAGCGTCACCGTGGACATGCAGCACGGGGTACAGGACTATCTGTCGATGGTGCAGTGCTTTCAGGCGATGCATGGCCATCCGGTCACGCCGATGGTGCGCGTGCCGTGGAATGAGCCCGGCATCATCGGCAAGGTGCTCGATGGCGGTGCCTATGGCGTCATCTGCCCGATGGTCAACACAGCGCAGGAAGCGCGCAACCTCGTTTCCTATTCCAAATATCCGCCCAAGGGTGTGCGCTCCAACGGTCCGATCCGTTCGGGCATGTATGGCGGCGCGGGCGAGTATCAGAAGACGGCCAACGACGAGATCGTGCTGCTGCCGATGATGGAGACCAGGACCGCGGTCGAGAACATGGAAGCCATTCTCGATGTCGAAGGCATCGACGGCGTCTATATCGGTCCCTCCGATCTCGGCTTCTCCTATGGTCTCGTGCCGAAGCTCGATCGCGACGAGCCGGAGATCCTCAAGATCTATGAGAAGATCGTGAAGGAGTGCGGCAAGCGCGGGCTCAATCCCGGTATTCATTGCAGCGGCGCCGAGGGCGCTGTCCGCGCCATCAACATGGGCTTCAAGCTCGTGACCTTGTCCAACGAGGTCGGCCTGATGCAGGTCTATGCCCGCCAGCAAGTCGCGCAGACCCGCAAGGACTCCGGCGGCAGGGCCTGAGGCGAATTGCGAATAGGGAGTAGCGAATAGGGGATTCATTCATTCGCTATTCGCAACTCGCTATTCGCATGCCGGTTTGCGACCTACCGATACAAACGAAGAGAGACTGCCATGGCTCCCGCCCCCGTCATCCGTCTTCATCCCGAGGACAGCGTCCTGATCGCGCGTGCGAGTCTGCCGCC
Organism: Bradyrhizobium sp. SZCCHNR1098; assembly: GCF_032489375.1. Taxonomy (NCBI): domain Bacteria; kingdom Pseudomonadati; phylum Pseudomonadota; class Alphaproteobacteria; order Hyphomicrobiales; family Nitrobacteraceae; genus Bradyrhizobium; species Bradyrhizobium sp. SZCCHNR1098. The sequence continues at coordinate 103,009 of NZ_JAUEXY010000003.1, forward strand.
CGGCCTCGCGGTTGCCGATGGCGTGGCCACGGTGGACCGCATTCCGGCGGGGCATAAGGTCGCGGTGCGTCCGATCGCGCAGGGCGAGCCCATCCGCCGCTACGGCCAGATCATCGGCTTCGCGACCGCGCCGATCGCGCCGGGGCAGCACGTTCATACACAGAACTGCGGCATGGGCGATTTCGCCAAGGATTATGCCTATGGCGTCGACGTGAAGCCGACGCCGAACTTCGATCTTCCGGCGACGTTCGAGGGCATTCGCCGGCCCGATGGCCGGGTCGCGACCCGCAACTACATCGGCATTCTGACGTCGGTGAACTGCAGCGCGCATGTCGCGGGCCTGGTCGCCGACGTCTTCAAGCGGAATCCCTTCACCGGTGATGATCCGCTCGCCGACTACCCGAACGTCGATGGCGTCGTGGCGCTGACGCACAAGACCGGCTGCGGCATGACGCTCGACGAGCCGCTGAAGCTGCTGCGGCGAACCCTCGGCGGCTACGCGCGTCACGCGAACTTCTCTGCGGTGATCGTGCTCGGTCTCGGTTGCGAGGCCAATCAGATCGGCGGACTGATGGAGGAGCAGAAGCTCGCCGGCCGTCTGCGTGCCATGGACATCCAGGAGGTCGGTGGCACCCGCAAGACCGTCGAGGCCGGCATTGCTTTCGTCAAGGAAGCGCTCGCCGACGCCAACAGGGTCAAGCGCGAGACGGTTCCGGCCAGCGAGCTGACGGTCGCGCTGCAGTGTGGCGGCTCCGACGGCTATTCCGGCATCTCGGCCAATCCGGCGCTCGGTGCAGCAAGCGATCTGCTGGTGCGACATGGTGGCACGGTGATCCTGTCGGAGACGCCCGAGACCTATGGCGCCGAGCATCTGCTGACGCGCCGCGCAGTCAGCCGCGACGTCGGCGAGAAGCTCGTCTCCCTGATGCGCTGGTGGGAGGAGTATACGGCGCGCGAGGGTGCGGAGATGAACGCCAACCCCAGCCCGGGCAACAAGGCGGGCGGCCTGACGACGATTCTCGAGAAGTCGCTCGGCGCGATGGCCAAGGCCGGCAGCACCAATCTGGTCGATGTGCTGCATTATGCCGAGGCCGTCACCAAGAAGGGCTTCGTGTTCATGGACACGCCTGGCTACGACCCCGTCGCGGCGACGGGGCAGGTGGCCGGCGGCGCCAATCTCGTCTGCTTCACGACCGGACGCGGCAGCGTGTTCGGCTGCAAGCCGGCGCCGTCCATCAAGCTCGCGACCAACACGCCGATGTACAGGCGGATGGAAGACGACATGGACGTCAATTGCGGCACCATCCTCGACGGCGAGGAGACGGTGCAGGAGTGCGGCCAGCGCATCTTCGAATTGATGCTGAAGACCGCCTCGGGGCAGCCGACCAAGAGCGAGAGCTTCGATTTCGGCGGGGCCGAGTTCGCACCCTGGGTGCTCGGCGCGACGATGTAGCTGGATCACTCAGCTATTCGGCTGCCCCATATCGGGGCTGCCGTCTGACATGTCCCGGCATCTGATCGCAGCTGAGATCGCCAATAGCTGAGACTGGATCGCAACTGAGATCAGATGACAGGTGAGCGCGCCGCCATGTGCTGGCTGTCGTGGGCAGTCCGTCATGGGCTGGCCCTGCCGACGCTCGCGCGACAGCGGCGCAGAGCAATTTACCGCTGGTGGCCCAGGCCGATGCCGAGCGCCAGGGCCTTCTGACGGAGCGAGCCTTCGGTCCGCTTCATGGCCTTGGCGATCTTGGCAACCGGGGTCTTGGACTTCGAGTGCTGCTTCAGCAGCTTGATGTCGGCGGGCGTGTAGGGTTTCCGCGCCAACTTCTTGGTAGCTGCCTTCTTAGCTGTCTTCGCCACTTGATTCTCCTTTTGGCAATGGTGGTCCTAAATAGCATGTGTAGTCGAGCTATCAAGCGATTGCGGCAAATGCAACGCTATTAGTTCTTGTTAGTTCATCATTCGGGGTTAATCCCTGCTTTGAGGGACTGGTCAATCTTCCGTGAGCGCCTGCGCGCCTTCCTGTGGACAACTCTCCGCGTGCGGCTGGAGAGGTTGTTTGTTCTTCTCTCGTTCTTCGTGACGGGCCGGATTGGGGCGCGCAGCGGCCGGAAAAGCGACCGGTGCGTGCAGCTGAAGCACCTGACAGGGGAGGCTCAACTCGACCTACGCGGACCCAAATGCCGCCTTTCGGGCTTAGGGCCGCCTTTCGGGCTTAGGATAGTTCAATAGGCAGCTCTGCCCTTTGTTAGTGCTTGATCCCTAAGCACAGCAATGTTCTGCTTAAAAAAGTTGCTGGAGCGCCGAAACCTCGTGTCAATCTACGTCGCATTACATCACGTCACCCATTACAAATACGATCGTCCGGTCGAACTGGGCCCGCAGACCATCCGCCTGCGTCCTGCACCACATACCAGGACCCCCGTGCTGAGCTATTCGCTCAAGGTCACGCCGCCCAACCATTTCGTGAACTGGCAACAGGATCCGCAAGGCAATTGGCTGGCCCGCTACGTTTTCCCTGAGAAGGTGAACGAACTCAAAATCGAGGTCGACTTCACGGCGCAGATGACCGTGATCAATCCGTTCGACTTCTTCGTCGAGCCTTATGCGGACAGTTTTCCCTTTGCCTATCCGGAGGGTCTCAAGGTGGAACTCGCGCCCTATCTCGAGACGATCGAGCCGGGGCCGTTGTTCGCGGAATACTTGAAGTCGATTCCCCGCGATGCGAACAACACCGTCAACTATCTCGTCGAACTCAATGCGCAGTTGCAGAAAAAGATTCGTTATATCATCCGGATGGAGCCCGGTGTTCAAACGCCGGAGGAGACGCTGTCGTCGGCCGCCGGCTCCTGCCGCGACTCGGCGTGGCTGCTGATCCAGACGCTGCGGCATCTCGGCCTCGCCGCCCGCTTCGTCTCCGGCTATTTGATTCAGCTTCGTCCCGACATTGATCCGGTCGAGGGGCCGGTCGAGGTCGAGAATGATTTCACCGATCTGCATGCCTGGGCCGAGGTCTATCTGCCCGGTGCTGGATGGATAGGCTTCGACGTCACCTCGGGCATGCTGGCGGGCGAGGGACACATCCCCGTTGCTGCGACTCCCCACTATCACTCGGCCGCGCCGATCAGCGGCAGCGCCGGAGTTGCCGAGGTCAACTTCAACTTCGAGATGAATGTGAGGCGCATCCGCGAAGCGCCGCGGATCACCCGGCCATTTTCGGATGAGGCGTGGGACCGGCTCGACCGCCTCGGCGAAGCCGTCGATGCCGATCTCGCCGCGAACGACGTGCGGCTCACGATGGGCGGCGAGCCGACCTTCGTGTCGATCGACGACATGGAATCGGCTGAGTGGAATACGGCTGCCGTCGGCCCGGCCAAGCGCGGGCTCGCCGACAGCCTGATCCGGCGTCTGCGCGCGCGTTTCGCGCCCGGTGGCCTGCTGCATTACGGACAGGGCAAGTGGTATCCCGGCGAAAGCCTGCCGCGCTGGGCGTTCGGACTGTATTGGCGCAAGGATGGTGAGCCGATCTGGCGCAATCCGGACCTGATCGCCAGCGTCGATGGTCCGCGCAAGGCGACGATCCAGGATGCGGAGCGTTTCCTCGACACGGCCGCCGAGACGCTCGGGCTCGAATCCGACTACGTGCTGCCCGCGTTCGAGGATCCCGCGCATTGGCTGCAGAAGGAAGCCGCCCTGCCCGAGAACGTCGACGCACTCGACTCCAAGCTCGCCGATCCCGAAGAGCGCGCGCGCATGGCGCGGGTGTTCGACGAAGGCCTGCACATCCCGCGCGGCTTCGTGCTGCCGATCCAGCGCTGGAATGCACAGCCCAGGCGCTGGCGCAGCGAGCGCTGGGGCCTGCGGCGCAAGCGCCTGTTCCTGATTCCCGGCGACTCGCCGCTCGGCCTGCGGTTGCCGATCGGCTCGCTGGCCTACATTCCGCCGGAAGATTTCCCGTATATCCACGATCAGGACCCGATGGAGGAGCGCGGGCCGCTGCCGATGTTCACGCAGGGGCGGCCGGTGATCGTGCCACAGGTGCCGCCGCTGCCGAAGCTCGACCGCGCGCCGAAGCCGCAGCAGGACGTTCAGTATCAGTACTGGGGCGGGCTCGGCGTCCGCACGGCGATGTCGGTCGAGATCCGCGATGGCATTCTCTGCGTGTTCATGCCGCCGGTCGAAACCATCGAGGACTACCTGGAGCTCGTCGCAACGGTCGAAGCGACGGCGGAGGCGATGCAGATCAAGGTTCACGTGGAGGGCTATGCGCCGCCGTTCGATCCGCGCATCGAGGTGATCAAGGTGACGCCCGATCCGGGCGTTATCGAGGTCAACATCCAGCCGGCCGCGAGCTGGCGGCAATCGGTCGACATCACCTTCGGGCTTTATGAGGATGCCGCGAAGGTGCGGCTCGGCGCCAATCGCTTCCTGATCGACGGCCGCCACACCGGCACCGGCGGCGGCAATCACGTCGTTGTCGGTGGTAGCTCGCCGCCGGATTCGCCGTTCCTGCGCCGCCCGGATCTGCTGAAGAGCCTCGTCCTGTATTGGCAACGGCATCCGTCGCTGTCTTATTTGTTCTCCGGCATGTTCATCGGGCCGACCAGCCAGGCTCCGCGCATCGACGAGGCGCGCCACGACAGTCTCTATGAGCTGGAGATCGCGCTCGCCAATGTGCCACGGATCGGGCAGAGCGTGCCGCTGTGGCTGGTCGACCGGCTGTTCAGGCATCTGCTGGTGGACATCACCGGCAATACTCATCGCTCGGAGATCTGCATCGACAAGCTCTACTCGCCGGAGGGACCCACGGGCCGCCTCGGACTCGTGGAGTTCCGTGCGCTGGAAATGCCGCCCGATCCGCGCATGTCGCTGGCGCAACAGCTTCTCATCCGAGCGCTGATCGCCAAATCGTGGCGCGAGCCGCAGGACGGCAAGTTCGTGCGCTGGGGCACGGCGCTGCACGACCGCTTCATGCTGCCTCACTTCATATGGGAAGACTTTCTTGATGTCCTGGATGAGCTGAGGTCGTCCGGCTACGATTTCTCGCCGGAATGGTACCAGGCGCAGCTCGAGTTCCGTTTTCCGACCTTCGGCCGCGTGCAGCATGGCGGCGTGACCTTGGAGCTGCGGCAGGCGCTGGAGCCCTGGCATGTGCTGGGCGAGGAAGGCGCGGCCGGCGGCACGGTGCGCTACGTCGATTCCTCGGTCGAACGACTTCAAGTGAAAGCCGAAGGTTTCATCGAAGGCCGCCACCTCATCACCTGCAATGGTAGGAGAATGCCGATGACCTTGACGGGGCGTTCGGCGGAGGCGGTGGCGGCGGTTCGTTTCAAGGCGTGGCAGCCGGCCTCCGGTCTGCACCCGACGATTCCGGTGCATGCGCCGCTGACCTTCGACCTGATCGACACCTGGAATGGCCGTTCGCTCGGCGGCTGCGTCTATCACGTCGCCCATCCCGGCGGCCGCAACTACGACACCAAGCCGATCAACTCCTACGAGGCGGAGGCGCGGCGGCTCGCCCGCTTCCAGGATCACGGCCACACTCCCGGACGAATCGCGCTGCCGCCGGAAGAACGCACAAATGAATTCCCGATGACCCTCGACTTGCGCAGGCCGCTCCTGCATTGATGAAACGGAGTTTGCGCGGAGGACCAGGGTATGGACGGCTCGAGCGGCCAGGACCAGGGAGCGAGCCCCGCCGCCGGTCGGCCGGCGGCACGTTCTCCGCTGCGCCGCGCCGAGCATTGGGCGCGCGATTATGCCCGGCTCCCCGGCATCCCCGATGAGTTCATCGGGGCCGACGGCCGTCCGCGGCCGGTCTGGACCCGCTTTGCCGAGACCTTCGCCGCACTCGCGCCGAGCGACATCGAGCGCCGCTTCGCCTCCGCCGATCGCCATCTGCGCGAAGCCGGCGTCACCTATCGCTCGCCGGGCGATAACGCCGAGCGATTGTGGCCTCTGAGCCATCTGCCGCTGCTGATCGACGAGTCCGAATGGGCGCAATTGTCCCAGGGCATCGTCCAGCGCGCCGAGCTGTTCGAGCGGGTGCTGCAGGACATCTATGGCGAGGGACGGCTGCTCGCGAGCGGCGCGCTTCCTGCGGCCGCCGTCGCCGGGTCCAGCGAATATCTGCGCCCGGTCTGCGGCGTCAAACCGCCCGGCGGCCGCTTCCTCAGCATCTACGCCGCCGATATCGGCCGTGGGCCCGACGGCGGCTGGTGGGTGCTCAACGACCGCACCCAGGCGCCGTCCGGCATGGGCTATGCGCTGGAAAATCGGCTGGTGCTGTCGCGCGCCTTCTCCTCGATCTACAAGTCCATGAACGTCGAGCGTCTCGCGCCGTTCTTCGAAGCGTTCCGCGATGCGCTGCGCGCCAGCGCCGATCGTGACGAGCCGCGCATCGGCGTGCTCACGCCGGGCATGTTCAGCGAGACCTATTTCGAGCACGCGACGCTGGCGCGCTATCTCGGCTTCCTGCTGGTCGAGGGCGACGATCTCGCCGTCAGCGGCGACCGCGTGCACATCCGCACCGTCGCCGGCCTGAAGCGCGTCGACGTGCTGCTGCGGCGGCTCGATTCCAACTCGCTCGATCCGCTCGAGCTCGACGCGGCCTCGCGGCTCGGCGTTGCCGGACTCATGGACGTCGTGCGCAAGGGCGGCGTCGTGGTCGCCAACATGCCGGGCTCCGGCGTGCTCGAGGCGCGCGCGCTGCTCGGCTTCCTGCCGAGCCTCGCGCGGCGCGTGCTCGGTGAGGATCTCAAGATCCCGCACATCGCGACGTGGTGGTGCGGCCAGAAGTCCGCGCGCGACGAGGTGCTGTCGCGGCTCGAGGAGTTCGCGATCGAAGGCGCCTATGGCCGCGCCGTGCCGGGCTTCGCAAGCAGCGGTCCGGTGCTGGCCGGCGAGCTCTCGGCCGCCGAGCGCGAGCGGCTGCGCGCCGCCATCAGCCAGCGCGGCATCGATTATGTCGGCCAGGAGGTGGTGCGGCTGTCGACCACGCCGGTGTGGGAGGATGGTCGGATCGCACCGCGGCCGTTCGTGCTGCGGGTGTTCGCGGCCGCCACGCCCGACGGCTGGACCGTGATGCCCGGCGGCTTCTGCCGCATCGCCGACAAGCTCGATGCGCGCGCCGTGTCGATGGGCGACGGCGCGCGCGCCGCCGACGTCTGGGTAGTCGCCGACAAGGCGGTGGCGGCGCGCACCTTGCTGCCGGGCTCCGACAACGTGCGGATACGCCGCATCGCCGGCGTGCTGCCGAGCCGCGCCGCCGACAATCTGTTCTGGCTCGGACGCTATCTGGAGCGCGCCGAGGCCACCGTGCGGCTGATCCGGGCGCTCGCAGCCCAGCATCGTGATCCCGGCAAGGGATCGCCGGCGCAGCTCAACACCTCCGAGCGCATCCAGCGGCTGTTGCTGGCATGGGGCGCTGTTGAGCAGACCTCGCGCAGCAAGGGATTCCAGGTGGCTGCCGAAGCCCTGCAGGCCGAGGCGCAGTTCGGCTCGGCGCTGTCGCTGCTCAAATCGGCGCAGCGCACCGCGACCTCGCTGCGCGAGCGCCTCTCGCCCGACGCCTGGCAGGTCATCACCGAGATGCCGAATCGGCTGGCGCAGGAGGCCGAGGATGAGGACGCCGTCGTCAGCATCGCCGAGCTCACGCTCGACAGGCTCGCGAGCTTCGCCGGCCTCGCCCAGGAGAACATGAATCGCGCCGCCGGCTGGCGCTTCCTCGACATGGGTCGCCGCGCCGAGCGCGCCATCAACACCGCGCGATTCGCGCGGCAGTTCGGCTATGACGAGGCGACGCCCGAGGATCTCGACGTCCTGCTCACCCTGGTCGATTGTCAGATCACCTATCGCTCGCGCTATCTGATCGGCCCGGCGCTGGCGCCGATCCGCGATCTCGTCGTGCTCGACCTCTATAACCCGCGCTCGGTCGCGTTCCAGGTCGAGCTGCTGAACGAGCACATCGCGAGCCTGCCGGTCCTGAAGGAGAACGGGCTGATCGAGCGGCCGCAACGCCTCGCGATCTCGCTGGGCGCGCGGCTGACCGCAGCGGAGGCGGCCCATCTCGATGGCCGCACGCTGTTTGCACTGGAGCAGGACCTGCTCAATCTGGCGGAGGCGATTGGCCAGCACTATTTCCCGCACGGTCCGAATGCGACGCGGCCGGAAAAGCTGACGGGCCTCGCGTGATCTACGACATCCGGCATGTCACGACCTATGAGTATGAGAGCGCCGTCAGCTTTGCGCGCTGCTCGCTGCGCCTGGAGCCGCTCAGCGGCGACGGCCAGGAGTTGATCTCGCACAGCGTCGACATCCGCCCGCGTCCCTCGGAGCGGACGGCGCGGCGCGATTTCTTCGGCACACTGACCGAGAGCATCGTGATCGAAACTCAGCACCGCCACCTGCGCATCGACTCGCGCTCGCGGGTGAGGCTGTCGCGCACACCGCCGGAGCGCGATGCGCCGAGCGCGGCCTGGGAGGACGTGCGCGATGCCGCCTTCGAGGCGACAAGCCTCGGACCGTCGTCGCCGATCGGCTACGTCTTCGCCAGCGCGCTGGTGCCGGTGCTGGAGCCGGTGACGGACTATGCCGCGGCAAGCTTTCGCGCCGGCACCGGCATCGTTGCCGGCGCGGCCGACCTCATGCGGCGCATCCGCAAGGAGTTCAGATACGATCCGAAGGCGACCGTGATCTCGACCCCGTTGCGCGAGGTGTTCGACAATCGCCACGGCGTCTGCCAGGATTTTGCTCATATCATGATCGCCGGCCTGCGCGGTCTCGGTCTCCCTGCGGCCTATGTCAGCGGCTATCTGCGCACCATCCCGCCCGAGGGCCAGCCGCCGCTGCAGGGCGCCGACGCCACCCATGCCTGGGTGTCGCTGTGGGGTGGCGAGGAGCTGGGCTGGATCGGCTTCGATCCGACCAATGATCTCCTGGTCGGCAATGATCACATCATCCTCGGCATGGGCCGCGACTTCTCCGACGTCTCGCCGGTCGATGGCATCATCGTCGGCTCGCGCAAGCAGAAGCTCGGCGTCGCCGTCGATGTCGTGATGGTCGAGTAGGTTCCCTGACCGGGAACGGTCGGAACATTTTTCCCGCATCGCACTTGATCCGCCCGAGGGGCCCGAATGGGGGCTGGCTGACCCTTTCGAGCGATGGAGTGATCGACATGAAACGTGTTGCAATCGTCATTGGCCTGGTCGGCGCCTGCGTCGCCGGCAGCGCCTCGGCCCAGCCGAGTGCGAACCTCACCGGCACCTACCGCTGCATCCAGATGTGCCGCGACGGCATGATCGGCGCGCCGGCCTTCGTGACGCAGAACGGCGATGCTGTGAACCTGACCACCGAGACCGGCGAGTCCCTCCAGGCCTGGCCGGACTGGAACGCTCCCAATAGCCGGCTTTGGATCGACGCACGTGACGAAAGCGCGGTGTATTCGCCCGACGGCATGCGCATTCAGTTCGACGACGGCCGCGTCTGGGAGCGCGACCTGCCGCCGCCGCTGATCGTGCGCCGCGCGCCGGTCGTGTACGGGCGATAAGCGATCGCCATTGCTACCAAGGCCCTCGCGCACGCGGGGGTCTTGATTTGCGGGTGAGATGAAAGGTGCCGGCCTCACAATCACTGTCGTCCCGGCGAACGCCGGGATCCATAACCCCAACTGAGTGTTGGGCGGCACGCTGTTAGCAGCATCTCGCGCGTCACTCCTGCTGCGGAGTATGAGTCCCGGGCTTGCCTGGGACGACGGCGAGTTTGTTGCACGGTCTCTCCACCATTCGCGCTGCGGCGGGATACTTTCCGCTATCATTGTCCGCGAAAGCAGACGATCCAGTATTCGCCGGAAGGGGGGATGAATCGAGACGCCGCGGCGTACTGGATGCCCGCCTGCGCGGGCATGACACGGGGTATGGGGCGGCGTTCTCGCGACATGATCTGTCCGAGTCATGATGGATCGTTCGACCCTCCTGATGATGAGAGGGCGCAGGGAATGCCGGGTGATGGCCTCACCCATGGCCCGCCTGCGAAAAGAATGCAGGCGGCAGGAACCACAGGCAAAGCCGGATCAACCGGCATTCCCTGCGCGATGGCTTTACGGCTTATACGTGGTCTCCCTGGTGCGCCGGGCTTTCTGGCCACCATCCCCAGCGCGATCGCATTGCGCCAGGTTGACACCAGCATCGGGGTGTCGGGACATCACGACTTCACCGTGCGCATCATGCCGTTCGTCCGCGCGACTGATCACGCTGCAGCACCACACGCCCACCGCTCCCCAGGCTCCACGTTCGTGACGACCGCGATACGCCCCTCTCACGAGCCCGGGATGGCCGGAAACATCGGTCTGATTTGCCCGACGACACAAGTGGGCAAGCGTGCGACAAACTGGCACGACGGGCAATTCGGGCATGGCGGATATGCGCGATCTGTTAGTTGTCGTTCAGACAGCGAGCGGCATGCTCAATCCGGCACCAGCAGAGAAGCTCAGCACTTCCGCATCTGCAAACAATGCTCTCGCCCCTCGACATCAGTCCGAAACGACTCGATGAAGCCGCCCTGGCGCTGGGTCACATACACGGTCTTGCCGTCGGTGCCGCCGAAGGCGAGGTTGGTCGGCTCCTTGGCTTTCAGCGCGATCTCCCTGATCATGCGCCCATCCGGCGCCAGCATGGCGATGCTGCCCTTGAGGATGCGCGCGACCAGCAGCCGGCCGCTGGCGTCGGTGCGCAGTCCGTCGATCGTGTTCGGCTCGAAGGTCTTGATCAGCTTCGGCCGTGTCAGCGCGTCGCCGTCGATCGCATAGGACCAGATCTCGCCGCTGTTGGATTCGCCGACATAGAGCGTGCGGCCGTCGGGGCTGAGATCGATGCCGTTGGCGGTGCCCATGGCGCGTGGCGCGATCATCGCCGCGCCCTGCATCACGCCATCAGCGCCCTTCGCAATGCGCCAGACGCGGCCGCTGCGCGCCTTCCAGTTGGGATCGCTCGCATAGATGGTGCCGTCGCGTGACAGCGTGACGTCGTTGGGCTGGCTCATGTCGTCGGCATGGAAGACGAGGCGGGGCTCGGTGGTGCCGGGCGCGATGGCGAAGATGTTGTGCTTCTTGTAGTCGGCGACGAACATGACGCCGGCAGCGTCGATGCGGATCGCATTGCCGATGCTGCCGTCGGGCAGCTCGGTGAATTTCTCCGAGGCCGTCGCTTCCGGCGCCAGCCTGCCGATCGTGCCGGGTTTGCTGATATTGACCACGAACAGATTGCCGTCGCGGTCGACGGCGGGGCCTTCGATGCCGAAGGTGTATTCGCCTGACGGTGTGAGCTGCGTGCTCTCGAACAGTTTTGGGGCGGCCAGAGCAGGGACGGTCGCAAGGACGAGCATTGCGAGTTCCGCCAAACGCGGGATGCGTAGGGTGGGCAAGGGCGCGATGCGACGCTGCTTCCGAGCCAACACCGTGTGCGGTGCGCCGTGCCCACCATCGCGGGCAGCGGTGCTCGCGACTACCCCCACCCCCGACCCCTCCCCGCAAGGGGGAGGGGAGCACACTGCGCCTGTGGCAGTCGCTTTGCTCATCCCAGGGATGATCTCGTCGCGTCCGTCAGAGCGGCACCAGAAACTGCTGTTGGATATAATAGCCATCGTCGTCCGTGCAGGTGCCGTTGAGATAGGTGTCGGCTGGCCGGAAGAAACGGCTGAAGCCGGGCTGATTGACGGCAGACCTCTCGGTCACCACGACGATCTTGCCGAACGGAATGTCGCCGCATTCGCGGCCGTCCGCGGCGAAGAACTTGCGGTGCGGCGGGCCGCCCGCTTTGACCCGCATCCGCGTGCCTGGAACCAGGCGTGCGACGAGGTCGTCGGCCACATCAAGCAGTTTCGCATAGCCTGGTTCCGTCTTGATCAGGTCGGCCCCGGGCGGCATCTGCCGCTCGGCACCCAACCCGCGCAATCGCTGACGCAGCCGGCCGGCTTCGGGATCGCCGGGATAGATCCAGCCGTCCTGGGCCAGCATGAAGCGCAGCACCGCGAGGTCCTTGTCTCGATCGGATTGTCCGGCCTCGAGGCCGAAATCCGAATGGCAACCGCGACAATGTTTCTCGATGAGGTTCTTGCGCACCATCGCCAACCGCGCGCGCCCGGCAGCATCGTCCAGCACCAAGGCGGCCAGCCGGTCGATCAGTTGATCGCTTCTCGTGTCGCAAGGCAACGGCTCGGGTGCAGCCTCGTCCGTGTGGTCGATCCGGATCACGGTCTGGTTCTTGTCCTCCACCAGCCAGATCGCGCCGTCGTCGGCCACGGTCATGCCGACCGGCGCGCCTTGCGGCCGGATGCCGTTGACGCGATGCCAGCCGGTGATGATCTCGTCGAACGCCGCGGCCGGCGCGGGACCGGCTGCGGTCTGGAAAGCGCGGGTCGGCTCGGCGGCGCAGCTCACATGATAGCGCACCGGCGCCGGGCTCACTTTCGGGAAGCCACGCTCATCGACCTCATAGGCGAGCAGCCGGCTGCCGGTCGGCCGGTAGCCGTGCAGGCCGACCAGCAGCCTGCCTTTCAACTCGTCGAAGCGATCGCCCGTGTAGTAGAGCATGCCGAGCGGCGCGCCATGCGGCGGCAGCAGCGACCAGGGCTGCTTGTAGAGCGTGGTGGTGTTGCAGAGGTTCTTGAGCGCGCCGGATTGCAACACGCGCTTGAATTCCGGGCTCGGCGTCGTCAGGTCGTAGCAATAGGGCCAGCCATAGTGGCGGCCTTGCTCGATGGCGTTGATCTCCTCGTTGGGTGCGAACACGTCCTGCAGATCGCGCGCGTTCTCGCCCTGCAGGAAGGCGGTGCCGGGATCGGGAAAACGCGGATGCAATGCCAGCGCCATCGAGTTGCGCAGGCCGCGCGCGTAGACCTCGTGTGGCGGCGACGGATCGCCGGATTTCAGCGCCGCAAAGACGCCACCGGCCGGTGGCGTGAACAGCCAGATCGCGGCGAGCGCCGAGGTGCCTTCACCGGCGGCGCAGGGCTGCGTGATCGGCGCCGGCGACAGGCAGTTGTCGCTGGGCGAGCCGATGTTGACGAACAGCCGTCCGATGCGGTCGAAGGCGAATGCCTTCAGCGGATGCGCACTTTCCGATAGGCGCGTGCCGTCGGGCAGCGTGAGGCGGCGTCCCGGCAGGTCGCGGATGATGGTCTCGATCGTTGCTTTCGGGTTGCTCGCGAGCGGATCGAAGCGGAAGATCGACGTATCGGTGGCGGCGTAGATCTTGCCGTCGGGACCGGCCGCAAGCCCGAACGGATAGGACAGCCGCGTGATCGCCTCGCGGAGGCGCTGGCCGGCCGGCGCCGCGGGATCGAGGATCAGCAGCCGGCCGTCGTCATGGCCCCAGCCGCCCATGTCCGCGATCACGAACAGCCGATGGCCGGGGATCTGCACGATGCCGCGCGGAAATCTCAGGCCATCGTCGCGGCTGGCGACGAGACCGGCGCAGAAGCCGGCCTTCATGTCGATCTGGAGGCGCGGAAAGGCGAGGGCGCCGTCGCCGCAACTGGCCGGGCCGAGCGCGTAGCCGCTGCGGACCGTCGCGTTGTCGGCGCGGCAAGCTCCGATGCCGATGAGCATGGCAGTCGCGACGGCTGCAAGACTGTGCCACGACCATCTCATGCGTTGGTCCCGATCAATGAAGCAGATTGTATTGGATGACGTAGGCGGCGGCGCCGGCAAAATAGCCAAGCAAGGCGATGCCGCTGATGCGCCGCACGTACCAGAAGAAGTGGATGTTCTCGAGCCCCATCGCGGCGACGCCGGCCGCCGAGCCGATGATCAGGATCGAGCCGCCGGTGCCGGCGCAATAGGCGACGAACTCCCACAGAAAACTGTCGGGCGGAAACTGGCTCAGGCTGTACATGCCCATCGACGCCGCGACCAGCGGCACGTTGTCGATCACGGCGCTGGCGAGCCCGAGCACGATCACGATCAGATCGAGCCGGCCGACGCTGCGGTCGAGCCATTGCGCCAGCGCCTCGAGGATGTGGGTGTGCTCGAGCGCGGCGACTGCCAGCAGGATGCCGATGAAGAACACGATCGAGGGCATGTCGATCCGGGTCAGCGCATGCACCAGGGTCAGGCGCTGCTTCTGCTCGGAGGCCTTCTCGCGATGGACGATCTCGCCGACCATCCACAAGAGGCCAAGGCCGAACAGGATGCCCATGAACGGCGGCAGGTGGGTCGCCGCCTTGAACACCGGCACGGCGACCAGGATGCCAAGGCCCATGAAGAACATCAAATTGCGCTCGAACGGCAGGATCGGGCTGATCGAGGCGAGGCCGGCGCTCGCCGGCGGCACCAGCTGCTTGCCGCGCAGGGTGAAGCTGACGACGGCGAGCGGGACCAGCAGGTTCAAGAGCGAGGGGATGAAGACCGACTTCATGATCGCGAGCGGCGTGATCTGGCCGCCGATCCACAGCATGGTGGTGGTGACGTCGCCGATCGCCGACCAGGCGCCGCCGGCATTGGCGGCGATGACGATGATCGATGCGAAGACCAGGCGGTCCTCGTCGCGGCCGGACAGCTTCTTCATCAGCGACACCATCACGATCGCGGTGGTGAGGTTGTCGAGCATGGCGCTGAGAAAGAAGGTGACGAAGCCGACCAGCCACACCAGCGTGACCTGGTTGCGGGTGCCGATCATCGAGGTCACGACCTCGAAGCCGTTATGGGCGTCGATGACCTCGACGATCGTCATCGCGCCGATCAGGAAGAAGATGATCTGGGCGGTCGAGGCCACGGACTCGTTGAGCTCGGTCGCGACCGCCGGAGCCGTCCCGCCCATGACGGCGTAGACGGTCCACATCAGGCCGGCGCCGACCAGGGCCGTGGCCGCCTTGTTGATCCGGAACGGGTGCTCCAGCGCCACCACGGCATAGGCGAGCGTGAAGACGGCGACGATGGCAGCGGTCATCGCGGGGGATTTCCGGTCATGAATCTCGGCATGGGCAGCGTGGAACCGCCCCAGATATGACCGATCGGCGGTCCGCCAGCAAGCAGGGGACCGAAACCGCGTCGGGTCCTACACCACGGCCGACGCGATCGCGTCGGCGTGGCTGCGGATGGCGCGGATCTCGTCCGCGCTGCGGCGCGCACGGTCTTCCGCATCTTCAAGATCGTTGCAGCATGGAGCTCGGCAAAAGCTTGCTCATCGTTGCGTCCGGCACGGGCCAGAAGTCTGCTGAGATGCGCAACGTAATCCTTCTGATCCGCTGATCCGCGCTTGCTGATCGCATCCTTCTCCTCCATGCGCTCTCTCTGAGCGGAAACGGGTCAGAGTCAGATGCGGATCACCCGAATGCTTGCGGTCGTCATTGCGAGGAGCGAAGCGACGAAGCAATCCAGGCCCTTCGCGTCGCCCTGGATTGCTTCGCTGCGCTCACAAGGACGGCGGAGGAATTCAGAGCCGGACGAACGGGCTGATGAGGCGGCCGAGCAGGCCGTGCATGCGCAGGTCGCCGGTCATCGCGACGAGGCAGAGGCAGGGGCCCTCGTCACCGACCACCGGACGATGGTCGACCTCGTCGTCGCCATAGTCGAAGTCGCCGGGTCCGTAATAGCCGCCGAGATGGCTGAAGCTGCCCTTCAGCACGCAGGTCAGCTCATTGCCGGAATGCGTATGCTCCAGCATCCGCGCCCCGGGCTCCGAGCGCAGCAGGAAGGCGCGCGATTTACCTGTGCCCGGTAGCAGGATCGGGCGCATGCTGATGCCGGGCGCGACGCGCCGGCGCTTGCCGATCTTGCAGCGCTTGACCATCTCGGGCAGGTCCGCGAGCTCGGGATCGTGCTCGGCGACCTCGCTCACCTGCGGCGCCGCATGCGGGCGTCGATCGATGCGTGCCATCACGGCATCGAAAGCATCTGCGCCCGTCGCGACCGGCTCGGCCGCGTCCAGCGAGGCGCCGGCGAGCTGCTCGATGGCGCGGACGAAGCGCTGGCATCGGCCGCAATCGGCGACATGGACACCGACGACCAGCCGCTCGGCCTCGTCGAGCGCACCAGTGGCGAAGTCGGCCAGCAGGTCTTCCGGCGGGTGGTGGCTGATCGTCATGTCGCGTCGTCCAACAGGTCTCTCAGGCGATTCATCGCCAATCTGATTCGTGACTTTACCGTACCAAGCGGCAGGCCGAGCACTGCCGCGATTTCCGAATGCGGTCGTTCTTCAACGAACGACAGGCGGATCACGGTGGATTGCTCCACCGATAATCTTTCGATCGCGGCCGCCACCCGTGTGGCATCTTCGACACGCGAGACGATCTGGTCGGCTGCGGGCGTCGGATCGGCTTCCTCGTCGCGCCCCACTTCTCTGCTCAGCCGGCTGTCGCGGGCGGCCTTGCGCGCGGCGTCGATCCGCTGGTTTCGCGCGATCGTGAAGATCCAGGCGGCCGCGCCGGCCGTCGATGGATCGAATTGCCCCGCCTTCGTCCACACCGCCACCATGGTGGATTGGGCGATTTCCTCAGCGTCGTCGGCGTTGCAGCCGGTCTTGATGAGGAAGCCTTTGATGCGGGGCGCAAAATGCGCGAACAGGGCCTTGAACGCCTCGCGGTCGCCGCGCGCGGCGACGCGTCCGATCAATTCAGCCCAGTCCACAGTCGCCTTCGGCCCTCTGCTCACATTCACCCTGGTACGGGCACCGAACGCCCGTGCAAATTTCTGCCGGGACGATGCCACGTTCCATTGCGCTAATCCAGCCGCTCTCATCGCGTGGTCATGGTCCCCGGCACGCATGCTTGATCCCGGATAACGTGGATCATGGACGGCTGGATCACAGCGGGCCGAGGATTTTCCGGACCCTCAATCCTTCAGGTCGGAATTGACCATCGCCAGGAACTCCTGGCGGCTCATCGGGTCGGTGCGGAAGCAGCCGAGCATGCGGCTGGTGGTGAGATCGACCCCGTGCTTCTTGACGCCGCGCGAGCTGATGCAGTGATGGGCTGCCTTGATCACGACCGCCACGCCCTGCGGCTGCAGCACCTCGTCGATGATGTTGGCGATCTCGGCGGTCATGCGCTCCTGGATCTGCAGCCGGCTGGCATAGGCTTCGACGACCCGGGCGAGCTTGGAAATCCCGACCACGCGGTTGCGCGGCACGTAGCCGACCCAGGCGCGGCCGATGATGGGCGCCATGTGGTGCTCGCAATGGCTCTGGAACGGGATGTTCCGCAACAGCACCATTTCGTCGTAGCCGGCGGTCTCCTCGAACGTCTTGCGCAGATACTCCTCGGGGTTCTGCTCATAGCCGGAAAAATAGCTCTTGTAGGCCCGCGCGACGCGGGCCGGGGTCTCGGAGAGACCCTCGCGTGACGGGTCCTCGCCGATCCAGGTCAGGATGGTGCGGATGGCGTCCTCGACGTCATCCTGGGTGACGTGGACCGGGTCGCAGGCGAACGGAAGTTTCTTGGCTGTCTGGCGCACGAGGGCTCTCCAAAAACCAAGAAACGGTTCCGATATCGGAACGGATCACGTCTTGCGGGGCGATTTCCGCGACCGATGGCTCGCCGCCGTCAGCTCGCCTTGCGCAGCCGCATCTCCGCGGAGGGACCCGAGCGCAGGTTCTGGAAGAACTTCTCGACCTCGTTGGCGAGCGTCTGCGCGGTGGCGTTGAGGTCGCCGGACGCCGACAGGACGGAGGCGGCGGCCGTCGAGGTCTCACTGATGGCGTCGCGGAGCGAGCCGATGTTCATGACCAGCGTCTGGTTGCCCTGGGCGGTCGACTGCGCGTTGGCCGAGATCTCCCGCGTCGCCTGGTCCTGCTGCTGGATCGCATTGGAGATGTTCGAGGTGATCTCGTTGATGCCGCGGACCGCCTGGCCGATCTCGCGGACCGCGTCGACCGCGGTCTTGGTCGAGGCCTGGATCAGGCCGACGTTCTGGCTGATCTCCTCGGTCGCCTTGGCCGTCTGCCCGGCCAGCGCCTTGACCTCGTGAGCGACCACGGCAAAACCACGGCCGGCCTCGCCGGCGCGGGCGGCCTCGATGGTCGCATTCAGAGCGAGGAGATTGGTTTGCTCGGCGATGGTCTGGATCAGGGTCAGCACGCCGTCGATGCGCTGGGTGGCGGCGGCAAGGCCCTCGATTTCCGTGACCGACTTCTCGGTGCGTTGGCCGGTCTGCTCGACGGCGCCGGCCGACTGCCGGATCTGCCGGCCGATCTCCTCGACGGACGTCGACAACTCCTCGGCGGCGCTCGCGACGGCGGAGACGTTGGTCGACGCCTGCGACGTCGCGCCGGCGGCGGTGACCGCGCGCTCGTTGGCATCGGCCGTCAGCCGCGTGATCATCTCGGCGGTTTGGCGCATCGCGGCGGCGTTCTCGGTGACGGTCCGCATCACGCTGCCGATCGCGGTGCGGAATTCCTCGACCGCGGTCTCGATGTGGCGGGCCCGGGCTTCGCGGATTTCGGAGTCCTGCGAGACCTGGACATTGAGGTCGCGGTTATGGGCCATCGCCTGCTGGAACACGCCGATGGCGCGAGCGAGCTCGCCGACCTCGTCGGCGCGCCCGGCATACGGCACTTCGACGTTCTCGGCGCCGGTGGCGACCCGGCGGATCGTATCGGTGATCTGAGACAGCGGCCGAGCGATCGAGCGAGCGATGATCACCACGCCGGCTGCGACCAGAACCAACATCAAGCCGCCAAGGCCGGTCAGCACGAGCGAGAGCTTGTTGTTCAGCGCCGTTTCCTCGGCGATCTTTCCTGCGCGCTCGACATAGACTTTGGAGAGCGCCTCGAGATCCTGGTTGAGCGCCTTGCGCACGGAGCGATTGGCGTCGTTGTCGCCCCACTCGCGTCCCGCGGCCGGGCTGATTTCATTGGCGCGGCGGACCAGTTCGGCGCGGAATTCGACGAATTGCTCGATCCGCTTCTTGAATGTTGCGAATTGCTGGGCGTCGTCGGCCTGTACGATCGCCTGCCACTTGTCGACGACCTTCACGATGTCGGCATTGAACTTGAGCAAGCCGTTGCCGTATTGTTTTACGACGGCGGGGTCGGTCGACATATAGACGCCGCGCGACTCCATGACGACGGCATAGACGAGGCCGTTGACCAGCTGAACGTTGTGAGCGGCGAGATTGGCCGTCTCGATGGCCTTGATGAGCTCCGTGGCCCGCCGCGAGTTGTAGTCGGACAGCCAGGTGATTGCGGCGGTCAATAGCGCAAACAACGCGAAGATTGCATAGAGCTTGACTGCGATGGATTGGCGCGTGGCCGTATTCGTTGACGTCGGGCGTGAGGTCATGAGGTGAGATACCGCGAGTTTTTGCTACGACGCAGGGGGCGCTTGATTGTTAATAGTTATGCAAAACCTTCATGGAGAAAGCGTTAAGTTGACGCCGTCAGTATTATGCAACCCCCGCGTACTTCGCTTGGCGTTTCAATCGATTAGTTGGTGCTCCGCAGCAGGGGCGGGCGCCGGGGCATCCGGTTGACTACGGAGGGCATGCGCCATTTCGAGGCCCCTCGTTCCCCTGCAAATGCATTGCAACCGGTGGCCGGCCGCGCACGCGCTCCCCAATTGGTTCGCCGATCGGAGACCGGCCGGGAACGGTCGTTGCGCTCGATCGATCAATTCTCCATCTGATTGGAACTTTAGATCGCCCTTCGCATTCCGCCATCCGCATTGCGATGCATCGGATCAGGTCGCCTCGTCGGGGCGCGTCCGATCAGGCCAGACGGCGCGAGCATCCGGCATGCGAAGGGGACGTTGCGCCCTGCGACAGGAGCGGAAGGCTCGATCGCACTCAACTTTTCCGGAAGGGGTGGCGAAGCCTTATCTTCGGCCGTAAGGTAACCAGTTAGCGGGTTGTCGCGAGGGGCAGTCGATGAGATTCGAGGGCATCGAAACGGTACGTCGCATTCTCTGTGTGTTTCCGCGCTACACCTCGTCGTTCGGAACCTTCGAGCACGCCTATCCGCTCACCGACGGCGTCCAGGCCTTCATGCCGCCGCAGGGGCTGCTGCTGATCGCGGCCTATCTTCCAAGTTCCTGGCAGGTGCGCTTCATCGATGAGAACATCCGCCCGGCGCAGGACGAGGATTTCTCCTGGGCCGAAGCGGTGTTCGTCAGCGGAATGCACATCCAGCGTCAGCAGATGAACGACATCTGCCAGAGGGCGCATGCGTTCGACCTGCCGGTCGCGCTGGGCGGCCCCTCCGTCAGCGCCTGTCCGGACTACTATCCGAGCTTCGACTATCTGCATGTCGGCGAGCTCGGCGATGCCACCGACGAGCTGATCGCGCGGCTGGCGCGGGATCCGTCGCGGCCTGCGCAGCAGGTCGTGCTGCGGACCGACGAGCGGGTGGCGATGACCGATTTCCCGGTGCCGGCCTATGAGCTCGCCGAGGTGAAGAAGTACTTTCTCGGCAGTATCCAGTATTCCAGCGGCTGCCCCTATCAGTGCGAGTTCTGCGACATCCCCGGCCTCTATGGACGCAACCCGCGCATCAAGTCGCCGCAGCAGATCGTCGCCGAGCTCGACAAGCTCAGGGAATGCGGCGTCACCGGCTCGGTCTATTTCGTCGACGACAATTTCATCGGCAACCGCAAGGCGGCGATGGACCTGCTGCCGCATCTGATCGAATGGCAGAAGCGCACCGGCTATGTGATGCGGCTCGCCTGCGAGGCCACGCTCAACATCGCCAAGCGGCCCGAGATCCTGGAGAAGATGCGTGAGGCCTATTTCATCACGATCTTCTGCGGCATCGAGACGCCCGACCCGGATGCGCTGACGGCGATGCACAAGGACCACAACATGATGGTGCCGATCCTGGAGGGGATCAGGACCATCAACGGCTATGGCATGGAGGTCGTCTCCGGTATCATCATGGGGCTGGACACCGATACGCCGCAGACCGCGGACGCGCTGCTGCAGTTCGTCGCGGAGAGCCGGATCCCGCTGCTCACGATCAATCTGCTGCAGGCGCTGCCGAAGACGCCGCTGTGGGATCGCCTCGAGCGCGAGGGCAGGCTGGTCCACGATGACGGCCGCGACTCCAACGTGAAATTCCTGATGCCCTATGACGAGGTGGTCACGGCGTGGCGGCGCTGCATGGAGGTAGCCTATGAGCCGGAGCGGCTGCTCGCACGCTACAAGCACCAATGCGACACCACCTACGCCAACCGCATCAAGGTGCCGGTCAGCGACGAGATGAAGAGCTGGCCGAACATCAGGCGCGGCCTGGTCATGATGGGCAAGATCTTCTGGAAGGTGGGCGTGCTCGGCGACTACAAGCGGCCGTTCTGGCGCTTCGCCTGGAGCCAGCTGAAGCGAGGCGAGATCGAGAATTTCATCGCCGTGGCGCTGATCGCGCATCACCTCATCATGTTTGCGCGCGCCGCCTCGCGCGGGAATCAGAACGCGTCGAACTACTCGATCCGGCTGCGCGAGGCCGCCCTTCCCGCAGGGTGATGGTCCTCTCTGGGGCAGGGGCGGTGAGTGGCGCTCGCCGGCACCGGTCCGCGGCCTGCCCCGGGCAAGGGACGGCTCGGTCGGATACCGGTCCTTGAGTCGTTCAGGTTTTTGAGCCCAGCGCCCGTCCGGGCCGTCCACGCTCTTTTCAAGCACGGCAGAATCGTGGCGTGATCGGAAGCCATGCCGGCTCGCCGTCTTGTGTGGCCGGGCATGGTTGCGGCCGGGGAGCGAACCCTGCTAGACCCGGCCTCGACGAATTGTCACATGTTTTCAAGGATTAGCTTCGGCTGCGGGCCACAATGCGGTCATCTCTGCTTCGCTGAGCGGCCTTATTTCTGCCCTATGCGCTCAGGCCTTCCGAATTAGGCCGCCCCCAACCACTGGACACCGCATGCTGGAAGTCAGGCACGACAACGAAGTCCATGTCGAGAAGGTCGAGCACCGGCCGGCCGACAGCATCGCTTTCGGCATCGAGCGGCTCGGCCTCCTCGCGGTCAAGGCGCCGATCTTCTCCTGCGTCGTCCTGCTCGTCCTGATCGTGGCGGCGGTGTTCGGCATCAAGCGGATCCAGATCGACGATTCGCTCAGCCAGCTGTTTCGCTCCGACAGCAAGGAATTCCACCAGTACGAGGAGGTGACGAAGAAGTTCCCGGCCGAGGAATTCGACGTCCTCGTCGTGGTCGAGGGCAAGACCTTGCTGGCCCGCCAGAACCTCGAGAAGCTGCGTGACTTCGTGACCGACCTGCAACTGGTCGAGGGCACCCGTGGCCTGGTGTCGCTGTTCTCGGCCCGTCAGGCGCCGGCGCCCGGCAAGCTGCCGGCAGCGCTGTTTCCGTCGGATCTGCCGGAGGGCGAGGCCTACGACAAGTTCATCGAAACGGTGAAGTCCAACGAGATCATCCGCGGCAAGCTGTTGTCGGAGGACGGCACGCTCGCCCTGATCGTGCTGTCGCTCGAGCCCAAGGTGGTGGCCTCGAACGATCTCGGGAAGGTGGTGGGCGACATCCGGAAGCTGATGGCGGAGAACCTCGCCGACACCGGCCTGAATGTCCAGCTTTCCGGCGTGCCGGTCATGCAGCTCGAGATCCGCAACGCGGTGGAACGTGACGGGCTGACCTACAACATTCTCGGCATTCTCGCCGGCTGCATCATCGCCATCATCTTCTTCCGCAAGGTCTCCTTCATGATCGCGGCGGCGTTTCCGCCGCTGATCGCGATCATGCTCGCGCTCGGCGCGCTCGGCTGGGCCAATTTCAATCTCAACATGTTCCTGAACGTGATGACGCCGCTCATCATGGTCATCAGCTTCTCCGATTCGATGCAGCTCACCTTCGCCGCCCGCGACCGCCTGATCGCAGGGCAGGACAAGGTGACGGCGTTCAAGAACGCCGTGCTGGTCGTCGGCCCGGCTTGCGTGCTGACCCACGCCACCGCCGGCATTTCCTTCATCGCCCTGCAGTTCTCCGACAGCGACCTGATCCGCAAGTTCGGCGAGGCGGGGCTTGCCGCCACCATCATCGCGCTGGTCGCGGTGCTGTCGCTGGTGCCGGTGTTCGGCGTGCTGCTGGTGCGCAACGAGAAGACGTTCGCGGTCAAATTCCAGGGGGCCGATGCCGGCGTGCAGGCGCTGCGCAATTTCTGCTACTGGATCGCGGTGCGCATGGTCGGTCGTCCCGGCCTGTTCAGCCTGATCGCGGTGGTGTTCGTCGGCTCGCTCGCGGTGGTCTATGCGAGCCTGGAGCCGCGCTACCGGCTCGCCGACCAGGTGCCGGACAAGCGCCAGGCAGTGGCGGCGAGCAACCGGCTCGATGCCAAGCTCACCGGCGCCAATCCGGTCAATGTGCTGGTCCAGTTTCCCAAGGGCGCCTCGCTCTATGCGCCGGAGACGTTGCAGACCATCGCCGACGTCCATGCCACCGTCGAGAAGACTGCCGGTGTCGGCAACGTCTGGTCGGTCGAGACGCTCAGGCGCTGGCTGGCCGAGAAGGCCGGCTCGTCCGATACGACGACGCTGCAGGAATACGTCAATCTGATCCCCGAGCATCTGGTGCGCCGCTTCATCGACAAGGAGCAGGATGCGGTGGTGGTCGCCGGCCGCGTTCCCGATCTGGATTCCAGCCAGCTGCTGCCGGTGGTCGACAAGCTTGATCATGAGCTCGACACGGTCAGGAAGAAGCACCCCGGCTTTGAGATCGCGGTCACCGGCCTAGCCGCCATCGCCGCGCGCAACTCCGCCAGCATGATCCAGAAGCTCAATCACGGGCTCACCATCGAGTTCGCGCTGGTGGCGATGTTCATCGGGCTCGCCTTCCGCTCCTGGGTGGTGATGCTCGCCTGCATCCTGCCCGGCATCTTCCCGGTGGTGATGTCCGGGACGTTGTTGTGGGCGATGGGGGAGGGGCTGCAATTTGCCAGCGTGGTGGCGCTCACGGTCTCCTTCGGCCTCGGCCTGTCGGCCACCATCCACTTCCTGAACCGGCTGCGGATGGAGAGTGCGCCCGGCGTCAGCGCCGCGGTCGCGGTGGAGCGTGCCACCGTGCTGGTCGGACCGGCGCTGATCCTCACCACGGTGGTGCTGGCCTGCGGCCTCGTCGTCACCGTGTTCTCGGATCTGCCGTCGCTGCGGCTGTTCGGCTGGCTCAGCGCGTTCTCGATGGTGGCGGCGCTGTTCGCGGACCTCTTCATCCTCCGCCCGACCGCGATGTTCCTGATCAACCTGTCGCAGAAGCTGAAGCGCAAGCCGGTGTGAGGGGCGTGATCTAAGCCCAGTCCAACACTGTCATCGCCCGCGTACGACGCGGGCGATCCAATACGCCGCGGCTTATCGGCTTAGTCACGACTGCCTCTGGATGCTGGGTCGCCCGGTCCCGTCTGCGCCTTCGGCTTCGACGCGGCCATGAGTTCAAGGGCGCGCCGGAGCTTTAGCGAAGGCGGCGAGCCGGGCGACGACAGCGGGGGGCCCAATGCTCATGGTCTCTGATGTCTCAAAAAACAAAACGGCCCTGACGTCGTCAGGGCCGTTCGCGCATTCCGTTGCTGACGATGTCGCGACCGTTCAGGTCTTCGACATCGTGATGTTGACGCCGCGGATCTCGCCCTTGGAGGAGATCTGCACGACCTGCTTGTTGCCGCTGGTCCTCAGGGTGATGCTGGCGGCGAAGCCGGCGGCCTGCACGAACACGTCGATCTGGCCGTTGCCGGCGGTGCCCTGCAGCTCGCCGTTCACGTTGCGGCTGGATTCGCTCCAGTTGCCGGAGATGCGATCGCCCTGGCTGGTGACGTCACTGGTCAGGAGGAACTTGTAGCTGTCGCTGGCGCATTGCAGACTCTGCTTCAGATTGGCGCCGGCCACCTTGTAGCTGGCCTTGCAGCGGATGCGCTCGGTGGTGCCGTCGGACAGCGCGACCGTACCGTTGCCCGACCACGACCCGTCGAAGCCGGCGAACGGGCCCGACTGAGCCTGAACCGCGGTCGCCGCCACGAACAATGCCGCTCCGAGACCGGCGGCCTTGACGACGCGCCCAGAGAAAGGTGAGCCGAACAGTTTCATATCGAGTTTCCCATCCAAAATGACACCGCTGTGTCGGCGTACGCCGCCGCTTCGAACACTTGGTGTTCTCGCCGAAGGTTAGGTTCAAATGACGGCCGGTCGGGCGCTGCGACCGGATGCCATGATGCCCGCCGACACCGTGCGACGGGTCGGCGCCGAATGGTCGTCCTCGCAAGACGGCTGCACGCAAGCCGCCTCGACGGCGCTGCATCTAACGGTCCGCGCGGCATGCTTGCAACAGCCAAATGCGAAAAACGTGTTCCGAGAATAACGCCCTAGTATCAACGCCTTGTTTGTGCCAAAGCTGTGATCTCCGAGCTCGATCCGCTCGGGATCATAGGGCGCAAATTTGGCCGCATTTGGCAGCGTACCTCCGGCGCTGGGGGGCTTGCGGTCCTTGCCAAACCAAACAGGTGTTTCCCGGGCAGCATCGGCGATCCGGGAGGTCTCCTCTGCTGTCAAAATGAAGGAACACGATGCGTAAGATTTTCCTGGCACTTTCCCTGCTGTCGTCGGTGTCCGTTTCCACCGGCGCGTTCGCGCAAGGCCGCGGCGGCACGCCCGAAGAGCAGGCGGCCTGCACGCGTGACGTTCAGAAGTTCT
Organism: Bradyrhizobium sp. SZCCHNR1098; assembly: GCF_032489375.1. NCBI lineage: Bacteria > Pseudomonadati > Pseudomonadota > Alphaproteobacteria > Hyphomicrobiales > Nitrobacteraceae > Bradyrhizobium > Bradyrhizobium sp. SZCCHNR1098. Next base: position 128,607 of record NZ_JAUEXY010000003.1, read on the forward strand.
GTCGTGCCGTCATCGATCAGGGTGACTTCACGATCCTTGCGTGCCTGAAGGAGAACCGCCCCAAGATCAGCCCGGCCTGCGATCAGGTGCTGAAGACCCACAACCAGTAAGCGGTTGCCGTTCGGAACGGTTGTTTCCGAACTCTTTTGGTTAACGACCGCCGGCCCGCCCCTCAGGGCAGGGCGGCGGTTCGATCCTATGGGTTGCCCGACATCGATTGCATTGGTTTTGGCTGGATCTTCGCCTATATGGGGGCGAGCAATCCGTTCGCATGAGCGAAGCGGCGGGCATTGTTTTCGGTAGCGCCCTTTCAACCTGATAGCTGTTTCGTCCATGACCACCGCGAGCGATTTGCGATCCGGCAAGACACACCGGGACGAGAACTTTCCGGTGGCCTCCTGGATCATCCGTCCAGAGCATCGGGCGCTGATCCTCGCCTTCTACAATTTCGTGCGCACCGCCGACGACATCGCCGATCATCCGAGCCTGCCGGGCGAGGAGAAGCTGCGGTTGCTCGATCTGCTCGAAGCCGAGCTGACCGGGACCGGCGAGACCCAGGATGTCGCCGTCAGCCTGCGCCGGGCGCTCGCCGAGCGCGGCATGCCGCCCCGGCATGCGCTCGATCTGCTGGTTGCCTTCCGGATGGATGTGACCAAGCTGCGCTACGAGAACTGGGACGAGGTCATCCACTACTGCCGCTACTCGGCGATGCCGGTCGGCCGCTTCATGCTCGATGTGCACGGCGAGTCCACCGCGACCTGGCCGGCCTCGGATGCGATCTGCGCCGGGCTGCAGATCAACAACCACCTGCAGGACTGCGGCAAGGACTACAAGGCGCTCAACCGCGTGTACCTGCCGCGCGATGCGCTGGCGGAAGCCGGCGCCACCGTCGAGATGCTCGGCGAGTCCAGATCGCCGCCGCAACTGCTGGCCTGCCTGCAGAAGCTCGCGGTGCGTAACGCGGCGCTGCTCGATGAGGGCAGGGACCTCAACAGCGGCGTCAAGGATTTCCGCTTCGGACTGGAGATCGCCGTGATCCAGGCTTTCGCCGACCGTATCGTGGCGCTGCTGAAGGTGCGCGATCCGCTGAGTGAGCGCGTGCACCTGTCGCCCGTCGGCATGCTCGGCCTCACCTTCACGTCGGTGATGGGCGAGATCGGCCGCCGCGTGGCCGGGCGCCATCCCGTCACCAAATCGGCAGCCGGCGCATGACCCTCGAGGCGACCGCAGACAATATCGATCACGGCACGGCGGCCTCCGGCAGCTCGTTCTATGCCGCCATGCGCATCCTGCCGCGCGCCCAGCGCGACGCGATGTTCCAAGTCTACAGCTTCTGTCGCGAGGTCGACGATATCGCCGATTCCGACGGGCCGCGGCCCGAGCGACTGGCGGCGCTGCAGAAATGGCGCGACGACATCGACGCGCTCTACCAGGGCAACCCGCCGCCGCGGCTGCGCGACTACGTCGCCGCGGTGAAGACGTTCGGCCTGAAGCGGGAGGATTTCCTCGCCATCATCGACGGCATGGAGATGGACGTGCCGCAGGAGATCCGCGCGCCAGATCTCGCCACGCTGGACCTTTATTGCGACCGGGTCGCGAGCGCGGTCGGCCGCCTCTCGGTGCGCATCTTCGGCATGCCCGAGGAGGACGGCATCCTGCTGGCCCACCATCTCGGCCGCGCGCTGCAGCTCACCAACATCCTGCGCGACATCGACGAGGACGCGGCCATCGGCCGGCTCTATCTGCCGCGCGAGGCGCTGCTGTTCGCCGGAATCACCGGCGATGATCCGGCCAAGGTGACGCAGGAGCGCGCGCTTCCCAAGGTCTGCAACTCGGTTGCCGTCAGGGCGAAGACGCATTTCGAGAAGGCCGACGAGATCATGCGGCGCAATCGCCGCCGCGCGGTGCGTGCGCCGCGCATCATGTCGAAATACTACCGCGCCGTGTTCGACCTCCTGCTCGAGCGCGGCTTCGCGCTGCCGCGCGAGCCCGTGCGCGTGAGCAAGCTCACGAAGATCGGCATCATCCTCCGTTACGCAATCATCTGATGCAAAAGACCGCTCACATCATCGGCGCCGGCGTGTCCGGCCTTTCCGCCGGCGTGCGGCTCGCCAATGCGGGCTACATCGTGCACGTCCACGAGGCCACGCAGCAGCTCGGCGGCCGCTGCCGGTCCTATTACGACGCCGCGACCGACCTGGTGATCGACAACGGCAACCATTTGCTGCTGTCGGCCAATCATCACGTGCTGTCCTATGCCCGCGCGATCGGCTCGGAAGCGGGGCTGGTCGGGCCGGAGAAGGCGCAGTTCGCCTTCGTCGACATCCGGAGCGGCCAGCGCTGGCTGCTCGATCTCGGCAACGGCCGCCTGCCGCTGTGGGTGTTCGACGAGGGCCGCCGCGTGCCGGATACCAAGCTCGGCGACTACCTCGCGCTGTCGCCGCTGATCTGGGCCGGTACGTCCAAGACGATCGGCAGCACGATTCCCTGCGAGGGTACGCTGTACGACCGCCTGGTGCAGCCGCTGCTGCTCGCGGCACTGAACTGCGATCCGCCGGAAGGATCGGCGGGGCTTGCCGGCGCCATCGTCCGCGAGACCTTGCTCGCCGGCGGCCAGGCCTGCCGGCCCCTGATCGCGCGCGATGGATTGTCGGGCGTGCTGATCGATCCGGCCGTGAAATTCCTGGAAGGCAAGGGCGGCAGCGTCCGGATCGGCCGCGAGCTACGTGGCCTCGACGATGCGGGTGGTCGCGTCACCGGGCTCAGGTTCGGCGGCGATGAAACCGTTGCGCTCGGTCCGTCCGACGTCGTGGTGCTCGCCGTGCCGCCGCGGCCGGCGATGGCCCTGCTGCCGGGGCTCACGGGGCCGACGAAATATCGCGCCATCGTCAATGCCCATTTCCGCATCACGCCGCCGCGCGATGCACCAGCTCTGCTCGGGGTGGTCGGCGGTCTGGTCGAATGGCTGTTCGCCTTCCCGCAGCGGCTCTCGGTCACCATCAGCAATGGCGATCGGCTGGTCGACATTCCGCGCGAGGAGCTCGCCGCCGCGATCTGGGCCGACGTCTGCAAGGCCGCCGGGATCAAGGCGGAGCTGCCGCCGTGGCAGATCGTGCGCGAGCGTCGCGCCACCTTCGAGGCGACGCCGGAGCAGAACGCGCTCCGACCGGGAGCGAAGACGGCGTTCGGCAATCTCGCTCTGGCGGGGGACTGGACCGATACCGGCCTGCCGGCAACCATCGAAGGCTCGGTGCGCTCCGGCGACCGCGCTGCGAATCTCCTGCTCGGGCACGGCTGACCGGCGCAGGGCAGCCGAATCTGGCCGCGCCGTCATGCCGCCTGCGCCGCGAGTCTCACATTTTCGTGGCGTAGTTCTTGCTTAAAGTTCCACGCCTGGTGGCGCCGGCGCAATTTGTTCCAGGGCGGAACAGGGATCGGCGGGGCCAAATGGCAACACCAGGCAAAAAACGCATCGGGTACGGGTGCAGTGCGGCGCAAACGGGGTTTCCTCGCGGAATTTTTCTGCGTAATCCTCGGTTTGTTAAGGTCTTTCCGCTCTGGCGCCGCCGCGGCTGAGGCTTTGGAACAAGAGACGGAGACGTCGGATCACGCGACGTCCGAGAAGGTGTCAGGGGTCGGATTGTGAAGTTGGGGATGGGGGACGATACGTCCGCGGATCGCCCGATTGATCCGCGGCCGGTCTTGGTCGTGACGGGCTTGGTGCAGGAGGCCCGGATTGCTGCCGGGCCCGGCATGATGGTGATCTGCAGCTCGAGCGACCCCAGGCAGTTGCGCTCGCTGCTCACCGTGTTCGATCCGACCTCGATCCGCGGCGTCGTCAGCTTTGGCGTGGCCGGCGGCCTCGATCCCAGCCTCAAGGCCGGCGACATCGTCGTCGCCACCGAGGTGACCGCGGGCGATGCCCGTTGGCTGTCTGGGCTCTCCCTGCGTGAGGAGCACATCGCCCGCGCCGCCCTGAAGAAGCGCCGCGTCGTGCGCGGCGTGCTGGCCGGGGCCGAAGAGGTGGTCGTGGCCCAGGCCCGCAAGGCGGCGCTGCGCATGAAGACCGGGGCGGCCGCGGTCGACATGGAGAGCCACATCGCCGCCGCCTATGCCGCCGAGTATGGGCTGCCGTTCGCGGCGCTGCGGGTGATCTCCGATCCCGCCCATCGCACCCTCCCGTCGCTCGCCAAGGACGCCATCAAGCCGAACGGCGACATCGACCTGCCGATGATCCTGCGCGGCGTCGCCCGCAATCCGGCCGTGCTGCGCGGCCTGGTGTCCACGGGCATCGAGTTCAATCGCGCCCTGCGCTCGCTGCGCGGCGCCCGCGACCTGCTGCTGAGCGGCATGCTCGCAGCCGAGCACTTCCTCGAGACCGAGACGCTGGCCGCTGCCGAGGCGTGAGCCGTTTGCTCATCGCGGAGCGTAGCGTCCATCCCGATCCAGAGATCAGTTCAATGAAAAAGGCCGCCGATCACTCGGCGGCCTTTTGGTTGATCAGAGCCGTGAAGATCAGGCGGCGGTCGAGGCCTTCTGCTGCGCCTCGATCGCCTCGTCGTGACGGATCTCGGAGAGGCGCTTTTGCACCTCCGACGAGAACACGTACTGCGCCGCGCGCTGCTTGGAGAGATCGATCTCCGGCGCCATCGGACCCTCGGTCTTGATGCCGCGCAGCGACACGAACATCGCCTTGATCGGGTTGGTCAGCGCCGCATTGGCGGCGGTCGCCTCGTAGCCGCAATGCGCCATGCAGTCGGCGCACTTCTCGTACTTGCCGGTGCCGTAGGAGTCCCAGTCGGTGGTCTCCATCAGCTCCTTGAAGGTCTTGGTGTAGCCTTCGCCGAGCAGATAGCAGGGCTTCTGCCAGCCGAAGATGTTGCGCGCGGGCATGCCCCAGGGGGTGCACTCGAACTCCTGGTTGCCGGCCAGGAAGTCGAGGAACAGACCGGAATGCATGAAATTCCACTTCTTGCCCTTGCCGAGCTTGAAGACGTCGCGGAACAGCTGCTTGGTCTTGGTGCGGTTGAGGAAGTGCTCCTGGTCCGGCGCGCGCTCATAGGCATAGCCGGGCGACATGGTCACGCCGACGCCGAGCTCGGTCGTGAAGTCCAGGAACTTTGCGATCTCCTCGGCGGGATGGCCGTCGAACACCGTGGCGTTGACGTTGACGGTGAAGCCGCGCGCCTTGGCGGCCTTGATCGCGGAGACGGCGCGGTCGAACACGCCCTTCTGCGAGACCGCCTTGTCGTGATGCTCGCGCAGGCCGTCGAGATGCACCGAGAAGAAGAGGTAGGGGGAGGGCTCGAACAGATCGAGCTTCTTCTCGAGCAGCAGCGCGTTGGTGCAGAGCGAGACGAACTTCTTGCGGGCGACCAGGCCGCGCACGATCTCGCCGATCTCCTTGTGGATCAGCGGCTCGCCGCCGGGGATCGCCACCATCGGCGCACCGCATTCGTCGGCCGCGTCCCAGCACTCCTGCGCGCTCATGCGGCGGTTGAGGATCGCGTCGGGATAGTCGATCTTGCCGCAGCCGGCGCACGCCAGGTTGCAGCGAAACAGCGGCTCCAGCATCAGCACGAGCGGATAGCGTTTCCGGCCGAGAAGCTTCTGCTTCATCAGATAGGCCCCGATACGCAGTTCCTTATGGAAGGGGATTGCCATTACGTCTCTTCTTTCTGGACCAAACGAGGACCGATCAGCCCGCGACCAGCTCGGCCGGCAGGCGGAATTCGATGTTTTCTTCCCGCCCCGGGACCACCGCGACCTCAACCGGTCCGATGCGCCGCAGGGCTTCGATGACGTCGTCGACGAGGACTTCGGGGGCCGAGGCGCCGGCGGTGATGCCGACGGCCTTGGCGTCCTTCAGCCAAACCGGATCGAGCTCGCTGCCATCAGCGATCAGATAGCTTGCGACCCCGGCCTCGGTGCCGATCTCGCGCAGTCTGTTCGAGTTGGAGCTGTTGGCGGCGCCCACCACCAGGATGACGTCCACCAGCTTGCTTAAGTCCCTTACCGCAGATTGCCGGTTCTGTGTCGCATAGCAGATATCCCGGATATCGGGACCTTGAAGGTCTGTAAAGCGGGCTTGAAGGGCTAAAATGATGTCCCTGGTGTCGTCCACGCTGAGCGTGGTCTGGGTGATATAGGCCATGGGGGTGTCGACCGGCAGGGGCAGGGTGGCCACATCGGCCACGTTCTGCACCAGGTGAACCGGGCCGGGAACTTGGCCCATGGTTCCCTCGACCTCCGGGTGGCCGGCATGGCCGATCAGTACCAGGGTACGGCCTTTGGACATGTAGCGCTTGCCCTGGTTGTGGACCTTGGTCACCAGCGGGCAGGTGGCATTGAGCACCGGCAGCCCGCGGGCGGCCGCTTCCTCCTCCACCGTCCGGGCAACGCCGTGGGCGCTGAACACGGTGACGGCGCGCGGCGGCACCTCGGAGAGGTCCTCGACGAAGATGGCGCCCTTGGCCTTCAGGCTCTCCACCACGTGCTTGTTGTGGACGATCTCATGACGCACATAGACCGGCGGGCCATACTTCTCCAGCGCGCGCTCGACGATCTCGATCGCACGCACGACTCCAGCACAAAAACCGCGCGGCTGCGCGAGATACACCTGCATGGGACGTCCAGCCACGTTGCCTCACTTTCGACCCGGCACCTCCGTGCGTGCGACGGGGCTGCAATATTCGCACCAGCGAATGCCCCAATTGCCCGCCACACCGATGGAAGCGCAGGGCTTTGTGTCAAAAATCGAGCGAAGAGGAAAGCCAGTCTGCAAGTCGCTCGCATGTGACCCGTCGCACACAGCCCGCGACAGGCCGCAGGTAATTTAGTAATTATAAATTAGATCAATTAATTGAGTTGGTTATGCTCTCACTCGTTCGTCACTTTACCGCCGAGAACAGCCGCTATATCAGCCGCCCCGACGGTTCCGTGCATCGTTCGACCTGATCCGCCGTCGAGGGACCATCCTCGTCTTCAAAGGTTGGGCCAGGCCGGGTCGGGGCGCCGCTCAGGATGTGTGCGTCCGGGGCTCGCCCTGATCGGGGAACTCCGCCATGAAGCGGACGTTTCCGCCCAGCTCTCTAAACATTAGAAAGTCACGAAGTGCTGACCACGTTTGTCGTCTCGATCGTCAAGGCCTGCACCCGGTTTGCCTGGCCGACATTGATTGCGGCCCTGCTGCTCTCCGTAGGCGCGGGCTTCTATACGGCGCGTCATTTCTCCATCAATACCGACATCAACAAGCTGATTTCGCCCGAGCTCGACTGGCGCAAGCGCGACCAGCAGTACGAGCAGGCCTTCGATCGCGATCGGATGATCCTGGCGGTGGTCGAAGCGGCGACGCCCGAGATGACAGGTGTGGCGGCCGATGCGCTCGCCAAGAAGCTCAAGGGCGACACCGCGAACTTCTCGTCGGTCGAGCTGCTCGGCGGCGGCGAGTTCTTCGCCAGGAACGGCCTGCTGTTCCTGCCGACCGAGGAGGTCAAGCAGCTCACGGACCAGTTCGCGGCGGCGGCGCCGCTGGTCGAGATCATGGCCGGGGACCCCTCGATCCGCGGCCTGACCGGTGCGCTGGAGACCGGCCTTGCCGGCGTCAAGCGCGGGCAAGTCAAGCTCGACAACGTCGCGCGGCCGTTCGACTACATCTCCCAGACCGTCGAGACCGTGCTCGACAAGGGCGATGCGACCTTCTCCTGGCGCCAGTTGATCTCCGACAAGCCGCTCGAAGACAGTGACAAGCGCGCCTTCATCCAATTCAAGCCGATCCTCGACTACCAGGCGCTCGAGCCGGGCAAGGCCGCCACCGATGCGATCCGGCAGGCCGCGGTCGAGCTCGATTTCCCGAACCGTTTTCATGCGCGCGTGCGGCTGACCGGGCCGGTGCCGATCGCCAACGAGGAATACGCCACCGTGCAGGAGGGCGCCGTCGTCAACGGCATCGGCACCGTGGTCGTCGTGCTGATCATCCTGTGGCTGGCGCTGCATTCGGCCAAGATCATCTCGGCCGTGTTCATCAACCTGTTCATCGGCCTCGCCCTCACCACGGCCGTTGGCCTGATGATGGTCGGCTCCTTGAATCTGTTGTCGGTCGCGTTCGCCGTGCTGTTCATCGGCCTGGGCGTCGATTTCGGCATCCAGTTCAGCGTGCGCTACCGTTCCGAGCGCTTCAAGAACGACAATCTGCCTGAGGCGCTGGCGGAAGCTGCGCGTCGCTCCGCCGTGCCGCTGTCGCTTGCGGCGATGGCGACGGCTGCCGGTTTCCTGTGCTTCCTGCCGACCGACTACAAGGGCATCTCCGAGCTCGGTGCCATCGCCGGCGCGGGCATGATCATCGCGTTCCTGTCGTCGATCACGGTGCTGCCGGCCTTGCTAAGGATTCTCAATCCGCCCGGCGAGAAGGAGCCGGTCGGCTACGCCTTCCTGGCGCCGGTCGATCATTTCCTCGAGAAGCACCGCGTGCCGATCATCGTCGGCACCCTCGGCCTGGTCGTCGCCGGCCTGCCGCTGCTCTACTACATGAAGTTCGACTTCAACCCGATGAACCTGCGCAATCCGCGCGCCGAGTCGATCGCGACCTATCTCGACCTGCGAAAGGATCCGAACACGGGCGCCAACGCGATCGACGTGCTGACGCGCTCCGAGACCGAGGCCAAGGCGATCGAGGCCAAGCTCGAGAAGCTGCCCGAGGTGGCGCGCGTGATGTCGCTCGACAGCTTCGTCCCCCAGGACCAGCCGGCCAAGCTGAAGCTGATCGCGCAGGGCGCGAAGCTGCTGGGGCCTGCGCTCAATCCGGACCAGATCGATGCGGCGCCAAGCGACAAGGAGAATGTGGACGCCCTGAACTCGACCGTCGACAATCTCCGGCGCACCGCGGGCGAGAGCAGTGGGCCGGGCGCGGTCGCGTCGCGGCGGCTCGCCGACGCGCTTGCCAGGCTCGCGGGTGCCAGCGAAGCGGTGCGCAACAAGGCGCAGGCGGTGTTCGTCGAGCCGTGGAAGATCACGCTGGCGCAGCTTGGCGCCACGTTGCAGGCGCAGCCCGTCAGCCTCGCGAACCTGCCACCGGAGCTGGTGTCGCAGTGGAAGAGCAAGGACGGATTGATTCGGGTCGAGGCGCAGCCGAAGGGGGATCCGAATGACAACGACAATCTCAGGCGATTTGCCAACGCGGTGCTGGCGGCCGTGCCCAATGCGATCGGCGGGCCGGTGTCGATCCTGAAGTCAGGTGACACGATCGTGAAGGCATTCATCCACGCCGGCATCTACTCGCTGGTCGTGATCAGCCTCCTGTTGTGGGTGACCTTGAAGCGCTTCACCGACGTGCTGATGACGATCGTGCCGCTGCTGGTCGCAGGCGCCGTGACGTTGGAGATCTGCGTGCTGATCAAGCTGCCGCTGAACTTCGCCAACATCGTCGCCCTGCCGCTCCTGCTTGGCATTGGCGTCGCGTTCAAGATCTACTACGTGGTGGCGTGGCGCGGCGGCCGCACCAACCTGCTGCAGACCAGCCTGACCCGGGCGATCTTCTTCAGCGCGCTGACGACGGCGACCGCGTTCGGCAGCCTGTGGCTGTCGAGCCATCCCGGAACGTCCAGCATGGGCAAGCTGCTGGCGCTGTCGCTGGTCACCACGCTCGCCGCCGTGCTGCTGTTCCAGCCGGCGCTGATGGGCAAGCCTCGCGAGATCAAGGAGCAAGAGGGCTCGTGATCCCGGAATAGAAAAAGCGGCCGATCTCTCGGCCGCTTTTTTGTTCGGGTGACGGACGCCAACTAACGGGCGCGCGCGATATCGGGCAGCAGGCAGATATCGCCGACCTGGTCCGCGGGCTTTTGTCCCGGCTTGGCCGATGCGGTTGCGCCACTGCCGACGCCGGTCGTCGTTTTGGCCGCCGGGGCAGGGGCTGGCGCGATTGGTTTCTGTGTACCTTTAGCCATGCTGTTCACGGGGCTCGACGGGATCGGCGGAGCGACCCGCGTCCAGGTCTCGCCGCCGCACAGGAAGCCGAGCACGCAGCCCTTGATCTCCAGGTGATCGGGATCGATCGGCGTGATGGTCGAGCTGTAGAGCTGCCCATCCTTGGCGTTGTAGACTTGGCCTTCCCACGCGTCTGCGCCGGGCTTCTTCTTCATGTCGATCAGGATCGGCATGCCGAGCGTCGGACGGCTCTGGCGGGCCGGATCGGGGTTGTTGCTGTCGCGTCCGCCCGGGGTCTTCTCCCAGGCCACGACGCCCCACATGCTGCCATTGCATTGTGCGACTCGGATGTTCGCGACGCCGTCGGCGACCCGCCAGTCGCCGGTGGGGTCGGCCGCGAGCGCGGAAGAAATTCCTGCTGCGAACACGACTGCAGAGTATGCTAGTGTCGTCGACATGAGATATCTAAGGCGATGCAACATTGGCAGAAACCCGTGCTTGCTTTGATGGTGCGAATGAGGGCAAAACGCCGCATTGCGCGTTTTCAGTTGACGTCACGTCCATCAACCGAAGTATGTAGCCGATGCTAAAACCCAATCTAGACGTTTCCGAGATGTTTGTGGAGCGCCAAGCGCAGCGCAGCACGATGCATTCTCGGCATCTGAACGAGCAGCTTGTCCGCGTTCTAAAGACGATTGGATATGATGTTGGGTTCCAGAAGGGACAAGGGCAATATCTCTACGATCGTGATGGGGCCCGTTATCTTGACCTGCTCAGCGGTTTTGGCGTCTTTGCAATCGGCCGCAATCATCCGACGCTGCGCGCCGCGCTGAAAAGCGTCCTCGACAGCGATCTGCCGAATCTCGTTCAGCTCGACGTCTCGACCTTGGCGGGTGTTCTTGCCGAGCGGCTGCTGGAATATGTCCCGTATCTGGACAAGGTGTTCTTTGCCAATTCCGGCGCAGAGACCGTGGAAGCCGCGATCAAATTCGCGCGTGGCGCGACCGGCCGGCCTGGTATCGTCTATTGCGGGCACTCCTATCACGGCCTCACCTACGGCGCGCTGTCGCTGACCGATGATTCGAACTTCCGCAACGGCTTCGAGCCGCTGCTGCCGGGCTGCACGGCCATCCCCTTCAACGATCTTGCCGCGCTCGAGCAGGCGCTGTCGTCGCGCGAGATCGCAGCCTTCATCGTCGAGCCGATCCAGGGCAAGGGCGTCAACATGCCCTCCGACGAGTTCCTGCCCGGGGCCGCCGCGCTCTGCAAGAAATATGGCACCATCTTCATCGCCGACGAGATCCAGACCGGCATGGGGCGCACCGGCCGGTTCCTGGCGGTGGAACATTGGAACGTCGAGCCCGACATGGTGCTGCTGTCGAAGGCGTTGTCCGGCGGCCATGTCCCGGTCGGCGCACTGCTGACGCGCAAGCAGATCTTCGACAAGATATTCAACCGCATGGACCGCGCCGTGGTGCACGGCTCGACCTTCGCCAAGAACGACCTCGCGATGGCCGCTGGCATTGCCACGCTCGAGGTGATGAAGGCCGAGAAGCTGGTCGAGGCCGCCGCCAAGCGCGGCGCCGAGCTGCGGCTGGCGCTGACGCGGATGGTGCCGGGCTACGAGCTGCTCAAGGAAGTGCGCGGCAAGGGACTGATGATCGGCGTCGAGTTCGGTCCGCCGAAATCGCTGCGCCTCAAGGCCTCCTGGACCATGCTGGAGAGCGCCAACAAGGGCCTGTTCTGCCAGCTCATCACGGTGCCGCTGTTCAAGGATCACAAGATCCTGACCCAGGTCGCCGGCCATGGCCTGCACACGATCAAGCTGCTGCCGCCGCTGACCATCACCGAAGAGGACTGCGCCTGGATCGAGCGCGCCTTCGACGACGTCATCGCGCAGAGCCACAAAGTCCCCGGCGCGATCTGGTCGCTCGGCAAGACCCTGGTCGACAACGCGATCCGCAAATCGGCGTGATGTTCGCATCGGGTGGGCAAAGGCGCGTAGCGCCGTGCCCACCGTTTCAGTTCGTCTCCGGACAGACCGTGGGCACGCTTCGCTCGCAATGACTGAAGCGCGAGAGCGCGTCATCCCTCCTTGTTCGCACCCATCGCGCGCTCGAACCGCTCGCCGAACTCGTTGAGTTCGTCGGCGCCGATATCGCTGACCGCCCAATAGCTCAGGCCGCGGTCGCGCCAAGAGCGAATGTTGAAGCCCTGGACGGTGTCCATCCGTGCGGCGCGGCGCTCGGTAGACGCGGTCTGCGCCACGAACAGGTTGATGACGTGCTGGCGGCGGCGATAGACCACGGCGCCGATCGCGCGTGCGTCGACGTAGTCGAGCCGCCCGCCGATCAACGTGAAGCCTTGTGCGGTGAGGTCGATCACCGGAGGCGCGACGTCGAGCTTGCCGTTGAACCAGGGCTTGACGGTGTGCTGATCGGTCGAGATGACGTCGGTGAGGTGGCCGGCCTGCAGCGAGCGCAGATGCGCCGAGACGATCTCGGCCTCGATCCGCTGCTGGTCGTCATTGCGCAGCACGATGGCGACGAGGCCGGTGGCGGCCAGCGCCGACACCGCCGAGCCCAGGGCGAAGCCTCGCAGCAGCGTGCGTCGGCTCGGCACTGCAGCGAGCGGGGTGATGGAGGCCGCATCGGCCGGCGGCAGGGTGGCTTCGATCCGCTGGCGCAAGGCAGGGGACGCCTTGTAGCTGAGGTCGGTGCCGGCGAGCATCTGCTTCATCTGCCGGATTGCAGCAAGCTCCGCGGCGCAGCGCGGGCAGCTCGCAACATGGGCTTCGACCTCGCGCGCGTGGCCGGCGTCGAGCTCGCCATCGGCCAGCGCGTGGATCAGGATCTCGGCTTCATCGCAGGTCATCGTTGTGGCTCCTCCCGCGCGAGCCAGGCGGCGCGCAGCATCGCGCGGGCGCGGGCGAGGCGCGACATCACGGTGCCGACCGGCACGCCGGCCGCCGCCGCGATCTCGCGATAGGACAGATTGTTGACCTCGCGCATGACGAAGGTCTCGCGAAACGGCTCGGCCAGCGTGTCGATCAGCCGGCGGATCGCCGAGGCATCACGTTCCCGCAATACGGCGCCTTCCGGCGTCTCGGCGCTCTCCTGCCACAGCGGGGGCTGCTCGGCCGCTTCCGGCGCGTCGTCGAGCGCCTTGGCCGGCGCGCCGGCGCGGCGCGCGAATTCGGCGTGGCAGACGTTGCGCAGGATCGCGAACAGCCACGGCTTCATCGCCGGGCCACGGTAAGTGTCGAAATGCTTCAGCGCACGCAGGTAGCATTCTTGGACGGCATCCTCGGCATCGGCAGGGTTGCGCAGGAGATAGCGCGCCAGGGTGTAGACGTCGTCGAGATAGGGCAGCGCCGCCTCGCGGAAGCGTCGCGCCCTCTCGGGATCGTCATTGGCTGTTGTCACCGGCGTGGTCTCCGGCTCGGTTCGCGGTCGCACGGCGCGGCCGGCGCTGCGCCGCCGACCGGTCCATGTGACGATGCTCATGCCCTGGTTCGCGATGCTACTCAACCTTGACCAGTCCCGTCATGTGCGGATGCAGCGAGCAGAAATATTTGTAGTCGCCGGCGGCTGCGAAGGTGAAGGAGAAGCTGTCGTCGGTATCGAGCGTCTTCGACCTGTATTTCCCGGCCGACACCACCGTGTGCGGGATGTCGTCATGGTTGGTCCAGGTCACCGTGTCGCCGACCTTCACCGTCAGCGCAGCCGGGGTGAAGGTGAAATTGTCGATCGTGACCTTGATGGTCTCGGCGCGCGCCGGCGTGGCGCAAACAAGCAGTACGGCGGCCAAGCCGGCACCGCGAAGAACAAGCTGGATCATCGCGTTTTCGTCCCTCAGCCCGCAAGCGGCGTATCGATGATGGCGAGGCGCTCGTCACCGACCTTGAAATCGATGCTGGCGATGCCGAGCAGGCTGCGCAGCCTTGCGTCCTCGACCTTCATCGGGCCGGGCGAGGGCGCCGTGCCCGGCGCCGGTTGCGGGAACGCGGTCGAGCGCGCGGTGTGGAAGGTGACGTTGCCTTCGACCTTCTGCATCACCTGGTGGATATGGCCGTTCAGCACCGTCACCGAGCCGAACCCCTTCAGGGTGTCGAGCGCGCGGCCGCCATCCTCGGTGCCCCAGCCCCATTGCGGATACACCGTCCACAGCGGGATGTGCGCGAACACCACGATCGGCGTGGATCTGGAGCGGCCCTTGAGATCCTGCTCCAGCCAGGCAAGCTGCTCGGCGCCGAGATTGCCGAGCCCGCCGGCCTTGAGATCGACCACGTTGACGAGGCCGATGAAGTGCACGCCATTGGCGTCGAACGAATACCAGCCGGCGCCGCGGCTGCCCTTGCCGTAGCGCTCCTTGTAGAGCTTGACGTCCTCGTCGAGGAAGTCGTGCTCACCCGGCACGTAGTGCACGTCGAGCCGGGATTGCGAGATGATGCGGTCGGCATCGTCGAACTCGGCCGCCTTCGACAGATGCGAGATGTCGCCGGTATGGATCATGAAGGCCGGCTTCACCGGCATCGCCTTGATGCGATTTACGGCCTCTTCCAACGTCCCGATCGCGTTGGGATTGGCCGGCTTGTCGAAGCCGACATGGCTGTCGCTGATCTGCAGGAAGGTCAGGCCGGAGGCGGGCTGCTCGGCCGCCCGCGCCGCGTCGACCAGGCCGAGCGAGCGTGGCACGCCGCCCGACAGCGTCCAGAGCACGCCCGTGCCCGCCCATGTCATGCACTCCAGCACCTTGCGGCGGCTGACGCCGCTCTCGTCATGATCACCAAGGCTCATCGTCATCTCCCGTTGCCCGTCATCGAGCTTGCGGGTGAGAAGAGCGGTGGTGGCCCGGGTTTATTCCCGGCTTCTCGCGATCCAAAAGCGATGACGTGTTCGTGATCATGCCGGCAATGGCCGACGGCTCACCTGTTCACGCAGGATGTGGCGCAGGGCCGCGCGAAAGATATGAGCGGCTGATGGACCGGATGCGACGTCGATGCATGAGCGCGTGACCCCGACCCTGCAACGAACCGAGACGTCGCGCGATCGGATCGTGGCGCTCGACCGCGCCAGGACCTTCATCACGCTCTCGGTCGTGCTCTATCACTCCGCGATCAACTACACCGATTTCGGCCAGGGCGGCGACCGCATGCACTGGCTCGGATTCGATCTGGTCGCGCTGTTCAACGACAGCTACTTCATGTCGTGCATGTTCCTCATCTCCGGCCTGTTCGTGCCGGCGAGTCTGGCGGGCAGAGGAGCGTCGGACTATGTCGGGCGCCGCGCGCTGCGGCTCGGCGTGCCCTATATCGTTTCGATCTTCGTGATCATGCCGATCGCCTACTACCGTTACGATGTGGCCGAGGATCAGTTCAGCGCGGTGTGGTGGCGGATGATCATCGAGGGGCCGTGGCCGTCCGGCTCGGCCTGGTTTCTCGGCGTGCTGCTGGGGTTTGATATACTGGCTGCGCTCGTCTGCGTCCTGGCACCGCAGGCGGTCGGCGCATTCGGGCGCTGGGCCGGAACGTTGCGGCACTATCCGCTCACTGGCTTCCTGATCTTCCTCGTCATCGCCAACCTGGCCTATCTGCCGCCGCATCTCGGCTTCGGTGACGGATTCTGGTTCATGCCCGGACATTTTCCGCTGCCGCTGCAGGCGAGCCGGGTGCTGCTCTACCCGACCTTCTTCGTCGCCGGCATCGCGATCGGTGCCGCCGGGCTGCGGGCGGGGCCGTTCGCGGCCGATGGCGCACTGGTCCGGCGCTGGTGGATCTGGTTCGGTCTTTCCTACAGCTGCTACGGCGCGATCCTGTTGCTGGCCTACGCGCATCACAACTGGATCGCCGATTTCGATTCACCGCCGTTGTGGTGGCGCACGGCCTATGGCATGGCGGTCGCGAGCTTCTGTGCTGCGATGGCGTTCGCCGTGCCGACCTTCTTTCAGCGCTGGGCAAAGGCGCCGCTGGCGCTGATGGATCGCGTCCAGCCCTCCGCCTACGGCATCTACCTGCTGCACTTCCTGCCGCTGCTATGGCTGCAATATCTGGTCTACGACCCGGCGTGGCCGGCCGCCGTGAAGTTCGCGATCGTGCTGATCGGCACGCTGTCGGTGAGCTGGCTCGCAGCAGCACTGTTGCGCCGGGTTCCGCTGGTGGCGCGGATCATCTAGGTCAGCATGCGGCGATGCGTAGGGTGGGCAAAGGCGATGCCGTGCTCTCTGACATCCGAGATATTAGTGGCGCCGTGCCCGCCGCCGTGCCGCCGAGTCTGCCGCACGACGGTGGGCACGCGCCGCCTTCGGCGCCGCTTTGCCCACCCTACGATTCCCGCATCATTGCGAGGAGCCCAAGGCGAAGAAGCAATCCAGAGTGGGGTCGGGACCCTGGATTGCTTCGCTGCGTTCGCAATGACGGGAATGAGGAGTCGGACGTGAGCGCCTAGCGCCCATCCTCCAAGATCATCGACGCCGCCTTCTCCGCGATCATCGCCGTCGGCGTGTTGGTGTTGCCTGACGTGATGGTCGGCATGATCGAGGCATCGGCGACGCGCAGCCGTTCGATGCCGCGGAAGCGCAGCCGCTCGTCGACGACCGCCATCGGATCGTCTGCGGTGCCCATCCTGGCGGTGCCGACGGGATGGAAGATCGTGGTGCCGATGTCGCCGGCGGCCTTGGCCAGCGCGGCGTCGTCATCGCCGACCGACGGGCCGGGCAGATATTCCTGCGGCCTGTAGGCCGCAAGCGCATTCTGCTTCATCAGCCGGCGCGTGACGCGGATGGCATCGGCCGCGACCTGGCGGTCGTCCTCGGTCGCCAGATAGTTCGGCGCGATCGACGGCGCTTCGTCGATCCTGGCGGAGCGGATGCGAACGGTGCCGCGCGAGGTCGGGCGGAGGTTGCAGGCGCTGACGGTGATCGCGGGAAAACGATGCAGGGGATCGCCGAACTTGTCGAGCGACAGCGGCTGCACGTGAAACTGGATGTTGGCGCGGTCGCGCCTCGGGTCCGAGCGCGTGAAGATACCGAGCTGCGACGGCGCCATGGTCAGCGGCCCGCGGCGCCGGAACGCATAGTCGAGCCCCATCAGGCCGCGGCGGACCAGCGAGTAGTAGGTCTCGTTCAGCGTCTTCACGCCCGTGACCTTGTAGATCGCGCGCTGTTGCAGGTGGTCCTGCAGGTTGCGCCCCACGCCTGGCTTGTCGAGGACGACGTCGATGCCGAGCTCGCCGAGCCACTCGGCCGGGCCGATGCCGGAGCGCTGCAGCACCTGCACCGAGCCGATCGAGCCGGCGCTGAGGATCACCTCGCCCTTGGTGCGCGCCTCGATGGTCTCACCATTCTGCTGGAAGCGCACGCCTGTGGCACGGCCGTTCTCGACGATCAGGCGGTCGACGAGGACGTTGGTTTCGAGCCGCAGGTTAGGCCGCTTCAGCGCCGGCTTGAGGAAGCCCCGCGCGGAGGACCAGCGCCGGCCGCGCTTCTGGTTGACGTGGAAATAGCTGATGCCTTCATTGTCGCCGGTATTGAAGTCGGGGATGCGGCGGATGCCCATCTGCTCGGCGGCGTCGCCGACCGCGTCCAGCACCGCCCAGGACAGCCGGGGCGCCTCGATGCGCCAGCCGCCGCCTGTGCCGTGATGCTCGCTCTCGCCGAGAAAATGATCCTCCAGCCGTTTGAACACCGGGAGCACGTCGGCATAGCTCCAACCGGCGAGACCGAGCTGGCGCCAATGGTCGTAGTCGGCGGCCTGGCCGCGCATCGAGATCATGGCATTGATCGCCGAGCAGCCGCCGATCACCTTGCCGCGGGGGTAGGCCAGCGAGCGGCCGTTCAGGCCCGGCTCGGCCTCGGTGCGGAACATCCAGTCGGAGCGTGGATTGCCGATCGCGAAGAGGTAGCCGACCGGAATATGGAACCAGATCCAATTGTCGTTGCCGCCGGCCTCGAGAATCAGGACGCGGCTGTTCGGATCGGCCGACAGCCGGTTGGCGAGGATGCAGCCGGCAGTGCCGGCGCCCACCACGATATAGTCGAAATCCCCCTCGAGCTGTCTCGGCATCGGCATTCCCTTCCCATCATTGCTAGGCTTTTAGTCAGCCCGGACGGGCCCGGACAAGCGCCACGTTCATGGCTGGTTGACCGAGCCATGAGACGGGCGCAGCCCTTATCTTGGGCGGTGCGGCTTTTGCATGCTAAACAGGCGCAAAGTCCCATTGGAGTTACGAGATTCCCCATGCCCATCGTCAACCGCGTCGCCGATCTGCAGCCCGATATCCAGGCCTGGAGGCGGGATATCCATTCGCATCCGGAGCTGCTCTACGACGTGCACCGGACGGCGGCCTTCGTCGCCGAGCGGCTGCGTGAGTTCGGCTGTGACGAGGTCGCGACGGGCCTCGGCAAGACCGGCGTGGTCGGCGTCATCAAGGGCCGCAAGCCCGGCCATGGCGAGGTGAGGGTGCTCGGACTGCGCGCCGACATGGACGCGCTGCCGATCGAGGAGGCGACCGGGCTGCCCTATGCCTCGAAGACCCCGGGCATGATGCATGCCTGCGGCCATGACGGCCACACCGCGATGCTGCTCGGCGCGGCACGCTATCTCGCCGAGACCCGCAATTTCGCGGGCGAGGTCGCCGTAATCTTCCAGCCGGCCGAGGAGGGCGGTGGCGGTGCGGACGCGATGATCAAGGACGGGCTGATCGACCGCTTCAAGATCGATCAGGTCTACGGCATGCACAACGGCCCCGGCCTGCCAGTCGGCGCGTTCGCCATCCGCCAGGGGGCGCTGATGGCATCGACCGACGCGGTCGACATCACCATCGAGGGCCATGGCGGTCACGCCGCCAAGCCGCATAATTGCATCGACTCTCTTCTCGTCGGCGCCCAGCTCGTCACGGCGCTGCAGCAGATCGTGTCGCGCAGCGTCGATCCGCTGGAGGCCGCGGTGCTGTCGATCTGCGAGTTCCACGCCGGCAACGCCCGCAACGTGATTCCGCAGAGCGCGGTGCTGCGCGGCACGGTGCGGACGCTGACGCCGAAGGTGCGCGAGCTGATGGAGAAGCGCGTGCGCGAGGTCGTGACCGGCGTCGCCCAGATGACCGGCGCCAAGATCGACCTGAACTATGCGCGCGGCTATCCCGTCGTCATCAATCACGCCGAGCAGACCGAGATCGCGATCCGCGCCGCCAAGGAGGTCGCGGGCGACGCCAACGTGCACGAGATGCCGCCGATGATGGGCGGCGAGGACTTCGCCTATATGCTCGAAGCTCGTCCCGGCGCCTTCATCTTCGTCGGCAACGGCGACAGCGCCGGCCTGCATCATCCCGCCTACAACTTCAACGACGAGGCGATCGTCTACGGCACCTCGTTCTTCATCAAGGTGGTGGAGAACACGCTGGCGGCGTGAGCCGCGGCCCAGCCATCTCAGATGAACTGATCCATAAGACAGGGGCGCCGACCGGAGTCGGCGCCCCTGTCTTATGGATGGGGCGCCTGTTTGTTATTTTGCCGCCTCTGGCGCTGACAGGCGCAGCGCGTATTGATTCGATCCGCCTGCATCGATCGTGCGGCTTGTTTGTTACGAATTCTCCTCACGTCCCAACGACAGGCATCGCTGCAACGATGATCTGTATCGGCGCGCGTCACGCGATGCGCAGCTGACGACGCGCGCCCGTCTGCGGAGCTGAAATAAATTTCCGCCAGCGTCACTGTCGTAACAGGCAAGTGTTTTCAAAGACACAACCTAAGGTATTTACAACAAAAGCGAGTAAGTTATAGTCATTCGCGTTTCTGCTCACTGCTCGTGATCGAGCGTTCATTGCCTGTCTGAAATTTCCTTGTTCACCAGTTCGATTCCACAGATGGAGAACCCCCATGGACGTCAAGAAGCTCTCCGTGAAGGAAGCGGCT
Source organism: Bradyrhizobium sp. SZCCHNR1098 (assembly GCF_032489375.1). NCBI lineage: Bacteria > Pseudomonadati > Pseudomonadota > Alphaproteobacteria > Hyphomicrobiales > Nitrobacteraceae > Bradyrhizobium > Bradyrhizobium sp. SZCCHNR1098. Next base: position 148,437 of record NZ_JAUEXY010000003.1, read on the forward strand.
GCGGCCGCGGCCAAGTGTGCGGCAACTGCGGCGCAATGCGCGGCAAACTCGGCCAAGTGCGCTGCAACGGCAGCGCATGCCCAGGCTAAGGCGGCGTCGGCACGGTGTGCGGCCACCGCTGCGCGATGCGCAGCAACTGCGGCGCGCTGTGCGGCCACAGCCGCAAAGTGTGCTGCCTCCTGAAGCAGATCTCCTGCAAGAAATCCCGGCGCGCTGGCTGAGCCGGCGTGGTCGGGCTGGTCGGAGATGAGACCTATGAGCTTTCCGCGTCTTGGAGTGGGACTCCAATTCAACCCGGAACTGATCGGCTGGTTTCCCTTCCTCGACCAGCCGCTTGATGCGCTCGAAATCCTGTTCGACTCGATCATGAGCCCCCTCGATGGCCCGGGGGTGTTGTCTCCCCGTGCCATCGAACTCGTCCGTGATGTCTCAGGCAAGTTTCCGCTGCTCGGACATTCGAACTATGGCGGAGATTTCGGCTTCGAGGATCTGACGGCGACAGCCGCGGTGCGCCGACACGTGCCGCTGGCCAGGAAGTTCGGCGTGGCCTGTGTTGCCAATCACTGCTTCTACAGCGATGCGTCCTGGGCGGATGTGTGGAGCAGTCCGCTGCAGTTTTCTCGCGCGGAGGTCGTGCGGCTCGCCGAGCGGGCGCGCACGCTGCAGGCGCTCTATGGCGTCCCGCTCGCGCACGAAAACGCAGCCTATTATCGGACCTGTCCCGGCAGCGAGATGCCCGAGGAAGAGTTCCTCGCGGCAATCCTGGAACTATCGGGGACCTATCTGCATCTCGATCTTCACAATCTGTATGCGAATGCGCAGAACCACGGCTCACGCGGCTACTCCATTCAACGCTTCCTGGCGACGATCCCGTCCGAGCGCATCGTCTCCATCCACCTCGCAGGCGGGCGTTGGATCGGTGGCCAATATCACGATCTTCACGACACGCAGGTCACCGAAGAGGTGTGGGACCTTCTCGATGACGTTCTGGCGCGGGCGCGCCCCGGGGCCGTCATCCTCGAATACGAGACGCAATCCCTCTATTGCGCGGGGGAGCGGGTCGATACGGACCGCACCACTGACTTGATCCTCTCCGACCTGGAGCGGGCGCGGAATGCCTGGGATCGCGCCTATGGACCGGCGAGCCGCCGTACCACCCGCAGCGAGGCCGCGTGATGAATGCCGAGCTGGTATGGAGCACTTGGCGTCGCGTGTTGAGAGACGATGGTCTCGTCACATGGATCACCCGATCCGACGCGCGAACCGCAGATCCGGATGGCCTCTCCGTGGAGGAGAGAGCGATCGTCACCGACTACGCGGGCACGCCGGCGGCCACGAACGCCAATATCGGCATGTACCGGCGCGGACTCGTCAGGAATGCGTTGGGGGCGCTCGATCTGGTGCCGCTGACACGCCGCCTTCTGAACATGAGCGGTCGCGACGTCGATATTGTGGCCGAGGATTTCGTCAGATCGACCGGCTATCCGGACGACGGACCGAATTTCTGGCGCTGTGCGGCCGGCTTCGTCGCCTATCTGACCAGGCTTCCGGAATTTGCGTCCCGCGCCCATCAGGATGTCATGGCGATTGATGACGCGACGATCGCCTTGGCGCGCAGGCTCGGCCGGTCGGCGCCGCCGGCGTGGCCCGTCGACGCGGCCCGCCACGCGGGCGTGGCGGCGCGCAGCGAGGGTGAGGCGGCTCGCGTCCGTCGCAATCCGGCTGCGGTCGTGGTTTCGTCATCCTGCGATCTCACGCCCTGGATCGAGGACCCATTCGAGTTCGATCCGTCCGACGATCTCGAGGCCTCGTCGCGCCATTGGCTGGTGTATTTCCCGGGGCCCGAGCTAGCGCATGAATATGCAGAACTGTCGGAGCGGGGGGCCCGGGCGTTCGACCTGCTCGGCACGCCGCGGACCGTTGACGAGTTGGCTCTGGAAATGCGCGATCTCTCGCGTGACGACGTGCAGGCCGTGGTCGGATCGCTGATGGAATTGGGCGTCCTGACGAGCGGGGCGGACGGGCTAGCATCGGGAAACATCCTGACGATGGAGGGCTGCACCGACCGTTCAGTTCAGTCGCGCATTGAATGGGCGCCAGTCCCATGAGACCGCTTGAAAAGCCCTTGCGTTCTGCTCCCGACAGCCTTCCCGGCCGGCTGTCAGACGATACCTTCGTCATGCTGGATCCGGCCGTCGAGGTGGTGGACGCTACAGTTTCGGGCCATCATTTGTTGAGCCACGGCCATTTCGATGCGGGGATGGTCGTGCCGCCCGGCGATGGTCTGCTCGATTTCGTGACGACGCTGATGCCGCGGCCGATCAGGCTTGCCGCGCTGCGGGCGCAATATGACGATCAAGGGATGATCGACAAGATGCTGGCGTCCCTGCACGGCCAGGGCTTCATGCATGTCACCTCGGCTGAAACGCCATCGGCGCAACAGCTCGCGCTTCTTCGGCGCAAGGCATGGCAGATGCGAGAGCCGATGCTGCGCCGGTCCATTGTCGTCGATCTGGATACTCTGGAATCGATCGAGCAGCTGACCGAGCGCCTGAGCGCTGAGCCGCTTCCCCCGGAAGTTCTGCTGCGTTGCTCGAGGTTGTCGGACCATCGCAAATGCTTCGATCGACTGGCAAGGTTGCGGCAGGGCGGTGCATTGCGGATGCACCAGACGGTGGTGCAGACGTGCGATCTGGTCGCCGATCACCAATTGCGCCAGTCGCTGCTGCATCTGGACGCGTCGGTGACTGTCGAGGACGTGGCCTGGCCCGTCCCCGATCGTCCGATCGCAGGGCTCGACGAGATCGTCCGGGCCTGCATTCCCGTGCATGTGCTGATGGCGCCGGATCAATCGATCTGCGACGAGGCGGCGCGAAGCCGGATGCTCGGCTGGGCAGCATCCAGGTTCATCTCCGGCCTCCGGCTCGTTCTGGACGTGCGGACGCTATGGCTGGATGGCGATGCCGGCGACGACGACTTTGCCCGCGTCTTCGACGCGCTGAGCATCATCGAGAACGAGTTCGGAGATGTTCTGATCCAGAACCTGCCGAGCGATGAGGTGCTGCTCGGAAACACGGCGACGAGTCTGCCGTCCGGTCCTGGTCTCGAACTCGCCGATCGTTTTCGGCGGTCATATCTGCGCTGGCGCCTGCCTCTGCTCAAGTCTTGCGAAAACGACAATAGCTGGAGCCAGACGCCCGAAGTCGAAGACAAGCTGGTCCGTGCCGGGGATGACCTGCTGCCCAATCATCCGGAGCTGCTGAAGCTCCAGCCCGGCAGCATCGTGGTCGACGTGTGCGGCGGCCTCGGTCGCGTTGCGAGGCGGCTTTCGCCCGCCGTCGGCAGGGACGGACTGGTCATCTCCATCGAGATGTTCCGCTGTCTGAGTGATCGGGCTCGTCGCTTCGCATGCGAGCGGGACATCACCAATCTGCAATTTCGTCCCGGCCTCGCGCAGCGCATTCCGCTGCCCGACGCCACCGCCGACGCTGCCGTCAACGAGTGGACCGGCGGCATCTGGGAGCTCGGGATGGGACCCGTCATGGTCAGGGAAATGGCCAGGGTCGTCCGTCCCGGAGGCCGCATCGCGGCGACGCATCGGCTGGTCCAGCTGCAGCTGTCGGCCCTGGCGCAGCCCTGGGTGCAGTACGCCAGGATCTATGCCTGGATGCGCGAAGCCTTCGCGCAGCCGGAGCTGACGATCGTGACCGAGCGCATATGGGGGCAGATCGTGCCGTCGCTGGTGGGCGAGAACGCCACGCTGTGGCGCAAGCAATACATGCCGCGGCTGATCAATCCCTTCGACGTGACGTACAGACAGGACGAGAATCCGGATACGCGTGCCGACGTTTACCTGACGATCATTGCGCAACGAAATTGACGTTCGTTTTCATTGAGTTGATTGCTCGAGGTGCTCAGATGCGATCGCAAGAAACCGCCTTCGAACGAGCCCGCGCGTCGTTGCATCGGCTTGGAATTCCGCTCGTCCTTCCCGCGCTCCACGCCGCCGGCGTGGGTATCAGCCGGACGGTCCTGGGCGGCTCGCATTCGGTGGCCATCTATCCGCCGATCAACTCGCTGACGCCGCTCGATCCGTCCTGCCTGGAGCGGGGGATCGACTGGGGCCGCGAGATCAGCCTCTACGTGCACATCGCGTTCTGCGAGACGCGCTGCACGTTCTGTCACTATACGGTCGAGCACTACGCCGGACGGAACAGCAAGTCCGCCACGGACGACGACAAGGTCGTTCGCTACCTCGATGCGCTCAAGCGCGAGCTGGCGGCCTGGGAGCCGCAGCTGCGCCGATCCGGAACGGTGGTGTCGTCGATCTATATCGGGGGCGGCACACCGCTCGTTCTCGATGAGGACGCATTGACGGATCTGATCGCGACGATCCGCGATACGTTCGACGTGCGGCCCGGCGCCGAGATCTGCATCGAGGGCAGCCCGCTCACGATCACCGCGCCCGAGGGAGAGCAGAAGCTGCGCTCTCTGAAGCAGCAGGGCGTCACGCGCCTCAGTTTCGGCGTGCAATCGTTCGACGATACCGTGCTCAAATATGCCGCGCGCGGCTACAAGCGGGACGTTCCACTTCTCGCGTGCTCGATCGTCGCCGACATCTTCGAGAACTGGAATCTCGACCTGATCCAGGGGTTGTACAAGGGGTCGCCGTCCGAGACCTGGAACAATTTGGCGATGGTCGCCGAGATCCGGCCCCCGCACCTCACCTGGTATCACGCTCGGTTTGCCGATCGCCCCCAGGGACACTGGCTCAAATCCGACCTGAAGCAGGCGAGCTTCGAGAGCGAGTTCGCGACCTTGTTCGGACGCATGCTGATCTGGCAGGAGATGGCGGCGCTCGGATATGACCTGACCGACGGCAACCGCTTCGTGCGCGCGCGCCGCTATGCCGACCCGTTCAAGACGATCCGGACCTCGCCATCACGGGATCTTCTCGGGATCGGTGCGGGCGCGTATTCGCATGTCAGTGCCGGGGCCGCGAAGAGCGGCTACGTCTTCCGCAATGTTCCCGACGTGCGCGCCTATGTCGAAACCGTCCTTGCTGGCAACAGTCCGATCACGGCGGGGCGCGCCGTCGACCGGCAGGAATTGCTGGCGACGTCCTATGCCACAGGGCTCCGGACCGGCCGGGTCGAGGATGCCGATCGCCGTGCCATGCGCGCCGACAACCGGGAGCTGTCCGCCCATTATGACAAGCTCGTTGCCAGGCTGAGCAGCGTCGGCGCCCTGGAAGCGTATCGCGACGGCGACGGCCATGCGGGGCTGCGGCTTTCGGAGCTCGGCCGGCTGTTCGAGGATGAGATGCTGTCGCTGTTCTTCAGTCCGGCCGTCAAGGACGCGTTGTCGCCGAAAGTGACGGAGCGCGCGCTTCAATACGGTTAGATCGGGAGTTTCAACACGTCGTCGACCAGGGAGGAACGTCATGGTTGTGTCTGGGCAAGCAACCCTCGAGCGGGACAACGCGACCGGTGACGGCATCCGCGCCGCGCGTGCCGGCTGGAGCTTCGGCGGCGACACGCCTCAGCACTTCGATCTCCACGTCGCGAGGTCGGTTCCGAACTACGAAGCCGGCCACAAGCTGGTCGAGCAGGTCAGCGATTTCTTCGTGAAGCGGGATTCCGTCGCCTATGAAATCGGAACGTCGACGGGGACGCTGCTTCGGCAACTCGCCAAGCGCCATCCGCACGGCACGCGCTGGATCGGCATCGATACCGAGCGGGCCATGATCGATTACGCGCGGGCGCACAGCAGGGATGTGGCGAACGTGGAATACCTGGCGGCCGATGCCTGCGAGGTCGGCTACGAGGCGAGCGACTTCATCGTGTCGTACTACACCGTGCAGTTCGTGCCGCCGCGCTATCGCCAGACCCTGATCGATGCGATCTATCGGTCGCTCAATTGGGGAGGCGCGTTCCTGTTCTTCGAGAAGGTCAGGGCGCCGGACGCGCGGTTCCAGGACATCATGACGTCGGTCTATATCGACTACAAGCTCGACAACGGCTACTCGCCGGACGAGGTGCTGGGCAAGGCCAGCAGCCTCAAGGGCGTGCTGGAACCGTTCTCGACCCAGGGCAATCTCGACATGCTGCGGCGGGCCGGGTTCGTGGACACGATGACGATCTACAAGCACGTCTGCTTCGAGGGCTTCCTGGCGATCAAGTAAGGGCCGGTTGGGGGCAGCCTCACGCCGCGTGCGCGGCGCGCTTGATCGCGGCGGCGGCGATCTTCAGGTCTTCGACGAAGCGCTCATACTCCCGCGCCTTGGCGTGGGCATCCGGCAGCCGCAGCAGGTAGGACGGGTGCACCGTCACCATCGCCTTGGGGCCGTCTGCGAGGTCGACGACATGGCCGCGGCTCTTGTTGACCGGCGTGATCTTGCCGAGCACGGACTGCGCCGCGGTGGCGCCCAGCGCCACGACCAGGGCCGGACGCACGGTGGCGAGCTCGCGCTCGTACCATTGCCGGCAGGCCTTGATCTCCGGCGTGTTCGGCTTCTGGTGCAGCCGGATCTTGCCGCGGGGCACGAACTTGAAGTGCTTCACCGCATTGGTGACGTAGACCTTGCTGCGGTCGATGCCGGCCTCGGCCAGCGCGCGGTCGAGCATCTGGCCGGCGGGACCGACGAAGGGATGGCCGGTGAGGTCCTCCTTGTCGCCGGGCTGCTCGCCGACCAGCATCAGCGGCGCATGCGCGGGGCCTTCGCCGAACACGGTTTGCGTGGCGTCCTTCCACAGCGGGCAGGCGCGGCAGCCGGCGGCTTCTTCACGCAAGGTCTCGAGATCGGTGGACTCGACATCACGTGAGGTCTCAGCAGCATGCGCGTGTGTGGTTGGCTTGCGGGTCATCTCGCTCTCCTCGACGCGTTTCTGCGGCTTGTGCGGTGAGGTGCCGGGCTCGGCGATCATCTCCGTGGTGCGCCGGGAGGCGGCCGCGATCAGCGGCTGGATGAGCTTCGCCTCGGGCAGGTTCTGCCAGTATTTCTTCGGCATCTCCTTTTCCATCGCCTTCACTTTCAGCCGTGCCGGATTGAAAATGCTGGCGTAATAGCGCAGCCACACCTCCTCGAGCCGGTCTTCGGATGGCGCGTCAGCCTTGCTCACACCGGGCGTGAAGCTGACGCGGCTGCCGTCCCAATGCGCACAGAGTTCGGGCGTCAGGATCGACCACGGCATGTCGGCGAAGCGGCGGGCGAAGAACGGCGCGGCGCGTTCGACGATGTGGTGCTCCGGCTCGAACCAGGCGACGTAGCGCGTCTCGCGCTCGCGGCCGACCTCGCGGAAGCGGACGAAGGCATGCATCTTGTGGACGTCGCGGCGCACCGCTCGCGCCAGCGCGTTGGCCTGCGCGACGTCGGGATCGGTCGCGATCTCCATCAGGTCGTGATTGGTCCTGAGACGCCACAGCAGCCGATAGAGCAGGGTGAAGCGGTTGGGGTCACTGTGCAGGATCGCGCTCTCCGCGAGCTCCATGAAGCTCGCCGGCACCGAGAACGCGCCCTCCGGCACCTCCGGCAGCGTCGTCTCGGCTTCATCGTCGAACAGATCGGCCTCCGCGCCCTTGACGCGCCAGCTCACCTCGGCCGGCTTGACGTCGTTCATCGCCAGCGCCCGCGCTGCCCGGCGCCAGCCGTCGAAATCAGTGTCGTTGTCGAGGGTTACGACGTGCATTTCTCTCCTCACGTCATTGCGAGCGAAGCGACGCAATCCAGACTTCTCGTGCGGCCCTGGATCGCTTCGCTGCGCTCGCGATGACGGCTTCCGTTAGAATCCAAATCCCAGCTGCTGCGGTTTCGGCCGCAGCCGGGCCGCCAGCGCGGCGCCGTCGAGCAGGGACGGCTGTGGCCGGTGGTCGGAGAGAACGATGAACGGCAGCGCCTTGTTCCTGATGACGTTGAGCTGGGCCAGATCCGCAAAGCGGATCGTGGTGGTGCGGCGGGTCGCGAGGATGCGCTCCACCGTGCGGGTGCCGAAGCCGGGCACGCGCAACAGCTCCTCGCGGCTTGCTGTGTTGATGTCGAGCGGGAAGCGGTCGCGGTGGCGCAGCGCCCAGGCGAGCTTGGGGTCGATGTCGAGCGGCAGCATGCCTTCGCCTTCCTCGACGATTTCATCGGCGTCGAAGCCGTAGAACCGCATCAGCCAGTCGGCCTGGTACAGCCGGTGCTCGCGCACCAAGGGCGGCGCCTGCAGCGGCAGCGCGCGGCTTGCATCGGGGATCGGGCTGAAGGCGGAGTAATAGACGCGCTTGAGCTTGTAGGCGCCGTAGAGATTGGCCGAGGTCGACAGGATGACGCGGTCGTTGGCGTCGTCGGCGCCGACGATCATCTGCGTGCTCTGGCCTGCAGGGGCAAAGCGCGGCGGCCGCGCCTTCCGCACCGTCTTCTTGGCTTCCACCGTCTCGTCGAGCTTGAGCCGGAGACGGCCCATGGTGCGGCGGATGGCGCGCTGGTCCTTCTCCGGCGCCAGCCTGGTGAGGCTCGCCTCCAGCGGCGTCTCGATGTTGATGCTGAGCCGGTCGGCATAGCGGCCAGCCTCGGCGATCAGCGCCTCGTCAGCCTCCGGAATCGTCTTCAGATGAATGTAGCCACGGAAGCGATGCTCCTCGCGCAATTTGCGCGCCACGCTCACGACCTGCTCCATGGTGTAGTCCGGGCTGCGGATGATGCCGGACGACAGGAACAGACCCTCGATGTAGTTGCGGCGATAGAAATCGATGGTGAGCTTCACCACCTCGTCGACCGTGAAGCGCGCGCGCGGCACGTTGGAGGAGGCGCGGTTGACGCAATACAGGCAGTCGTAGTTGCAGGCGTTTGTCAGCAGAACCTTGAGCAGCGAGATGCAGCGGCCGTCCGGCGCATAGGAATGGCAGATGCCCATGCCGGGCGCGGTCGAGCCGAGACCCTTGCCGTCGCGGGAATCCCGCATCTCGGTACCGCTGGAGGCGCAGGAGGCGTCGTACTTGGCGGCATCGGCCAGGATCTCCAGCTTGCGGAGCAGCTCCATACCTTTGAATCCTTTTGATTCCATTCGCTGAATCACATCCGGGGCAATCCCGATTGACTCTCTCGAAGGCGTTAGCTTTATATTAGAACGTATCATGAACAAAGAGGGCCGTCGTGGGTTCAACTGCAACAACGGCAGCGCCCGCACGATGGATGGAAGAGGAGCGGCGACGGATGACCGGCGCACGCATGGATACGCTCGCGCGTCTGCGCGGCCGCATTGCCCGTCTCGAGGCGGGAGATGGCGCACATGACCTGCGCCGGGTCGCGCTCGGCCATGACGAGGCCGACGCCGTGCTGCAGGGCGGGCTGGCCACCGGCGCGCTGCATGAGGTGTTCGCCGAGACCGGCCGTCAGGCGACGGCCGCGACCGGCTTCCTGTGCGGGCTCGCCGCGCGCGTCGCGGCGCGCCGCCCGCTGATCTGGATCCGGCAGGATTTCGCCGAGCGCGAGATGGGCGCGCTGTCGATGAGCGGGCTCGCCGAGCTTGGCCTCGACCCGCGCCGCATCGTGATCGTGCGGGCGCCCGATCTCGATCACGGCTTGCGCACCGCGGCCGACGCGCTCGCCTGCGATGCGCTGGGCGGGGTGATGCTGGAGGTGTGGGGCGAGACGCAAAAGCTCGATCTCGTCGCCAGCCGCAAGCTGACCCTGGCCGCGCAGGAGTCCGGCGTGACCGCGCTCGTGTTGCGCATTGCAGCCACACCCGAACCTTCGACCGCCGAGACGCGCTGGATCGTCCGCACCGCGCCGTCGCTGCCCTCGGCGCCCTGGATGGCCTGGGGCGCGCCGCGTCTCGACGCCGAGCTCATTCGCAATCGTCACGGCCAGACCGGACGATGGATCATGGAGTGGACCCCCGATGCGTGCCGTTTCAGCGAACCGGCGGCGGATCCTCAGCCTGTGGCTGCCGCGCCTGCCCATCGATCGGATCAAGCGAAACTGCTCCGCCGATCGGCGTGACGACCTGCCGCAGGTCGTCGTCATCAAGGACGCCAATGCGCTCTTGATCCATGCGCTGGACGAGGCAGCGGCGTGCCATGGCGTCAGCCTCGGCCAGCCGCTGGCGAACGCCCGCGCGGTCTGTCCCGACCTCGTCGTCCAAGAGGCCGACCTCGCGGCTGACGCCAAGATGCTCGAAGGCATCGCCGACTGGTGCGACCGCTTCACGCCGCTGGTGGCGCTGGATCCGCCGCATGGGCTTTCGCTCGACATCACCGGCTGCGTGCATCTGTTCGGCGGCGAAGCCAAACTGATGCGGTCGCTCTGCGATGCGCTGACCGCGCACGGTCTCACCGTGTCGGCAGCGATCGCCTCCAACGCCGTGTGTGCGCGCACGCTGAACCGGCAGGTGCATGGCCGCATCGTGCCTGACGGCGAGGAGGCGGCCGCGGTGGCGCCGCTGCCGGTGGCAGCCCTTGGCGGCAGCGAGGCGATCACGCTCGGCCTGCGCCGCGCCGGCTTGAAGACGATCGGCGACGTCGCGTCGCGCGGCCGCAACGAGATCACGGCGCGGTTCGGTGTCGCCTTCACCCGCGTGCTGGCCCAGGCGCTGGGCGAGGCCGATGCGCCGATCAGCCCGCGCAAAGTCCCGCCGGACTACATCGTCGACAAGCGCTTCGCCGAGCCGGTCGCGACCGATACGGTGATCGCGGCCAGTCTCTCCAGTCTCGCCGCGATGCTGGTGGCGGCGATGGCACAGCAGGGCAAGGGCGCGCGGCGGCTCGAGGCCTGCTTCTTCCGCACCGACGGCCTGGTGCGCGTCATCGCGGTCGACACCGGCCAGCCGGTCACCGAGGCCGCAATCATCGACCGTCTGTTCCGCGAGCGGCTCGACGCCCTGAATGATCCGCTCGATCCCGGCTTCGGCTTCGACATGATCCGGCTGTCGGCGAGCCGCAGCGAGATCGTGGTGCAGCAGCAGCGCGATCTCGACGCCCATGTCCACGACAATGACGAGCTGTCGGCGCTGATCGACCGCATCGCCGCGCGCATCGGCGGCAAACGCGTGGTCGTGCATCTGCCGGTCGACACCCACATCCCGGAACGTGCGGCGCTGCCGCTACCGGCGCAGCCAAATCTCACGGCTGCCACCGCAGCCGCCTGGCCGGAGCGCACCGAGGGCGAGCCGCCACTGCGGCCCTTGCGGCTGTTCGCGCAGCCGGAGGCGATCCAGGTGATCGCCGGGGTGCCGGACGGCCCGCCTGCGCGCTTCGTCTGGCGCCGTGCCGCGCATGCGGTGGTGCGCGCCGAAGGCCCGGAGCGCATCGCCATGGAATGGTGGCGGCCGGGCGGGCAGGGCCTCACGCGCGACTATTTCCGCGTCGAGGACGAGCACGGCCTGCGCTTCTGGCTCTACCGCGACGGGTTGTATGACCGCGAGCTCGATCAGCAGGAGGGCCTGCCCGTACAGCCCGCCTGGTACATGCACGGTCTGTTCGCATGAGGGTGGGGGAGATGGCACACATCCCGCGCCGACCTCGCTGCTCACCCTCCCCTGGAGGGGGAGGGTCGGCTCGCATGCGTGCATGCGAGCCGGGGTGGGGTGACAGACCATCCGCGTTTGCGCTGCCCGTTGTCCTCGAGGCCAACTTACCGGCAGCTGAGAAGAGCTGGCGCAATGACAACCGGTTGCTGGGCTCACCCCACCCCGCCGCGCGCTCTGCGCGTGTCGACCCTCCCCCTCCAGGGGAGGGTGGGCAGCTGTGCAAGCCGGTGCGTTGGGGCAAATCACCTGCAGGAGGCGGGCAACGCGCTGTCACGGAAACAGCCTGCGCGGTCGCGCCATGACCCCCGTCCCCTATGCCGAGATCGGCATCACCACCAACTTCTCCTTCCTGCAGGGTGGCTCGCATCCGCAGGACTACGTGCACCAGGCCGCCGTGTACGGCCTCGAAGCCATCGGCATCGCCGACCACAACACGCTGGCCGGCATCGTGCGCGCCTATAGCGAGCTCGGCAATGACCGGCTGAGCTACAAACCGCGGCTGCTCTACGGCGCGCGGCTCGTCTTCAGCTGCGGCACGCCGGACATCCTGGTTTATCCGCGCGACCGCGCGGCCTATGGCCGGCTGTGCCAGCTGCTCACCCGCGGCAAGCGCGGCAGCGATCTCGACAAGGTCGCCAAGGGCGACTGCCGCCTGACCTTCGAGGATCTGTTTGATTTCATCGAGGGGCAGCTCCTGGTGCTGATGCCGCCGCATCGCTTCGACGAGGCTGTCATCAGCGAAGTCCTGACGCGGCTGAAGGACAGCCGCGCCGAAGGCGTGTGGCTCGCCGGCAGCCTGCTCTATCGTGGCGACGACCGCCGCCGGCTGGCGCGGCTGGCGCGTCTCGCCGCATCGGTCAAGGTGCCGCTGATCGCCACCAATGACGTGCTGTATCATCATCCCCAGCAGCGGATGCTGCAGGACGTGCTGACCTGCATCCGCGAGAAAGCCTCGATCGAGGCCATCGGCCGAAGGCTCCAAGTCAATGCCGAGCGCCACCTCAAGCCGGGACACGAGATGGCGCGGCTGTTCCGCGATCATCCCGGTGCGATTGCCGAGACCATCCGCTTCACCGACCGCATCGTCTTCTCGCTCGACCAGCTCAAATACCAGTACCCCGACGAGCCGGTGCCGCCGGGCAAGACCGCGCAGGGGCATCTGCAGGACCTGACTTGGGCCGGCGCCAAAACCTATTTCGGTGATGATCTCGACGACCGCCTGCGCGCAGTCCTCGACAAGGAGCTGGCGCTGATCGCCGAGCTCAACTACGCGCATTATTTCCTCACGGTTCACGACATCGTCCGCTACGCCCGCAGCCAGGGCATCCTGTGTCAGGGCCGCGGCTCAGCGGCGAACTCGGCCGTGTGCTACGTGCTCGGCATCACCTCGGTCGATCCGACCAAGATCGATCTGCTGTTCGAGCGCTTCATCTCCAAGGAGCGGCTGGAGCCGCCCGACATCGACGTCGATTTCGAGCATTCGCGACGCGAGGAGGTGATGCAATATGTCTATCGCCGCTACGGCCGGCACCGCGCGGCGATCATCGCCACCGTCATCCATTATCGCCCGCGCAGCGCCATCCGCGACGTCGGCAAGGCGCTGGGCCTGACCGAGGACGTCACGTCGGTGCTCGCCGACACCGTGTGGGGCAGCTGGGGCGACGGCCTCTCCGACATGCAGGTGCGCCAGGCCGGGCTCGATCCAACCAATCCGATGATCCGCCGCGCCGTGGAGCTGGCATCGGAGCTGATCACCTTTCCGCGGCACCTGTCACAGCATGTCGGCGGCTACGTGCTGACCCAGGACCGGCTCGACAGCTACGTGCCGATCGGCAATGCCGCGATGGACGACCGCACCTTCATCGAATGGGACAAGGACGACGTCGACGCGTTGTCCATGATGAAGGTCGACGTGCTGGCGCTGGGCATGCTGACCTGCATCCGCAAATGCTTCGACCTGATCGCCGATCACAAGGGCCAGCGATACGTGCTTTCCGATATCCGGTCGGAGGACGACAACGAAGTCTACCAAATGCTGCAGCGGGGCGAGTCGCTCGGCGTGTTCCAGGTCGAGAGCCGGGCGCAGATGAACATGCTGCCGCGGCTGAAGCCGCGCACCTTCTACGACCTCGTCATCGAGGTCGCGATCGTCCGGCCCGGACCAATCCAGGGCGACATGGTCCATCCGTATCTGCGGCGCCGGAACGGTCTCGAAAAGGTCAGCTATCCATCGCCGGCAAACGGCCCGAAAGACGAGCTTTACAAGGTGCTGCATAAGACGCTCGGCGTGCCGCTGTTCCAGGAGCAGGCGATGCGGATCGCGATCGAGGCCGCAAAGTTCTCGTCGGAGGAAGCCAACGGCCTGCGCCGCGCGATGGCGACGTTCCGCAACGTCGGCACCATCGGCTCCTACGAGGAGAAGATGGTCGGCAACATGATCGCGCGCGGCTACGATCCGGCCTTTGCCAAGAACTGCTTTGACCAGATCAAGGGTTTTGGCTCCTACGGCTTTCCGGAAAGCCATGCCGCGAGCTTCGCCCAGCTCGTCTATGTCTCGTCCTGGCTGAAATGCTTCCATCCCGACGCGTTCTGCTGCGCGTTGCTCAACTCGCAGCCGATGGGCTTCTACGCACCGGCGCAGATCGTCGGCGACGCCCGCAAGAATGGCGTCGAGATCCGGAACATCGACGTGTCCCACAGCTTCGCCGACAACACGCTGGAGGAAATGGGTAGCAAATACTGCGCCGTCCGCCTCGGCTTCCGCCAGATCGACGGTTTCCGCTGGATCGATCGCGACGAGGAGCGGATCAAGCGATTGTCGGAGGCGATGCGGAGCGAGGCACAAGTCGCTTCCGCATTGTCATTGCAGGATGATGTGCAAGCTCTCTCCCCACCGTCATTTCGGGGCGATGCGACGAGTCAAAACAGCGAAGCTGTTTTGACCGGGGCATCGAACCCGGAATCTCGAGATTCCGGGCTCGCCCTCCGGGCGCCCCGGAATGACGCTGCGGAAGGAGGCGTTCTTTACTCACAAGCCGTTGATACGTTTCGAGCGCTCGACGCTGTCGCGTTGCCCAGGAATGACAGCGAGGGACAGGCCGGCATCTTTCTCCAGGACGACGACTGGGCCGACCGCATCATCAAGGCGCGCGCCCGCGGGCCCTTCACCTCGCTGGAAGACTTCGCCCGCGACACCGCTCTGCCCAAGCGCGCGCTGCTGCTGCTGGCCGATGCCGATGCGTTCCGCTCGCTCGGGCTCGACCGTCGTGCCGCGCTCTGGGCCGTGCGCCGGCTGCCCGACGATGTGCCGCTGCCGCTGTTCGAGGCCGCGATCGCCCGCGAGCAGCCGGACGAGGGCGCCAAGCCGCTGCCGGAGATGCCGCTGCCCGAGCACGTGGTCGCGGACTATCAGACCATCCGCCTGTCGTTGAAGGGACACCCGATGGAGTTCCTGCGCCAGCGCTTCGTTACGGAAGGCGTGCTGGCCTGCCGCGACGTCAACCACGCCAACGACCGCCGCCGCGTCCGTTGCGCCGGCGTGGTGCTGGTGCGGCAGCGGCCGGGCAGCGCCAAGGGCGTCGTGTTCATGACCCTGGAGGACGAGACCGGCATCGCCAACATCGTGGTGTGGCCGAAGGTGATGGAGACCTTCCGCAAGGAGGTGATGGGCGCGCGCCTCGTGCTGGTCGAAGGCCGCATCCAGAGCAGCCCCGAGAAGGTCGTGCATCTCGTCGCCGAGCGCCTGGTCGACCGCAGCGCCGATCTCGCCTTGTTGTCGAACGATCGTCTCGGTGTCGTGCCGCACGGCCCGATGCCCGCCGAGCCGCTCAACGACGACCGCCGCGATCACCTCGACACTCCCTCCCAGCGCGTCAGCCACCCCCGCAACGTCCGCATCCTGCCGCGCTCGCGCGATTTTCATTGAGGTGCTGTCGTGTTCACTCCGGTTGAACATGATCTCGTAGGGTGGGCAAAGGCACGGCGCGCATCGCGCGTCGTGACGTGCCCACCGGCCGCAGAGCGAGATGGAGCTGATGATGCCGAACTATCGCAGAGCGTCCATCAAAGGCGGCGTATTCTTCTTCACGGTCGTCCTGGAAGATCGCACGAGTCATCTGCTCGTCGAACAGATCGATCGCTTCCGATCTTGCTATCGCGTCGCCCAAGAACGACGCCCCTTCGAAACGATCGCAATCTGCGTGCTGCCTGATCATCTTCATGTGGTCTGGGCATTGCCAGACGACGACGCCGACTATCCGATCCGCTGGGCTTTGATCAAGAGCGGCTTCTCTCGTGGTCTGAAGTCTCAGAAGCATTCGCGCAGCCTCTCAGCCAAACGCGAGAAGGGAATCTGGCAGCGCCGCTATTGGGAGCATGCCATTCGCGATGATGCCGATCTCGCGCGCTATATCGACTACATCCATTTCAATCCCGTCAAGCATGGTCATGTCTCCCGGGTCGCAGACTGGCCGTACAGCAGCTTCCATCGCTTCGTCGAACGCGGCTGGCTCGCCGCCGATTGGGGAGGAGACGTCAAAGCTATTGCTGGTTCGTACGGTGAGTGAAGACCGTGGGCACGGCACCTCGTGCGATGCTTCGCATCGCCCGAAGCGCCTTTGCCCACCCTACGGCTTCATCATGAGCCGCCGTGATTGCGTAGGGTGGGCAAAGACGCGGCGCGCATCGCGCGTCGCGACGTGCCCACCGGCCACGGTACGATACCCGCCGTTATCTGGGAGCGCAGCGACGCGATTCAGAGTTCCAGAAATTTCGACGTGCGCGCCCAAAATTCTACTTTCTTTTTTTCAGAAACTATGCTCTATTCCGCGCATCCCGCTCCATGAAGAGGGGCGTTGCGCGCGATCGTCACGACACGCGGGGCGGGGAGCGATGGCTGTGAGATGCCGCAGCGTGGGGCGAGGCCTTGCGCGGACGAACGGCAGGCTTGCGGACGTGAAGGCGTATGGTCCTGGCGCCCCGATGCTGGCGCCAAGTCCGCGGGTGATGATCCCGCCGGCGACGGTGGCTAAAAGCCGGACACCGGGGAGAGTACGCAGTAAACGTGAAAGCCATCGCGCAGGGAAGGCCGGGCGTTCTCGGCTGCACCTGTGGTACCTGCCGCCTGCATTTTTTCTCGCAGGCGGGCCGCAGGCGTCAGCCGGCGCCTGGCCTTCCCTGCGCCCTCTTCACGAGAGGGTGAAACGATCGGCAAGACTCGGGCGCATCCGCGCCGCGAGACGACGTCTTCATGTGCGTGTCACAGTCAACGGATCGAAGCTGCAACGGATGATCGCACGATGGACCGTCACCCATCGCAGGGCCTTGAAAACCATGACTCGATTTTTGCGGACACGCGCAACGTTGCGAGCCCGTCCGAGCTGGAACGCAAATCCGGAGCATGGGCGTCAGGCTGGAGTAGGCGCGTACCCGCGGAGGTTGGCCTACAGACTGGCAACACCGTCACGGCGATCCGCCGCGCGCTCGATGCGTCCATGGTGCGTCGCGGTGAAACCGCGATTGCCCGGAACCAGCTGAATGCAGGCTGAACGGCTGTCGTTCAACTTTCAAATTTTTAAAGCAAAACAGAGGCGGGTTGGGCGATTTTTAGGTTGTTTAAAGCTCCAGTTCCGCACTATTAGCGCAACGATGAGACCGCCAGAGCCGGAATCGTCGACCGATAAAGCGAGCCGATCTGACCAGCCATGGCGTCTGACATGAACCCATCTCCGCAGATGCTCAGCACCAAGCGGCTGCTGATCGGCCTTGCTGCCCTGGCGATGGCCGGCGCGGGCGGCTATGGCTACATGCAGTTCCGGTCGGGAACGGCTGCGAAGGACAATATCGAGCTCTCCAGCCAGTCCAAACGCAACGGCACCAGCTTCACGCCATCGGCGGCGGAATGGTCGACGCTGACGATCGAGCCGGTGTGCGAGAAGATATTCCGTGCCGAGCATATTACCGAGGGCAAGGTTGCCGTCGACGAGGATCGTTCGACACCGGTTTTCTCGCCCTATGCCGGCCGTGTCACCAAGCTGCTCGCCCGTCCCGGCGAAACCGTGCGCCAGGGCCAGCCGCTGTTCGTGATCGAGGCCGCCGACACCGTGCAGGCGCAGAACGATTTCATCGCCGCCATCACCGCGATGAACAAGGCGAAGTCAGCCCTCGACCTCGCCGACATCCAGTACAAGCGCGCCAAGGACCTGTTCGAAGGCCGGGCGATCCCGCTGAAGGATTTCCAGCAGGCGGAGGCGACCTCCGTTCAGGCTCAGAATGACATGCGGTCGTCACAAACGGCGCTGGAGGCCGCGCGCAACAAGCTGCGCATCCTCGGCTTCACCGAGGCCGCGATCACCGATTTCCAGAGCAAGGGCGTGATCGATCGCGAGATCACCATCTACTCGCCGATCGCCGGCACGGTCGTGCAGCGCAAGGTCGGCCCTGGACAATATGTCAATTCCGGTGCGAGCGACCCGGTATTCGTGATCGGTGATCTCTCCACCGTCTGGCTGACGGCCTTCGTCCGCGAGAGCGATGCGGCGCTGGTGAACGTCGGCGAGGAGATTCTCGTCAACGTGCTGGCGCTGCCCGGCCGGCCGCTCAAGGCCAGCATCAACTACGTTGCCGCATCGATCGACCCGGCGACACGGCGGCTCCTGGTCCGCGCCACCATCGACAACAAGGATGGCCAGCTGAAGCCGGAGATGTTCGCCAACGTGACGATCTATTCGCCAGGCGAACAGCCCGCGGTCGCGGTGCCGCGGCAGGCGCTGATCTACGAAGGCAATCAGGTCCGCGTCTGGGTCGCCCGCCCCGACAAGTCGATCGAGCTGCGCAAGATCAAGACCGGCTTGATCAATGGCGATCAGGTCGCGGTCGAAAGCAATCTGAGCGCCGGCGAGCAGATCGTCACCAAGGGCAGCCTGTTCATCGATCGCGCAGCCTCGGGCAGCTGACATGCGCTTCTCCCGCCTGTCTTCCTGAAAGTGCCGATCTGAATGGACCGTCTCGTCGCCATCGCCGTTCAGCGGCGCTTCCTGATGGTCGGAATGTTCGTCGCCGTCCTGATCGGAGGTCTGATCGCATTCCGCCAGCTCAACATCGAGGCCTATCCAGATCCGACCCCGCCGATGGTCGACATCGTGACGCAGAGCCCCGGCCTCTCGGCCGAGGAGATCGAGCGCTACATTACGATCCCGATCGAGACCCAGGTCGCGGGCATCAAGAACCTGCGCACCATCCGCACGATCTCGCTGTATGGCCTGTCCGACGTCAAGCTGCAGTTCTCGTTCGACTACACCTACGATGAAGCCTTGCAGCAGGTGCTGAATCGCCTGTCGCAACTGTCGCCGCTGCCGGGCAACGTCACGCCGCAGATCTCACCGCTCAGCGCGGTCGGCGAAATCTATCGCTATCGCTTGCGCGGTCCGCCGGGCTACAGCGTGCTCGACCTCAAGACCTTGCAGGACTGGGTGCTACAGCGCCGCTTCCGCGCGGTGCCTGGCGTCATCGACGTCACCGGCTGGGGCGGCAAGACCAAGACCTATGAGATCCAGGTCGACTTCAACAAGCTCGTCGCGAACGGCCTGACCCTGCCGCAGCTCTTGCAGGCGGTCGGCAACTCCAACATCAACGTCGGCGGCAACACGGTCGAGATCGGCACGCAGTCGGCGGTCGTGCGCGGTGTCGGCCTGATCCGCTCGATGGACGACCTCGCCAACACCATGGTGTCGCAGAGCGGCGGCAACCCGGTGCTGGTGAAGGACGTCGCCAACGTCACGGTGGCGGAGAAGCCGCGGCTCGGCATCGCCGGCCTCAACAACAATGACGACATCGTCCAGGGCATCGTGCTGATGCGGCGCGGCGAGCAGAGCTCGCCGACGATCGCCCGCGTCGAGCAACTGGTCGATCAGATCAACAATTCGACGATCCTGCCGCCGGGCGTGCGTATCGAGCGCATCTACGACCGCAAGGACCTGATCGACACCACGACCCACACCGTGCTGCACAACATGGTGGTCGGCATCGGCCTGATCGTGCTGCTGCAGTGGATTTTCCTGGGCAATCTGCGCAGCGCGCTGATCGTCGGCGCGACCATTCCGTTCGCGCTGTTCTTTGCCGTCATCATCCTGGTGCTGCGCGGCGAGTCCGCCAACCTGCTGTCGGTCGGTGCAATCGATTTCGGCCTGATCGTCGATGCCACCGTGATCATGGTCGAGGCGATCTTCCGCCGGCTGACGCAGACCACGCCGTTATCCGCCGCCGAGGAGAGCCACATCTCGCCGGAAACGATGATGGGCATGAAGGGCCACGCGATCCTGTCGGCCGCGGCGGACGTGTCGCGCTCGATCTTCTTCGCCGCGGCCATCATCATCGCCGCGTTTCTGCCGCTGTTCACGCTCAGCGGCGTCGAGGGCAACATCTTCGGGCCGATGGCGCGCACCTACGCCTATGCGCTCGCCGGCGGTCTGCTCGCGACCTTCACGGTCACGCCCGCGCTCAGTGCGATCATCCTTCCGGCGCATGTCGAGGAGACCGAGACGCGCCTGATGCGACTGCTGCACGCGATCTATTCGCCGGTGCTGCGCTGGGCTGTCGGCAATCGCAACCTGGTGATGACCGGCGCGATCGGCCTCGTATTGCTGACGGTGGTGGTTGGCCGACTGCTGGGCCTGGAATTCCTGCCCAAGCTGGAGGAGGGCAATCTCTGGATCCGTGCGACCCTGCCGCCGACGATCTCGCTGCAGGAAGGCAACGCCTACGTCAACGAGATGCGCAAGATCATCCGCGCGCGGCCCGAGGTCGATGCGGTGGTCTCGCAGCACGGCCGTCCCGACGACGGCACCGATGCCGCGGGCTTCTTCAATGCCGAGTTCTTCGCGCCGCTGAAGCCGGTCAAGGACTGGCCCGGCACCAAGGACAAGGACCAGCTCACTGCGGAGCTGCTGAAGCAGCTCGACGACCGCTTTCCCGGTGTCGAGTTCAACTTCTCGCAATATCTGCAGGACAACGTCTCGGAAGCCGTCTCCGGCGTGAAGGGCGAGAACTCGATCAAGCTCTACGGCAATGATCTGCAGGCGCTGACGGACACCGCCAACAAGATCAAGCAGGTCCTGTCCACCGTGCAGGGCGTCACCGACCTTGCGGTGTTTACCTCGCTCGGACAGCCGACGGTCCAGATCGACATCGACCGCGCCAAGGCTGCACGCTATGGGCTGGCGCCCGGCGACATCAACGCCACC
Organism: Bradyrhizobium sp. SZCCHNR1098; assembly: GCF_032489375.1. Taxonomy (NCBI): domain Bacteria; kingdom Pseudomonadati; phylum Pseudomonadota; class Alphaproteobacteria; order Hyphomicrobiales; family Nitrobacteraceae; genus Bradyrhizobium; species Bradyrhizobium sp. SZCCHNR1098. The sequence continues at coordinate 169,183 of NZ_JAUEXY010000003.1, forward strand.
ATCAAGGTCGCGATCGGCGGCGACACTGCGGGCGATCTCTACGAGCCGGGCAGCGACCGGCATTTCCCGATCATCGTCCGTCTGGCGCCGGAATATCGCAAGAGTGCGGAGGCGATCGAGAATTTGCGCATCGGCGCGCAGGGGCCGAACGGCATCACCCAGATTCCGCTGAGCGAGGTCGCGACCATCAAGCTGGTCTCGGGCGCGGCCTATATCTATCGCGAGCAGCAGGAGCGCTATCTGCCGATCAAGTTCTCGGTGCGCGAGCGCGATCTCGGCAGTGCGATCCAGGAGGCGCAGCAGAAGGTCGCCGAGCAAGTGCAGTTGCCGCCGGGCTCACGCGTCGAGTGGGTCGGCGAGTTCGGCAATCTGCAGGACGCAATCAAACGGTTGTCGATCGTGGTGCCGATCAGCCTCGCTCTGATCGGCGTGCTCTTGTGGTTCAATTTCGGCTCGATGGTCGACACGCTGCTGGCGATGAGCGTGATCCCGATGGCGATCTTCGGCGGCGTCGTCGGCCTCGTGTTGTCGGGCATTCCGTTCAGCGTGTCGGCCGCGATCGGCTTCATCGCGCTGTTCGGCATCGCCGTGATGGACGGCATCATCATCCTGTCGCAGTTCAACCAGCTGATCGACGAGGGCGTCGACCGCATCGAGGCGGTCATCCGCACCGGCGAATTGCAGCTTCGTCCGGTGCTGATGACCTGCGTCGTCGCCGGCATCGGCCTGATGCCGGCCGCGGTGTCGACCGGCATCGGCTCGCAGGTGCAGAAGCCGCTTGCGATCGTCGTGGTCACCGGCATGATGCTGGCGCCGGTGGTCATCCTCATCACGCTGCCGGTCCTGATCTCGCTGTTCTCGCGGCGACGGGTCCGCTAGATGCGCATGTGCTCGTCGATGCGCGCGGCGGAGTCACGATCGACCGCGGCGGCATCAACGATCTCGCCGCGCTTGAACACGAGGTATCTGTCGCTGATCGAAAGCGCGAACGGCAGATGCTGCTCGACCACGATCATGGAGGTGCCGATCTCGCGTCGGACGCGCACCAGCACCTCGGACAGCCGGTCGACGACGGAGGGCTGCAGACCTTCCGTGACCTCGTCGAGCAGCAGCACGTCGGGCTTCGCCATCAGCGCGCGCGCCACGATCAGCATCTTCTGCTCGCCGCCGGACAGCGTGCCGGCCCGCTGGCTCAGCCGCTTGGTCAGCACCGGAAACCAGCCGCCGACCTGCTCGAAACGCGCGCTCATGTCATCGTCCGTGAGCACGCCAAGTCTGAGATTGTCGCGCACCGACAGGTCCTGGAACAGCGCATGTTCCTGGGGAACATAGACCAGCCCCATCTTCCGCTTCAGATGCGGCGCCACCCGCGTCACGTCCTTGCCTGCAAGTTTCACTCGGCCGCGCCAGGCCGGCAGGAAGCCGACGATGGCCTTGAGCAGCGAGGTCTTGCCCATGCCGTTCTTGCCGACGATGGCAAGGGTTTCGGCTTTGCCGAGTGCAAAGCCGACATTGCTGATCACCTCCGACGAGCCATAGCCGCTCGCCAGCTCGGTGACTTCCAGCGTCGCGCTCATGCCGTGGCCTCCGCATGCGGCGCGTGCTGGCCGGTATATATCTCGCGTACCAGCTCGCTGTTCACGACCTCGTCGACCGAGCCGTCGAGCGCGAGCCGGCCCTGGTGCAGTACGATGATGCGCGAGGAGATCTCGCGGACGAAATCGAGATCGTGCTCGACCAGGAGTATGCAGAGGCGGTCGCGACGGGCGAGGGCGGTGAGGATATCGGCGAAGCTCTGGCGCTCTGCGCGCGTCAGTCCGGCGGTTGGCTCATCCAGCAGCAGCACGTCGGGCTCGAGCGACAGCATCATCGCGAGCTCGAGCGCCTGCTTCAGGCCATGGCTGAGATTGCGGGCCTCCTCGTCGAGGCGCTGGCTGAGCCCGGAGCGTTCGACGACCGACATGGCGGCAGGCGGCAGCACCAGCGTCACCGCGCGCGACGTCAGCGCAGGAGGATCAGCATGTGTCCGCGCGACGCGCAGGCACTCGGCGACGGTCAGCGTCTCGAACACCGAAGCCGTCTGGAACTTGCGCCCGAGACCAAAACGGACGACGCGATCCGGCGGCAGTCGCGCAATGTCACGGCCGGCGATCGCGACGTCGCCGGTCGAGCGCTCGCGGCCGTCGGAGAGGCAACGGATTAAGGTGGTCTTGCCGGCCCCGTTGGGACCGACGAGGCTCAGCAATTCGCCGCGATATGCCGTGAACTGCACGCCGTCCAGCACCGCGAGACTGCCATAATGCTTGCCGAGCGCGCGAACTTCGATTGCAACGGCGTCCGGATGACTGACCGCCGTGGCGGCGGCGGCCGGGCGCAGCGTCGTCGCAGTGCTCCGTCCCGAACCACCGCGCTTGAACAGGCGAATCACAGCGCCGAGCAGGCCGTCGGGGAAGACAAGGATCACGATGATCAGCGCAAGCCCGACGATCAGCTCCCACACATAGGGGAGGCTATTGGCAAGGTAGGCGCTCGCCACCTCCATGCACAGCGCGCCGATCACCGGACCGATCACGGTGCCGCGGCCACCAAGCGCGACCATGATCACGAGGTTAGTGCCGAAAGTGAAGCTGGCGTTCTCGGGCGCGGCGACGGCGCCGAAGCCCGCGTAGAAGAAGCCGGCGAGCGCAGACACGATTGCGGACAGCACGAGCACGATGATGCGCAGCCGCGAGGTGTCGATGCCGAGATAGCTGCAGCGCGCGTCGTTGTCGCGCAGCGCTGCAAGCAGGCGCCCGGTGTCGCTGCGCATCAGGATGAGCGCCAGCACTGCCGTGGCAAGCAGCCCGAGACCGGCGAGGCGCAGCCAGGTCTCGATCTCCAGATCGAAGCTCTCGAAGCCGACGAGGCCGCTGGACGAGCCGGTGAAGGTGCCGCCGGAATAGAGGATCTGCACCAGCACGATCGGCACTACCAGAGAGATCACCGAGGCGTAGAGCGGTGTCGAGCCGGGATAGAACGACAGCCAGCCGGTGAAGGCAGCCACCGCCGCAGCGACGGCAACCGCGGCGGCGATCGCTGCACACACCTGCCAGGTGCCGAATCCATATTCGGTGAACATGATTGCGAGCGCATAGGCGCCGATGCCGAAGAACGCGGACTGGCCGAAGGTCAGCGTGCCGCAATAGCCCCACATGATGTCGACGGTAATGGCGGCGATGGCGACGAAGCAGGCACGCACCAGGATGTTCACGAGGTAGGTATCGAGCAGCAGCGGCGCGATGACGATCACGCCGGCCGCGATGGCCACGAGCACCACCGGGACGATCATGCGCGGCATCGCACGGCTCATTGCGGGCGTCTCGGGCGAGGCGAGGGGACGCGCATCAGGCACGGGCAAAACCCTCCGGCCGGATCCGCAGCACGATGGCGGCGCAGATCGCAATGGTAAGGCCGCCGAGGATCGGATTGACAAAGGTCGAGACCAGCACCTGCAGCGTGCCGAGCACGGCACAGGAGCCGGCCAGTGCCAGCAGCGAGCCGCCGGACACCATGACCAGCATGAACGCGCCGATCAGCCAGGGCACGCCCATGTTTGGATCGACGCTCGACAGCGGCGTGATCAGCGCGCCCGAAAGCGCAGCGAGCCCGCTGCCGAGCGCGAAGGTGATGAGCCTGACGCGCGAGGAATCGACGCCGAGGCCCTGCGCCAGCATTTCGTTCATGATCACGGCCTTGGTCGACAGGCCGAGCCGCGTCCCGTTGAGCAGGGCGGTGAACAGCAGGCCGACAATGATGGCCGCGACGATCATCACCAGCCGGTAGGCCGAATAGTCCGCCCCGAACAGATGGATCGTGCCTGAGATTGGCGCCTGCACGAACTGGACCTCGCGGCCGAACATCAACGTAATGAGCTGTCCGAGAACGATTCCGAGTCCCCAGGTGGCGAGGATCGCATCGAGCGGGCGCTTGTAGAGACGCCGCACGATCACGACCTCGGTGACCCCGCCGCAGACGGCGCCGGCAGCAAAGGCAAGCGGCAGGATCAGGAACCAGGGCAGGTTCAACTGCGTGCCGACCAGCGCGGCATAGGCGCCGACGGTGAGAAAGGCGGCATGGGCGAAATTGATGATCTTCATGACGCCGAACACGATCAGGAGACCGGCGGCGATGATGAAGAGCATGGCGGCCGTCGTGACGGCATCAAGGGCGACGGTCAGCATGGTCATTTCCAGTCGAGAGGTTGCGAGGCGGACGCGCGTCCGCCCCGCGGGAGCATACGCGATCAGGACTTGCCCGGGCACTGCGCGCCGGGATCGACGTTCCGGAAGCTCTGGATCACCTTCACGCTGCCGTCGGCCTGGACCTGGCCGAGATACATGGTCAGCGGCGCATGGCGCTGCTTGTCCATCTTGATCGTGCCGCGCGGGCCGTCGGCCGAGACCTCGGCCAACGCCTTCAGGACCTTGTCCTGGTCGGTGCTGCCGGCCTTCTCGACCGCCGCCTTGTAGGCGTAGACCGCCTCATATTCCGGGACCGAGAGATCGTTCGGCGTCTTGAGCTCGGCGCCGAACTTCTTGGCCATCGCCGCCAGGAACGTCTTGTTGGCGGGCGTGTCGATGCCGGTCACGTAGGAGGCGGAGAGGAAGATGCCGGCGGCATCAGCGCCCATGCCCTTGGCGGTGCCTTCGTCGACGGCGAGGTTGCCGTAAGGCAGATTCACGCCGGCGGCGCGCAGCTGCTTGGTCAGTGTCACGTTTGGCGCGCCGCCCGCGGTCGAGGTGATCAGCGCGTCCGCACCCGATGCCTTGAGCTTGGAGATGATCGACGTCCAGTCGGAGCCATCCATCGGCAGATATTCCTCGCCGACCACCTTGCCACCGGTCTTCTCGATGTAGCTCTTGGTGAAGCCGAGCATGCCGCGGCCGAAGGCGTAGTCGGAGCCGATCAGGAAATAGTTCTTCGCCTTCTTCTCCTTGTTGAAGTAGTCGACGATCGGAGGCACCTGCTGGTCCGGCACCCAGGCGTTGACATACAGATAGGGGCTGCAGGACTTGCCCTCGTAGAACGAGGTGTAGATGTAGGGCGTCTTGCCGCGGGCGACGATCGGCAGGCCGGCATTGCGGGCCGCGCTGGTCTCCATCGAGATCAGCACGTTGACCTTCTTCTGGAAGATCAGGGCGTCGAATGCCTTCTGCGCGCCGGCGGCGCCCGAGGCGTCATCGGCGACCTCGAGCGCGAGCTTGCGGCCGAGCACGCCGCCCTTGGCGTTGATCTCCTCAACTGCGAGCTCGGCCGACTGCACGACCGAGGGAGCGACGACGGAGTTGGCGCCGGACAGGCCGACGGGGACGCCGATCTTGATCGGATCGGCAGCCAGAGCAGGCGAGAGGGCTGTTGCCGCAAGGGCGAGCGCCAGCGAGGTGGTGATCAAACGCGACGTCATCGATGGTCCTCCGTGAATGGTCGAAATGAAAATTGTCGTGAAGCAGTCAGTACCACCCCCGTTTGACCTCGCTGCCGAGCATCTCGTCATAGACGTCGGAGCGGCGGTCGCGCAGGATCTGGTTGAAGGCGTTCCAGTTGCGGGCGCGGCGGGCCTCGCCGAGCGCGACGTCGGCAATCACGATCTCCTCCTTATCGCGGCTCGCGGGGCCGGCGACGGGCCAGCCGGTGTAGCTGACGATCAGGCTCTGGCCCTCGAACGGCTGGCCGCGCTCGACACCGACGCGGTCAGCGCAGGCGATGAAGATCGAGTTGGAATGCGCCGCCGCCATCGCCAGAATGTTGGCCATGGCCTCGCGGCCCGGCGCCTGGCCGGGGATCGGAACCCAGTTGGTCGGCACGCAGACGATATCGGCGCCCTGCAGCGCGTTGAGGCGATAGCTCTCCGGGAACCAGCCATCGTAGCAGATCGCCATGCCGATGCGGCCGATCTCGGTGTGGTAGACGGGGAAGCCGAGATTGCCGGGCTCGAAATACAGGTTCTCCTCGTTCCACAGATGCACCTTGCGGAACGTGCCGATGTAGCCCTTCGGCCCGATCAGCACCGCGCTGTTGTAGAGCTTTGCGCCGTCGCGCTCGCAGATCCCGGCCACGAGATGCAGGCCGTGCTCGGCCGCGATCTCGCTCCAGGCCGTCACGGCGGGACCGCCAGGGATAGTCTCGGAGGCGGCGAAGGCCTCTTCGCGCGACTTGAACACGTAGCCGGAGGAGGCAAGCTCGGGGAGCACCACGAGCTTGGCGCCTTGCGCCACCGCCTGTTGGATCAGATCGAGGCTGTGGGCGAGGTTGGTTGCCAACTCGCCGACCATCGGCTGCATCTGGATGCAGGCGATCCGCACTTTGCTGTCGTCATCCGTCGTCAAGGCACGAGTCTCCGTTGCGTTCGCGAGGTCCGCGCGCGCCAAACAAAAAGCCCCCGACTGCGCCTTGCGGCGCAATGCGAGGGCTGCATAGCCTGATGTGAAATGGCCGACCGGCCATTGGCGGACATCCGATGTCCGCGATGGCCTCAAGTAATTCCCATGCTTGATACGAAGTCAACGCCATCGGCTGCAAAAATTTCGGGCCGCGGCTGCCCAACGCATGAGCGCGGAAACACCCGCTCAGCGCGAGGCCGGCGCATCCAGCACCCCCAGTCCTCCGAGCGTCTCCTGTGCATTGATGATGGAGATTGCGATGTCGGCCATGGCGACGCGCTTCTGCGTCGCCTGCGCGCGGATCAGCTCGTAAGCCTCGACCTCGCCGACCTGCTTCAGCCCCATCAGGATCTTGACCGCCTTGTCGACGTCGCGCCGCGCCTTCAAGGTCTCCTCCAGCTTCTGCACCTTGCCCTCGAGCCGCCGCGTATAGCCGCGCAGCGAGCGCGCCAGCACCAGCGACGACAGGATGCCGAACGAGCGGATCGGCTTGTTGACGACGCCATGCGCGTTACTGTCGAGCAGTCGCTTCAGGATGGTCGGGTTCTCGTAGTCGACGATGGCGATGAAGGTGAGGGGATGATCGCTGGTGCCTTCCGGAAAGATCATCTCCTCCGAGGTCTCGATCAGCTGGAACACCGTGTCGATGTCGTGCGGGATCGCGGCCGGCGGCGGCCATACGCCGCGCACGTTGCAACCGATGCGCTTGAGCTGGTCGATCAGCGCGTCCCCCTCGGCGTCGCGTGGATGGATCACCAGCACGCGGGCGCCGCGCAGCTCCTCGATGAGGCGGCGCACGCCGGGCTTCATGCGGTCATCCGGCCTCATGCCGACAGCGCCTCTTCGCTCAGCCAGCGGCCGCCGATCGGCGACACCGAAAGATAGGGATCGGGCTTGATCGGGCTCTTGCTCTCCCAGACGATGTCGAACTGGCCGTCGGCGCGCACGCGTCCGATCCGCGGCGTCACCCAGACATGGTTATTGTCGGGATCGATCCGGATCGGTCCCTCCGGCGCATCGAGGCTGAGGCCGAGCGCAGCTTCCACCAGCTTCTGGGTGTCGAGGCTGCCCGCCTGCGCCAGCGCCAGCGCGAACAGCTTGATCTGCGCATAGGCCGAGGCGCTCCACATGCTGACCGGCTTGTCGGGGCCGAAGGCGGCGGCGAACGCCGCCTTGAAGCGGTCGTTGCTGTCGCGCGCGAGCGTACCGAAATAGCTCGCCGCGGTGAGGTGACCCGCGCAGTATTCGGCGCCGATGGCGCGGACCTCGCCTTCAGCCATTGTGAGACTGGCGATGGGCAGCCGCTTCGGATCGAAGCCCGCCTGCGCATACATCCGGTAGAAGCGCTGCGCGGTACGGCCGACGATGGTCGAGAACACCACGTCGGGCGCGGCGTTCCTGATGGAGTCGAGCCCGCGTGCGAGTTCGGCGTCTCCAGCCTCCATCGTCACATATTGCTCGCCGACGACGCGGCCGGCATAGGACTCGACGAGGTCGCGCATGATGCGGTTGGATTCGCGCGGATAGATGTAGTCCGATCCGATCAAATAGACGCGCGGGCCGTGCTTGCGCACGATGTATTCGGCGAGCTGGAACGCGTTCTGGTTCGGCGCCGGTCCCGTGTAGATCACGTTCGGCGAATATTCAAAACCCTCGTAGAGCGACGGATACCAGAGCAGGCCGTTGCGGCGTTCGATCGCCGGCAGCACCGCCTTGCGCTCGGCCGAGGTCGAGCAGCCGAAGATCACGGAAGCGCCGTCCTCGGTGAGCAGGCGGTCGGCGAGCTTGCGGAACGTTTCCGGCTGCGAGCCTGGATCATAGGCGATGACCTCGATCTCGCGGCCGAGCACGCCGCCGTCCCGGTTGATCTCCTGGATCGCCAGCGCGGTGCCGAAGAAGTGCTCGGACTCCGTGACCTCCATCAGGCCGCTGCGCGAGAACAGCACGCCGACGCGCCAGACATCCTTGTCGGATGATTTTGCGGCCGGTCTCGTCGTCATCATCATGCCTCCAGGTCAACGGGCCGGTCGGGCCGGCTCGGAAGCGCGGACTATTGCGGCTCGCCGTGCGGTTGGCAACCGGGGGCGGGGCCGCAGGCGGGGATCCCGATCAGGCAAGCCGCAGCATCGCCGCGACGCCAGGGCGTCCGGATCATGCGGCAGGCGGGCCCTCGTGAACCGATGAGGGCGCAGGGAATGCCGGGCGCTGGCCGCACCCATGGCCCGCCTGCAGAAAAAAAGCAGGCGGCAGTCACCACAGGTCAGCCGAGACATCCCGGCATTCCCTGCGCGGAGGTTTTAACGCTTATACGCGATCTCCCCGGGGACCGGCTTGATTGACCCCGTCGATCGCAGAGCTCATCAGGACTCCGCAACCTCCAGCCTCAGCACCGGGAGGCCAGGACCACGCGATTTCACGTCCGCAAGGCCATCGTTCGTCCGCACACATGATGCGCGCCGATGCCCTCGCGTCCACCGCATTGCCGGTCCAACGTCTCGTGACGACGCGTACGCCCCTCATCCGGACCGGAACGCGGATCTTATACGCCTGATTTGCTGATTTTCAGAAGCGCTTTATTTTTCGAGCAGGCTCTTGAAATCGGCGTTGTTGCTGGAACGGCAGACAAATTCGGCGTTCTGGAGCATGTTTTCGCCGGCAATGTCGCGTCGTGGCAGGGGCCAAAGTCGAATTCGAACGTTGACCATCTCGCGACCAAGCGGCAAACCGTCCGCTGTGGATGAAGGAACGGGTCCAAGTCATGGTCCCGTCCGCTAGGAAAGCCAGATGCGTAGCCTCGAAGACCGAGCCCTGCTTCTCTTGCTCGTCGCGATATCGCTGATGTTCGGGTGGATCCTGCTGCCGTTCTACGGCGCGGTTCTGTGGGGCGTCATCGGCGTCATCGTCTTCGTTCCGCTGCACCGCTGGTTGGCGCGGTCGATGCACGGCCGACACGGCCTGGCGGCGGCCGTCGTGGTGTTGATGTTCGTCGTGATCGTCATCCTTCCGCTGTCGCTGATCGGGGCGTCGCTGGCGCAGGAGGCCTCCGGAGTCTACAAACAGATGCAGTCCGGTCAGCTCGACATTGGACAGTACTTCCAGAAGATGCTGGCCGCGCTTCCGACATGGGTGGTCGATCTGCTCAATCGCTTCGGACTCGGCAGCCTCGCCGGAATGAAGGGCAAGCTGTCGGCCGTCCTGCTGAAGGGCAGCGAGGTCATTGCGAGCCAGGCGCTCGTGATCGGACAGGGTACGTTCGAAGTCTTCGTCAATCTGTTCATCATGGTCTATCTGCTGTTCTTCCTGCTGCGTGACGAAGAGACGCTATCGGAGCGCATCAAGAGCGCCATTCCGCTGCGCCCGGAGCAACGCGATGCGCTGCTGCGGAAGTTCACCGTGGTCATCCGCGCGACGGTGAAGGGCAGCCTGCTCGTCGCTCTGGCGCAAGGCGCGCTGGGCGGCCTGATGTTCTGGTTCCTCGGCATCAACGCGCCCCTGCTGTGGGCAGTCGTGATGGCCTTCCTGTCCTTGCTTCCGGCAGTGGGAGCGGGCCTCGTCTGGTTTCCGGTCGCGCTCTATCTCCTTGCCATCGGATCGATCTGGCAGGGTGTGGTCCTGATCGCCTATGGCGCCCTCGTCATCGGTCTCGTCGACAATGTCCTGCGTCCGATCCTGGTCGGACAGGACACCAAGATGCCCGACTATGTGGTGCTGATTTCGACATTGGGCGGGATCGAGGCATTCGGCCTCAACGGGTTCGTCATCGGGCCGGTGATCGCGGCAATGTTCATCGCGATCTGGGACATCTTCTCGACCTCGCGCTGTGAGAGGGCCTTGGCGCCGGATGCCACGCGCGGGACGGGATGAGGGGAACGCGGTGCACAATGTGGAGCGCGCATTTCATCGGGCGGATTAACGGATCGTAACCCGTCCTCTCCTAGCCATGAGGCGTTCGACGGGTTAAGTTCATTGATCCGCCGCATGCGCTCTTTACCCGTCTCCTGACGGGCGTCCACGTCCCAGACTTTCTCTTCCAGAGCGGTTCGTTGTCAGGCGCACGATGAACCATTTGGCTTCGACGGCGGTTAAACCGACGATAGCTCGTGATTTCGAACTCCTGCAGCCTGTTCGGCGGTCCGCAGGGGTCCATTTGGCCGCGGTCTCGCCATGCGCGATCGCCAAGAACACAAGGTGGAGACGACATTGCAGTTCGATCAGCCAGTCGCGATGGCGATTGTGCCGCCCAAGGACCGCGCCACGCTGCGCGCCGGCGATAACGAGGGCCGCGCCGCGGCCGATGCCCGCTACTGGATGCAGATTCTCAGCAGCTACCGCACGCCAAACCGCCTGCGCAGCGTGACCGAGCTGGTGATCACCGCCGTGCCGCTGGTGGCCCTGTGGACGGCCGCCTGGTTCGCGTTCTCGCTCGGCCATGCCTGGGCTTCGTTGCTCATCGCGATCCCCGCCGGCGGTTTCCTGGTGCGTCTGTTCATGATCCAGCACGATTGCGGCCATGGCACCTTCTTCGCCGGGCGTCAGGCGAACGACTGGGTCGGCCGTGTCCTCGGTGTGCTGACCCTGACGCCCTACGACTGGTGGCGGCGCACCCATGCGATCCACCACGCCACCAGCGGCAACCTCGATCGGCGCGGAATCGGCGACATCGATACGTTGACCGTGCGGGAATATCAGGCGCGGTCGGCCTGGGCGCGGCTGCGCTACCGGCTGTACCGCCACCCGCTGGTCATGTTCGTGGCAGGGCCTGCGTATTTGTTCTTCCTGCAGCACCGTCTGCCGTTCGGTCTCATGCGGGCCGGCTGGTCGCCCTGGATCAGCACGATGGCCACCAATTTCGGCATTGCCCTGGTGGTTGCCGGGCTGATGTGGCTCATCGGCATCCAGGCGTTCCTGGTCGTGCATCTCCCGATCATGCTGCTCGCCGCCATGGCCGGCGTGTGGCTGTTCTATGTCCAGCATCAGTTCGAGCACACCGTCTGGGAGCGGGACGAGCGCTGGACGATGCAGCAGGCCGCGCTCTACGGCAGCTCACACTACGACCTGCCGGGATGGCTGCACTGGCTGACCGCCAATATCGGCATCCACCACGTCCACCATCTCTCGAGCCGGATTCCCTATTACCGGCTGCCGGTCGTGCTGCGCGATCATCCCGAGCTGCGCGAGATCGGCCGCATCACGCTGCCGGAGAGCCTGCGCTGCGTCCGGCTGGTGCTGTGGGACGAGTCGCAGCGCCGGCTGGTGTCGTTCCGCGAAGCCAGGATGGCGAGGCGCTAAAGCCCCGGGAATCGTAGGGTGGGCAAAGCGACGCCGTCAGGCGGCGCGTGCCCACCAACGGCGCCGGTGCGTGACGGCGGTGGGCACGGCGCGCGATACTGCGGTGCAAGCCGAGATCGCGGTGGAGCGCGCCTTTGCCCACCCTACGATTGCTTCGCTGCGCCGCTGCGCTCGCCCGCCCTGCGGACTGATTTACTTGTCGTTGACGTCGAAGCGTGCGCCGCAGGCATGAAAATGGTTGTCCGTCGTCTCTCCATCAGCATCATAGATGTAGAGCGTGACGGGACATCGCTGTGCGTTGGCCCATTGAATGGCCTCGCAAACAGATAGGCCTTCTCTCTTGTCGTAATCTACGACCAGGGACACCGGAGCCTCGTCGGCTTGGTCGGCGTCGGCGCAGCTGTTGTCGTGCTCGACGGCCTCGACGATGGCTGTCACGAATTTCCAACGGTAGGGACGACTGCGCCGATCAATCACATTCCAAATCATGAGCACCTATGGTTCTCGGTGTGGTGTAGCTCTGAATTGCTTCGCTGCGCCGCTGCGCTCGCAATCAAAGTATGTAGGGCGGATTAGCGGAGCGTAATCCGCCAATGGGCGGCGTAGCATCGTGCGGCGGGTTACGCTGCGCTAACCCGCCCTACGGATTTTCAGAACCCATACAGCCGCGCCGGATTGTCGACCAGGATCTTCTTGCGGATCGCGGCATCGGGGGCCCAGACCGGCAGCTGGTTCATCAGGCGGCCGTCGTCGATCGGATAGAACGGCCTGATATCCGTGACCTTCAATTCGGGATGCGGCGACGAATCCGGGTGGGGCCAGTCGGTGCCCCAGACGATGCGATCGGGGTTGGCTTCGATCAGGGCCTTCGCGAACGGGATCACGTCCGCGTAGTCGGGGCCGCGGGTCGAGGCGCGATAGGCGCCGGAGATCTTTACATAGGCCTTGCCGCTGCGGACGAGCTCGACCAGATCGGCAAAGCCCGGCTGCCCGAGGCCGAGATCAGCCTGCGCGCCGCCGAAATGATCGAACACGGCCGTCACGGGCGATTGCATCACGAGGTCCTTGATGGCCGCGATCATCGCCGTGTTGGTGTAGAGCTGGACATGCCAGCCGCGCGCCTTCATCCGCTCGACCGCGACATGGAAGCGGGCGCGGCCGACATTGGGGTCGTTGATGCCACCGGTCGCGAGATTGAGGCGGATGCCGCGGAAGCCCTCGGCATGCATGGCATCCAATTGCGCCTCGGTGGTCTTGTCGTCGATGACCGCGACGCCGCGCGCGTCATTGCCGCGCGCCTTCATGCCGTACAGCGTCGCAGAGTTGTCGGTGCCGTAGACGCTCGGCGTCACGATCACCACGCGCTGGATATGTAGAGCCTTGTGCAGCGCCGCCATCTCGTCGGGCAGGGCCGGCTCCGGCGTGTAGACCCGGCTCGCCGCAAACGGAAATTTTTCGGGGTCGCCGTGGATGTGGGTGTGGCAGTCGCAGGCCTGTGGCGGCACGTCGAAATCGACCGGGGTCGAAGGTTGCGCCGGCTTGGCGCGCGCGGCTGTCGTGGTCATCGTCACTCCGGCGGCAAGCGAGGCGAGCAGCAGGCTGCGGCGGTTCAGCATGGCGATCCTTCCCAGGGCTTGGCGCGTGCATTGTGGCTGACGCGCTCATTGTCGATGAAGGGAGCCTGAACCCGCTGTCGTCAGTGGGCAAGAACGAAGTGCGGCATGGCTGTTCGCAGGACGAGAGCGAGACGAGGAAGTCTATGGTGAGGCCGCGGCCGCCGGCCGCAGCAACCGGTCGGAAAGGACCGGTGCTGCCGACCGAACAGATCGGTCTTACTCCTTGACGATGCGCACCGCGCCCTTGGCGGCGCTCGACGCGAACGCCGCATAGGCTTTCAGCGCGGTCGAGACCTTGCGGGCGCGCGTCTTCGGCTTCCAGGCTTGATCGCCCTTCGCCGCCATCGCTGCGCGCCGGTTGGCGAGCTCCTCATCCGACACTGCGAGATGGATGGTGCGGTTGGGGATGTCGATCTCGATGCGGTCGCCGTCCTGGACGAGGCCGATCAGGCCGCCCTCGGCAGCTTCCGGCGAGACGTGGCCGATCGAGAGCCCCGAGGTGCCGCCGGAGAAGCGGCCGTCGGTGATCAGCGCACAAGCTTTGCCGAGGCCCTTCGACTTCAGATAGCTGGTCGGATACAGCATCTCCTGCATGCCAGGGCCGCCGCGCGGGCCCTCATAGATGATGACGACGACGTCGCCTGCCTTGATCTTGTTGGTCAGGATGGCTTCGACCGCGGCGTCCTGGCTCTCCATGACGCGCGCAGGGCCGGAGAACTTCAGGATCGAGGCATCGACGCCCGCGGTCTTCACGATGCAGCCGTCGCGCGCGATGTTGCCGGTCAGCACGGCCAAGCCGCCGTCCTTGGAATAGGCGTGCTCGATGTCGCGGATGCAGCCTTTCTCGCGGTCGAGATCGAGCTCCTCGTAGCGGCGGTCCTGGCTGAAGGCGACCTGCGTCGGCACGCCGCCGGGCGCGGCTTGATAGAAGTTCTTCACGCTCTCGCTCGCGGTCCGGCGGATGTCCCAACGCTCCAGCGCAGCCGCCAGCGAAGTCGAATGCACGCTCGGCAATTCCGTGTGCAGCAGGCCGGCGCGGGCGAGCTCGCCGAGGATGCCCATCACGCCGCCGGCGCGATGCACGTCCTCCATGTGCACGTCGGCCACAGCGGGCGCGACCTTGCACAGGCAAGGGACCTTGCGCGAGAGGCGATCGATATCCGTCATGGTGAAGGGGATTTCCCCCTCATGCGCGGCCGCGAGCAGATGCAGCACGGTGTTGGTCGAGCCGCCCATCGCGATGTCCAGGCTCATCGCGTTCTCGAACGCCTTGAAGTTGGCGATGTTGCGCGGGAGCACGGATGCGTCGTCCTGCTCGTAATAGCGGCGGGCGAGGTCGACGACGAGATGGCCGGCCTCGACGAACAGGCCCTTGCGGTCGGCATGGGTCGCCAGCACCGAGCCGTTGCCGGGCAGGGACAGGCCGAGCGCCTCGGTCAGGCAGTTCATCGAGTTCGCCGTGAACATGCCGGAGCAGGAGCCGCAGGTCGGGCAGGCCGAGCGCTCCATCACCTCGACATCCGCGTCCGACACCTTGTCGTCGGCGGCGGTCACCATGGCGTCGATCAGATCGACCTTGCGCAGCTTGCCCGCGATGTTGACCTTGCCGGCCTCCATCGGGCCGCCCGAGACGAACACGGCCGGGATGTTGAGCCGCATCGCGGCCATCAGCATGCCAGGGGTGATCTTGTCGCAGTTGGAGATGCACACCATGGCGTCGGCGCAATGCGCGTTGACCATGTACTCGACGCTGTCGGCGATCAGCTCGCGCGAGGGCAGGCTGTAGAGCATGCCGTCATGGCCCATCGCGATGCCGTCGTCGACCGCGATGGTGTCGAACTCCTTGGCGACGCCGCCGGCCTTCTCGATCTCCCGCGCCACCAGCTGGCCGAGATCCTTCAGATGCACATGGCCGGGCACGAACTGGGTGAAGGAGTTGACGACCGCGATGATCGGCTTGCCGAAATCCTCGTTGGTCATGCCGGTGGCGCGCCACAGGCCGCGGGCGCCGGCCATGTTGCGGCCATGGGTGGAGGTACGGGAGCGATAGGCGGGCATGGTGGTTTCCTTAGGCGTTCCTCGGGATCAGGCAATGTTGGTCCGCGGGCGGAAAGGATCCCGACAACCGACGGACGGCAATGATGCGGCGAGGCATACAGCGAAGTGCTTGATGATTCGACCCTAAATTTCGCTGTTCCGGGATGCCCTCCGGGCAGGGCCGGGGCCTCGTGCCGCTCCCGCAGGTTCCGGCCGGCCCCGGTCACGCGTTTGTGGCTACGTCGGGAACAGGAAGGTCGCTTAGATTAGAACGGTCGAGTTTTGTTCGCCCCGATCCAGCCCGAATGTTCCTGCCGCAGCCTTCGCCGCCCGCGCGTCCCATGCCGTCCGTCATCCGCTTCCGCCACCTGCCGACCCTTGCCGCGCTGCTTCTGGGCGTTCCCGGCGCGGCCTCGGCCCATGCCATCATCGTCTCGTCGCAGCCCGCGGCGGGCGGGACCATCGAGACGCAGGCGACAATGATCCGGCTGCGCTTCAACAGCCGCATCGATCACGCCCGCTCGCGGCTGAAGCTGCGCGCGCCCGACGGAGCCGAGCAGGCGCTTACTCCGGCAGTCGATGCGCCGGCCGACGAGATCGACGCCGAGGCCAAGGCGCTCAGCCCCGGCGCCTGGCATCTGCAATGGCAGGTGCTCAGCGTCGATGGCCACATCACCCGTGGCGACATTCCTTTCAACGTGCGCTAGCCGTGTCGCTGTTGCTCGACATCTTCGGCTATCTCTCGGTGGTGCTGCGCGGCCTGACCCTGCTGGCACAGTCCTTCACCATCGGCGGCTTGGCATTTCTGCTGTTGCTGCTGCGCCCGCTGCAGGACAGGCTGTCCGCTGACGCGATCGTGGTCGGCAAGCGCGGCCAGCGTTTCCTGCGCCGAAGCGCATTCGGCTGGTTCGCGGTGGTGCTGGCCTCGCTCGCGGTCAACATGGGAGCGCTGATCGGGACGCTCGACCTGTCGCTCGGCGCGGCGGCGAGCGCGGATTTCGCCCGCTCCGGCATGGCCGTTGCCGCCTGCGCGCTCGGCATCGCCGTGCTCGCCCGGACCGGCAGTTGGGCCGCCTGGCGCGTCCTGGCGCTGACTGTGCTGACCATCTCAGCGCTGCTGCTGCAGCTCAACCTGACGCACGCGGCGAGCCGGCTCGAGGTGCGCTGGCCGCTGCTTGCCGCCGACTTCCTGCACATGCTCGGCGCCGGCGTCTGGATCGGCGGCCTGCCGTATTTCTTGATGGCGCTGAACGGCTGCAAGGCTGATGACGATCAGCGCCTGATCGGGCGGCGCTACTCGCTGATGTCGATGGTCTCGGTGGCAGCCATCGTGATCGGCGGCATTGTGATGGCGATCGCCTATCTCGGCGCGTTCGCGGCGATCTACGGCACCGCTTACGGCGTCATGACCTCGGCCAAGGTCGCGATGCTGCTGATGCTGCTCGCGCTCGGGGCGGCCAACTTCTTCGCCGTGGAGCGGCTGCGCCGTCGCGATCGCGCTGCGCCTCTGCTGCGGATGAAGCGCTTCGTCGAGGTCGAGCTCGGCATCGGGCTGACGGTGCTGCTCACCGCGGGCTCGCTGACCTCGCTGCCGCCGGGCATCGATCTCAGCCAGGACCGGCTGAGCTGGCAGGAGATCGTCGCGCGCGCCGCGCCGCAATGGCCGCGGCTGACGAGCCCCTCGGTCGACCAGCTCACGATCTCGCAGCTGCAGGCCAGGATCGATGCCGCCGACGCGCAGCGCGTGACCGCGCCGCAGGCCTATGTCCCCGGCGAGGGCGTGATCCTGCCGCGCAGCGCCGCCGACATCGCCTGGTCGGAATACAACCACCATTGGGCGGGCATCTTCGTCGTGCTGATCGGCGTGCTCGCGCTGATCGAGCGCTTCTCCTGGGGCCGCTGGGCCCGGCACTGGCCGCTGTTGTTCCTGGGGATGGCGGCGTTCCTGTTCCTGCGCGCCGACGAGATGGCCTGGCCGCTCGGCCCGATCGGCTTCTTCGCCTCGTTGCGCGATCCCGAAGTGGCGCAGCACCGGCTGTTCGTGGTGCTGATCATTCTGTTCGGCCTGTTCGAATGGCGGGTGCGGCTGCGCGGGCAGGCGGCGGGCCGGGCGGCGCTGGTGTTTCCGCTGACGGTCGCCGCCGGCGGCGCGCTGCTGCTGACCCATTCGCACGCCATCGCCAACATCAAGGATCAGCTCCTGATCGAGATGAGCCACACGCCCTTAGCGCTGTGCGGCATCACCGCCGGCTGGGCGCGCTGGCTCGAGCTGCGCCTGGACGGCCGCATCAGCCGCGCCGCCGCCTGGGTCTGGCCGGTGGCCTTCGTGCTGGTCGGGCTGATCCTGCTGGATTATCGCGAGGCGTAACGAGCCTCACTCCTTCCGCAGGAACACGTAATCTGCGGAATAGGCGACGCTGCGGAATTGCCCGCCGGTGTCGCAGGTGCCTTCCAGCTTGCCGCCGGCGGTGTTGATCCGCTGCACCGTGGTGACGTCGGAGAGCACGCCCTGAGCGCCGCGGTGAGAAATGACGGCGAGCTTCAGCCAGGGGATGTCGTTGTCGGTGGCGCCGATGGCGGTGCCTTGCACCCGGCCGCCGACGATCGAGCCGTCCTGGTGCTCCCAGCTCGGCCCGGCATAGTGCCGGCCGACGGTCTTGCCGTCCGCGAACAGGGTGGCAATCGGCTCACGGAAGGTCCAGGCGAGCTTGCCGTCCTTGTCGGTCTTGCAGTCGTAGACCTGCGCGCCCTCGGCATGCAGCGTCAGCACGGCCTTTTCGCCGGCGGCGACCAGCGCATCGGGAATCGTGGTCTCTGCGGCGTGGGAGGAGCCGATCTGGGCCCCGAGCAACAGCAGGGCGAGCGATGAGGTCAAGCGCATGATCAGGTTCCTCGACGGCAGGAGTGAAACAGAAACGGGCCGCGCTTGTGGCGCGGCCCGTTGATAGGTGACGAAACCAGAAGGCGAAAGTGGGGAAACTTACGCCGCCATCGCCTTGGTGAGGTTTTCCGCGATCTTGTCGAGGAATCCGGTGGTCGACAGCCAGCGCTGGTCGGCGCCGACCAGGAGCGCGAGGTCCTTGGTCATGTAGCCGGACTCGACGGTGTCGACGCAGACCTTCTCCAGGGTGGCGGCGAACTTCGCCAGTTCGGCATTGTTGTCGAGCTTGGCGCGGTGCGACAGGCCGCGGGTCCAGGCGAAGATCGAGGCGATCGAGTTGGTCGAGGTCTCCTTGCCCTTCTGGTGCTCGCGGAAATGGCGGGTCACCGTGCCGTGGGCGGCCTCGGCCTCGACGGTCTGGCCATCCGGGGTCATCAGCACCGAGGTCATCAGGCCGAGCGAGCCGTAACCCTGGGCCACGGTGTCGGACTGCACGTCGCCGTCATAGTTCTTGCAGGCCCAGACATAGCCGCCCGACCACTTCAGCGCCGCGGCGACCATGTCGTCGATCAGGCGGTGCTCATAGGTGATCTTCTTGGCCTCGAACTTGTCCTTGAACTCCTTGTCGTACACCTCCTGGAAGATGTCCTTGAAGCGGCCGTCATAGACCTTCAGGATGGTGTTCTTGGTCGACAGGTAGACCGAATAGTTCTTGGCGAGGCCCATGTTGAGCGAGGCGCGAGCGAAATCGTAGATCGACTCGTCGAGGTTGTACATCTCCATCGCGACGCCGGCGCCCGGCGCCCTGAAGACCTCCTTCTCGATCACGGTGCCGTCG
The DNA here is from genome assembly GCF_032489375.1 of Bradyrhizobium sp. SZCCHNR1098. NCBI lineage: Bacteria > Pseudomonadati > Pseudomonadota > Alphaproteobacteria > Hyphomicrobiales > Nitrobacteraceae > Bradyrhizobium > Bradyrhizobium sp. SZCCHNR1098. The sequence goes on from NZ_JAUEXY010000003.1 coordinate 188,263, forward strand.
TCGCCGACGAACTTCATCGTCAGCACGCCCTTGCCGGGGAACTTGAAGTCGGTGGCGCGGTACTGGTCGCCATAGGCGTGGCGGCCGATGATGATCGGCTTGGTCCAGCCGGGGACCAGGCGCGGCACGTTCTTGCAGATGATCGGCTCGCGGAACACGACGCCGCCCAGGATGTTGCGGATGGTGCCGTTCGGCGACTTCCACATCTCCTTGAGGCCGAACTCCTTCACGCGCGCCTCGTCCGGGGTGATGGTGGCGCACTTGACGCCGACGCCGACCTTCTTGATGGCGTTGGCGGCATCGATCGTGATCTGATCGTTGGTCTTGTCGCGGTTCTCCATCCCCAGGTCGAAATACATCAGGTCGATATCAAGGAAGGGGTTGATCAGCTTGTCCTTGATGTACTGCCAGATGATCCGGGTCATCTCGTCGCCGTCGAGCTCGACGACCGGGTTGGTCACCTTGATTTTTGCCATGATCGATGGGGCCTTCTTGGGAACAGCGCGCCAGGAGTGGAAAGCGCTTGTGAAATCAAGCGCGTCATAGCACTGCTGCACCGCGGGCGGAAGCGCAGCCGGTATGCGCCCGGTGCTGATTTTCGCAGCCCGCTCATGCGGTGGGCAACGGCGGCTGCCGGCCGGCCTGCAGGTTCGAGCAAACCCTAAAATTCTTGGCTAAGCCGATTATTTTGCTTGAGAATTCTCTCCGGTCAGGTCAACGGAGCGGGCAGGGCGCGCCGCGGGCGCTTCAACCGGATTCAGAGGGCGAGGATTGAGCGTGTCGGGCACCGACAAGACCAAGGTGGGATTGGAGATCGCAGGCCCGGTGGTGATCCTGGTCGAGCCGCAGCTCGGCGAGAACATCGGCATGGCGGCGCGCGCCATGGGCAATTTCGCGCTGTCCGAGCTGCGCCTGGTCAATCCGCGCGACGGCTGGCCGAACATCGCCGCCCAGCGGGCTGCCGCCGGGGCCGACCACATCATCGATCATGTCCGGCTGTTCGACACCCTGCCGGAGGCGATCGCCGACCTCGACCTCGTCTTCGCGACCACCGCCCGCGCCCACGACCAGGCCAAGCCGGTGATGGGGCCGGAAGCGGCCGCCCGCGAGATGCAGGGCCAGATCGCCGCTGGCGGCCGGGCTGGCATCCTGTTCGGCCGCGAGCGCGCGGGCCTGACCAACGAGGAGGTCGCCCGCGCCAACCGCATCGTCACCTATCCGGTCAATCCAGGCTTTGCCTCGCTGAACCTCGCCCAGGCGGTGCTGCTGATGGGCTATGAATGGTTCAAGCTGGTGACAGCGGGCGCGCTGCCCTTCGCCATGCCCGAGCGCTCGGAGCGCGCTTCCCAGGAGCAGATGGAGGCGTTCTTCGAGAACCTGGTGCGCGAGCTCGACCGGGTCGAATTCCTGCGGCCCGCCGAGAAGCGCGAGACCATGCTGGTCAACCTGCGCAACATCTTCTTCCGCATGGAGCCGTCGCGGCAGGACATCCACACCCTGCACGGCGTGGTCATGGCGATCGCCGAGGGGCGCAAGGGGCCGGCCAAGGGCGGCGTGCTCGACAGCGAGCAGGCGACGCGTCTGCGCGCCCTGATCGCCGAGCAGGGCACGGTGGCCAACCTGCCGGATTCGCGCGGCTCGCTGCGCGGGCTGGCGCGGCTGCTCCGCCGCAACCCGACCGACGCCGAGCGCGCGCTGTGGCACGCGCTGTCGCGCGACCGCCGCTTCGCCGGCCAGTTCAAGCGCCAGACCCCGGTCGGCCGCCACATCCCCGACTTCGTCTCCTTCATCCACCGCCTGGCGATCGAGCTGGTGGGCCCCGGCGAGAGCGAGGGCGTCGTCGCCGACCGCAGCGCACGGCGGGCGTGGCTGGAAAGCCGCGACTACCGCGTCACCGAAGTGAAGGCGGCGGATGTCGAAGGGAATCTCGAGGCCGAGCTGGTGCGGCTGCAGGCGCTCATCGCCGAAGCGAAGTAGCTGACGGTCGCATTGCCGGCTGCATGGCGCCGACTGCCACGCGTGAGCGCAATCGCCGATTGCGCCGTCGCGTGGCTCACACCGCCGTAGCAGTTGATCCAAACATCCAGGGCAGGCCGAGTCTGCGATCCCGTTTACACCGGCTGAAGGATGATTTGCGATCGCAATTCCAGATTGTGGTTTGCCCGATCGGTTTTGGTTAGATCGCAGCACAAAGAGCAAGACCAAGGGGGCATTCATGACTACGCGACGATGGCGCTCGTTTCTGTGTTGTGCGTTGATCATCGGTTCGATCTTCGGCTTGTCGGCAAGTGCCCACGCAGCCGGCGCGAAGCGGTGCACGACCGCGGCCGATCTCGGCGCCGAAGAGCGCATTGCCGGTTGCACCATGGTGATCGAGCACGGCAAGCCGGCGACGCCGCTGGTGATCGAGGCCCGTTTCGCGCGCGCCGGAGCCTATTTCCGCAAGGGAGACGTCGAGCATGCGATCGACGACTACAAGATCGTCATCGAGCAGTCCTCGGCCGGTCTTCTTGCCGCATTCGATCGCGCCGCTCCTGATCTGCGCGAGAGCGAGCCGCAGCCGGGGTCGGGTTTCGGGCGGGCGTTCGGGCGCAACGGCTACCGGGCGCAAGCCTATCGCGCGCTGGGGATCGCAAGCTTCCAGGCGGGTCTCCTGGAGCAGTCGCACGACGATTTCAGATGGCTCAGCGAGATCGATCCCCACGATGCCGATGCGGCCCTGTGGCTGGATCTGGCCCGCCGCCGCGCCGGCCTGCCGAGCGAGCTCGCCGACCACGCGAAGCGGCTCGACATGGGCAAATGGCCGGCCCCGATCGTCCGTCTCTTCCTCGGGCAGGAGACGACAGAGGCTGTGCTTGCGGCGGCCGACCGTGGTGCTCCCGCCACGCGCAGGGCACGGCGTTGCGAGGCGAGCTTCTTCGCCGGCGAGCTGATGCTCGACCAGAGTCGTGAGCGTGATGCCATGCAATTGATCGACCGCGCTCTCGCCGAGTGCCCGTGGACATCGCGCGAACGCTCGGTCGCCGAGGCCGAGGCGCGTGCGCTCCGCGTCATGCCGTAGGCGTCCTGCGTCGCTCGCGCGGCAAGAACGGATCGGCGCGGCGATCGCGCCGCGACCGGATCCCCGACCGCATGCTTAACGCCCACGCGCGCATTTGAGTGAAAATGCCCGGTCAAATCCGCACGGCGCGGGTTACGGAACGCTCGGGTTCGAACGCTATGATCTGCGCATTGCCCTTTCATCGTTGCAACTGTGCGGCCTTTCATCATGAACGAAACCAGATCGGTGTTGCGGGACCTCGAGGATGCGATTGCGCGGGGGACCGCCGACAGCCGCGAACGCGCGCTGTGGCATGCGACCGACCTGCTGATCGCGGGGCGCTACTGCGAGGAGGAGATCGCCACCTTCGGCGAGGTGATCGGCCGGCTCGCCGACGAGATCGAGATCGAAGCGCGCGCCAAGCTTGCGGATCGCCTCGCCAGGATCGAATATTCGCCGGCCAGCGTCATCCGCAAGCTGGCCTTCGACGACGAGATCTGGGTCGCCGGTCCAGTGCTGCGCGAGTCCGAGCGGCTCGATGACGCCACGCTGGTCGAGAACGCCAGCACCAAGAGCCAGGACCATCTGCTCGCGATCGCCGAACGCCGAACGCTGAGCCCGGCGGTGACCGACGTGCTGGCCACGCGCGGCAACCGTGACGTCGCCACGGCGGTGGCGCGCAATCAGGGCGCCCAGTTCTCCGGTGCCGGTTTCCTGCACATGGTCCAGCGAGCAGAGAACGACTCGATCCTCGCCGAGCATCTCGGCCGGCGGCTCGACATCCCGCGCCACCTGTTCCAGCAACTGATCGCCAAGGCCTCGGACAATGTCGGCAAGCGGCTGGCCGGGGAGCGGCCGGAGCTGCTTGGCGAGATCAGTAGCTCGGTCGCCAACATCGCCGGCGACCTGCAGTCGAAGTTCGGCCCCGGCTCGCGCAACTACTTCGTCGCCAAGCGCACCGTGACGATCCAGCACCGCCTCGGCAATCTGCACGAGAGCACCATTGCCAGCTATGCGACGGCACACAAGGTCGAGGAGGTGACGATCGGCCTCGCGCTGCTGTCGGGACTGCCGGTCGACGTCGTCGAGCGCGCCTTGTTCGACCGTAACCGTGAGATGCTGCTGATGCTCGCCAAGGCGCTTGGCTTTACCTGGGATACGATGATGGCGCTCGCCTTTCTCGGCGCCCGCGAACATCGCATCACGGCCGGCGAGCTGCAGGAGCTGGAGCGCGACTATGCCAAGCTCCAGTCGCAGACGTCGCGCAGCGTGCTCGAATTCTATCAGTCCCGCAAGAATCCAGGCAAAGGCGGCAAGGCGTCCGCGCCGCGCGCCGCGGCGTATTGAACCTGCAGCGACGGACGGAGGTGATCGCGGATGAGCGGCATGGGATTTCCTCTTCGCGGAGAGCAACGGCTCGGCCATCGCGAGGCGCCTGCGGACGGCGCGGCAGTCGATGCGGCCTGGCATGTGCTCGAAGCGGCCAACGAGCTCGGCGACGAGGCTGCGGTCGCCGCCTGCCGCCGCGTGATCGATTCGAGCCTGAACGGCGCAGTCGCGGATCAGGCCGACGTGAAGCTTGTGACAGACTACTTCCGCTAGTTCGACTGATGGCTTTGCACGGGGCGCTCCGCGGCGTCACGAGTTGACAGCTCCGTCCTCCCCGTCCATTCCGCCGTCATTCCGGATTCAATCGCCAACGCGCTTGCGCATTGGCGATTGAATCCGGAATCTCGAGATTGTGAGGAATGGACGCAAGACAAGATCGAGATTCCGGGTTCAAGGCCTGCGGCCTTGCCCCGGAATGACGGTGGGTGGGACTCAGGGCGAGCAGGCCGCTTCACACAGCGGCGAGCTGCGTGTCCGGCTTGCCGAGGCGCTTTCCCGTCTTGTGCTTCGCCGGCTCGATCAGCGCCTTCGCGGCCAGCCCGGCCGTGTCCGCGACCTCGGGATTGCGTGACACCATCGCCGCCACGATCGCGCCGTCGATCAGCAGTGCGAGCTGATGCGAGAAGCTCTCCGGCTCGGCAGCGCCCATCTCACGGGCGAGCTTCTCGATATGCGCCAGCACCACTTTCTTGTGGCGCATTGCAATGGTGCGAAACTGCTTCTGGTCCTTGTCGTGCTCGCCGACTGCATTGATGAAGGGACAGCCGTAGAAGCGCTCCTCGCCGAACCAGCTCTTCAGCGCCGGAAAGATGCGTGCCAGCTTGGTCTCAGCGTCACCGCCGCCGCTCTCCATTTCCGCGATGAACCATTCACGCCACTGCTTGCCTTCGCTTTCGAGCACGGCGGTGACGAGCGCGGTCTTCGATCCGAACAGCTTGTAGAGCGTGGTCTTCGCGGTGCCCGCCTCGCTGATGATCGCATCGATGCCGGTGGCATTGATGCCGTTCTTGCAGAACAGCCGCGTGGCGGCGCCGAGCAGACGGCCGCGCGCGGATTCGTCGTCGCTGGCCGCGATCGTCCTTGCGATCGCCTGCTTCTTGCCGGTTTGTTTGCCCGCAGCTGACTTGCCCATGTGTACGAGCTTAATCGCTGTGCGCGTGAGTCAGCAAGGCTGCTGATGCGGTCGAGGCAGCGTTGCGCTCAATTTGATCGCTGGAGGCGGCATTCTGCATCGCGCTTGGGCAGCGGCTGGGTCGTGGCGGGGCGCCGCTCGCCGCCCTGATCGCGTAAGCCGCGAGGATCATTCCGGCTTTTGATTTTCGGCCTCTCTGGCACGCTTCGTGCAAGATACAGACCGTTCGGTATCCTCATCCCAGGGAGAGAAATGAGATGACCGCTGTGGTTCAGAAGACGGCGCTGACGGGCTGCCTCGCACCCATCGACAAGAACGGGCTCGAACAGCTCATCGTCAACGGCAAGGCCAACCCCAAGGTCATCAAGACCCTGAAGTGCAAGACCGTGGCGGAAGGCAAGTTCCGCCACGCCAACTACATCCGCAACCTCGCGCCCTACATCGTCGACGAGCCGCCGGGCCTGCTCGGTGACGACACCGCGCCCAATCCGTCGGAGGCCTCGCTGGCCGCGCTCGGCTCCTGCCTTGCGGTGGGTTTGCACGCCAATGCCGTGCATCGCGGCTGGACCGTCAACAAGCTCGAGCTGGAGCTCGAGGGCGACCTCAACATCACCGCCGTCTGGGGCACCGGCGACGTCAGCGAGAAGCCGGTCGGCTTCACCGACGTGCGCGTCAAGGTCGACATGGAGTGCGAAGGCATTTCCAAGGAGGAGGTCCAGGCCCTGGTCGACCACGTGAAGAAGTGGTCGCCCGTCGCCAACACCTTCACGCGTCCCGTCAATCTCGAGGTCGGCGTCTGAGCCTGGCTCGAGGCCATGTGGAGCGGAGGACGTCATGGGTTCACTCGGACAGCATCTGGCGATCGACAGTGCGGGCGTGATGCCCGTGCCGTCGACCGTGGAGCAGGTCGCGGCGATCGCGCGCAACGAGCTTGCGCCGCTGGCCAGCGGAATCGACGCCGGAACGGTGTATCCGGCTGACGTTCTCCGCCGCTTCGGCGAGGTCGGTGCGTGGGGCAGCCACGTGCCTGAGAGCGGCAAGGCCGATCTCAACTGCGCCATCGATTCGATCTCGGCGATCGGCGAGGTCTGCGGCGCTTCCGCCTTCATGGCGTGGTGCCAGAACACGCTGGTCTGGTACATCGCCAATTCGGACAACAAGGCGCTCAAGAAGCGTCTGCTCGACGATGTCGCGAGCGGCAGGCTGCTCGGCGGCACCGGCCTTTCCAACCCGATGAAGAGCTTCTTCGGCATCGAGAAGCTCAAGCTGAAGGGCCGGAAAGTGGAGGGCGGCTACGTCGTGCGCGGCGTGCTGCCCTGGGTCTCGAACCTCGGGCCGGACCACATGTTCGGCACGATCTTCGAGCGCGAGGATGCGCCCGGCGAGATCGTGATGTTCATCGTCGACTGTTCGGACCCGGCGGTGACGCTGCAGCCGTGCCAGCAGTTTCTCGCAATGGACGGCACCGGCACCTACGGCATCCAGCTCCGCGACCTGTTCGTGCCGGACGAGCTGATTCTGGCAGATCCCGCTGGCCCCTTCGTGAAGAAGATCCGCGCCGGCTTCATTCTTCTGCAGGCCGGCATGGCGCTCGGCCTGATCAGGGACTGCATCAAGATCATGCAGGAGGTCGAGGCGCCGCTCGGCCACGTCAACCGCTATCTGCCGCAGCAGCCGGTCGACTTCAGCGCGCTCGCCGATGAGCTCGCACGGGAGACCATGATCCTCGCCAGCGATCCGTTCAACACGGACGAGACCACCTGGCGCAAGGTCGTCGCGCTGCGCCTCCGGGCCGGGGAGGCCAGCGTGGCTGCGGCTCACGCCGCGATGCTCCATTGCGGAGCGCGCGGCTACATCAAGGGCAATCGCGCCGAACGTCGCCTGCGCGAGGCCTATTTCGTCGCGATCGTCACCCCCGCGACCAAGCAGCTCCGCAAGATGCTCGCCGACGGCTGACGCCGGCGAGAACGGCAAACCAACAAAGTTTAGACCAGGAGAGGCCTGCCATGACGGACGTTCTGATTACTGCCGGCGAACTCGCTGATTTCATCAAGAAAGAACCGTGTGTCGTCATCGACACCCGCAATCCGGATGCCTATGGCGCGGGACATCTTCCCGGCGCGGTCAACGTGCATGAGATCTTCACCTATCTCGCGACGTCGACACCGGAAGGCATCGAGGAGCTGAAGACGAAGTTCGCCGACGCGTTCGGCGCCGCCGGCCTGTCGGGTGCCGAGACCGCCGTCGTCTACGAGCAGTCGATGAACTCCGGCTTCGGCCAGTCCTGCCGCGGCTACTTCCTGCTGACGATGCTGGGCTATCCCAAGATCAAGGTGCTGCATGGCGGCTACGATGCCTGGGTTGCCGCAGGCATGGCCGTGACCACCGATGCGCCGTCGCCGGCCAAGGCCTCGTTCGCGATCGTGCCGGAGGCGGGCAGCATCCTGATCGACGCCAAGGCCATGCTGGCGGCGGTCGGCAATCCCGCCATCGCCATTCTCGATGTCCGCGATGTCGACGAGTGGATCGGCGATTCCTCCTCGCCCTACGGCAAGGATTTCTGCCCGCGCAAGGGCCGCATCCCCGGCGCCGTCTGGCTCGAATGGTACCGCATGATGAAGCCGACCGCCGAAGGTCCGCGCTTCAAGTCGAAGGACGAGATTCTCGCCGAATGCGCCACCGTCGGCATCACCCAGGACACGCCGGTCTATCTCTACTGCTTCAAGGGCGCGCGTGCGTCGAACACCTTCCTCGCTCTGAAGAACGCCGGCGTGAAGGATGTGCGGATGTATTTCGGCTCGTGGAACGAGTGGTCGCGCGACCCGTCGCTGCCGATCGAGGAAGGTCTGCCGATGCCGGCGATGACCAGCAAGGCGGCATAGAAGCTGCATGTTATGCACGTCCGGCCGCTGAAAAATGCGGCCGGATGAGCAGTTCGAAGGCGCAGTCAGCGCAGGTGTGACAAAGGGGCGCAGCACATGTCGATTTTCGATGATCCGTTCGATGCCGAGGCCAGCGTGAATGCCGGTTGTATCTGCGGCCAGCATCGCAGTCCGGCCGAACACGAGCACGCCGTGCGGGCGCTGCGCTGCGAGCCCGTGACGGACTCCATCGAGAAGCGTTACGAGAACGTGGTCGCGTCAGCCGTGCTGCGCGCGGTGTTTCCGGAAGCGGCCACCCGTCGCGCGTTCCTGAAGTCGGTGGGCGCCGCCACCGCGCTCGCCGCGGTCTCACAATTCTTTCCGCTGAAGACGGCGACCGAAGCCTTTGCCGAAGCGGGCGCGCCCGAGAAGAAGGATCTCAAGGTCGGCTTCATTCCGATCACCTGCGCCACGCCGATCATCATGGCCGCGCCGCTCGGCTTCTATGCCAAGGCCGGGCTCAACGTCGAGGTGGTGAAGACCGCCGGCTGGGCCGTCATTCGCGACAAGACCATCAACAAGGAATACGACGCCTCGCACATGCTGGCGCCGATGCCGATCGCGATCTCGCTCGGGCTTGGCGCGCAGCCGATCCCGTTCACCGTGCCCGCGATCGAGAACATCAACGGGCAGGGCATCGTGCTTGCGATGAAGCACAAGGACAAACGCGACCCGAAGGACTGGAAGGGCATGAAGTTCGCCATTCCGTTCGACTATTCGATGCATAATTATCTCTTGCGCTATTATCTCGCCGAGCACGGCATCGATCCCGACACCGACGTGCAACTGCGATCGGTGCCGCCGCCGGAGATGGTCGCGAACCTGCGCGCCGACAACATCGACGGCTTCCTCGCGCCGGACAACATCTGCCAGCGCGCGATCTTTGACGGCGTCGGCTTCCTGCATATTCTCTCGAAGGAGATCTGGGACGGTCACCCCTGCTGCAGCTTCGCGGCGAGTCGCGAGTTCATCACGGCCGCGCCGAACAGCTTCGCCGCGCTGACCCGCGCCATCGTCGATGCCACCGCCTATGCGTCGAAGGCCGAGAACCGCAAGCAGATCGCCGAGGCGATCGCGCCGGCCAACTACATCAATGCGCCGGTGACGGTGCTGGAGCAGGTGCTGACCGGCACCTATGCCGACGGCCTCGGCGGGGTGAAGACCGATCCGAAGCGCGTCGATTTCGATCCGTTCCCGTGGCAGTCCTTCGCGGTGTGGATGCTGACCCAGATGAAGCGCTGGGGCCAGATCAAGGGCGACGTCGACTACAAGGCGGTCGCCGAGCAGATCTATCTCGCCACCGACACCCGTAAGGTCATGTTCGACATGGGCCTGACGCCGCCAAAGGACTCCTACAAATCGTTCTCGGTGATGGGCAAGCCGTTCGACCCGACCAAGCCGGACGACTACGTCGCCAGCTTCAAGATCAAGAAGGCGTCGTGATGGGGGCGACGAGGGCGACGCTGCCGACCCCACCCATGGTGATGAACACGCCGCCAACCACACCACCGGTGTCGTCCCCGCGAACGCGGGGACCCATACGCCGTGACCTGTCTTGGGGCAGGGGCGGTAGCGACAATCGTTTCCATCAACTGCCGACGGTGGTTATGGGTCCCTGCGTTCGCAGGGACGACAGCGTGGGTGGAGCGACGTCATGACCGCCTCACTCCGCCTGCGCGCCGCCGTCGTCTCGATCTTTCTGCTCGCCGTCTTCCTCGGCGCCTGGCATATCGCCACCCGCAGCACGGGCACGGCTGCCAACATGAGCCCCGAATACGCCAAGCTGATGGGCATGACAGCGACGCAAGGCAAGTCGGCGATGCCCGGACCGCTCGATGTCGGCGCCAAGCTGTGGGAGCATCTGCGGCGGCCGTTCTACGACAACGGTCCGAACGACAAGGGGCTCGGCATCCAGCTCGCCTTCTCGCTCGGGCGGGTCATGCTCGGCTACCTGATCGCGGTCGCGGTCGCGATCCCGCTCGGCTTCCTGATCGGCATGTCGCCCTTGATGAGCAAGGCGCTCGATCCGTTCATCCAGATTCTCAAGCCGATCTCGCCGCTCGCCTGGATGCCGCTGGCGCTCTACACCATCAAGGATTCCAGCCTGTCGGCGATCTTCGTGATCTTCATCTGCTCGGTTTGGCCGATGCTGATCAACACCGCGTTCGGCGTTGCCAGCGTCCGCAAGGAGTGGATCAACGTCGCCCGCACCCTCGAGGTCGGGAATTTCCGCCGCGCCTTCACCGTCATCCTGCCAGCGGCGGCGCCGACGATCCTGACGGGCATGCGGATCTCGATCGGCATCGCCTGGCTCGTGATCGTCGCCGCCGAGATGCTCGTCGGCGGCACCGGCATCGGCTACTTCGTCTGGAACGAGTGGAACAACCTGTCGATCACCAACGTGATCATCGCGATCCTGCTGATCGGTCTCGTCGGCATGGTACTGGATCAGATCCTGGCCCGCGTGTCGCGGCTCGTGACGTTTCCGGAGTAGGGCATGATCAGGCGAACTGCTGCAAGGTGCGCAACTCCGTTCCCCTCCCCCTTGCGGGGAGGGGTTAGGGGTGGGGGTGCCCCAGGCACGAGTCTTTGTGGGGAACCCCCCTCCCTGACCCTCCCCCACAAGGGGGGAGGGAACGGAAAGACCTTCCTATGACCGACAAGTTCATCTCCATCGAGGGGATCGCCAAGCGCTATGATGGGGCGCGGAGCACGACGATCTTCGAGAACCTGTGGCTCACGATGGCGCGCGGCGAGTTCGTCTGCGTGATCGGCCATTCCGGCTGCGGCAAGACCACGGTGCTGAATGTTCTTGCCGGCCTCGACGTGCCGAGCGAGGGCGCCGTCATCGTCGATGGCCAGGCGATCGAGGGGCCGAGCCTCGACCGCGCCGTCATCTTCCAGAGCCACGCGCTGCTGCCGTGGCGGACGGTGCTCGGCAACGTCGCCTATGCGGTCTCGTCGAAGTGGCGCAAATGGGACCGCGCCAAGGTCAAGGCGCATGCGCTGAAATATATCGAGCTCGTCGGCCTCGCCGGCTCGGAGCACAAGCGGCCGTCGGAGCTGTCCGGCGGCATGAAGCAGCGCGTCGGCATTGCCCGCGCGCTGTCGATCACGCCGAAGATCATGCTGATGGACGAGCCGTTCTCAGCGCTCGATGCGCTGACGCGCGGCACGCTGCAGGACGAGGTGCGGCGCATCTGCGTCGAGACCGGCCAGACCGTGTTCATGATCACCCACGATGTCGATGAGGCGATCTATCTCGCCGACAAGATCGTGCTGATGACCAACGGGCCGGGCGCGGTGCTGGCGGAGATCGTCGAGAACCCGCTGCCGAAGGACCGGCTGCGCGGCGACCTGCACCGCCATCCGCTGTACTACGCGCTGCGCAACCACATCATCGACTTCCTGGTCAGCCGCAGCAAGACCTTCACCGCCGAGACGCCCGATTACGACCCGCGCAAGGTGCCGGTGGTGAAGATCGGGCGCAGCGAGCCGACGATCGTCGCGTCCAACCCGGTCGAGAACGACGCGCCGCAGGCGATCGCCCGCTGACGCCCAGCCGGAAGAAACCCATCAACGAAGACTCTCAAGGGAGACCAAGCATGAAGCGATCCGACCTCACCGAGAAGCTGCTCGACATCAAGCGCGAGAAGGGCTGGAGCTGGAAGTACATCTGCGAGACGATCGGCGGCTATTCCGAGGTGCTGATCGTCGGCGCCATCCTCGGCCAGATGAAGCTGACCAAGCCGCAGGCCGCCAATGCGGGAGAGCTGTTCGGCCTGTCGAAGTCCGAGATCGCGATGCTGAACGAGACGCCGATGCGCGGCGAGGGCGTGCAGATGCCGCCGACCGATCCGCTGATCTATCGCTTCTACGAGCTCGTGATGATCAACGGCCCGGCCTGGAAGGAGCTGATCCAGGAGGAATTCGGCGACGGCATCATGTCGGCGATCGATTTCGACATGGTGATGGAGCGCCTGCCCAATGCCAAGGGCGACCGCGTCAAGATCACGATGTCGGGCAAGTTCCTGCCGTACAAATATTACGGCGCCAGCGGCAACGTGCCGGAATATGGATTTAAAGAGGAATAGCGAGCAGGGAATAGCGAGTAGCGAATAGAACGACATCCTATTTGCTGCTCGCCATTCACTCTGGTGTCAGATATGTCTATCCGCGATTGGCCAGATCGCGCGGAGACTGCGCTTGAGCGTCATCCAGACCACGTTCCTGTTCTCCTATGGCACGCTTCAGCTCGAAAGCGTTCAATTGAAGTCTTTCGGCCGACGTCTCGTCGGGCGTGCCGATTCGATGCCGGGCTTCAGAAAGAGCTTCATTGAGATCACGGACCCGGATGTGCTCGCCAGCAGTGGAGAGCAGTTTCACCCTATCGTCGTGCCGAGCGACGATCCTGACGATGCCGTCGACGGAACGGTGTTTGAAATCACGGCAGCCGAACTGCACGCAGCCGACCAGTACGAGGTGGCCGATTACAAGCGGGTAGATGTGGTGCTGCGCTCCGGCACTCGCGCGTGGGTGTACGTCAAAGCAGGCGAGTAGCGAAGAGGGGACGGACATCCCCATTCGCTACTCCCAAGCCGCTATTGGCCTCGCACTATCCCGCCTTGATCTGGGCGACCGCGGTCGCCAGCAGCTCGCTCATCTTGGCGCGGACCTCGGCCTCGGTAACGGAAGCGCCCTTGGCGGTGAGGTCGCCCAGCACCTTGCGCAGCACGTCGGCATCGCCCGCTTCCTCGAAATCGGCCGCGACGACCTCCTTTGCGTAGGCGTCGGCGTCAGCGCCGGACTTGCCGAGCTTTTCGGCTGCCCACAGGCCGAGCAGCTTGTTGCGGCGGGCTTCTGCCTTGAACTTCAATTCCTCGTCATGGGCGAATTGCTTCTCGAAGGCGTCCTCGCGCTTGTCGAACGTGGTCATGGTCGGAACTTCCAGTGTTGCCGAAGAGGGTTAACCGCGCAGGCGGTTGCGGGGCGGTGGCCGCACGCCTAAATAATTGGAACATCTTGCCAATACAACGGGTACGAGGCCGCAGGGAAGGGCGGTAAAACTCCGCTCCCGAGGCCCGGATCGATTGTGCTCGGGACACCAATGAGATAGGTTTCCCACAGGCCCGGTTCTCGTTCTGTTTCCTTAACATCCGGGCCCTCGCGGCAGCTCCGTCGTGGTCCTGTCCAAAGTCATCCGGAGCCCACCATTTCATGGATTTCAACAAAACACGGTACATCCCAATGAGCCGTCGGCGTCGCATTTATGAAGGCAAGGCCAAGGTCCTGTACGAAGGCCCCGAGCCGGGCACCCTGATCCAGCACTTCAAGGACGACGCCACCGCCTTCAATGCCAAGAAGCACCAGGTGATCGAAGGCAAGGGCGTCCTCAACAACCGCATCTCGGAGTACCTGTTTCAGCACCTCAACGACATCGGGGTACCGACTCACTTCATCCGCCGGCTCAATATGCGCGAGCAGTTGATTCGCGAGGTCGAGATCGTGCCGCTCGAGGTCGTCGTTCGAAATGTGGCGGCGGGCTCGCTGTCGCAGCGCCTCGGCATCGAGGAAGGCACCCAGCTGCCGCGTTCGATCATCGAATTCTATTACAAGAACGACCAGCTCAACGACCCCATGGTGTCGGAGGAGCACATCACCGCGTTCGGCTGGGCGACCCCCCAGGAGATCGACGACATCATGGCGCTCGCCATCCGCGTCAACGACTTCCTGACCGGGCTCTTCCTCGGCATCGGCATCCGCCTCGTCGACTTCAAGATGGAGTGCGGCCGGCTGTTCGAGAACGAGATGATGCGGATCATCGTCGCCGACGAGATTTCCCCCGATTCCTGCCGGCTGTGGGACATCAAGTCGAACGAGAAGCTCGACAAGGACCGCTTCCGCCGCGATCTTGGCGGCCTTCTGGAGGCCTATACCGAGGTCGCCAAGCGGCTCGGCATCCTGATGGAGAACGAGCGTCCGGTGGGCTCCGGTCCGGTTCTCGTCAAGAGCTAAAAGGGAACAAGACGTGAAAGCGCGTGTCACGGTGACGCTGAAATCCGGCATCCTCGATCCGCAGGGCAAGGCGATCGAGGGCGCCCTCAAATCGCTCGGCGTCGACGGCGTCGCGAGCGTGCGCCAGGGCAAGGTGTTCGACATCGAGCTCGAAGGCGCCGACAAGGCCAAGGCGGAGGCCGCCCTGAGGGCGGCCGCCGACAAGCTGCTCGCCAACACGGTGATCGAGAATTACCGGGTGGAGCTGCTGGGATAGGGCAATGGCCGTGACCGAGCGCGAGATCTACGAGCGACTGCTGGAGATCTCGCGTGATCTGGTCCTTGTCGAACATTCGGTCGATGAGCTCCTTGCCGGTGTGCGAGCGTTGAATTTGGAGCTCTCGTCAGACTCAAACACTCTCGCGTGGCCGCGAGGGAGCGATCCTCGAGCAAGCACGTAAGATCATGAAATCCGCCGTTCTCGTCTTCCCCGGCATCAACCGCGAGCGCGACATGGCGCGCGCGCTGCGCATGATCTCCGGCCATGAGCCGGCGATGGTGTGGCACGCCGAGACGTCGCTGCCGAAGGGCACCGATCTCGTCGTCGTCCCCGGCGGCTTCTCCTATGGCGACTATCTGCGCTGTGGCGCGATCGCGGCCAGGGCACCTGTCATGGATGCGGTGCGCGACCACGCCGCCAAAGGCGGTCTTGTGCTCGGCGTCTGCAACGGCTTCCAGATCCTGTGCGAATCCGGCCTGCTGCCGGGCGTGCTGATGCGCAACGACAAGCTCAAGTTCATCTGCAAGGACGTGCATCTGCGGGTCGAGCGCTCCGACTCGCCGTTCACGCGCGGCTACAATGCCGGCCAGGTGATCCGCGTGCCGGTCGCCCATGGCGAGGGCAACTATGCAGCCGACGAGGAGACCCTGAAGCGCCTCAATGGCGATGGCCGCGTGCTCTATCGCTACTGCTCGGCCGATGGCGAGGTCGGCGACATCAGCAACATCAACGGTGCTGCGCATTCCATCGCCGGCATCGTCAACGAGAACGGGAATGTGCTTGGCATGATGCCGCATCCCGAGAATCACGTCGAGGACATCATGGGCTGCACCGACGGTCGCGGCCTGTTTGCCGGTCTCGTCGCCCATCTCGATCGCGCGGCCTGAAGGCCGTTCATCGAAATCGTTCCGTAGCTTTTTTCTCGCGCCGCCCGGCAACACCGGGCGGCTGTTTGCGTTGTCCGCCCGATTCCATGGGGCATGAACCAAGGAGGTTCTTATATGACGACGAAACATTGGCTGGGAACTGCCGCCATCATTCTCGCGATCGGCGCGGGTGCGAATGCCGCGTCAGCGCAATCGGAAATGAAGCACGAGGGTGGCCCGGCGGCGGCCTCGCCGCGCGAGGCGGCCCGTCCGGGCGCGGAGTCGAAGGGCGGCGGCGCTGCCGCGGCGGAACGCGCCGGGTCCGATGCGAAGCAGAGCGCGCAGGATCTGCGCCGCAGCGAACCTTCGTCCTCGACCGGGCGCGAGCAGGCGCAGGAGCGAGCCTCGGAGCGCTCGGCGCATGAGACCAAGCAGGGCGCTGACAGCAAGGCTGAGCGCGGGCCGGCCTCGGCGCAGCGCGACCACGATGCCAAGGACAGCGCCGAGACCAGGTCCCAGGCTGACAGCAAGCAGTCTGACAGCAAGGGCAAGGCCGAGTCGAAGCAACAGCAGGGACGCGCCGACGAACCGCGCAAGGGCGAGGATCGCGCGGCCGAGAGCAAGTCGGGTGCAACCGACCGCAAGTCCGACCGCGAGGCCGATCGCAGCGGCATCGACAAGAGCCGGCAGAGCCAGGACGAGCGCAAGGCCGGCACGTCGGACCAGGCGGCCGACAAGCAGACCGACCGCAGCAGGCAGCCCAATCAGCCGGGCGCAACGGACAGCAAGAGCACGACCGCGCAGCAGAACCAGCAGACCGGTCCGGCCGGCGCCACCGCGGGCAAGCCGGATGCGACCGGGCAGGCCAGCAACCAGACCCAGACCAACAGCACCCGCTCGAGCACGCAGGTTTCGGTCAACGAGCAGCAGAAGACCCGCGTGGTCGACCAGCTCAAGCGTGATCACGACTTCGACCGTGCCCGCACCGATATCGACATCCGCATCAATGTCGGCGAGCGCCTGCCGGAGCGCGTGCGGCCGCGTCCGCTGCCGTCGGACATCGTCACCATCGTTCCGCAATATCGCGGCTACGAGTATACGGTTGTGCATGACGAGATCGCCATCATCGATCCGCGCAGCCGCGAGATCGTCGACGTGATCCCGCAAAACGGCATGCGCGCCGATCTCGGCTATGACCGCGGTGGCTACGGCGTAAGCTCGACCCGCATCGTGCTGTCGGACGATCAGCGCCAGATCCTGCGCCGCGCCGCCACCGAGACGGGCACGGTGGGCTCGACGACATCGCCATCGACCTCGTCCGGACCGAGCTGCCTGAGCCTGCGCCGCGTGCCCGATGAGCTCGCGCGCAGCAATCCGGAACTCGCCAACTACCAGTATCTGGCGATCGGCGAGCAGGTCGTGCTGGTTGACCCCCGCGATCAGAAGGTGGTGCAGGTCATCGACCAGCAGCAATAACGGCGCGGCGATACGACGGCGGCTCGAGGGCGGGAGCGCGACGCGCTTCCGCCCTTTTTGCGCGACAGGACCGCCTTCCGTACGGCCATTGAACAAGCCTTGCTCTGCTGTTTGAACCGGCCGTTGTCCCGATGCGTCCAACCGGCATCGTCAATTGCGCCGGCGGATGCGGGATTGTCGGCCGCGCTCGGCCACGCTATCAACGTCGGCGTGTAGGGATTGGCCGTGGGGACCGTCGTGCCGGTTGCACTCGTCATTATACTTCTTCAGATCTCGCTGATCTACCACGCCTCGCGTACCGGGCGGATGCAGCCCTGGGCGTTCATCATTTTGCTGGTCCCCTTGATCGGCGCGCTCGCCTACATCGTGGTCGAGCTGGTGCCGGAATGGCTGGGCAGCCACGACGTCCAGAAGGCGCGCAAGCGCGTCGCCAACAAGCTCGACCCGGAGAAGTACTACCGCGAGTTGTCCGATCGTGTCGCGATCACGGACACGATCGCCAACCGCGCGGCGCTGGCCGAGGAATGCGTCGCCGTCGGACGCTATGACGAGGCGGAGCAGCATTACGATCACATCCTGAGCCTGCCGATGGGCCACGAGCCGCTGTTCGCGCTCGGCAAGGCCAAGGCGCAGTTCGCGCGCCGCCGCCCCGCGGATGCGCTGACGACGCTCGACGAGCTGCAGAAGGCCTGGCCGGACTACAATTCGGCCGAGGCGCATCTGCTCTATGCGCGGGCTTTGCAGGAAGCCGGCCGCACCGACGAGGCAATCGAGGAGTACCAGGCGCTGCTGGACTATGCGCCGGGCAGCGAGGCGAAGGTCCGCTACGGCACGCTGCTCAAGCTGGTCGGCCGGATCGATGAGGCCAAGGTCGTGTTCACCGAGCTGCTGATCCAGATGAAGCGCGCGCCACGACATGTGCGCAAGGCGCAGGCCGAGTGGATCGCCCTCGCCGAGAAGCAGCTCGCGGGGTGACGCCGGAAGCCCGGGTGAGTGCAGCGATATCCGGGTTCACGGACAGCGCGCGTGAGACCCCGGATATCGCTGCGCTCATCCGGGCTACGACATCATCCGCTACGGCGAGTTCGCCGCCTCCGGCGTCCGCCGCTTGACCCGCTTGATGGTCCCAGAGAACGAGAACAGCGGCCTCGGGCCGGAATGCAGCATGCCGCGCAGGAAGATCAGCGAGGCGCCGGCGCGGGTGACCTCGCCGGTAGCCTCAATCAGTTCGCCCTCACGCGCGGCATCGAGGAACTCGGACGAGAACGACACCGTGACACCCGGGCCCTGCATGATCGGCGCGGCGAAGGCGAACAGGCAGTAGTCGGCGAAGGTCATCAGGCAGCCGCCATGGACGTTGCCGCCGCCGTTGAGGTGCTTCTTCTCGACCCGGAAGGCGCAGCGGATCGAGCCATCGTCCTCCATCCGGTGCCAGAATGGCCCGGTGTGGGATTCGTAGCTGTCGCGCATCCAGGTCCGCCAGCCGGCGAACTCGCCGTCGGTCGCGATGTGGATGCCAGGACGGTTCTCGAAGGCGGAACGGGACAGGTCGTGCACGTGTCAGGGCCTTTAACTGTTGATTTACCGTCTTAAATCCGATTGGTCGCCAATCTGCAAATATCCCTTCTGGCGGTCCGGGCCAAAGCTCTGGACAGGGCGGAATAGGGCCGTAAAAGGCCTTTTCCCGCCCTGGCGATCTTTCTATGAAGCAGGCTTCAAGGGACCAGCGGCCCACGGGCAAAGGCATTTCTCCATGCGCAATGAACCGCAGATCACCCCCGAGCTCGTCGCCGCCCACGGGCTGAAGCCCGATGAATATGAGCGCATCCTGAAGCTGATCGGGCGGGTGCCGACCTTTACCGAGCTCGGCATCTTCTCGGCGATGTGGAACGAGCACTGCTCGTACAAGTCGTCGCGCATCCATCTGCGGGGACTGCCGACCAAGGCGCCCTGGGTGATCCAGGGCCCCGGCGAGAATGCCGGCGTGATCGACATCGGCGACGGCCAGGCCGTCGTATTCAAGATGGAGAGCCACAACCACCCGAGTTACATCGAGCCGTACCAGGGTGCGACCACCGGCGTCGGCGGCATCCTGCGCGACGTGTTCACGATGGGCGCACGCCCGATCGCCTGCCTGAACGCGCTGTCGTTCGGCGCGCCGGAGCATCCCAAGACCCGGCATCTGGTGTCCGGGGTGGTGGCCGGTATCGGCGGCTATGGCAACTCGTTCGGCGTTCCGACGGTCGGCGGCCAGACCCGCTTCCACACCCGCTATGACGGCAACATCCTGGTCAACGCCATGGCGGTCGGCCTCGCCGACGCCGACAAGATCTTCTATGCGGCGGCCTCCGGCGTGAACATGCCGATCGTCTATCTCGGCTCCAAGACCGGCCGCGACGGCATTCATGGCGCCTCGATGGCCTCGGCCGAGTTCGACGATTCCTCGGAGGAGAAGCGCCCGACGGTGCAGGTCGGCGATCCCTTCGCCGAGAAGCTGCTGCTGGAGGCGTGCCTGGAGATCATGGCCGCGGACTGCGTGATCGCGATCCAGGACATGGGTGCGGCCGGCCTGACCTGCTCGGCGGTCGAGATGGGCGCCAAGGGCGACCTCGGCGTCGATCTCGATCTCGATGCCGTGCCGACCCGTGAGATCGGCATGAGCGCCTACGAGATGATGCTCTCCGAAAGCCAGGAGCGCATGCTCATGGTGCTGAAGCCGGAGAAGGAGAAGGAGGCGGAAGCGATCTTCCGCAAATGGGGGCTCGATTTCGCGGTGGTCGGCTACACCACGCCGAGCAAGCGGTTCGTGGTGAAGCATGGCGGCGACGTCATGGCCGACCTGCCGATCAAGGAGCTCGGTGACGAGGCGCCGCTGTACGACCGTCCGCATGTGGCCTCATCGGCGCTGCCGGTGATCCACGCCCGCGAGGTCAAGTCGCCGATGGACATCATCCCGGCGTTGGAGAAGCTCGTCGCAACGCCCGATCTGTGCTCCAAGCGCTGGATCTGGGAGCAGTACGACCATGTGATCCTCGGCAACACCGTGCAGCGCCCCGGCGGCGATGCCGCAGTGGTGCGCGTGCAGGATGGCCCGAAGGGGCTTGCGCTCACCGTCGACGTCACGCCGCGCTATTGCGAGGCCGACCCGTTCGAGGGTGGCAAGCAGGCCGTCGCGGAGGCCTGGCGCAACATCACCGCGGTCGGCGGCCGGCCGCTCGCCATCACCGACAATCTCAATTTCGGCAACCCGGAGCGGCCCGAGATCATGGGGCAGTTCGTCGGCTGTCTGAAAGGCATTTCGGAAGCCTGCCGCGCGCTCGACTTCCCCGTCGTCTCCGGAAACGTCTCGCTCTACAACGAGACCAATGGCCGCGCGATCCTGCCCACGCCGTCGATCGGCGGCGTCGGCCTGCTCGATGATTTCACCAAATCGGCGAGCATCGCGTTCAAGGCCGAGGGCGAGGCGATCCTGTTGATCGGCGAGACCCATGGCTGGCTCGGCCAGTCGGTCTACCTGCGCGACATCTGCGGCCGCGAGGAGGGCGCCCCGCCGCCGGTCGATCTCGCCGCCGAGAAGCGCATCGGCGATGTCGTCCGCGGCATGATCCATGCGGGCACGGCGACGGCCGTACACGATCTCTCCGATGGCGGCCTGCTGGTGGGGCTCGCCGAGATGGCGATGGCCTCCGGGATCGGCGCGCGGCTGCTGGCCGCGCCTGCGTCGATCGTGCCGCATGCGTATTGGTTCGGCGAGGACCAGGCGCGCTATCTCGTGACGGTGCCGGAGACCGAGGCTGGCCGCGTGCTCGCCAAGATGCGCGGCGCCGGCGTGTCGTGCACGCGCATCGGCACCACCGGCGGCACAGCGCTTGCCATCGCTGGCGAGGCGTCGGTCGAGGTCGCTGCGCTCAAGACCCGCTTCGAGAGCTGGCTGCCCGGCTACATGGGCGGGGCCGCCTAACTCACCCCTGTCGTCCCGGACAAGCCACGACGGCGCAAGGCGCCGTCGCGGCGCCGATCCGGGACCCAGACTCCGCGGCCGCGGTTGTCACGCACGCTGGTCGTTGAGCTCTTTCAACAACGACGCCCTGTGGTTGGGTCCCTGCTTTTGCAGGGACGACAGGGGAGTTTGCCGTGAGCGCCGCAGCCTTGCCCGGCGTCATTGCGAGCGAAGCAATCCAGGATTCCATCGGCGGATGCAGTCTGGATTGCTTCGTCGCTTCGCTGCTCGCAATGACGGAGGAGACAGGATCGTCCTTACAACACGTTCTTCGCGCCCCGAATCTGCCGCAGCACCCACGTCGCACCCCAGCTCAGGAGCACGGTGCTGACGAAGGCGATCGTGGCCTTGGCAATGGCCGGCAGATTGAGGTCGAACAGCCAGTACTGGATCCACAGCACGATCGGATAGTGCACCAGGAACATGCCATAGGCATCGGCCTGCATGCGATCGAGCACGGAGAATTCCGAGCGGCGGTTGTTGAGGAAGTAGGACAGGATCGCGAACAGGATCGCGGCGCTGAAGATGACGAACAAGAAGCCGTAGGCAGCCTCGTACCACTGCGGCAACACGGGCGGATTGCCCAGCACCTGGCGCTTGATCGTGATCAGCACCCAGAGCAGCGCATAGGGCACGAGCGTGACCACGATCCAGGCCCCGAGTCCGCGCTGCGACATCTGCCCGTCTGCGGCCAGCAGGCCGCGTTCGAAATTGGCCGAGCCGATACCAGCCCCGACGTAGAAATAGGCAGCGTAGAGCAAGACGCGGCTGGCTTGCACCGAGAGCGGTCCGGCCTCGAACCAGAAGGTCGGGCCGAAATAGAGCCGGGACGGGATGTAGAGCACGCCAGTGATCAGCAGGAAGACGAAGAAGAAGTTGCCCGGATTCTCGAAGGCGCGCTGCGACAGCCGGTTGATCGGATCCAGCAGGCGCGGCGAGACGCGGTACAGCAGGGCCGCCGAGGTGTCGAACGCCAGCAGCACCCAGATGAACCAGATCGGCCCGCTCGGCCATGGACCGACCGTGACCGTCTTCCACCAGAAGGCAGCGAAGCTGGCTTCGGGATTGGCGCGCAGCTCGATCGCGTAATAGGCAAACGGAATGACGGTCAGGGCCGCGATGGCGAAGGGCAGGCCAAGACGCAACAGCCGGTCGCGCAGGAATTGCAGCGTCGACTTGTGAGCAAGGCCCGACCACACGAACAGGCCCGACAGGAAGAAGAACATGGCCATGAAGAAGCTGTCGGTGGCCAGCACGATGGCATCGAAGCCGAGGAAGGACGTCGGATCGGTGTGCCCGAAATAGGTATAGGGAATCACGGCGTGGTGGAGCAGCACCACCAGCGTCAGGAATGTCCGGGCATGATCGAGCGCGGCGTTGCGCGCCCGGGCGCGCGGGCGGGCCTGAAGCTCGACCTTTGCGGCCGCCGCCGATTGTGTAACCGATATGACCATATGCCCCCCAAGCGTCGCTGCTGCCCGGCCCGTGCAGCGGATGTGACGTTCGCATCCCCTTCGCCGCGGGGCGTCACGCAAACGCCGTCCAAGGCTGCGCGAGCCGGAATGATTCAATGAGATCGTGTGACTGTCTGGCATCGTCATTCGCTGGAGACGCCCGCAAGCGAGCGAATGACGGCGCCAGACCCCCAGATGTTGTCGTTGGTGCTGCAAATCAGCAAGTGCCGCGGTCCGCAAGCCGGTTTCTCACACCCTCTGCCGATTTCCGCTCCCGATATCCTTACGAACCGACGACCTACGAAGTTACGGGCGGGACTGCCGTGGGTTGCGCATTTCCTCGGCGACGGGATCGATGGCCGAAGGAACCGGTTCCCCGCGGCATCGTTAGTGAGGCGCCGCGCCGGCACGGCGCAGAACCGGAGGACCATACCGTGACACTTCTCAAATGGGCGTTGCTGTTCTTCGTGATCTCGGTGGTGGCCGGTATTCTCGGCTTCACCGGCATTTCGGCAGCTTCCGCCGACATTGCGCGGATCCTGTTCTACATCTTCCTGGTGATCTTCCTCGTGCTCCTGATTCTGGGGCTTACGATTTTCAGAGTGTAGCACGCCATCAGGTCAGTGACCGAAACGACCGCCGCGCCGGTATGGCCTCGCGCCGGCCGCGCGGCGGGCTGTCACCGCAGTTCAATCAACTGCGATCTCCTCGATCCGCACCTTGTCCGGATAGAACGCCAGGTGGCCCGAGATCTCGGTCATCGCCGGGAAGGGCGCCTCGTAGCTCCAGATCGCATTGTCCAATGTCTTGCCGTTGGCGACGACGCTGAAATAGCTCGCATTCCCCTTGTACGGACAATGGGTGACACGATCGGTCTTCTGCAGGGCCGCCATGTCGACGTCGGCCCGCGGCACGTATTGAACCGCGGGGTAGCTCGCTTCCTTCAGCGTCAACGCGCGGGTGGTGTCGGCAATCACGGCGCCGTCGGCGATCACCCGCACACGTTTCGGATTGGGGGTGATGGTGATCGGGTGATCCGGTCCTGGAAGCTTCATGTCGCCCTCACGATTCAGCCTTTTGGGTGCGTCACCCGGTCCGACGTATCTCGTTTGATCCCGGTATATAGTGGTTCCGCGCGTGACCTCGAAAGCGGTTCGCGCTAGATTTCACCATCACGGTCCCGCGAGAACGCCTTGATTCGCCGTGCTCGGCGGGCCACTGATGGGAGTGCAGCCAAGCCGCGGGCCCTGCGGGCTACATCGTCCACGGGATGCGGCGCCTGCCTGACATAAGGAGATGCACCGGGATGCCCATGGATGCCCACGATATCGAGCAGATGATCAAGTCTGCCATCCCTGACGCCCAGGTGACGATTCGCGATCTCGCCGGCGACGGCGACCATTACGCCGCGACGGTGATCTCGGAATCGTTCCGCGGCAAATCCCGCGTGCAGCAGCATCAGCTCGTCTATCAATCGCTGCGCGGCCAGATGGGTGACGTGCTGCACGCTCTGGCGCTGCAGACCGGCGTGCCTGAGCAGCGCTGACCGTTCATTGCAGATCGCGCAGCACGCATCCGGGGGAGATGGCGGTGGACGATCCGCGTGGTGCGCTGTTTCGCGTCATTGAGCCGAACCGGCACAGCCGGGTCACGTTCGTCGAGCTGTTCTTCGATCTCGTCTTCGTCTACGCGGTGACGCAGATCTCGCACTATCTGATCGGCCATTTCTCGCCGCTCGGCGCCGCCCAGACAGCTGTCCTGTTTCTCGCGGTCTGGTGGGTGTGGGTCTACACCGCCTGGGTCACCAACTGGCTCGATCCCGAGAAGGCGCTGGTCCGAGGTCTCTTGTTCGCGCTGATGCTGGCGGGCCTCGTGCTGTCGATGTCGATCCCGCGGGCGTTCGACGACCGCGGCCTGTGGTTCGCGATGGCCTACGCCGCCATGCAGGTCGGCCGGACCGCGTTCTGGCTGACCGCGACGCCGCCGCAGCGATCTGCCGTCCGCCGCAACGCCGCCCGCATCCTCTCCTGGCTCAGTGCCTCCGCCGTGCTCTGGCTGCTCGGCGGCCTTGCCGAGGGCCCGGCGCGGATGGGGTTGTGGGGGGCGGCGCTCACCCTGGAATATGTGTCGCCGGCCGTCCGCTTCTGGGTCCCCGGGCTGGGTGCATCCACCGTGGAGGACTGGATGGTCGAAGGCGGCCACATGGCGGAGCGCTGTGCGCTGTTCATCATCATCGCGCTCGGCGAATCAATCGTCGTCACCGGCGCGACCTTTGCCGAGCTCGACTGGACCGGAGCCAACATTGCCGCCTTCGCCAGCGCCTTCATCGGCACGGTGGCGATGTGGGCGGTGTATTTCAACCGCGGCGCCGAGGCGGGATCGGAGGTGATTTCGCAGTCGGCGCAATCCGGGCTGATGGCGCGCTCGGCTTACACCTACTTGCACATGCCGATCGTCGCCGGCATCATCGTGTCGGCCGTGTCGGACGAGATCGTCCTGAAGCACCCGCTCGGGCATGCCGACTTGAATACGGCGGCGACAACGATCGGCGGTCCGTTCGTGTTTCTGCTCGGGACCATCCTCTTCAAGTTCAACATCCGCGGTTTCCTGCAGTTGTCGCACGGCGCTGGACTGCTGGCGCTGATCGGGCTCGGCTGGTTCGCGACCGAACTGTCGCCTCTCGTGCTCTCGGCGCTGACGAGCGCGTTGCTGGCGATCGTCGCCTTGTGGGAGACGCTGTCGCTGCGATCGAAGCCAGAGCCTCACGCCTCGGCGACGAGCGCCTGAACCGAGAACATCTTCTCCGCATCCGTCCACACGGTCCGGACTTTCCAGCCAGAACCACGGGCCAGCGCGCCGAAGCGCTCGATGCTGTATTTGTAGCTGTTCTCGGTGTGGATGCTCTCACCGGCGCGGAACGAGAGGGTGGTGCCGAGCAGCCGTATAGTCTGCGGCTTCCGCGCCACCAGATGCATCTCGATGCGGTGCTGCTCGCGATTGTAGATCGCCCGGTGGACGAAGGCGGACAGGTCGAAATTGCCGCCGAGCTCGCGGTTCATCCGCAACAGCAGATTGAGATTGAAGCGCGCGGTCACGCCGGCCGCGTCGTTGTAGGCGGCATGCAGGACGCGCTCGTCCTTCTCCAGGTCGACACCGACGATCATCAGCGCGCCGGTCCCTAAGATCTCGCGCGCCGAGCGCAGGAAGCGGCAGGCCTCGTGCGGCTCGAAATTGCCGATCGTCGATCCCGGAAAGAAGCCGACCTTCGGCTTGCCTTCGATGGCCTCGGGCAGTTTGAACGCCGTGGTGAAGTCGGCGACGACCGGGTGCACGGCGAGCTGCGGGAAGTCGCGGCGCAGGCTGTCGGCCTGTGCGGTCAGGAACTCGCCGGAGATGTCGACCGGCACATAGGCCGCAAAGCGGCAGCGTTCCAGCAGCAGCCGCACCTTGGTGGTGGCGCCGGCGCCGAACTCGACCAAGGCCGCCTCATCGGGAATGATCGCAGCGATCTCGGCGCCGCGATCCCTGAGAATGCCGAGCTCGGTGCGGGTCGGATAGTACTCCGGCAGCCGCGTGATCTGCTCGAACAGATCCGATCCCGCCGCGTCATAGAAATACTTCGGCGACAGCTGCTTGGGCTGCTGCGCGAGGCCTGCGACCGCATCGCGCGCGAATGCCGACGTCTCGGCGTCGGGAAGGTGAGCGTTGGACAACGTGTTGACATGCACGTTCATGATACTCTCCTGGACGCGCACGGGCGCGACGTCGGGCAACGAATGTGGGTTGATCAGGCGTAGTCGGCGAGCCGGAGCCCGGTGAATTGCCAGCGATGATGCGGATAGAAGAAGTTGCGATAGGTGACGCGGCTGTGGCCTGCCGGCGTCGCGAGCGATGAGCCGCGCAGCACCAGCTGATTGACCATGAATTTGCCGTTGTACTCGCCGAGCGCGCCTTCGACGGCACGATAGCCGGGATAGGGGCTATAGGCGCTGCGGGTCCATTGCCACACGGCGCCGAAGGCATCGTTGAGCTGGTTGCCACGCGCGGCGACCTCCCATTCCATCTCGGTCGGTAGGTGCTTGCCGCGCCAGCGCGCGAACGCATCAGCCTCGTAGTAGCTGACGTGGCAGACGGCTGCGTCAGAATCGACGGTCGTCAATCCGCCCAGCGTCATGATGCGCCACTCGCCCTCGACCTTGTACCAATGACCGGGAGCCTGCCAGCCCTCGCGGCTGGCGGCAGCGAAGCCGTCCATGAGCCAGAGCGTGGCGGTCCGGTAGCCGCCGTCATCCATGAAGGCGAGCCACTCAGCATTGGTGACGAGATTGCGCGCGATCCCGACCGGCCCGACGAGCGCCCGATGCGCCGGCCCCTCATTGTCGAAATGGTAACCATCGCCGGCGTGCCCGACGGTGTGGATGCCTTCGGGGAGGTGGACCCAGTCCTTGCCCCGGTCCGTTGGGGACGGAAATGTCCACGATGGATCGTAGGCCGGCGCCGTCGGATTCTGCGCGAACGCATGCAGGATGTCGGTCAGCATCAGCTCCTGGTGCTGCTGCTCGTGATTGAGGCCGACCTCCACGAGCGGCGCCACGGCTGCCAAGGTCGCGGCATCGGCTTGGCCCAGGAAGTCGACCATGGCCGCGTCGACATGCCGGCGGTACGCCGTGATCTCGGCCACCCCCGGGCGGGTGATCAGGCCCCGCTCGCCCCGCGTGTGGCGCGGGCCCGCACTGACGTAATAGGAGTTGAACAGGAAGGCATAATCGGGGTGAAAAGGGGCATATCCTCGGCAGTGCGCGCCGAGCACAAATTGCTCGAAGAACCAAGTGGTATGGGCGCGATGCCATTTGGCCGGACTGGCGTCCGGCATCGATTGGATGACCTGGTCTTCCGGGGTCAGCGGGGCCGCCCGGGCTTCGGTCTCGTTCCGGACCGCGAGATACGCCTCGATCAGACTGCCGGCCAGGCGACCCGGCCCAGGGGTTTGCGCAGCGGTGATCTGATGCGGGGCCGTGGCGGACGCTGAACTGGTCACGAGGGTCTCCGTTTGCCGGGAGAAAACGATGTTCGACGGAACAAGTTCCTTTTGGGCGGTTCGTCCTAGATAGGGGCTTGGTTACGGGATGAAACCCTCGTGGCGGCTATAATATTGCTGCCATCAGCCTATGGTCCGGCCGGGTGACTGTGTTGCGGACTGATCCTCGGCATTTTACTTTGGCTGAACAACGGTTTGCGCTACATATAAGACAGTGACGGTCGGCTCTGGACGAAATCTGTCCGGCGGCGACCCGCGCGGCACCGAGCCCCAGGCGTTCCTTGAGGCGCCCTAGAGGAAGCGAAGATGAGCATTGAGCAATTCATTGACAACGAAGTGAAGTCGAACGACGTCGTCCTGTTCATGAAGGGGACACCGCAGTTTCCGCAGTGCGGATTTTCCGGCCAGGTCGTGCAGATCCTGGACCACGTCGGCGTCGGCTATAAGGGCCTCAACGTTCTCGAATCTGCCGAGCTGCGCAACGGCATCAAGACGTTCTCGAACTGGCCGACGATTCCGCAGCTCTATGTGAAGGGCGAGTTCGTCGGTGGCTGCGATATCGTCCGCGAGATGTTCCAGAGCGGCGAGCTGCAGCAGCTGTTCACCGACAAGGGCATCCCGGTCGGCACGGCGGCCTCGGCCTGAGCTATCCGCGGACATCCCCCAACGCAGCGCTGACGGGATTGTCGGCGCCGCGTTGATGGCACGGCGCGGCAGCGTGCGATGTCGAGAGCAAGACTGACGGGCGGGGCTGGCGTCATGGACGGCCTCGTCTCGCGACGCGCGTTGCTCGGCGCACTCTTCGCGGTGCCCATGCTGCCGTGCCTGGCCCGCGCAGGCGCACAGTCGCCGCGCGATCTCGACCGGCGGCGCCTCGAGGCGGTCCCGACCTATTTCCGCGACGAAGTCTCCGCCGGCAACATTCCGGGCGCGGTCGTGCTGATTCAGCAGCACGACAGCCCTGTCCTGCTGCAGAGTTTCGGTGTTCGCGATCCCGCGACGCGCGCGCCGATGACGGAGGATGCGATCTTCCGCATCTACTCGATGTCGAAACCGGTCACGTCGGTGGCGGCGATGATGCTGGTCGATGACGGCAGGCTGAAGCTCGATGATGCGCTGGCGAGCTACATTCCCGCCTTCGCTGACGTGAGGGTCGGCGCTGCTCCGGTGGCGCGCCCGATCACCATCCGCGATCTGCTGCGCCATACCTCCGGCATCACCTACGGCTTTTATGGCGAGACGGCCGTGCGCCGGCTCTATGCGAAGGCGCCTCTGTTTGACGGCGACATCGACAACGCCACCTTCGTCGAGCGCCTCGCCAGGCTGCCGCTGGCCGAGCAGCCTGGCACGGTGTGGGACTACGGCCACTCGACCGACGTGCTCGGGCGGGTGATCGAAATCGTCTCCGGCCGCTCGCTCTATGAGTTCGAGCAGGAGCGGCTGCTCGGGCCGCTCGGCATGCGCGAGACGGCGTTCTTCCTCGCCGACCCGAGCCTGCGTAGCCGCGTCGCCGAACCGTCGCCGCGCGACTGGTTCGATCGTCCGATCGCCGGCATCGACGATCCCATTCGGCCCAGACGCTGGGAGTCGGGTGGGGCGGGAATGATCAGCACCATCTCCGACTACGCGCGCTTCGCTCAGATGCTGCTGAACGGCGGTGAGCTTGACGGCCGCTATTATCTCAAGCCTGAGACCGTCGCGGTCATGACGCGGGATCATGTCGTTGGGGCGGGAATTCGTCGTGACGACCTCTATTTTCCCGGCGCCGACAGCGGCTTCGGCTTGGGTTTCTCCGTGCGCATCACGGAGAAGCCTCCGGTGCCATCAGGCGAATATGGCTGGGACGGCGTCGGCGGGACGTTCTTCTTCATCGATCCCGCCGACGACCTGTTCGTCATCGTCATGATGCAGGCGCCCTCGCAGCGCGGCCGCATCGCGAGCGATGTGCGGCGGCTGGTCTATGCGGCGCTCGCACCATGATCCTCATGCTCCGCGTACGATCTCCCGGACATGGCCGATGGTCTCCTCGATCATGGCTGCGGTCACGTCGAGATGGGTGCAGGCGCGGATGCGGCCGTCCATCATCGCGAGCAGCACGCCGCGCTTGCGCAGCTCGGTCACCATCTTGTCGCCGGGCACACCGGAGCCGTCGGGCTTGAAGAACACGAGATTGGTCTCTGGCTCCTGGACCTCGACGCCCTGGATCTGCGACAGCCCGCGCGCCAGCGCCCGTGCATTGGCATGGTCCTCGGCGAGCCGGTCGACATGGTGATCGAGCGCGTAGATGCAGGCTGCCGCGACGATTCCGGCCTGGCGCATCGACCCGCCGAGCCGCTGCTTCCAGCGCCACACCTCGTCGATGAAGGCGGCGCTGCCGGCGAGCACGCCGCCGATCGGCGCGCCCAGCCCCTTGGAGAAATCGATCCAGGCCGAATCCCAGCCCGCGGTCATCTCCGCCGCCGGAATGCCGGTGGCGACGGTGGCATTGAGCAGCCGGGCGCCGTCCATGTGCGTCGCCATGCCCTGGGCCTTCGCGATCTGCACGATCTCGTCGAGCGCGGCCTTCTTCCAGATCGTGCCGCCGCCGATATTGGCGGTCTGCTCGACGCTGACGACGGTCTGCGGCGGCTGGTAGCGCGAGCGCGGATGCAGCGCGGCGCGGAGTGTCTCCGGCGTGAACTGGCCGTCGGGCCCCTTCAACTGCGTCACCTGGAAACCGCCGAGCGCCGCATGCGCGCCGCCCTCGCGCGAGATGATGTGCGCGGTCTCATGCGCGAGGATCTCGTCGCCCGGCCGGCAATGCACCAGCGTCGCCGCGACGTTGCACATCGTGCCCGACGGCATCAGCACCGCGGCCTCCTTGCCGAGCAGCGCGGCGACGCGGCCGCACAATTCATGCACGGTCGGATCGTCGCCGATCTGCTCGTCGCCGACCTCGGCGCGCGCGATGGCCTCGCGCATCGCGGCTGTCGGGCGGGTCTGCGTGTCCGACAACAGATTGACGCGCACGGGCGGCGCCTTGGGATCGCGCGGGGGCGGGGTGTAATACATCGGCAGTCCTCGTTCGGCTCATCACGACCCGACCTTACCCAACTCGCATCGCCCCCGCAAAACGCCTCCTCGATTACGCCGCGCGCGGCGGGTTGAGCCAGATGTCCGGCCGCCGCAACGGCCGGGTCTCGATCGGCTCGGCCACCAGCGGCGGCGCCTCGGTGCAATCGAAAACCCAGGAGTCGAGCGGGCTCTGCCGTGACGGTGAAAGCAGCAGCGCGGCGCCCGGCCGCTGCCGCCGGATGTTCCAGCCCATGTTCACCGCGGCCCAGCCGACCAGCATGGTGTGCCATTCGTCGGCGAGCTCGCGCGAATCATCGAAACAGTGGAGGAGCTCGAGCGCGTAGGGATCGTGGCGAAGCTGCGCGTCGGCAAAGGTGAGCCCGGTGCCGAGATGGCGGATCACATGGGCTGTCGCATCGGACTGGACGTGCCAGCAGGAGCGTTCGAGAATGTCGAAGACCGTCGAAGGGTAGAGGCCGTCATTGAATCGGTAACGGATCCCCGAGGGCCGTGCGCGTAACGGTGAAGCGCTGAGGGGCGGCGCCCGCAACGGCGGCAGAGGCGGGGCACCGACCGCATCGGTCGGCAACGCACCGAAGATGATATTGCGCCTGTTGAACTCCATGGCGAACGCCCCGCTACTTTACAACTGCAGACAGTGAATCACGGGACGGATTCGCTGTCAGCCCAGCTTGGGGCGATTTCGTGGCAGGTGTGGCATTCGGGAATCGGTTCGTCCCATCCGAAAAGAAGCCCAAAAAAGGAAGGCCCCGGCGCGTGCCAGGGCCTTCGGATTATCAGATGGGATCGGACCGCGGTCCGGTCAAGATCAGCGCGAGTAGAACTCAACGATCAGATGCGGCTCCATCTGCACCGCGAACGGCACGTCCGACAGCGCGGGGATGCGGATGAACTTCGCGGTCATCTTGGAGTGATCGGCCTCGATGTAGTCGGGCACGTCACGCTCGGCGAGCTGGGTCGCTTCCAGCACCACGGCGAGCTGCTTCGAGGCTTCCTTGACCTCGATCACGTCGCCCGGCTTGACCTGGTAGCTCGCGATGTTGACCTTGCGGCCGTTCACCTTGATGTGGCCGTGGTTGATGAACTGGCGCGCCGCGAACATGGTCGAGACGAACTTGGCGCGGAAAACGACGGTGTCGAGACGGCGCTCCAGAATGCCGATCAGGTTCTCGCCGGTGTCACCCTTGAGACGGCCGGCCTCGACATAGATGCCGTGGAACTGGCGCTCGGAGATGTTGGCGTAATAGCCCTTCAGCTTCTGCTTGGCGCGCAGCTGCA
Organism: Bradyrhizobium sp. SZCCHNR1098; assembly: GCF_032489375.1. Taxonomy (NCBI): domain Bacteria; kingdom Pseudomonadati; phylum Pseudomonadota; class Alphaproteobacteria; order Hyphomicrobiales; family Nitrobacteraceae; genus Bradyrhizobium; species Bradyrhizobium sp. SZCCHNR1098. Next base: position 220,206 of record NZ_JAUEXY010000003.1, read on the forward strand.
CGCCGAAGTCCGAGAGCTTGCCCTTGCGGCGCTGGCCGTGCTGGCCGGGGCCGTATTCGCGGCGGTTGACGGGGCTCTTCGGGCGGCCCCAGATGTTCTGGCCCATGCGGCGATCGATCTTGTACTTCGCCTCACTGCGCTTAGTCATCGCGTCCTCTTCGATCAAGTTAGGGTTTGAGGAAACGCGCCCTCCTGTGTGTCCGGAAGCCCGGTCCACCGACAGGCCCATCCCCAAAGCATGAAGGGATGAAGGCCACGGGTCGCGAAACGCAACGCGGGCCGAAACCGGCCCGCGAGCAGGCGGGTTCTACGGGAGAACCTGCCGACTTGTCAAACCGCAACCGGCGCTTTTGCCGGCGAATCACCGCTGCGGCTCTCCCGCAACGGTAATTTTCTGCCGCGCAGCCGGGAATCCGGGTACGGCCTCCGCCGGCCCACGGCCGCACGGGGTTCCGGCCTTCAGCTCGGCCGCGATCTCCCCGTTCAGCACCTGCTCGAGCCGGATTGCGGTCCTGGCCATCATGGCGCCGTCGGTGACCCGGTGGTCCCAGCGGATCAGGATGGCCAGGGTATGGTCGGGCTGGATGACGTCGTAATTGACGATGAACGGTCCCGGGCTCAGGGCCAGCAGCTGGCCGCCACCGCAGGCGGCGACGCTGGTCACGGAGAAATTGCCGAACCAGTTGGCCCGCTGCCGGCCGAAGCCGAGCCCGACCCACCAGGCGAACCGGCGCAGCGGCAACGGCAGCCGGGTCGCCCGCATGATCTTGCGGAACATGGCGACGTCCTCGACCGGCGCCTCCTTGCCCTGCCGGATCACGGCATCGATCTCGGCCAGGGTCATGGTCTCCGGCCCGGAGATGCGCTGCGGCAGCACGCAATCCTCACCATGCTCGACCCGGGCGATGGTGACGGTGGCGACGCTGCGCGGCAGCTCGTAGAAGCAGGGCCAGGGCCATTTGACGTAGAGCGTGCGCAGCACCGGCTCGTCGCGGGCGACCAGGGCGAACGCCTTGACGAAGATCGCGGCGAAACCGGGCGGGCGGACGGCCGCGGCGCGGGCCTCCAGCAGCGGCCCGATCTGGATCGTGCGCGCCAGCGACACGAACGGCACGTCACGCGAGGCATGCATCAGATCGATGATCAGACGGCGGTGCAGCGAGATCGGCTTGGTTGTTCCGCGCATCGTGAGATCGATCGCTCCCGCTGTTTTCTGTCTTGGCCGTCTCGCGTGGCCGTTGCTTGGTGGCTCCCGGCCTGGCCGGTGGCGGGCCTCTGTTAGCACCGGGGCGCCGTGCAGCAAACGCCTCGTTTGGGCGTCAGGGCGCCGGCGAGGCGAGCGGCTTGGTCTTGTCGACCACCCCGAGCCCGGGCAGGGCCGGCGACAGGCCGAAAATCGTCTTTTTCATCATGGTGTTCCCCCCAACTCTTGTTCTTTGTTTGGAACGTGAAGGACCGGCCCAAGCCGGCCGCCGACTCTAGCGCTTGATCCCCTCGAAGCTCGCGGCAATGCCGCGCTGGAACAAGGACCAGTCGAAGCCGAGCGCCAGCGCCACGTAACCGCGCGCGATCATCGCATTGGCCTGATCGGCCGAGCGCGCGGCGCCGCCGATCGGCACGCCCGATCTGAGGATGCCGGCCTCGGCGCGGGCGATCAGGGATTTCACTTCGGGATCATCGAGCTGGCCGCGCTTGTTGATCGAGGTCGCCAAGTCGCCGGGGCCGATCACGGCGATGTCGATGCCGGGGGTGGCCATGATCTCGTCGATGCGCTCGACCGCCTCGACATGCTCGATCGTCACCATGCAGATCATGTCGTCGTCGGCGGTCGCCATGTAGTCGGCCATCGACACGTTCCAGTGGAACGGCGCGTGGAACGGACCCCACAACCGGTCGCCGCGGGGCGGATAGCGCACGCTGCGCACCGCCTTCTCGGCCTCAGTGCGGCTGGAAATCATCGGGAAGTTGATGCCGAGGGCACCGAGGTCCATCGGCGCCTTGGCGAGGTGCGGCTCGTTGGCGGCGATGCGCACCAGCGGCACGCAGGGCGTGCCCGCAGTGGCCGTGATCATCGCATGCGCCGTCGAGAGATCGATCGGCCCATGCTCGAGGTCGACGATGATCCAGTCGAGCGACTGCGCCATGATGCGCACGGTCTGGATGCTCGGGATGGTGGCGATGGCGCCGAACGTCAGCTGCTTGTCGCGCCAGGCCTGCTTGAGGCGGTTGAGCGGTTTGGGCGCTGCGGTCATCGGCGGTCTCCGTCAGGCCGGGACGCGGCCGCCGAAATAGGGCGTGAGCGCGCGGCCGAGCTGATGTGGCTTGTTCGAGGTGAAGATCATGGTGGCCCCGCCATCGTCGGGGCCGCTGGCCGGGGGGCCCAGCAGGTCGGCGACGCGGCGCGCGATGGCCGGTGCCGGATCGATCCAGGTGACCGGCCAGGGCGCCAAGCGTTCGAGCCGGTCGAGCAGCAGCGGATAATGCGTGCAGGCGAGCACGACCGTGTCGGTGCGATCAGCGGGATCGGCGGCCTCGCCGGTGAAGCAGGGCGCGATCTCGGCGGCAATGGCCGCGTCGCTGACCTGCGTTCCGCTGAGCGCGGCCTCCGCCAGTGACGCGAGTTCCGGCGAGCCGACCAATGTGACGGTGCAGCCTTGCGCGAAGTCGCGGATCAACGCGTGGGTGTATTCGCGCGCCACCGTGGCCTTGGTGCCGAGCACCGAGACGCGCCTGGTCTGCGACTGCGCGCAGGCCGGCTTGATTGCCGGCACGGTGCCGACGAAGGGCGTGGGGTAGGCGGCCCGCAGCGGCGCCAGCGTCTGCACCGAGGCGGTGTTGCAGGCGATCACGATCAGGTCGGGCCGGTGCGCGGCGATCAGCTCGCCCATCAGCGGCACCACGCGGGCGATCAGGGCCTGCTCGCTGTGATGGCCGTAGGGAAAGAAGGCGTCGTCGGCGACGTAGACGTAGTGGGCGTCAGGCCGCGCCCGCACCACCTCGCGCAGCACGGACAGGCCGCCGAGGCCTGAGTCGAAGACGAGAATCGTCGGGCGGTGGGTCACGTGGCGAGTCTACCGGAATGGGAGGGGTGATTCAGTCGGTTTTTCTGCAGGGTTTGGCAGGAATGAGGCGTCTGGGTGTGTTCCGGTTGCGAGCTGAGAGGTTCAAACATCCGCAATACGAGCCGCCGTGGCTGCCAGATAGTCGCGGGGCGCGGCGCCACGCCCACGCTGACGCGTTGGCGCAGCTTGTCCGGGACGACAGCGGAGACGGAGGCGTCATTGCGAGGAGCGCAGCGACGAAGCAATCCAGAGTCGGCGCGGGACTCTGGATTGCTTCGCTTCGCTCGCAATGACGCCGAGACATGAAGACCGTGAAACATGCGCTCTCATCCTCGCGCCCGCATCTTGCGTCCGAGTGTTGTCCTCTGATCACCCTCTCGAGAATGAGGGCGCGGGAAAGGCCGGGTGCCGATCGCACCCATGGCCCGCCTGCGAAAAAAAGCAGGCGGCAGGAACCACAGGTACGGGCCGGATCATCCGGCCTTCCCCGCGCGATGGCGTTACGGCTTATACGTGATCTCCCCGGGGATCGGCTTTATTGCCCCCGTCGCCCGCGCGCTCGTCGAACTTGCGCATCGGACTTGGCATCAGCACCGGGATGCCAGGACCACACGATTTCGCCGTGCGCATCGGATCGTTCGTCGGCATGATCGCTCACGCTGCAACCCGACACGCCCACAGCATCCCGCACCCAACGCTCGTGACGATCGCGAAACGCCCCTCAATCGAGGCGGGATGCGACACCATAGCATCGAATTCCGAAAAACGGAAGAAGAAAATTCGGATTTTCAGGGGTGGTCTCTCACGCTGGAGTCGTCCCGCCAGGGCGAAAGACCAGGCAGAATAATAACATTAGTATTGACTAATTGATTAGTATCGGCTATTGGTTTTGCATGATCCAGCCTGAGACCATCACCACCGTCATGCGCGCGCTGGCCGATCCGACGCGGCGCGCGGTGTTCGAGCGCATCGTCGAGGCCGACGAGATCACCGTCGTCGAGCTCACCCGCGGCAGCACCGTCACGCAGGGCGCCATCTCGCAGCATCTGAAATCCCTGAAGCAGGCCGGCCTGGTCTGCGAGCGCCCCGAGGGGCGCAAGGTCTATTACCGCGCCGAGCCACGCGGCCTGGAGCCGCTGGCCGACTGGATGAGCCATTACGGCGTGTTCTGGCGCGACCGTTTCGCCAAGCTGAAAAACCTGCTGAAGGACATCGATCCATGAACCAAGCCGTGAATGCGGACACGCAGGCCATTGTGGTCGAGGACACCTTCCCTCATGCGCCCGAGGTCATCTGGAGAGCCTTGACCAGCGGCGAACTGATCGGTCGCTGGTTGATGGCGCCGAAGGGATTTGAGGCCGTCGTCGGCACGCGGTTCACCTTTCAGACCACACCGGCGGGCGAATGGGATGGCACCATTGATTGCGAGGTGCTGGAGGTCGTGCCGAACGAGCGGCTGTCCTATGCGTGGAAGGGCGGCCACGACAGCAATGTCGGCTACGGCGCGACGCTGGAGACGGTGGTCACCTTCAGTCTTGCCAAGGCGGACACGGGCACGCGCCTTCGCCTGGTGCATTCCGGCTTCGTAATTCCAACCAACGACACCGCCTATCGCAAGATGAGCGAAGGCTGGAAGAAGGTTGTCGCCAATCTCGACCGGATCGCCGGCGAAGAGGCGTCGTCGAAACAGCTGCACTGATGCCAAAGGAGAACGGTATGACCCAGTCCTATGCCGGCGGCTGCGCCTGTGGCGCGGTTCGCTACGAGATCTCGGGCGAGCCCGCAATCATGCTGGACTGCCAGTGCCGGCAATGTCAGCGCGACAGCGGCACCGGGCATCAATCGCATTTGACCTTCGTCGCGGCGGAGGTGAAGGTCGACGGCGAGGTCTCGCATTGGCAGAGCGTCGGCGACGGCGGCACCGTCAAGAGGCGCGCGTTCTGTCCGACCTGCGGCTCGTCGATGCACCTGACCTTTCCCGACATGCCCGATGTATTCATCGTCACGCCGGCGAGTCTCGACGACCCCGGCCGCTACCGGCCGCAACTGGTGTCCTGGACCGCGGCCGGTCACGCCTGGGATCACCTCGATCCGGCGCTGCCGAAATTCGAGAAGATGCCGCCCAGGTGAGTTCGGTCGTTGGGGCGTAGGAGGGTTGACTATCGACATTGTAGACCGCCCGTGTCTTCGTCCGCGAAGGCCGACGATCCAGTGCGCGGTGACGTCTCGGTCCAATATCTTCTGCTGCGGAGTACTGGATGCTCCGCTTTCGCGGAGCATGACAGCCGTGGAGATCGTGAGATCTCGACCCAGCATCCGCCGCCGATCTAGAAAATCGGTCGTCGATTCACCAGAACCTGAGCCGTGCCACCGGGTTGTACTTGGCTGCAGTTGAGCTCTAGGATCGCAAGATCATCCCCCACTGGCGGTACGATGTCGCGATTTCTGAATTGGTTCTTCCGAAATCGCGCGACCGGCGAGATCACCATCGCACAGATGCCCAACCCGGCGCTGTGGATCGTGCTGGTGGCCAGCTTTCTGAGCTGGGTCTGGCATCCACCGGGGCCGACAGGCCTCAATCTGGATTGCCTGGTCAAAGCCGGTCTCTTCGTCTGGGCGTTCGACGAACTCCTGCGCGGCGTCAACCCCTGGCGGCGCTGCCTCGGCGCAGCCGTGCTGGTGTATATGATCGCGACCGCGGTCTGATGGACATTAGCGCGCTGGCCACGTGATGATGTGGCCCGCTTGACATGCATCAACGGATGACGATGGCTACCGACCGATGGTCGGCGATGTCATCCGATGTCGAGGATTCAGGCGTGAGACGTCTCGCACGTTCGATGCGGGCCTTTGGTGCAGGAGCCGCAGCCCGATGAGTTCGGCCGTCACCAACGACGGGGGCCCCGCCGCGCCTCCTGATCGGTCCGGCGCCACCCCGGTGTTCCGCGCCCGCAAGCTCTCGAAGACCTATCGGATGGGCGAGGTCGAGGTGCATGCGCTGCGCGACGTCGACCTCGACATCTACGAAGGCGAGCTCGTGGTGCTGCTCGGGCCGTCGGGATCGGGCAAGTCGACCCTGCTCAACATCCTCGGCGGGCTGGACAGTCCGACGTCGGGCGAGGCGCAGTGGCGCGATCATCAGCTGGTCGGCGCCAGCGATGCCGAGCTGACGCGCTATCGGCGCGAGCATGTCGGCTTTGTGTTCCAGTTCTACAACCTGATCCCGAGTCTGACGGTGCTGGAAAACGTCGCGCTGGTCACCGAGATCGCCGACAAGCCGCTCGATCCGCTTGAGGTGCTCAAGCTGGTCGGCCTCGAGCGGCGCATCGACCACTTTCCCTCGCAGCTGTCCGGGGGCGAGCAGCAGCGCGTCGCGGTGGCCCGCGCCATGGTCAAGGCGCCCGACGTGCTGTTGTGCGACGAGCCGACCGGCGCGCTGGATTATGAGACCGGGAAGGTCGTGCTCGCCGCGATCGCCCGCGCCAACGCGCAGCTCGGGACGACCACGATCATCATCACGCACAATGCGGCGATCGCCGGCATGGCCGATCGCGTGCTGCGGCTCGGCGGCGGGCGCATCGTCGGCGAGACGCGCAATGCGCGGCGCCTCTCGGCCGATGAGGTGCGCTGGTGAGCCTGCTGGACCGCAAGCTGTGGCGCGACATCGGCGCGATGCGCGGACAGGTGGTCACGATCGCGCTGCTGGTGGCGGCTGGTGTCGCCGTGTTCGTCGGCTCGGTCTCGACCTATTTGTCCCTGCGCGGCGGCTGCGAGCAGTTCTATGCCGACGGCCGGTTTCCGCAGATCTTCGTCACGCTGAAGCGGGCGCCGCTCGCGCTGGTGCCGCGGCTCAATTCCATTCCTGGCGTGGTCGCGGTCGAGCCGCGCATCGTGCGCGAGGTCATCGTCGATTGGCCTGCCGTCTCGCAACCGGTCTCGGCCCGCCTGGTGTCGCTGACCCATGCCGGCGACGAGCCCCTGGCGCGGTTGCATCTGCGCCGCGGCACCGCGCCCGAGCCGGGCGCCGCGCGCAGCGCCGCGGTCAACGAGGCGTTTGCCGACGTCAACGGCGTCAGGCCGGGCGGCGAGATCCGCGTGCTGCTCAATGGCCGGGTGCAGGGCTTCCGGATCTCCGGCATCGCGTTGTCGCCGGAATATGTCTACGCGGTGAAGCCTGGATTGCCGATTCCCGACGATCGCCTCTATGCCATTCTGTGGGTCGACCGGAGCGCGGCCGAGGCTGCCTTCGACATGAAGGGCGCATTCAACGACGCCGTGATCGCGCTCGCCCCGGGCGTCGATCCCAAGCCCGTCATCGAGGAGCTCGACCGGCTGCTCGAGCCCTATGGGTCGATCGGCGCGATCGCGCGGCGGGACCAGCCGTCGAACCGCTTTCTCGAGGACGAGCTGAACCAGCAGAAGGTGATGTCGATCACCATTCCCATCATCTTCTTCGGCGTCGCCACGTTCCTGCTCAACGGCGCGCTCGGGCGGCTGGTCGCCGCGCAGCGCGAGCAGATCGCGGCGCTGAAGGCGCTCGGCTTTCCGACGCTGCTGCTCACCTTGCACTATCTCAAGCTGATGCTGGTCATCGTGCTGATCGGATCGGCGCTCGGCATCGCCGGCGGCTTCGGCTTTGGCCGTGCCATGATCACGAGCTATCAGGGGTTCTTCCGTCTGCCCGAGCTGTCATTCCGGCTGGCGCCATGGGCGGCGGTCGCCGGTGTCGCAATCAGCATCGCGGCCGGCGCGTTCGGGGTCATCACGGCGCTTCAGGAGGTCGTCGGCCTTGCGCCGGCGGAAGCCATGCGGCCCGCGATGCCGCTGGGATTCCGCCGCTCCTGGATCGAACGCATCGTGCCGGGCAGGGCGTTTGGCGCGCGGCGGATGATGATGCTGCGCAACGTCGCGGGGCGGCCGTTCCGCTCGCTGTTCACCATCATCGGCATCGCCTTCGCGGTGCCGATGATGGTGCTCGGGATCTTCTGGCGCGATGCGATCGGCGACATGATCGAGCTGCAGTTCAACCTGGTCGAGCGCGGCAACGCCATGATCACCTTTGTCCACCCGGTCGACCGTGCGGTCCTGCGTGATCTGGCGCGCCAGCCCGGTGTGCTCGCGGTCGAAGGTCAGCGCATCGTTCCGGTGCGCCTGCGCGCCGGGCATCAGAGCTACCTGACCTCGGTGATCGGGCTGGCCGCGACGGACGAACTGCGCCGGCCGCACGATTCCGCGCGCCGTCCGATCGTGGCGGCGCCTGATGGCATTACGCTGACCCGACGCCTTGCGGAGCGCCTGGCGCTGAACGCAGGGCAGATCGTCACGGTGGAGGCGATGGAAGGCCGTCGCCGGCGGCGCGACATTCCGGTCAGCGCCATCGTCGACGAGGCGGTCGGCATGGCGTCCTACATGGATATCGACACGCTCAATCGCTTCACCGGCGAAGGCGCGGCGGTCTCGGCGGCGAGCCTCCATGTCGAGCCGGCGGCGCTGGCTGCGCTCGGTGCGAGCTTCAAGACCATGCCGGCGATCGAATCGGTGACCATGAAGGCCTATGTCATCGCATCGTTCATGGAGAAGATCGCGGGCCTCGTGTTCGTCGTCGCCGGCATCCTGACCGGCTTCGCCGCGATCATCACCGTGGGCGTGGTCTACAACAGCGCACGCATCAGCCTGCAGGAGCGGGCCTGGGAGCTCGCCAGCCTGCGGGTGCTCGGCTTCACCCGCAGCGAGGTCGCGGGCATCCTGTTCGGCGAGTTTGCGCTGGACATCGCGGTCGGGATTCCGCTCGGCCTGTTGCTGTCGCGCGGCGTCATTGCGCTGATCGCGCACCTGCATTCCAGCGAAAGCTTCCAGATTCCTGGCGTGATCGCGCTGCAGACCTACCTGATCGCCACCGCGGTGGTCTTGGCCAGCGCCGCGATCAGCGCCATCATCGTCCGCAGGAGGGTCGATCGGCTCGATCTGGTCGCGGCCCTCAAGACCAGGGAATGAGCATGCGTCCCGTGTTGCGCCGCCTCGGCATCGTGTCAGCGTTCCTGGCGGCCGCCGCCGTCATCGCCTGGATGGCGATGCCGGGCGCAGTTCCGGTGGAGACGGCCATGGTGACCAAGGGGCGGTTCGTTGCCACCGTCGATGACGACGGCAAGACGCGGGTGCGCCAGCGCTACGTCGTGGCCGCGCCGCTCGCCGGCAGGCTGGGGCGCATCCGCTTCAAGGCCGGCGACCAGGTCAAGGCGGACGATGTGGTTGCCACCATCACGCCGGGGCCAGCGCCGCTGCTCGATCCGCGCGCCCGCCGCGAGACCGAGGAGCTGCTCGGCGCGGCAGAGGCCAACGTCGAGCGGGCCAAGGCGGTCGTGGCCCGAGCGCAGGCGCAGAGCGCGCAGGCAAGCGCCGATCTGGCGCGTACCACGGCCCTGGCCGCCAGCGGAGCGGCGACCGCGCAGGCGCGGGAGCGTGCCGAGCTCGCGATGCGGATCGCCGAGCGTGACCTGCGCGCAGCCGAATATGTCGACCATGCCGCCGAGCACGAGCTCAGCCAGCTCAGGGCGATGCTGGTGCGCTACGGGAGCAAGACCGATGCCGATGCGCCGGCGGATAGTTGGAGCGTGACCGCGCCGGTCGGCGGGCTGGTGCTGAAGGTGACCCAGGAAAGCGAAACGACGGTGCAGCCGGGTGCGGCATTGCTCGACCTCGGCGATCCCCACGATCTCGAAGTGGTCGTCGACGTGCTCAGCACCGATGCGGTCGAGATCCGTCCCGGCGCTGATGTCACGATCGATCGCTGGGGCGGCGCCGGCCGACTCTCTGGGCGGGTTCGCCGGGTCGAGCCGGCGGCGTTCACCAAGATATCGACGCTCGGAATCGAGGAGCAGAGGGTCAACGTGCTGATCGACATCGTCTCGCCGGCCGAGCAATGGCAGCGGCTCGGCGATGCCTATCAGCTCGATGCGCAGATCGTCGTCTTCACGCAGGAGGATGCGACCATCGTTCCGACCGGCGCGCTGTTCAAGCGCGGTGACGACTGGTCGGTGTTCGCGCTGAAGGATGGGCGCGCCGAGTTGCGCACCGTCCGGCTCATTCGGCGCTCAGGCCGGTTCGCCGCCGTGGCCGACGGCGTCGCCAGCGGCGATGTCGTGATCATCTATCCTAGCGACCGGGTGGCCGACGGCGTCAAGGTCGCGCCGCGCTGACCTGCGGCGCCGTCGGGCCCGAGAAGCGGCCGGCGATCGTCGTCAGCGCTGCGACGCCAACTCCCTGAGCCGCGCATGACGCGCCAGCGCATGCGCGATCAGACTGTCCATCAGCGCCGGCTGGGGCAGGCCGGTGGCCTCCCACATCTTCGGGTACATGCTGATGTTGGTGAAGCCCGGCAGGGTGTTCACCTCGTTGACGTAGACCTCCTCGCCGCGGACGAAGAAATCGACGCGCGCGAGACTCTCGCAGCAGAGCACGCCGAACACCTCGGTCGCCATTTTGCGGATGCGCGCGGCGAGACCCGGCTCGACCTGTGCCGGGACGTGCAGCGAGGCACCCGATGCGTCGGTGTATTTGGCCTCGTAGGAATAGAAGCCGTGGCTGTCGGCCGGCACGATCTCGCCGAGCTCGGACGCGGCGACCTTGCCGTCGGGATGCTCCAGCACCGCGCATTCGATCTCGCGCACCGGGCTGATGCAGCGCTCGATCAGGATCTTGCGGTCGAAGCGCAGCGCCAGGCGGCAGGCGGCGTCGAACTCCTCGGCACTGCGCGCCTTGGAGATGCCGACGGAGGAGCCGAGATTGGCCGGCTTGACGAACAGCTCGGACGAGCCGACGGCATCGACCGCCGCCTCATAGGTCACCGGGGAGGCTTCCGTCATGGTGACGAACGGCACGATCGGCAGGCCGGCATCGCGGAGCAGGCGCTTGGCGACGTCCTTGTCCATCGCCGCCGCCGATCCCATCACGCGGCCGCCGACATAGGCGACATCGGCGAGCTCCAGCGCGCCCTGCACGGTGCCGTCCTCGCCGTTCGGACCGTGCAGCACCGGAAACACGACGTCGAAGGCGAGCTCGCGCGGGGCGCCGTCGCCGATGACCAGCGCGCGGCCCTGGCCGGCCGGCAGCAGCACGATCTGTGGGCCGTCGGTCGGTACGGTCAGCGCCGCGCCTGTGCCGTCATTCGCAGCGTCGGCGAGCACCCAGCGTCCGTCGGTGGTGATGCCGATCAGCGTGACGGCGTAGCGGCCGGCATCGAGCGAGCGGAAGATGTTGGCCGCCGAGGCCCGCGAGACGTCGTGCTCCGCCGAGCGCCCGCCGAACAGGATCGCCACGCGCGTCTTTGTCTCTGTCATCGTCCTCATCCAGCCTGGTCTTTGCGGTGCGCGACCGTACAGCCAGAGGCCGACACGTGGCAATTGAGGTGTTGTATCGGGTGCGGTGGAAGGCGACGCCGTCAGGCGGCGGCGCTCACCGCCAGCCGATCCCTCCGTCCGAGCACACCGACGTCGTCCCGCCGGCATGCATGCAGCCGCGATAGAGCGGCGGCTCAATGAAACGGCCGGACCAGATGCCGCGGCCGGCGCGGCGGGCGGCGCGCTGATCGGCGGTGTAAACGCCGCGCGAATATTGCGGCTCCTCGACCGCGAGCCCGCGCGACACCATGAACTGGCCGACATCCGTCGCGCCGGCTGCGCAACGCGCGACGATGCGGCCGTAGCGATCGCCGTCGACCGGCATGCAGCGCAGAACCTTGCCGCGCGTGAAGGCGTCCAGCGTGTTGGCGGCCAGCGCGCCGCAGCGATACGGCCTGCGGTCGCGGCCGCGGCAGAGCTGTGCGCTTTCGGGCGCGTCGATGCCCCACAGGCGAATCCGCTCGCCGTGAATGTCCAGCGTGTCGCCATCCACGATGCTGACGCGGCCAACGAGCTCAGCCGCTGCGGCGGGGAAAGCGAGGAGAATCGGCAGAACGAGGCAGGGGAGGAAACGTCGCAAGATCGGCACCTGACGCTGGGAGGGGCGTGATCGCTCGCTGCGCGAATCGATCGCGGATCATCCCGATCTATAGCGAAGTGGAGTTGCGCGATTGTGTGGCGAGCGCAGCGACAGCAGGGGAGCGTGAATCCGCGCAGCTCGTCCAGGGAGCTTCGCGGTTCAGCGAAGGCTCGCTTTCTCTGTGCGCCCATCCTGCGCGCGGGCCGCGCGCTCGACCTCGGCGGCGAGCATGCTCAGATGCTCGGCCAGACGCGCGAACAGCTCGCGCTTGTCGCGGTCGGTGGCGAGATCACGAATGAGGGCGCATTCCGCCGCGTCGGCCCGCAGCTTGTCCGGCTGAGTCATCAACTCTGACATGTTCCGCTTCCCTGCCGCGCCGGCAAGTTTTCGAAACAACGGATCGTCATGATTGTTCCGAGTATCCACGTATTTTTCGAGCGGGCGCAGTCAGCGCCTGATCGGAGTACCTCTGCACGGATCCGAGGGGACGCGACGCTGGGTATTCGACCGCCTATCGCTCACCGGGCCACCATGTCGAGGCCGGATGCGCGGCCGAGATCTTGGTCTCGCGCAACGCCACCAGCGCGCTGCGCTTGTAGGGATGACCGCGAAGCCGCGAGCAATCCTGGCAGCGCATGTAGCGCTCGAGCTCATGGATTGGCGTCGTCTTGGCGCGCCTGATGATGTCGAGCGCGACGGTCTGATTGGTGTCGCAGCCGAGGCAGCGCACTTCCAGATAGTAATAGCCGGCGTTGAGCGCATCGCCGAGCAGCGGTGACGGCTGCGCCGGCCCCTTGTAGCCGAGCATGCGCTTATTCCAAGCGTCGCAGGCCAGACGATCCGCTTCCTTACGCGCACGCGCGGCCTGCTCCTGCGCGATGCGGATGCCGGCACCGTAGAGTCTCTCGCGCGATTTCGTCGTCATGGCCGCGATGATCGACGCTGCGGCGCTCAGCGGCAAGCCGCTAGGGTTAGCGCAGCGAGAAGCGCCGGATACAAGCTCTTTCGCGTGCAGCGTTCCGATACCGTTGTCTTTTCAGTTCGTCGGCGAGCCTGCGACGAGCTCATCGTGCAACGTCCGGCATTCGTGCCGGCGCAGACGCGACGCGGAGTGCGTGCCCGTGGCGGCGGAGCGGTGGCTTCTCCCACCGCGCGGCATGATGCGTTCCGTCTGGCGCAACAGGGGTAGCCAAACGCAACGGCGCGGCAAAAGTTCCTAAAATATTTGCGCCCCGGCGGCAGTTCCTTCAGCTTGTTCCAGTCGGCATCCGGCGATAGACGTTGCCTTCGGGGTCAATCGTGCGCGCGGGTCGGAGTTTCTCAGATTGGATCGTTCGGAGCAGACGGTGGTCGGCGACCACGTTTCTGCTCACCATGCTCGCCGTCGCGATTTCGACCGCGGGCCGGATCGGGTTGGATTATGCCGGCGCGACGCTGCCCTACGCGACCTTCTACCCGGCGGTGGTGTTCGCCGCGCTGCTCGGCGGCATTCCCGCGGCCATTTTTGCCGCCTGGCTGTCCGCCACCGTGGTGCTCGTCGGCTTCACCGATCGTCCTGATCATGCCGAGGCGATCAACCTCGTTGGATTCCTGAGCACCGCGGCGCTGATCATCTGGCTCGGGCATCTCTGTCGCGGCGCGCTCGTGGAGCTGAAGCGCAGCGAGCATGCGCGCGAATTGCTGCTCGGCGAGCTGAGGCATCGCGTGAACAATCAGCTCGCGTTGTTTCAGGCGATCGTCAGATCGAGCCTGTCGGGCGAGGATCGCGCCAAAGGGGAGGCGATCGCGCTGCGGCTCGACGCCGTCGCGCGCGCCAACAGTCTCGCCTGGTCGGACCACCGCCTGATGACCTTGCGCATGCTGCTCGACGTCGAGCTGCAGCCGTATCGCGCCTCCGGCGCCGTGACGGTGGACGGGCCGGACATGCCGTTGGGGCCGGAAGCGGTGCGCAATCTCGCGCTGGTGTTCCACGAACTCGCGACCAACGCCGTCAAATACGGCGCGCTGCGCGGTCAGGGCGGACGGCTCGAGGTCCAGATCGCGCAGGAAGGCGGCCGCGGCACCGTGGCCTGGCGCGAGCTCTGTCCGCACGCGATCGAGCCGCCTGGGAGCGAGGGATTTGGCGCGCGCATGATCCGGGCGAGCCTTGCGGCGATCGGCGGCAGCATCGAGCAGGATTTTCGCGACGAGGGTCTGGTCTGTCGGATCAGGTTCGAAGCGGCGATGTGACGGCGTGTCGGCGGTCGGTACGCGCGGTCGCGGTGATCTCCGGACTCCAGCGCGGAGCATGCGCGTGTTTGCGTTGTTTGTCCGTCGCATGGAACGACGGTCGGCTTGATCGCCGGCACGAAACGCTTCACCATTCCCGGCAGAACAATGAAGCGGCGGCGCCGCAGGGGCGGGAGACATCGGATGCAATGCTACGAGCTGCAGGGGCCCGGCGGAATCGATGCGCTGGCGCTGGTCGACAAGCCCGTGCCGCAGCCGGGCAGGGGCGAGGTGCTGGTGCGGCTGACGGCAGCGAGCATCAACTACCGCGATCTCCTGACCGTGAGGGGCGGCTACGGCTCACGGCAGAAATTTCCGCTGGTGCCGCTGTCCGACGGCGCAGGCGTGGTCGAGGCGGTCGGCGATGGCGTGTCGGCGTTCGCAGCCGGCGATCGTGTCGTCGGCAGCTTCTTCGAGAGCTGGACGGGCGGCGAGCCGAGCGAAGCGAAGATGCGTGGGGCGCTCGGCGGCGGCGTCGACGGCACGTTGACCGAGTATCGTGTCTTTCCGGTGCAGGCGCTGATCAGGACGCCCGCGCATCTCAGCGACGTCGAGGCCGCGACCTTGCCCTGCGCCGGCGTCACCGCCTGGAGTGCCGTGATTAAGCTCGGCGGCATCAGGCCGGGCCACACCGTGCTGACGCAAGGCACCGGCGGCGTCTCGATCTTTGCGCTGCTGATCGCGAAAATCGCGGGCGCGCGGGTGATCGCGACGTCGTCGAGCGAGGCCAAGATCGCGCGGCTGAAGTCGCTGGGTGCGGACGTGACGTTGAACTACAAGACGACGCCGGACTGGGGCAAGAAGGCGCGCGAGATCACGGGGCAGGGCGTCGATCTCGTAGTCGAGGTCGGCGGCGTCGGTACCTTGAACGAGTCGATCCGCGCCACCCGGATCGGCGGCACCATCGCCTTCATCGGTGTGCTCGCCGGCGCGCCGGCCTCGGAGCTGCGGCTGCCGTTGATGGTGATGCAGCAGCAGCGGCTGCAGGGCGTCACGGTCGGCTCGGTCGACGATCTCCAGGCGCTGGCGAACGCGCTGACGCTGCATCAGGTGAAGCCGGTGGTCGATCGCGTGTTTGCGTTCGGCGAGGCGCGCGAGGCGTTCCATTACATGGCGAGTGGCGCGCATGTCGGAAAGGTAGCGATCGCGATCGGGTAAGGGCGCTGCATCAATTTTCTCGTCATTGCGAGGAGCCGAAGGCGACGAAGCAATCCAGACTTGTTTGCTCGCCGCCCTGGATTGCTTCGCTGCGCTCGCAGTGACGGCGTGAGTTGCGCTTGTTTTGAGCCCTGCCGGGATATGCGGTCAGCGGACCGTCTCTCTGCCATCCATCGCCCCCTTGCGCGAGGGCAGCGTCATCGCGATCACACCAAGGACGACGCAGGCGAGCCCGATCCAGGCGGTCGGCGCGAGGCGCTCGCCGAGGCCGGCAACGGCAATTGCAACGCCGATCGGCACGCGCAGATAGGATTGCGCGGTGGCGCCGATCGAGCCGAGCGTCTGCACCAGGCGGAAATAGATCACCATCGCAGCCGTGGTCGAGACGGTCGCGAGCGCGGCCAGCGCCAACACCGAGCGCAGTGACGGTGCCAGCGTCCACGGATGGTCGACGACCAGCGCAAGCGGGATCAGGACCAAGGCGCCAGACAGCAGCGATCCCGCCGCCGGCAGCATAGGGTTGAGTCCCTTGAAGCTCTTTCCCATGATCGCGGCGCCGGCATAGCAGATGGTGGCGGCGACGATCGCAATCTGCGCCCACAACTCGCGGCCAAGCCCGCCCAGCGCCTCGGTGCCGATGATGAGGCAGGTGCCGGCGAGTCCGGCGGCGACGCCGACCAGCTTGCGCAGGGTGACGGGCTCGTGGTGCGTCACCAGCGCGGTCAGCAGGAAGGTGAAGATCGGCGAGGTGGCGTTGAGGATCGTCGCAAGGCCCGCCTCGACGGTGCGCTCGGCCCAGGCGATCAGCGTGAACGGCACGACGCTGTTGAGGCCGGCCTGGATCATGAAGCGACGCCATATCGTCCGGTCACGCGGCCAAGCGAGGCCGCGGCTGCGGATGATCGCGGCCAGCAGCAAGCCCGCGATCAGCGTGCGTGCCGCGATCAGGGTCAGCGGCGGGATGGTCTCGACGCCGATCTTGATGAAGGTGTAGGAGGCGCCCCACAAGGTCGAGAGCAGAACCAGGAGGGCGATTTCGCGGCTGAGGTCGGAGCGGCGTTGCATGGGGGACTCGCGGCGGAGAAGGACGCCTTCTCATAGCGGCCCGGCAGCGCTCGACGTTTCGATGCGGAACGAAACGTTCCGGCTCCGAACGAAGTAGCCATTCCGGTTCGTGCGCTGCGCCCCTGGATCGCTTCGCTGGCGCTCGCGATGGCGGAGCTTGGAGGAATTCCGGTGCCCGCCACGCCCGTCATTGCGAGCGAAGCGAACAATCCAGAATGTGGGGTGGGCGAAGGCGCGACCGCGCCGCGTGAGATCGTGATGGCACCGTGCCCACCATCTCGTTGCGAAGAATGACGCGCTACGGTGGGCACACTGCCGCTTTGCCCACCCTACGTTTTTATCAGCTCATCAGTTCGCCGGCATGCTCTTCTCGACCAGCTTCACCCAGTACGATGCGCCGGCGCTGAGGATGTTGTCGTTGAAGCGATAGGCCGGGTGGTGGCACTCGTTGCCGGGGCCCATGCCGAGGAACACGAACGCGCCGGGGCGGGCCTCCAGCATGAAGGCGAAGTCCTCGCCGCCCATCAGGGGAATGGCGCGGTCGTTGACGCGCTCGTCACCGGCGACGTCGCGGGCGACGTCGGCGGCGAAGGCGGCCTGGGCCGGGTGGTTCATCGTCACCGGATATTTGCGCTCGTAGATCGCCTCGGCCGAGCCGCCATAGGCACGGGCGGTGGCCTCCGTGACCTCGACGATGCGCTTCTCGACGAGGTCGCGGATCTCCGGATCGAGCGTGCGGACGGTGCCGAGCATCTCGACGGTCTCGGGGATCACGTTGAAGGTGGTGCCGCCATGGATCGAGCAGATCGAGATCACCGCGGATTTCAAGGGATCGACGTTGCGCGCGACGATCGACTGCAGTGCGTTGACGATCTGCGAGGCAATCAGGATGCTGTCGACGGCCCGGTGCGGGCCGGCGCCGCCATGGCCGCCCTTGCCGGTGACCTTGATGTGGATCGCATCGGCCGAGGCCAGCATCGCGCCCGGCGAGATTTCGAAATGGCCTTCGGGGACGCCCGGCATGTTGTGCATGCCATAAACCTCCTGGATGCCCCAGCGCGTCATCAGGCCGTCGTCGACCATCGCCTTGCCGCCGGCGCCGCCTTCCTCGGCCGGCTGGAAGATGACGACAGCGGTGCCGTCGAAATTGCGGGTCTCGGCGAGATATTTCGCAGCGCCCAGCAGCATCGCGGTGTGGCCGTCATGGCCGCAGGCGTGCATCAGGCCCGGGGTCTTCGAGGCATAGGGAACGCCGGAGGTTTCCTCGATCGGCAGCGCATCCATGTCGGCGCGCAGGCCGATGGTCCTGCCGGAGCCGGACTTGCGGCCGCGGATCACGCCGACCACGCCGGTGCGGCCGATGCCGGTCACGACCTCGTCGCAGCCGAATTCGCGCAAGCGGTCGGCGACGATGCCGGCGGTGCGATGGACTTCGTACAGCAGCTCGGGATGTTCGTGGAAATCGTGGCGCCAGGCGGCCATTTCGTCGGAGAGCGCGGCGATGCTGTTGAGGATGGGCATGAGGACCGGATGACTCGCTGAAGTGAATCGGAACGCTGCAGTGATGCGGCCAGGCCAGCCGACAGCACCGCGCAACGACCGACTATGACCCGGTCAAAAAAGCGAGGCAAGTTGCGGCCGGCCATGGCGCCATGCGCGGATGCGCGGTCACCTCGACGGACGATGCCGGGCGTTCCGGATTACGGAACGGGATTCAGGCGAGCGGGGCGGGGGCGGGCACGCGGGGGTATTTGCGCTCGGGCGGCACCTCCAGGCGGAAGGCCCGCAGCTTCGGCTCGTCCCACGCTGCCAATGGCGTGCCGCAGACGCCGCAGTCGAACCGCCCGGCAGCGCCAACGGCGGATGTCGATTCCGCGATCTCGTAGGCGGCACGGCAATGCGGACACGTCACGCTGGATATCTTCATGAGATCACGCTCCCAAACAGCTCGACCAGACACCTTGAACCGGATCAATGCGCTCCATGAACCGACGTCATCGCGTCCGATCGTCACGCCTCCTCGGCCTGCCACGGCGTCGGCGCCTTGGTGAAGGCGCGCCACGCCTCGCGCAACGGCTGCTCCACGCCGGCCATGGCATGCGTCTGCCAGCCGGTGATCGCGGCGGCCGCGATCGCCGCGTCGGTGGAGGTGGTGCCGAGGGTCTCGATCACGCCGGCGGTGACCGCCATGTCGTTGTAGTGGCCAAGCTGTTCCTGGAAACCGGCGAGCGTCCTGGCATATTTCTTCGCCGATTTGCTCGCGCCGTAGAGCGGCAGCAGGAAGTCGATGCTGTAGCGCAGCTTCTTCAGCGCGAGACGCAGCCGGTGGCGCCGCTCGGCCGGCAGCTTCTTGAAGCGGCGGCCGCGCCTGAGCACCTTCTGGTGGCGCTCCGACAGGACGGGCCCGGCGAAATCGATCGCGGGCGCCGCGAGGCGTCGGAGATCGTCGGGGGAGACGTCGTTGCGCCAGCCGCGGGTCTCGATCCATTCGCCGAGGCCGAGCACGAAAGCGGCGCAGCGGCGCTCGGCAAGCGCGATGCGCAGCGTGCGATAGGCGAGTTCGCGCCGCCGCTCGGCGAGCGACCGGAGCGAGTCGAAGCCTGCAACCGTGGGGCACGCCTCGGCGATCTCGGGCAGCGTATCGGTCAGGAACACGTCGAGGTCGCGCGCCGCCGAGAGGCTCTGTGCCAGCCAGCGCGCATCCGCCTCGAGACCGTCGAGCGTCGCCGAGGTCCCGAGCGGCCGCATCAGGTGCAACGCGGCGCGCAGGCGGCGCAGCGCTACCCGCAACTGATGCACGCCTTCCGTATCGCGTCCGTCATCTGCTGCAGGCATTGCCTGCAGCAGATGACGCAGGCTGCCGCGCAGGACGACGGCGAAGCTCTCGTCGAGAGACACCGCCGGATCGAGGCGCAGCTTGCGCGGCTTTTCGGCCCCCGGCGCTGCTCCTGCTGCGAGGTCGAAACCGCGCGCGGATTTGCTGCGGATCGAAGGTCTGATCGGTCCGTGATCGGCGATGCGCAGCGCGATCTCGTAGATGGCGGCGGGGTTGCCGCTTTTGAGCTCCAGCTCGATCTCGCTCACGATCTCACGGTGCTCGCCGGCCTTGATGACACCGCTGTCGAACGCGATCTCGATGGTCGCGCCGGGCACGTCGAGCATGCGCGCGTGACGATGCACGTCGGCCGTGAACACCGCCTCGAGCGTTGCATCGGCCAGCGCGGAGCGAAGCTCCTCCGGCAGCAGCGCGGCCGCCAGCAGCGGATCGGGCGCCAGCGAGCTGACGCTGGCCTCCCACTCTCCGCGCTTGAGCGGGTCGTCGCTGTGCTGCTCTTTCACGGTCTGCACGAAGCGCGAGCCGCTCTGGCGCACCCGCAAGGTGAAGCCGTTCTTCCACAGCATGCGCTTCGGCGTGTCGTAGTAGACCGATGTCAGATGCTTGCGCGAACCCTTGTTGCGCGCATGCGCGGTAACGACCGGTGCGTTGTTGAAGCCGGCGAGTTGATCGGGCGCGACGAGGAGCTTCAGTTCGATCTCATGGCCGGCGCCGGCCGCGGGATCCGGCAAGGACGGCGTCACGACCTCCACGCCCGGCGCCACGGCATCCCCCCGTGTGACCGCGTGATCGGCAAGGTGCTGTGCAGTCAAGCTATCGGCGGCGCCACCGGGATCGCTGCTCGCCGAGTCACCACTATCCCGCACGCCGACCACATGGCCACCGCCGTGGATCGACGCCGTTGCGTTCGAATCGGGCATGTGTCGATTCTGTAACCGTTTAGTGACAGTCATCTCTCGTATAGCTGCAGCCGGCACAAAGGGACAGTGGCATTTCTCGCAGGCGGCTGACGATGCTCGACGCGCCTGCGCTTATCGGTCGCATTTTTTGTTGCTACTTCAATGACAAGTGCTCGCGCTTGCGGCCGGCGGGCGCTCACGAAGATATGTCCCTCGTAGCCGCGCAATGCACCGTCGGCCCGGCCGCGCTGCCACAGCGGGAACTCAGATCGAGCCGGTCAGCATGAAACGCGTGGCGATGAAGACGGCGGCTGCGGTGGTCGCAATGCTCGCGGCGGCCACGAGACCGCGGCCGCGTCGCGCCAGCGCGCGGGAGCGTTCGCGCGGATCCTGCGTCGGATCGATGGGTATGCGCCGGCTGCGCCGGTGGCGCACCGCCTGCACCCAGAAGGCAAGCGCGGCGATGCCCGTTGCGACCGCAAACACGGTCGTCACGCCGGCGGCAAAGCCGAGATCGACACCGACGCTCTCCAGCATGGCCCGCAGATGCACCGCAAAGCGTGCCAGGAGAGTTGCGGCATAATCGGCGGCCGCGGCACCCGTATAGAGCAGAACCGCCGTCCACACGACCGCGGCCATCGCAATCAGGATCGACAGCAGGACTGCGAGCCCGTCGCCGGCCATGAAGCCGATCGAGGCGGCGATCAGCGCCAACGCCGGCATCACGTTGCCCATGGGGATCGGAAGGATGATGGTGACGGCCATCAGCAGCAGCGGCAGCGCGAGCAGCATCCGCGCCGGCCGGCCGGTCAGCCAGACCAGCCGGTCCTCACGCAGGCCGCGCTCGGCAAAGCCCGCCCAATCGAGTCCGGCGCGGATCACCTTGCGCAGCAGCCGCTGCGGCACCGGCCGGCGGCGCAGCGGCTCGGGCAGCCATAGCCGCTCGGCGCCGAGCAGGATCTGCAGTGCGACGAGAGCCACCAAGGTGCCGAACACCATGCCGAACGGGCCGGGCAATGGGATCAACGCCGGCAAGGTCAGCAGCAGCAACGTCAGGCCGAGACCTTCCGACTCCAGCCGGTCGAACAATTCGCCGATGGACGGCTCCTCGGACCGCACCGTGCGGGCGATCGCGAGCAGCCGGCGGCTGATCGGCCCGTTGTGACGGCGCGGCGCCGACGAGTCCTCATCGTTGGATGCGACATCATTCATCACCACGCGGCAACCTCATGTCCTCTGGCCTGCGTCACTTCATCTGCTCGACGGCAGGCCGCGTCTTCCACAGCGAATAGGCGATACCCGCGCCGAGCAGACCGAAGGTGATGCCGAGCGAGAGGGCGGGCGGAAACTTCTCAAGCCCGAGCAGGTCGGCAAGGAAGATCTTCGAGCCGATGAAGATCAGCACTGCCGCCAGCGCCAGCTTCAAATACTGGAAGCGATCGACCATCGCGGCAAGCGCGAAATAGAGCGCGCGCAGGCCGAGGATCGCGAAGATGTTCGAGGTGTAGACCACGAACGGGTCGGTCGAGATCGTGAAGATCGCGGGCACGGAGTCGACGGCGAAGACGACGTCGGCGAACTCGATCAGGATCAGCGCCAGGAACAGCGGCGTCATGAACCAGGTCGGCCTGCCGCTTGCATCCGGCTGGCGAACGAAGAAACGCTCCTCGTGCAGGCGGTCGGTGACGTCGAAGCGACGGCGCACCCAGGCCAGTGCCGGGTTGGAGCCGATGTCGTGCGGCTTGTCCTTGAACACCAGCATCTTGATGCCGGTCGCGACCAGGAACAGCGCGAACAGATACAGCACCCAACTCGCCTGGGCGACGATCACGGCGCCAAGGCCGATCATGATCGCGCGCAGCACGATGACGCCGACGATGCCCCAGAACAGCACGCGGTGCTGATAGGCGCGCGGGATCGAAAAGTAGCTGAAGATCATGGCGATGACGAAGACGTTGTCCATCGCCAGCGCCTTCTCGATCGTGAACGCGGTGAGATAGGCGGTGCCGGCCTCGCCGCCGAGCTGCCACCATACCCAGCCGCCGAAGGCCAGGGCGAGCATGATGTAGATGGCGCTCATGACGAGGCTCTCGCGTACCGAGATCTCGCGCGTCTTGCGATGGAGGACGCCGAGATCGAAGACGAGGAGGGCGAGCACGATTGCGAGGAAGGCGAGCCACATCCAGACGGGCTTGCCGGCAAACGCGATGAGCAGGAATTCCACGACGGGTCCTCTTATCTAGCCGGTGAAATTGATGTCAGGTCCGACATCGTGAGCGCACCGGCAGCTTCACCAGAGGGGCCCGGACCAGGAGTAGGGAACGGACGTATGTGTGTCCCGATCGGTTTTCAAGAGCCAGCGCCTTGCGTCCACGTTCAGCAAGATGAACGTGAAGGTGCGACAGAGTGTCTGCTGCCGCGGCAGCCGTCTTGCGGGCGTGCGGCTGCAAACTAATTCCAGAGGGCCGGAGATCCGGGCCCCTCTGATAGTCCATGCGACTATGATGTCGGACTCTCTTTCATGACCGATGCCGCTGGCAGTGATCCCGCTGGCGGTATTGCGCGCTTCGGAGCGCTCCTGAGGAGTTTGACCAGATGCGGCCACACGCGTCGCTTGTTGCTATCAGCCCTTGCGGCTCTCGCCCCAGACATCACCAGCCCAACAATCACTCCCCGCTCATACCCCTCGGATGGCGGCCCTGATCGTGATGGAACCGGAGCGCCTGCTCGTCGCTTGGTATGGAACCGGTGCGCTGATGCGCACGGGCATCTCGTATACGGGAGACAATCGTGACCACGGGGGGTGACCAGATATCGATCGCGAAGGCGCCGCCGTCGCGCTCGGCCGTCGCAACGCGCCGTCTCTTGATGATCATCAACCGCGGCAGCCGCTCCGGCGGCGAGGCCGCGGGCATTGCCGTGTCGCGGCTGAGTGCGGCCGGCTATGATCTCGTGATCTCGGCGCCGCATAGTCCGCGCGAGGTGGCGCCGTGGATCGAAGCCCATGCCGACGATGCGGAGGCGGTCGTCGTCGCCGGGGGGGACGGTAGCCTGAACGCGGCTGCGCCCGCACTGGTCAGGACCGGCCTGCCGCTCGGCATTATTCCAGCCGGCACCGCCAATGACCTTGCCCGCACGCTCGGCCTGCCTGATGAGATGGAGGCCGCGGTCGACGTGATCGCCGCCGGCCACCGCCGCCAGATCGATCTCGGCGAGGTCAATGGTCATCCATTCTTCAACGTCGCAAGCCTCGGCTTGAGCGCCGAGCTCGCGCGGCAACTGACCAAGGAGACCAAGCGCCGGTTCGGCCGGCTCGGCTACGCGATCACGGCGCTCAAGGTGCTCACCAATGCGCGGCCGTTCCGGGCCATGATCGTGTCGTCCGACGGCGCGGCGCGCGTCAAGACCTTGCAGATCGCGGTCGGCAACGGCCGCTATTACGGTGGCGGCATGGCCGTCCAGGACAGCGCGGAGATCGACGATTCCCATCTGGATCTCTATTCGCTGGAGATCGGCCGCGTCTGGAAGCTGCTGGCGATGGCCTATGACTTCCGCAAGGGTCGCCACGGCCTGTGGCAGGAGGTGCGGGCCACGCGCGACACATCCTTCGAGATCCGCACGCAGCGTCCGCGCCCGATCAATGCCGATGGAGAGCTCGTCACCTTCACGCCGGCGCGCTTCGGCGTGCTGCCGCGCGCCGTCTCCGTATTCGTCCCCAAGGCCGAAGGGCAGGACCGCGCCTGACGCGATGCGCTTGATCCGCCGTTTGCGGCCGCTCGTTTTCGACTGATCACCCGATTGAGAGACCCATGACCAAGCAGACCCGCTTCAATTTCTGGTACGCGATCGTCGCGATCTTCGTCGCGATGATGATCCACAATGCGTGGACGAGCTATCGCCAGGTCGCCGTCATTCCCTACAGTCAATTCCAGGATCTCCTGTCCGCCGGCAAGGTGAAGGAGGTCGGCGTCTCCGAGAACTATCTGGAAGGCACGCTGAAGGAGCCGCTGCCCAGCGGCCAGTCGCGCTTCGCGACGACGCGCGTCGACCAGGAGTTCGCCAAGGAGCTCAGCAAGGCGAACGTGACGTTCACCGGCCGCGTCGAGAGCAACATCCTCGGCGACATTCTCTCGCTGGTGATGCCGATCGCACTGTTCTTCGGCGTCTGGTACTGGCTGTCGCGCCGGATGATGGGCGGCGCCGGCGGGCTCGGCGGCGGCCTGATGCAGATCGGCAAGAGCAAGGCCAAGGTCTACGTCGAATCCAACACCGGCGTCCGCTTCGACGACGTCGCCGGCGTCGACGAGGCCAAGGACGAGCTGCGCGAGATCGTCTCGTTCCTGAAGGATCCGAAATCCTATGGCCGTCTCGGCGGCCGCATGCCGAAGGGCGTGCTGCTGGTCGGCCCGCCCGGCACCGGCAAGACGCTGCTCGCCAAGGCAGTGGCCGGCGAGGCCGGCGTGCCGTTCTTCTCGATTTCCGGCTCGGAGTTCGTCGAAATGTTCGTCGGCGTCGGTGCGGCGCGCGTGCGCGACCTGTTCGAGCAGGCCCGCGCCAAGGCGCCCGCCATCATCTTCATCGACGAGCTCGATGCGCTCGGCCGCGCCCGCGGCATGGGCCCGTTCGCCGGCGGCCATGACGAGAAGGAGCAGACGCTCAACCAGCTGCTGGTCGAGCTCGACGGCTTCGATTCCTCGACGGGTCTGGTGCTGCTGGCGGCGACCAACCGGCCCGAGATTCTCGATCCGGCGCTGCTGCGCGCCGGCCGCTTCGACCGCCAGGTGCTGGTCGACCGGCCCGACAAGCCGGGCCGCATCCAGATCCTGCAGGTGCATCTGAAGAAGGCCAAGCTCGCCGCCGACGTCGATCCGGAGAAGGTGGCCGCGCTGACGCCGGGCTTCACCGGCGCCGATCTCGCCAACCTCGTCAACGAGGCGACCTTGCTGGCAACGCGGCGCGGCGGCGACGAGGTCAGGCTCGACGACTTCAACAACGCGATCGAGCGCATCGTCGCCGGCCTGGAGAAGCGCAATCGGCTGCTCAATCCGAAGGAGCGCGAGATCGTCGCCTATCACGAGATGGGGCATGCGATCGTTGCGATGAGTCTGCCGGGCACCGATCCCGTGCACAAGGTCTCGATCATTCCGCGCGGCGTCGGCGCGCTCGGCTATACCATCCAGCGTCCGACCGAAGATCGCTTCCTGATGACGCGCGAGGAGCTGGAGAACAAGATGGCGGTGCTGCTCGGCGGCCGCGCCGCGGAGCTCGTGGTCTACGGCCATCTGTCGACCGGCGCCGCCGACGATCTGCGCCGCGTCACCGACATCGCGCGCTCGATGGTGACCCGCTACGGCATGTCGGAGCAGTTGGGCTCGGTCGCCTATGAGCGCGACAACCAGTCGTTTCTTGCGCCGGGCGTCTCACGCAGCGCCGAGTATGGCGAGGCCGCAGGGGATGCGATCGACGCCGAGGTGCGTGCGATCGTGACATCAGCGTTGGAGCGGACCCGCAAGCTGCTGCAGGACAAGCGCGACGTGCTGGAGCGCGCCGCGCGCCGCCTGCTGGTCAAGGAGACGCTCGACGAGACCGAGCTGGCCTCGCTGATTAAACAGGACCAGCGCGCCGGCGATCTGGTTGCGGCGGCGAAGCCGATGTAGTTGGTGCTGTGTAGGGTGGGCAAAGGCGCAGCCGTGCTCATTCTACGAGCGAGATCGTGAAGGCGCCGTGCCCACCATCTGATCGCTTGCTCTGCCGCACGACGGTGGGCACGCTGCCGCCTGACGGCGACTGCTTTGCCCACCCTACGAAGGCGCAGCGCGTTGACCTCGTAGCCCGGATGAGCGGAGCGATATCCGGGGTCTCCAACGCTGCCTGCGATGAACCCGGATGTCGCTGCGCTCATCCGGGCTACGCGCTCACCGCCGCGGCCACATCCGGGCCAATGTCTCGTCCTTCTTGACGAACTCATGCCAGAGCGTGGCGGCGATGTGCAGGCCGACGACGAGATAGACCACATAGGCCAGCGCGTCGTGCGTGATCTCGCCGGCCTGCGCGATCGTCTTGTCGCCGGCGAACAGGCGCGGCCAGCTGAACGTCCAGAAGTAGCGCAGCGAGTAGCCGCCGGCCGACGAGAACATGTAGCCGGTGACGGGCATGACCAGAAGCAGCGCATAGAGCGTCCAATGATTGAGCTGCGACAGCGCGCGGACGATCGGGCCGAAGGCGGCCGGAGCTGCCGGGGCCGTCGTGCGAGCCCGCACGATCAGACGGAGAATGGCGAGCAGAAACAGCGTGACGCCGAGCGACTTGTGGATTTCCAGCAACTCGCGCCGCGGCGATGTCCCGGCCGGCTGCAGGCCGCAATAGAGTCCGATCAGCATGGCTGCAATGAACAGCAGCGCCGTTGCCCAATGGATCCGTCGCAGCAGAGGATCATAGGTCGCCGGCATGTGGGTGTCTCGTCGATGGGGGAGCAGGACGACCTGCATAGGCGCTCGTCTGGTCGGTGTCGAAGGATCGGAGGTCGACGACGAGATGTCGGACAACCGCACAAAGGTATCTGCTGATCATTTTTGAGTGATTCCATGCGTGCCGCTCTGTCAGTCGTGCCTCCGGTGATCCCTGGGGCGCGCCGACCCGGCCTGCGGGGGGCTCGATACGCCGTCCCCCGTTCGATGTCTGCATCGGATCAAGCGACGATGTTGCCTTGCGGATGACGGGCGGTGCTGAAAACTGAGCGGGTGTCCTGCAGGCTCGCGCAGGGATTGCGCCTTGATTTTCTTGCAATTGCGGACCAATCTCCCTGCCGGCATTCTGGTCGGGGGGCCTCGTGTCCAATCCTGTTGCAAAGAACATCGTGCTGTTGTCGGACGGGACCGGCAACAGCGCCAAGGCCGTGTTCAAGACCAATGTCTGGCGCCTGTTCCAGCTGCTGGACCTGCGCGATCCGCGCCGGCAAGTCGCCTTCTACGACGATGGCGTCGGAACGTCCTCCTTCAAGCTGTTCGCAGCCCTCGGCGGCATCTTCGGCTTCGGCCTGAAGCGGAATGCGATTGCGATCTACAGCTTCTGCTGTCGCAACTACAAGCCGGGCGACCGCATCTATTGCTTCGGCTTCAGCCGCGGCGCGTTCACGATCCGCATCGTGGCGGCGATGATCGCGGGTCAGGGCCTCGTCGCTTACAACAACAATGAGGCCGACCTCGCGCGCTTCGCTGCGGACGCCTATCGCCGCTATCGTCGCCGCTACAACACTGGACTTCTCAGATATCTCGGCAAGATCGGCCTGGACCTCCGTAAATGGCGCGATGGGGGGATCAAGCTGCTGCGCAGGCTGCAGGGCGTTGCGCCCGAGGCTCCGCCAGCAGTCGAGGTCGAGAGCGTGCATTTCGTCGGCATTTGGGACACCGTTGACGCCTACGGCGGGCCGATCGAGGAGATGACCCGCGCCATCGACTATTGGATCTGGCCGCTGTCGATGCCGGACCAGTTCATGAATTCCAAGATCCATCGCGCCTGCCACGCCCTCGCGATCGAGGAGGAGCGCGACGCTTTCCGCCCGGTGATCTGGGACGAGCGCTATGTGTGGGGACGGGACGATGCGGTCCCGGGCCGGAGTGACAAGAAGGACTGGCTGTTCGGCATCGATTACGATCCGCGCAGCGAAGCTGCGAAACTCGCCGACCCGCCGCCGCATCTGCGCACCGACCTGCCGCCACGTGACCGCGAGCGCATCAGCCAGGTGTGGTTTACAGGCGTGCATTCCGACATCGGCGGCGGCTATCCGCAGGATGGCCTTTCCTATGTGACGCTCGATTGGATGCTCGACCGCGCCCAGGCCTATGGTCTCGTCTATCTCGACGGGCGGCGCAGGCTGCTCTACGATCCCGAGATCGATCCGCTCGATACGCTGAACGACTCGCGCAAGGGGCTGGCTGCCTACTACCGCTACAAGCCGCGCAATCTGCGCGAGATCTATGACGCGCCGCCCTACAAGCTATCGCTCCGGTACGATGTTAGTCGCATCAAGTGGCTGCTTCATTCGCCGTTCAAGGCCCAGACCGGGCTTCTTGCTGAAGATCTGCATCCGAGCTTGCCGCAGCCACCGCTGCCGCCGGTGAAGCCGACCATCCACCGCACCGTGTTCGAACGCATTAGGTCGGGTCCCGATCACTATGCACCGGTGGTCGTACCCGCCGCTTACCGCGTCACGGATGAGACCGATACGCCGGTCGATGCGCTGCATCCGCTCGATCGCGGGCACGCGCGGACGCGGGTGCAGGACGATGTCTGGAATTGGGTCTGGCTGCGCCGCGTGGTCTATTTCGCCACCATGTTCGCGCTACTGTTCGTCGCGGCGATCCCATATTTCGTCATCTATTGGCCGCGCGTGCTTTATGAGCCCTTGCATGGGCTGGTCAATCCGCTGGTCAACGGAGCGGCAGCCTTCCTGCCAAAATTTCTCGACCCATGGTTCGTCGCGTTTCGGGATTCGCCGGGTTTGCTGGTGGTCGGTGCGGCCGCTGCGCTCGGCTTGACGGCGTGGGGCACCTCACTGCAGCGAACAATCCGCGACGCCGCACGCATCGCCTGGAACGATCCATCCCGGCACAAGCCGGTGACCGGCTGGCGCGCGACGGTTTATTCGCTGCGACGCCAGGGCTGGTACATCGCCGGTTTCTACGTCCTGAAATCGTGGATCTTCCCGACCGGCATCATGTTCTGGCTGTTCTGGTGGCTGGCGTTCGGCGCGGCCAACACGGCCGGTCTGTTCTGCAAGGCAACACTGAGGCCGACCGAGGTCAACGAGACAGAGATCGGGGCATGGCATAATGGAAGTATCCGGCCGTTGTTCGAGACGCGCCACCATTGCTATCCGACAGCGCTTAGCGTGGCGCAGGACGAGACGTATCAGATCACGCTCGATGTCGGAGAGGGATGGAGCGACGGCAGCATCCCTGCATCCCCGGCCGGCTTTGGTTACGGGACCTGGACGCAGCTACCGGGCCTGCCGTTCAAGCGGCTGATCTGGTCGAACTGGTTCGCGCCCATCGTGCGGGTGGGCAGCACGGGATTGGAGGAGCATCTTCCCACCTTCCGACCCGAAGCCCCCGGCAGTAGCCGCTGGACGGCCGAGTTCACCGCACGCAGCGATGGGGAGGTGTTCGTCTACGTCAACGACACCTCCATCCTGTTTCCTTGGTTGTTGTATCGATTCTATTTCAACAACAAGGGCAATGCGGCCGTCTCGCTGAAGAAGCTGTAACGGCGCGCGCCGTCACTCGGCGCTGCCGAACACGCGCCGGAAGATCGTGTCGACGTGCTTGAGGTGGTAGCCGAGGTCGAATTGCTCGTCGATCTCGGCGTCGGTGAGATACTTCTTCACCTCGGCGTCCGCCTTGAGCAGGGTGCGGAAGTCGCCTTCGCCGCGCCATACCGGCATCGCGTTGCGCTGGACCAGCTTGTAGGAGTCCTCGCGGCTCGCCCCCTTCTGGGTCAGCGCGATCAGCACGCGCTGCGAGTGCACGAGGCCGCCGAGGCGGTCGAGGTTCTTTTCCATGTTGGCGGGATAGACCAGCAGCTTCTCGACCAGGCCGGCGAGGCGCACCAGCGCGAAGTCGAGCGTCACGGTGGCGTCGGGGCCGATCATGCGTTCGACCGAGGAGTGCGAGATGTCACGCTCGTGCCAGAGCACGACGTTCTCCATCGCCGGCGTCACATAGGCGCGCACCATGCGGGCGAGGCCGGTGAGGTTTTCCGACAGCACCGGGTTGCGCTTGTGCGGCATCGCGGAGGAGCCCTTCTGTCCCTCCGAGAAGAATTCCTCGGCTTCCAGCACCTCGGTGCGCTGCAGGTGGCGGACTTCGGTCGCAAAGCGTTCGACCGAGGAGGCGATCACGCCGAGGGTGGCAAAGAACATCGCGTGGCGGTCACGCGGAATCACCTGGGTGGAGATCGGCTCGGGCGACAGGCCCATCGCCTTGGCGACGTGCTCCTCCACCCGCGGATCGATCTGGGCGAAGGTGCCGACGGCGCCGGAAATCGCGCAGGTCGCGACCTCCTTCCGAGCGGCGACCAGGCGCTCACGCGCGCGGGAGAATTCCGCATAGGCATAAGCGAGCTTGAGGCCGAACGTCACCGGCTCGGCATGGATGCCGTGCGAGCGGCCGATGGTCGGCGTCATCTTGTGCTCGAAGGCGCGCGTCTTCAGCGCCGCCAGCACGCGGTCGAGATCGGCGAGCAGCAGGTCGGCGGCGCGGGTGAGCTGGACGTTGAGGCAGGTGTCGAGCACGTCCGATGACGTCATGCCCTGGTGCACGAAGCGCGCCTCGGGGCCGACGATCTCGGCGAGATGGGTCAGGAAGGCGATGACGTCGTGCTTGGTCTCGCGCTCGATCTCGTCGATGCGGGCGACGTCGAAGGTGGCGTCCTTGGCCTTGGCCCAGATCGTCTTGGCCGCGTCCTTCGGGATCACGCTGAGCTGCGCCAGCGCGTCCGCCGCATGCGCCTCGATCTCGAACCAGATCTTGAACCGGGTCTGCGGCTCCCAGATCGAGGCCATTTCGGGACGGGTATAGCGGGGGATCATCGACGGCGCTCCGAGGCGGGAGGGAAGGTGGGCGGGACCGGGCGTCCACGCCAGCATTTTACGCCGCGCTTTACCAGAGCGGCCGGATCGACACAAACGGCGGTCTTTCCGCTCGGCCGGTGCGATCGAGGTGGATTATGATACCGTTCAAAAAAATCGCGCTGACAGATATTGAAATCTGTCAGCGCGATGGTGTATGTCTCTGCCGCTGTCATGCTGAAGATCAACTTGCACTGTCTGACCATGGGTTCAGCGGTTTCAACTGCGAAGGACCGCTTCGATGAAGATTGAAAAGCGATTGTTGCACTCACAATTTCAGGACTG
Organism: Bradyrhizobium sp. SZCCHNR1098; assembly: GCF_032489375.1. Taxonomy (NCBI): domain Bacteria; kingdom Pseudomonadati; phylum Pseudomonadota; class Alphaproteobacteria; order Hyphomicrobiales; family Nitrobacteraceae; genus Bradyrhizobium; species Bradyrhizobium sp. SZCCHNR1098. The sequence continues at coordinate 251,382 of NZ_JAUEXY010000003.1, forward strand.
GCTGAATCACCAGGTCGCGCGTCACCTGGAGACCCAGGCAGCCAAATTCCGCGCGCCGTCGTCCGCCGATCGGGCCGAGACGATCCAGATCAAGGCGCATACGTCCGACACCGATATGGTGCACGCATGAATGAGGCCGTGGTTCTGACATCCGAGCGCATCCTCGAAGTCACCGAGGACGTGTTGCGCCGTTACGGGCTCGCCAAAGCGACGGTCGTCGACGTCGCGAGAGCGCTCGATGTCAGCCACGGCTCCGTTTATCGTCACTTCCCCAGCAAGGCGTCGCTGCGCGAGGCGGTTGCCAGGCGCTGGCTCGAGCGGGTCAGCGCGCCGCTGGCGCAGATCGCGGCCGAGCCGGGACCCGCGCCGGCGAAACTGGAGCGCTGGCTGCGCGAGCTGTTCGGCGCCAAGCAGAAGCGGGTCTGTGAAGATCCGGAGATGTTCGCGACCTATCTCACCCTGGCGCGCGAGGCGTGCTCGGTGGTCAAGGCGCACAAGCAGCACCTGATCGCCCAGGTCGAGGGCATGATCGCGGAGGGGGTCGCGCAGGGGACGTTCCACGTCACTGATCCCAAGACCGCGGCCGCGGCGATCTTCGACGCGACGAGAAGTTTTCACCATCCCGCCCATGCCGACGAGTGGGGCGAGTGCACCTGTCAGGCCCGGGTCGATGCCGTGCTGACCCTGCTGCTCCGTGGACTTCAGGCGCGCTAGGCGCGCCTAGCCCGCATGAGCGCAGCGACATGCGGGTTCACACAGCTCGTAGGTGGGCAAAGGCGCGTTGCACGACATCGGCTTGGGCCGAGATCGCGCGCGCCGTGCCCACCGTCGATCAGCGAACTCATCAGTTTGATGGTGGGCACGGCGCCACTGCTGGCTCGCATGCGGCGACAGCACGGCAGCGCCTTTGCCCACCCTACGGCAGCCTACAGATTCGTCAGCCCGCTGGTCACCGCCAGACGCACCAGCTGCGCATCCGTCTGCAATCCCGTCTTGGCCTTCACCAGATAATGATAGTTCTGCACCGTCTTGACGCTGAGGTGCAGGTTGGCGGCGATCTGCTCGGTGGTCAGGCCCGACGCGAACTGGCGCAGGATTTCGATCTCACGCTCGCCGAGCCGGTCGAGCACGGTCTGCTGCGGATCAAGACTGTCAGCGGCCAGCACGTGGGCGACGTCGTCGCTGAGCGCGCGCTCGCCGTTGATGACCATGCGGATGGCGCGGACCAGCGCCGACGGCTCGCTGCTCTTGGTGACGAAGCCGCTCGCGCCGGCGGCGAACGCCGCCTTCACCAGCGGCGCCTCGCCATGCATCGAGAACACGAGGATGCAGGCGCGGTTGTCGCGGGCGCGGATGTTGCGGATCGCCTCCAGCCCGCTGGCGCCCTTCATTGAGATGTCGAGCACGACCACGTCGGGCGCATGCGCCTTGAACGCGGCATAGGCCGCCGCGGCGCTGTCGGCCTCTGCGATGACTCGAAACCCGTCCTGGCTCTCCAGCACGCGGCGATAGCCTTGCCGGACCACCGGGTGGTCGTCGACCAGCAGGATCGAAATGCCTGTGCGCTCGGGCATCCCGGTTGTCTCAGGCGGCCAGTGGAATTGTCGCGGAGACGCTGAGCCCGCGCGCGGCCGGTCCGATCGACAGCGAGCCGCCGACCGCGGCGATGCGCTCGCGGATTCCGGTCAGGCCGAAGCCGCTCGATTGCGCCAGCAGGGTCGCATCGCCGCCGCCGTCGTCCTCGACCGAGATCACGAGCGCACTGTCTGGACCCTGACGGCGCTCGACCCGCAACGACACCTCGCTCGCACTGGTGTGGCGCAGGGCGTTGGTCAGGCACTCCTGCGCCATGCGATAGGCGGTGACCGCGACCGGGCCCTGGATGTCGGCGAGGTCGCCGTGGAGGTCGAGCCGGATCGCGGGCCGCGCGGCATGCTGATAGTTCTCGGTCAGCGCGATCAGGCCTGCGGCGAGGCCGAGCTCCTCGGTGAGCGGACGGCGCAGCCGGCTCAAGGTGCCGCGCAGGCACGCCATCAGATGGCTGACGGACTGCGTAATCATCCGTGCATCCTGGGCGACCTGATCGTTGCGGCCGCTGCCGGCGCTCTCGATCGTCGAGGCAAAGGCGAGGATCGCCGTGAGGTTCTGCCCGAACTCGTCGTGCAGCTCGCGCGCCAGCGCCCGCCGCTCCTCGTCGCGGATGTCGAGCAGGCGCTCGGTCAGCGCGGCGCGCTGCTCGTTGGCCTGCGCCAGCCGGTCGCCGAGCTCGCCGACGGCGCGGCCGATCATGGCGAGCTCCATCGAGCGGAAGCGCGGCAGCGCGGGGCGGTGGTCGCCCTCGGCCATCCGCTGCAGCGCCTGGACGATGCTGCGCGCCGGCGCCAGCGCATGCGCGATCGCCAGCGAGGCCAGCACGCCGATCGCGATCGCCATCGCCAGCGCCACACCAAAGCTGTCCTGGATGCGCAGCCAGGCGAGCTGGATCGCCGCATCGGGATCGGCGATCGCCGAGACGGTTCCCGCTGTCGTGGCGCGCGCGCTGATCGGCTGCGCGACCGCGGCGTGATCGCCGAGGATGGCTTCCACGGCGCCTGAGAACCAGCGCGGCGGCGCGGCGCCGAGGCCCTTGCTCTGGCCGCACAGCGGCTTCTCGAACGCTGCCTCGGGCTTGAGCTGGACGCAGATGCCGGGCGCGATCAGCTTCATGGTCTCGGTCGTGCGCCAGTCGGGCAGCGGCAGCAGCCGCTCCCGCGACCGGTTGCTGCGCAGCAGCAGCTCACGCCAATACAACGCCTCCAGCGCCTGGGAGACCCGGTCGGCCGATGCCGCGGTGGCGCGGTCGACGCTGCGATAGGCGTCGACGGTGACCCATACGGCCGCGGCGGCCAGACACAGCAGCACGATCAGCGCGAGGCGCGCAATGAGCTGGAGCACGAGACGCATGCGATCCTCTCCACGGCTTTTGCCGCAGCGTAACAATGGGATGGTGCTCCGCCAAGCAAATGCACTGCAGCAAGCGACAGGTTGGGAAATTTTCCCGAGAGCCTCGAGGCAGATGTCTTTGGACGCTGTTCCGCCGCTCTGCTTAACTCCTCTGCGAAGCGCCGAACGAAACGGCGCGCATCGGGAGTTCATGCATGAGCGTGGTCAGCAGTGCCGAACGAGTGGAACCTGCGCGCGACGCAGCCGAGCGCGGGCCGCTGCTGCTCTGGATGATCTTCACCGGCCTCACGATATTCGCCGCCGTGGTGCTCGCCCGCTACGGCTATTTCCACCTGATGGTCGCCTCCGACCGCACCTACATCTCCAGCGTCATCGCCGTGCTCTACGTCGCCACGTGCTGCCATTGCTTCTGGCGCACCAGAGCGATCGCGCGCGAGGCGGATGCAGCGCGGCGCTGCCGCGCCGTGCTGATCGGACCCGACGCGGCGCGCTCGCTCGAACCTGATGCACAACTGCTCCCCAAGGGGCTCGTCACCAACCACATCCGCAGCCTCGTCACCAAGGCGCAAACGCAAGGAGCAGGGCGGCTCGACCAGACGCTGCTACTGCGCACCTTGGCCGACCGCCTGCGCGGCTCCAACGGCTTCGGTGGCTTCGCCTCCGACACGCTGATGAAGCTCGGCCTGCTCGGCACCATCATCGGCTTCATCATCATGCTGGCGCCGATCGCCGGCCTCGACGTCAACGATAAGCTCGCGATGAAATCGTCGATGGGGCTGATGAGCGACGGCATGGCGATTGCCATGTACACGACGCTCGCCGGGCTCGTCGGCTCGATTCTGGTGCGCATCCAGTACTACATGCTCGATGCGGCGACGGGACGGATGTTCTCGGACGCCGTCATGCTGACGGAGACGCGGGTGACGCCGCGGCTCGAGCGCGCGATGGATCTCGCGCCGGAGCAGGTCGCATGATGGACGATTTCGGACTCTATCCGCGCGAGGAGCAGTTCGACCCGTTCAGCGTGATGCTGTTCAAGGCGCTGCAGATCGTCGCGTTCTTCTTCTTCATCGCGGTGCTCGCGATCTCGCCGGACGCCAAGGACGGCAAGGTCGACAGCAAGGCTGAATTCCTGATCACGATGGACTGGCCCGACAACCATCCGGATGATCTCGACCTGTTCGTGCAGGATCCCGTCGGCAACATTGCCTGGTATCGGCATCGCGAGGCCGGCTTCCTCACGCTCGACCGCGACGACCGCGGCGGCGCCAACGATTTCATCCTGGTCAACGGTCTGAAGATCCCGTCGCCGATCCGCGAGGAGATCGTCACCGTCAGAGGCATCGTCGCCGGCGAATACACGGTCAACATCTCGCATTTCCAGAACGTCAGCGGCGCGCCGGTCGAGGCCACGGTGAAGGTGCAGAAGCTCAACCCGACCGCGCAGGTGATCTTCGACGACAAGGTCGTGCTCGACCATTCCGGCGACGAGAAGACGGCGCTGCGCTTCAAGCTCAATGCCGAGGGCAAGGTGATCGACGTGCAGCGCCGGCCGAAATCGCTCTTGGAGACGTTCCGCAGCAATTGGCGCAACGGCGCCGATATCGATCCCAAGACCGGCGTCAGGATGCTCAGGCCATGACGAGCAATCTGCAGACCGTCATCGTCACCCTGTCCGTGTGCTACGCGCTGATCGGCGCGCTGCTGCTGCTGGTGCTGGTCTATGCCCGGCTGCCGTGGCAGGCCAAGGCGGTCGCCGTGGTCATCACCAGCGCGTTCTATGTCGGCAGCTTCGTCGGCGCCCGCGGCCTGCTCGGCTGGGCCAGCGTCGACCGGCTGCCGAGGAGCTTCAAGGTGCTGCAGGTGCGGATCGTCGATCCGCACTCCGTCGAGGGCGATCCCGGCACGGTCTATCTATGGGTCGAGGCGCTCGACGACGACAACCGTCCGAGCGGCGTGCCGCGCGCCTATCGTATCCCCTACAGCGACACACTTGCCGACAAGGCCCAGCACGCCGCCGACCAGATCGCGGCCGGCCATCCGCAGGGCGGCCGCGCCGCCGATTTCGGCACCGGCGACGGCGGGGTCATCGATGCCGCGCGCGAATACATTCTGCCGAAGACGATCATCGAGACCGCCGGCGGTGATCCCTCCACCGGCGAGTTCAAGGCCGCCAAGACCGCCGGCGACGGCGTCTCGTTCACACCACTGCTGCCGCCGCGCATGCCGCCGAAGGACGAGCAGTAGGCGGCTGCAGCCGTATCCTCCGCGTGAAGCGAGCGCGCGAATGATGGCGGGCATCGAGACGTTCCTGGCACGGCGCCTCGAGCTCAAGGTCAACAAGGCCAAGAGTGCGGTCGCCAGACCGAACCACCGCAACGTCCTGGGCTTCAGCTTTACCCAGGGAAGGAAAGCCGCACCGGCGCATCGCAGGGGACCTGCAACGCTGACATTCCGCATCTCTCCGCCTATCTTGTTTGATGTTCCTCAAGTCTCGTGCGACCACGGCCGCTAGCTTGACAACCGGAGGAAACGGGTGCTGCTGGCGATTTTGACCGACATCCATGCCAATCGGCAGGCCTTTGCAGCCTGCCTCGAGGCGGCGCGTGCGCGTGGCGCGGACCGCCTCATCTGTCTCGGCGACATCGTCGGCTATGGCGCCGATCCGGAATGGTCGGTCGACACCGTCATGGAGATCGTCGCCGGTGGCGGGCTGGCGGTGCGCGGCAATCATGACAATGCGGTCTCGGTCGCGAGTGAGACCATGAATGCCGAGGCGCAGGCGGCGATGGAGTGGACGCGCGGGCGGCTCAGCGCCGAGCAGCGCCGCTTTCTCGCCGAGCTGCCGATGAGCATCGGTGACGACGACCGGCTGTTCGTGCATGCGGAGGCCTCGAGCCCGCCGCGCTGGCGCTATGTGCAGTCGTCGGCCGACGCGGCCCGCAGCATGATCGCGACCGAGGCGCAGGTGACGTTCTGTGGCCACATCCATCGTCCCGCGCTGTATTCGATGTCCGCGACCGCGAAGATGACGAGCTTCACCCCGACCGCCAACATGCCCATTCAGCTGTTGCGCGGCCGGCAATGGCTGGCCGTGGTCGGCTCGGTCGGCCAGCCGCGCGACGGTGATCCTGCCGCGTCGTTCGTGACCTTCGACACCAAGACCCGCGAGCTGACCTATTGCCGTGTGCCCTATGACGTCGAGGCTGCGGCGCAGCGCATTCGCGACAACGGCCTGCCGCCCTGGCTGGCGCAGCGGCTCTCGATGGGGCGATAGAACATGCCGAGGTCAAAGCTTCAGCCGGGCGTCGTGATCGACGGCTTCACGGTCGGCGAATGCGTGCATTCCGGCGGCATGGCGACGTTGTGGAGCGTCACCCGTCCGGATATCGACCGGCCGATCCTGATGAAGGTGCCGCGCGTCTCCGAGGGCGAGGACCCCGCGGCGATCGTCAGCTTCGAGATGGAGCAGATGATCCTGCCAAGACTGTCGGGACCGCACGTGCCGGCCTGTTTCGGCACCGGCGATTTCGCCACCCAGGCCTATGTGGTGATCGAGCAAATTCCGGGCGAGACGCTGTACAAGCGGCTGCCCGAGCTGCCACTGGCTTACGAGGAGACGCGGGTGCTGGTCGCGAAGATCGCGACGGCGCTCGCCGACATTCACCGGCAGCACGTGATCCATCACGACATCAAGCCATCGAGCATCATGTTCCGGCCGTCAGGGGAGGCGGTGTTGATCGACTACGGCCTGTCCTGCCATAGGCACCTGCCGGATCTCTTGCAGGAGGAATTCCGCCTGCCTTACGGCACCGCGCCCTACATGGCGCCCGAGCGCATGATGGGGACGCGCAGCGATCCGCGCAGCGACATTTTTTCACTCGGCGTGCTGCTCTATTTCTTCACCACCGGCGTGCGGCCGTTCGGCGAGAGCGAGACCCTGCGCGGCATGCGCCGGCGTCTCTGGCGCGATCCCTATCCGCCGCGACAATTGAAGCCGGACTATCCACCGTGGCTGCAGGAGATCGTGCTGCGCTGTCTCGAGATCGAGTCGGTGTGGCGCTACCCGACCGCGGCGCAACTCGCCTTCGATCTCGGCCATCCCGACCAGGTCAAGCTCACGGCGCGTTCGGCGAAGGTGACGCGCGATCCGATCACCACGGTGTGGCGCCGCCGCTTCAACCGCGGCCTGGTGCAGCCGGAACAGAAATCATCCGACGTCGCGGTGCAGATCGCCTCCAGCCCGATCGTGGCGGTCGCGATCGACACCGTGGAAGGCGGCGAGGAGCTCAACGGCGCGCTGCGGCTTACGGCGCAGCGCATCCTCGCCACCTTGCCCGCGGCGCGGCTCGCCTGCGTCAACGTGCTGAAGCTCGGGCGCCTCACCATCGACCGCACCCTGGACGAGGAGGGCAACAACAAGCACATCGACCGCATGGTCGCGCTGAAGCACTGGGCGACGCCGCTCAAGCTCGACACGAGCCGGCTGACGGTGCACGTGCTGGAGGCCGTCGATCCGGCCGCCGCCATCATCGAGTTCGCCGAGGCCAACCAGGTCGACCACATCATCATCGGCGCCCGCCGCGATTCCGTACTGCGCTCACTGCTCGGCAGCGTCTCGGCGAAGGTCGCCGCGGAGGCGGGCTGCACCGTCACGGTGGTGCGCACACGCCACGTGGTGCGCGAGGCGGATGAGGAGGATGACGACGCGCCGGCGAAGGTCGTGTCGGGGACGTGAGACGTTAGAGTTGAGATTGAAGTCCGGGTCCGATTGCGCGACCGCGCCTCTCACCTGAACGGTCGCAGCTTCATGTGCCGGTTGGCGTCCTTGTAGAGCAGATAGCGGAAGCGGCCGGGGCCGCCGGCGTAGCAGGCCTGCGGGCAGAAGGCGCGCAGCCACATGAAGTCGCCGGCCTCGACCTCGACCCAGTCGCGGTTGAGCTTGTAGACCGCCTTGCCCTCGAGCACATAGAGGCCGTGCTCCATCACATGCGTCTCCAGGAACGGGATCACGGCGCCGGGCTCGAAGGTGACGATGTTGACGTGCATGTCGTGGCGGACGTCGAGCGGATCGACGAAGCGCGTGGTGGCCCAGCGGCCCTGCGTCTCCGGCATCGCGGCAGGGGCGATCGTCGCCTCGTTGGTGACGAAAGCCTCGGGCACGGGGATGCCGGGAACGGCCTCATAGGCCTTGCGGATCCAGTGGAAGGTCGCGGGCGCCGGGCTGTCGTTGCGCAGCGTCCATTTGCAGGCCGGCGGCAGGAAGGCGTAGCCGCCATGGCCCAGGGGATGCTCTTTGCCGGCGATGGTGAGCAGGATCTCGCCGCCGACCACGAACAGCACGCCCTCGGCGTCGGGATCGGGCTCGGGCTGGGAGCTGCCGCCGCCGGGCGAGACCTCGACGATGTATTGCGAGAACGTCTCCGAGAAGCCCGACAGGGGGCGCGCGATCACCCAGGTCCGCGTCTTGTCCCAGAACGGCAGCGCCGAGGTGACGATGTCGCGCATCACGCCCTTGGGAATGACCGCGTAGGCTTCAGTGAACACGGCGCGCCCGGTGAGCAGGTCGGTCTGCGGCGGGTGGCCGCCCTGCGGCACGAAGTAGTTCGGCTTGTCCATCGTCGTCTCTCCTGCGCACGGATCAGCCTGCGCGCGCCACCATTCAGGGGATGCTTAGAAACAGCGGCTGCTCGAGCCACAGCTCCTCGAGATTGTCGGGGCTGATGCGGTCGATCACCACGAAGCGCGAGCCCTCATCGAACACCAGCAGCGGATGGTGCCAGACGTTGCGGGCGTAATTGACGCCCTGGCGTCCGCTGGCCGTGAAGGCATGGTAGCTCGCGGGATCACGCGGGTCGTCGCAGACCAGCACCAGCCAGGGCCGGTCCTGCAGCGGCATGAACAGCTGGCTGCCGAGCGGATGCCGCTCCATCAGCTTGATCTCGATCGGCTGCGGCCGCGGCTTGGCCTCGAACAGGCTGATGTTCACGTCTGCGCCGCCCGACGTCACGTCGATCGCGGCGAGGCCGTTGCAGCGGCGGGCGAAGCCCTGGTTGATCTCGATGGGTTGGGCGCCGTCGGTCTCGACGACGTCGCCGAAATCAGCAAAGGCCGCCTTGGTCAGCGGCTGCGGCGTGAGCGTGTGCATCCCGCCCCGCGTGCCTCAGATCGCTTCGCCGCGCGCCGACGCGGCGGCGCTGCGGATCGCGGAGATGTTGCTGCGGTAGGCCTCCGTCGTGCCGCCCTTGAATACGGCGGAGCCGGCGACGAAGGCGTTGGCGCCGGCCGCGGCCAGCGCGCCGGCATTGTCGCGGCCGACGCCGCCATCGACCTCGATATCGATCGGCCGGCCCGCGGTCATCGCGCGCAGATCCTGGATCTTGCCGATCGCCGAGGGAATGAAGGCTTGGCCGCCGAAGCCGGGATTGACCGACATGATCAGCACGAGGTCGACGAGGTCGAGCACGTATTCGATCACGCTGAGCGGGGTCGAGGGGTTGAGCGAGACGCCGGCCTTCTTGCCGAGCGCGCGGATCGCCTGCAGCGAGCGATGCAAGTGCGGACCGGCCTCCGCATGCACCGTGATGTGGTCGCAGCCAGCCTTGGCGAAGGCTTCGAGATAGGGATCGCACGGCGTGATCATCAGATGCGCGTCGAAGATCTTGGTCGTATGCGGGCGCAGCGCCTTGATCACGTCGGGGCCGTAGGAAATGTTCGGCACGAAGTGGCCGTCCATCACGTCGAGATGGATCCAGTCGGCGCCGGCGGCATCGACGGCGCGCACCTCCTCGCCGAGCTTGGAGAAATCCGACGCCAGGATCGACGGCGCAATGACGAGCGGGCGCGGCGTGAAGGACTGTGTCATGGGCGGCTGTTCCAGTGCGATCGGGATTGTCGCCGTATCATGCGGGCGCGGTTGCGGCAACGCGAGCGGGAAAAATCTGCCGAGCGCGGCATGAACTGCCGGGTTTGGGCATCCGCAACATCGCGAAATATCCGGACATATCAGCGGTTTGGCGCTGGCACGGGGATTGCCACGGAGAGATCCGACGTTGTTTCGCCGCGCATTGCGGCCACCTCGGAGTTTCGCCATGTGGTTTGCATTGGGGGCCGCCTCATCGGCCCTGGAAGCCCTGCAGTCGCTTGGGTCGACGAAGTCCGGTTCCGGCAAATCGGGCAATGCCGGCGGCGGCGTGTTCAGTCTGAACGGCGGCAGCTCGAGCAGCTCCGGCAATTTCAGCCCGTGGTCGAGCTCCGGCAGCAGCAGTTCGGGGCAGATCGCGCCGGAGACGATGAACGCGCTGCTCGCAGCGCAGAGCCAGTCCGGCACATCGGGTGCGAACGCCTCGACCAGCCCGCTGCAGGACCTGTTCTCGCAGATCGACGGCGACGGTGACGGCAAGATCACAAAGTCCGAATTCGAGACCGCGCTCGGCGCCGGCGGCACCAACCTCGCCAATGCCGACAAGGTGTTCGGCAAGCTCGACAGCAACAGCGACGGCAATGTCAGCATGGACGAACTGATATCGGCGCTGCAGGGCGCGCGCGGCCGCCGTGGTCATCATCATCGTGCTGGAGCCGGGGAGGCTGGCAGCTCCGGCAATTCGTCAGGGGCAGGGGCGGACGCGCTGATGCAGGCAATGTCAGGCGCGTCGAGCTCCTCGTCGACCAACAGCGACGGCTCGACGACGACCACCATCACCTATGCCGACGGCTCCAAGGTGACGCTGACGACGCCGACGGCTACCACCGCGTCGAACGCCGCCACGTCGTCCTACAATCTGATCGAGAAGCTGATCCAGCGGCAGTCGAAGATGCTGTCGGCCTCGACGTCCTCCACGACCGCGGTGAGCGCCTAGGCTCAGCCGCCGAAGCGGCCTTGCCAGGACGGCAGCGCGCCGGCGAACGGCAGCGGTCTCGCGTGATAGACGCCGCGTGCGATCGCGCGGGCCAGCACATTGGCCGCGACCATGCCGAGCTCGCTCAGCTCGACCAGCGGCTCGATCGGCTTGGCGCAAGTCGCCGCCGCGAACACGATGTCGCCGTCGAGCGGCAGATGCACCGGATAGATCGCGCGCGCCATGCCGGTCTGCGCCATCATCGCGAGCCGCTTGGCCTGCGCCTTGGTCAAGACGGCGTCGGTCACGACGAGGCTGATGGTCGTGTTCTCGGAGGCTGACGCCGCCGGGCCGCCCTTGATGCGCATCGCCAGCATGTCCGGCGTGAACGCGGCCGGCAGGCCGCGGCCGCCGAACTCGCCGTCGACCTCGTACGGCGCCGCCCAGAACCACGGGCCGTCGCCGACCGTGACGCTGCCGACGGCATTGACCACCGCGATGGCAGCGACCTTGATCCCGCCTGTCGTCGTCGCCGCCGCCGAGCCGAGCCCGCCCTGCAGGTTGGCCGTGGTGGCGCCGAGCCCGGCACCGACGCTGCCGAGCGCGAAGCTGGTATCGGCGGCCGCTGCGGCCGCATAGCCGAGCTCGCGATAGGGCGCGTAGCGGCCCCAGGCCTTGTTGCCACCGTTCAAGAGGTCGAACACGATCGCGCCGGGGACGATCGGGATCAGCGCGTCGCGCACGGCAAAGCCGCGGCCCTGTTCCGCCAGCCAGGCCTGGATGCCGCTCGCGGCCTCCAGCCCGAACGCCGAGCCGCCGGACAGGGCGATGCCGTCGACCCGCTCCACCGTATTCGCAGGATCGAGCAGCGCATCCTCGCGCACGCCGGGTCCGCCGCCCCGGATGTCGATCGCGGCCACCGCCGGCTGATCGAACAGGATCGCGGTCACGCCGGACGCGAGCGCTGCGTCCTGGGCATGGCCCACGCGTACGCCCGCGATGTCGGTGAGGAGGTTTTGCACGGTCGCCCTCGCGGCAGGTGATGATGCTGGATGGATAGCGCGGCTGGCGCGAGGGCTCAATGCAACACCCGGGCTACGGCCTCACGCCTCCAGCGCAATGCGGATCATGCGGGCCAGTTCCGGCTTGCGGTAAGGCTTGGGCAGCAGCAGCACGCCGGCGTCGAGTCGGCCGTGGTGCACGATCGCGTTCTCGGTGTAGCCCGAGGTGAACAACGTCCGCAGCGCCGGCCGCCGCACCCGTGCGGCGTCGGCGAGCTGGCGGCCGTTCATGGCGCCGGGCATGATGACGTCGGTGAACAGCAGGTCGATCTCTGGATGGCGCTCCAGCACGTCGAGCGCCTCGACGGCATTGGCTGCAGCCAGCGTGGTGTAGCCGAGGCTGCCGACCTGGGCGATCACGTGCTGGCGTACCAGCAGATCATCCTCCACGACCAGGATCGTCTCATTGCCGCCGCGCGCGTCCGGCGCCTGCAAGCCCGCGCTGGTCGCCGGAGCGGACGCCGAGCGCGGCAGATACAGCTTGATCGAGGTGCCGTGGCCGACCTCGCTGTAGATCTGGATGTGGCCGCCCGACTGCTTGACGAAGCCGAATACCATGCTGAGGCCGAGCCCCGTGCCCTTGCCGGTGCCCTTGGTCGAGAAGAACGGATCGAACACCTTCTCGAGATAGGCCGGCGGAATGCCACAGCCGGTGTCGCTGACGGCGATCATCACGTAGTCACCGACGATGACCTCGCTATGGGCGTCGGAATAGTCTTGGTCGAGCGTGACGTTCGCGGTCTCCAGCATGAGCTTGCCGCCTTGCGGCATTGCATCACGCGCATTGAGCGCGAGATTGATGACCGCGGTGGCGAGCTGGTTCGGATCGGCGAGCGCGGTGCAGGGATCGGCGCCGAGGATGCGCTCGATCTCGATCTGCGCGCCGAGCGTCGGCCGCAGCAAGGCTGCGGTCTCGTTCAACAGCGCATTGATGTCGAGATCGGTCGGCTGCAGCGGCTGCTTGCGGGCGAAGGCTAGCAACTGTCGCGTGAGCTGCGCGCCGCGGTCGGCGGAGTCGTCGATCAGCTTGGCGACGGAGGCGAGCTCCGGCCGGTCGGACACGGCGTCGGCAAGAATGCCGATGCTGCCGGTGATGACGGTGAGGATGTTGTTGAAGTCGTGGGCGACGCCGCCGGTGAGCTGCCCGACCGCCTCCATCTTCTGCGCCTGGCGGAATTGCGCCTCGGCGGCGCGCTTCTCGGTGAGGTCGCGGCCGACGAAGAAGTGGCGCTGCACCGGGTCCGACCAGCTCGCCATCCAGTTCAGGACGACGCCGCGGCCTTCCTTGTGCAACAGCTGCGCCTCGAAATTGTGGACGTCGCGGCCGCGGCGGCAGGCGCGCATCTGGCTACGGACCGCCTCGAGCTCGGGCGGATAGACGAAGTCGCTGGCATTGCGGCCGACCATCTCCTCCGGCCGGTAGCCGAGCACGTCCACCGCGCTCGGGCTGACCTGCATCAATTGTCCGTAGGAGTTGGCAACCAGGATCAGGTCCTGCGAGGTCTCGAAGATGCGGCGGCGCTCCTCGGTCTCACGGGTCAGGGCGGTTCGGGTGCGCTTGCTCTCGGTGATGTCGCGCGCCACCTTCGAGGCGCCGATGACCACACCATGCGCGTCGAGGATCGGCGACACGCCGAGCGATACTTCGATCTCGCGGCCGTCCTTGTGGCGGCGGATCGTCTCGTGATGCTCGATCTTCTCGCCGCCGCCGATCCGGCTCAGGATGCGATCGACCTCGCTGCGCCGTTCGGCGGGCACGATCAGGCCGATGTCGTTGCCAAGCGCCTCGTCTGCGCCGTATCCGAACAGGTGTTCGGCGGCGCGATTCCAGGACGTGATCTTGCCTTGCAGGGTCAGCGTGATGATGGCGTCGTTGGAGGATTCCACGACGGCGCTGAACAGCCGCTCGCGCGCGATGAAGCGTGCCCGCTCGCTTTCGCTCTGCCGGCGCTGCTGCTGCAGCAGCCGCGTGAGCCTCGCCTGCAGGCTGACATTGTCGGCGAGCAGGACGCCGAGTACGAAGCTCGCGGCCAGCAAGCCATAGATGCGGCCCGCGTAGTAGCCGAGGTCGAACCGGGCGGCGTTGAGCAACGAGGAGAGCGAGAGGTCGAACAGCCAGGCGCACAGCACCACCATGACCCAGAGGTCGAGAATGCTGTGCGGCCTGCGCAACGCCAGGACGAGCAGGGCAGCCGATGTCACGCACCAGATGGCGCCGACCACGACTTTCAAAGCCGGCGTGGCAGCGTCATCGCGGACGAGCGCGGGCAGCGCCGCGTCATGGGCGATCACCGCCCAGGTGAGCGCCGCAAGTGCAATCGCCACGCCGAGCACGGCGACCGATAGCGACAGCGCAACCGACCCAACGGGCGTCGGACGGCGACGGTCGTCCAGCGCATAGGCCAGAACGAACAGGGGGAACGCGCCGTGCCAGATCATGTAGATCCAGACTGCGGTCTGCGGACCTGCATCGAGCAGGCCGGTCTGAGAATACAGGCCTGGGAACACCAGCGTGTGCAGTAGCGAGGCCGGCGCGGTGAACAGGTAACCCGAGGCCAACCACAGCAGCGGTCGCGAACGCAGCAGCACGAACTGCGAGAACAGCAGGAACGCGGTGATGAGATCGTTCAGCGCCAGCGCCGACTGGTAGCTCGCGACGAACGCAGGCACCGCCGGCAACTCCACCTTGGCAAAGGGAGCGGCGGCGGCAAACAGCAAGGTCGAGATCGCAACCGCAGCGAGTGCTGCGATCTGGTCTCGGCGCGTCGCGGTGGACGTCGACAGCAGGACTTCGCGGTGATCCTCGATGCTCTGCATCTCCGGGAATCCTGCGCAACGGGAGCCAACATGCAAAAACAAGGAGTCGGTGACTGGCGCGCGAAAAGTTTCTATTTTCTAATAAAGGTTGTATGGTACCAGATCGCGACGTTCTGTAGAATGAGTCGATAGTTAAAGTAACTGCACCTTTACCCCAATGGGATAAATATACCGGTAGTTGTGTTCGATTTCCTTCTAGGTTGTAGGTTGTCCAACGGAAAATTCTGGAGAAGTTGATGCCACGGATTCTGGTGGTCGACGATCAGAAGGATGTGCGCGCCATGATCTGTATGGTGCTGCGCGTCAATCAGTTCGACGTGGTCGAAGCGGGAACTGCTGCGTCCGGACTGCAGTTGTTCCGCGACCAGGCGTTCGATGCCGTCATCGTCGACATCTATCTCGATGATTCCAACGGGCTCGATCTGGTCAGCAGTATGCGCGCGCTGGTTCCCGACGTGCCGGTGGTCGCAGTCTCCGGCATGACCGCCTTCGATGGCGCGTCGATGTCGGACGAACTGACCCGTGTCGTTTACCTGCAGAAACCGTTCCGCCCGGCCGAACTGATGCGTGCCGTCGAAACGGCCCGTGCGGCGGTGGCGGCGAAGGGAGCCCCATCGCTTTCGGCCTGTGCCGGCTGAGCCGGCCTGTTACTTACTCTCCGTACGACGTGGCTCCCCACTGTCCTGCAGGCGCTTCAACGAAGAACCAAGCTCTCAGCAGAACGCCCCGGTCCAGGACCGGGGCGTTTGCATTTTGCTGATGATGATCGAAGCGGATCAGGAGTTTTGTCAGGAGCCCTTGCCGCCGAGCTCGGCGTAGCCGCCCTTGGCGTCCCACTTGTAGACGACGTAGTCGATCTGCTTGATGTCGCCCTTGGCGTCGAAGCCGAGCTTGCCGAGAACGGTGTCCCACTCGCCGGCCTTGATGGTGTCCATCACCTTCTTGGCGTCAGTGGTGTTGGCCTTCTTCACCGCCTGCGACCAGACCTGGATCGCGGCGTAGGTGTAGAGCGTGTAGCCCTCGGGATCGATGTTCTTGGCCTTGAACTTGTCCACGATCGCCTTCGCGGTCGGCTTGTTGCGCGGCTCGGGGCCGAAGGTGAACAGCGTGCCTTCCGCGGCCGGGCCGGTGATCGAGGCGAACTCCTTATCGTTCATCGCGTCGCCCGCCATCAGGATGGTCTTGAGACCCTGGTCGCGCATCTGGCGCAGGATGAGGCCGGCTTCCTGATGATAGCCGCCGACATAGACGAGATCGATGTTGTCACGCTTCAGGCGGGAGACGATCGCGTTGAAGTCCTTGTCGCCCTTGTTGTAGGACTCGAACATCTTCTCGGTGACGCCGGCCTTGTTGAGCGCCTTCTTGGTCTCGTCGGCGAGACCCTTGCCGTAGGTGGTCTTGTCGTTGAGGATCGCGATGTTCTTGCCCTTGAAGTTCTTCGCGATGTAGTTGGCGGCGACGAGACCCTGCTGGTCGTCGCGGCCGCAGACGCGCGCCACGTTCCACAGCTTGCGCTCGGTGAACAGCGGGTTGGTCGAGGCCGGCGTGATCTGCAGGACGTTGCTGTCGGCATAGGCCTCGGAGGCCGGGATCGACGACGATGAGCAGAAATGGCCAGCGACGAACGGAATGCCGGAGCCGGCGAGCTTTTCGGCAACCGAACGCGCCTGCTTCGGATCGCAGGCATCGTCACCCACCTGCAGTGCGAGCTTTTTGCCGAGCACGCCGCCGGCAGCATTGAGGTCGGCTACCGCCATCTCGGCGCCGTTCTGCATTTGGCGGCCGAAGGCCGATTCACTGCCGGTCATGGGGCCGGCCACGGCGATGTTGATGTCTTCGGCGAAAGCAGCGGTCGAGAGCGCCAGCGATGCGCCCAGAGCCAAGCCGATGAGTTTGAGTGGTTTCATGAGAAATCCTCGCGGGGGGTAGGTCGACACGGAACGGCCCGAACGGCGGGCCGCAGACCGCGCGCATTGTGGCTGATTTTCCGGCGAAGTCACCGGCAATTTTCGACGACACCTACGAAGGACTAATGTCATTTCGGCCGGATTTTGAGGGCTCCGCCTCAGTGGCGGCCGCCCTCCAGATAGGCAGCGCGGATCTCCGGCCGCTGCAGCAGCTCGGTGCCGGTGCCCGACAGCGTAATCAGGCCGTTGACCAGCACGTAGCCGCGATGGGCGAGCTTCAGCGCGTGATTGGCGTTCTGCTCGACGATCAGCACGGTCAGACCGTCTTGGCGGTTGAGTGTCCGAATGGCGTCGAAAATCTGGCGCGCGATCAGCGGTGCCAGGCCGAGCGAGGGTTCGTCCAGCAGCAGCAGACGCGGCCGGCTCATCAGCGCGCGCCCGATCGCCAGCATCTGCTGCTCGCCGCCGGACAGCGTGCCGCCGCGCTGGTCGATGCGCTCCTTCAGGCGCGGGAACAGCGCGAACACGCGCTCCAGCATGCTGGCCCGTTCCGCGTCGGTCGTCTCGCCGGCGTCGGCGCCCATCTGCAGGTTTTCCGCGACGCTCATGCGCGGAAAGATGCGGCGTCCCTCCGGCGACTGCGCGATGCGCAGCTGCGCGATCTGATGCGTCGGCACCTGTGTGATGTCGTTGCCGTCGTAGACGATGTTGCCGGAGCTCGCGCGCGGCCGCCCGAAGATCGACATCATCAGGGTCGACTTGCCGGCGCCGTTGGCGCCGATCAGCGCGACGATCTCGCCGGGCTTGATGTCGAGATCGACGCCCTTGAGCGCTTCGATCTTGCCGTAGGAGGCACGCAGGCTGCGGATTGCGAGGAGGGACGCGCTCACGCCTCGGCCTCCATCACGGCTGCGGCCTCTTCCTCGTCGGTGCCGAGATAGGCCGCGATGACCTTGGGATCATCCCTGATCTCGCGCGGCGTGCCTTCCGCGATCTTGACGCCGTAGTCCATCACGACGATCCGGTCGGAGATTTCCATCACGACGCTCATGTCGTGCTCGATCAGCAGGATCGACGTGGCGTGATCGGCTCGGATCGACAGCAGCAGCTCGCTGAGGGCCGCACTCTCGCGCGCGTTGAGGCCGGCGGCCGGTTCGTCGAGGCAGAGCAGGGCCGGCGAGGTGCACATCGCGCGCGCGATCTCCAGCCGGCGCTGGTCGCCATAGGCGAGATTGCCGGCCGCGTCGTCGGCGCGGTCGATCAGCCCGACGCGCTTCAGCCAGAACACGGCCGCATCGATCGCGTTCCGCTCGGCCGCGCGCCACGAGGGCACGCCGAGCAGCCCGAGCACCGTCATGCCGGACGCGCGCATCAGCGCGTTGTGCTGCGCGACCATCAGGTTCTCGAGCGCCGTCATGCCCGGAAACAGCCGGATGTTCTGGAACGTCCGCGCCACCTTGGCCTGCTTGGAGATGTTGAAGTCCTTCAGCTTCTGCATCTCGAACTGCGCACCGTCATCATGGGTCAGGCGGATGACGCCGGAGGTCGGCTTGTAGAAGCCGGTGATGCAGTTGAACACGGTGGTCTTGCCGGCGCCGTTGGGGCCGATCAGGGCCGTGATCTGCGTGCGTTGCGCGGTGAACGACAGCGCATTGACGGCGACGATGCCGCCGAAGCGCATGGTGAGGTTTTCAAGTGCGAGAATGGGAGCGGAGCTCATCCGTGGCCTTCCTTGACGAGGTCCGAAGAGATGCTCTTGGATTTTTCCAGGAATACGGTTGGCGCGCGATGGCCGACAATGCCGCGCGGCCGCCAGATCATCACGAGCACCATGGCGAGACCGAACACCAGCATGCGGTAGCCCTCGAGGCTTCTGAACAGCTCGAAGCCGCCGATCATGGCGAGCGCCGCCAGCGCCACGCCGAGCTGCGACCCCATGCCGCCGAGCACGACGATGGCGAGTACCAGCGCCGATTCCTGGAAGGTGAAGGATTCCGGGCTGATGAAGCCCTGGCGCGTGGCGAAGAAGGCGCCGGCGAAACCGCCGAACATCGCGCCGGTCGCAAATGCGGTCAGCTTGGTGGTGGTGATGTTGATGCCGAGCGCGCGGCAGGCGACCTCGTCCTCGCGCAGCGCTTCCCAGGCCCGGCCGATCGGCAGCCGGCGCAGCCGGATGGTGACCCAGTTGGTCAAGAGTGCCAGCGCCAGGATCAGATAGAACAGAAACACGATGCGATGCGTCGGCGAGAACGGGATGCCGAGCATCGATGCAAGGCCGCCTTCGCCCGGTGTGAGCGGAATGCCGAACAACGTCGGTCGCGGAATCCCGGAGACGCCGTTGGGACCGCCAGTCACGTCCTGCCAGTTGATGAGGACGAGGCGGATGATCTCGCCAAAGGCCAGGGTCACGATGGCGAGGTAGTCACCGCGCAGCCGCAGCACCGGAAAGCCGAGCAGCACGCCCCAGAATGCGGCGAGAATGCCGGCGAGCGGCAGGCAGACCCAGAACGACAGGCCGAAGGTGGTCGAGAGCAGGCCGTAGGAATAGGCGCCGACGGCGTAGAAGGCGACGTAGCCGAGGTCGAGCAGGCCAGCGAGACCGACCACGACGTTGAGGCCCCAGCCCAGCATGACGTAGGTGAGGACCAGGATGCCGAGGTCGAGAATATAGCGCTGATTGTAGAAGATCACCGGCACCAGGAAGGTGAAGATCAGCAGCGCCGGCGCGAGATAGCGGCCGGCTACCGACATGCCGCTCTGCACGGACGGCGGCACGAAGCTGCCGAGGCCGCCGCGCGGTCCGAGCCACAGCCGCAGCAGCTGGACCGCGATCGAGCCGACGAACACCGCCGCAACCAGGCTGGCGAGGTCGCCGAAGCGGGTCCAGTATACGAGCTGGCCGCTCTGGCCCGCTTCGGTGCGGACGCCGACCATCAGGGAGAACAGACCGAGAGCGACCAGCGCACTGAGAAAGGCCTTCTTGAGGATGAAGGCGGCTCCGACCGGTTCGGAGCCTTTCGACGAGGCGGGAAGGGACGCGCTCACGCGGACTCCATCTTCAGACTTTTTCGACTTCGGGCCGGCCGAGCAGGCCGGTTGGCAGGAAGATCAGCACCACGATGAGGATCGAGAATGCCGCGACGTCCTTGTACTCCACCGAAAAATAGGCCGACCAGAACGTCTCGATCAGTCCGATCGCGAGGCCGCCGAGCATCGCGCCCGGCAGCGAGCCGATGCCGCCGAGTACCGCCGCCGTGAACGCCTTGATGCCGGCGACGAAGCCCATGAAGAAATCGACCAGACCGTAATACAGCAGGTACATCATGCCGGCGACGGCAGCGAGCGCCGCGCCGATCACGAAGGTCATCGAGATGGTGCGGTCGACGTCGACGCCGAGCAGTGCCGCCATGGTCTGGTCCTGCTCGCAGGCGCGCATGTCGCGCCCGAGCCGGGTGCGGGATACCAGCCAAGTGAACAGCGCGAGCAGAACGATGGTGGTGATGACCACCACGATCTGGATGTTGGAGAGCTGGACGACGAAGCCGCCCGCACCCTCGTGCAGGGTATAGCCGCCGGTGATGATCGGCGGCACCGGCTTGACGCGCGCGCCCTGCGACACCTGCGAATAGTTGGTGAGCACGAACGACATGCCGATGGCGGACAGCATCGGCGCCAGGCGGAACGAGTGCCGCAGCGGGCGATAGGCGATGCGTTCGACGGTCCAGCCATAGAGCGCCGTGATGGCCATCGAGACCAGCAGCACGATCAGCAGAATGACCGGAACCGCAGTCAGGCCCAGCGACACCAGGACCAGGAACGAGATCAGCGCGATGAAGCCGCCGATCATGAAGATGTCGCCATGGGCGAAATTGATCATGCCGACGATGCCATAGACCATGGTGTAGCCGATGGCGATCAGGCCGTAGATCGAGCCAAGGACGAGGCCATTGATGAGCTGTTGCGCGAAATAATCCATGAACTGCCGTGAGTGAGACTGCCGATACCGGTTCGCAACGCGGCGGGGGCCTTGCAGAGCAGGTGCTGGTATGCCTGGAGATCGCACCCGCGCCCAAGGCGACGCGTGGGCCAGTACTAACAGCTAGGAACCGGGTGCCGCAACAGCGTGCAGTGCCACAATTGCGGGCTTATCCCGCCTCCTTTGACGGCGCGGTTCCCATGCCATCCTCGGGTCCGGCCATCGCCATCAAATGACCACCCCGGAACAAAGTACCTAGCGCCGAAGGAGGTGTTCTCGCATTGGTTGCGCGCGGTAGCGAACCGAGAACCCCATGAGCAGGCTGGCGGACAAGAACCAGGGGCACCAGAGTCCGGCCGGGAGACCGATCCGGCAAGATGAGGGACACGGAGGGGCAGCCGCGTCCCGGCCAGCAATACCAGGACCCGCGTCTGCAGGACCGCTCGTTGGCGTGGACACTGGAGGATTCGCTTTCAGCTCGGATTCTCTCGCCGCCGCTCGGGCTAGCCGCTGAGGCCAATGATGGCGAAGGAGGCGCGAGCGACGAGGGCCGCGACCTTGGACGTCGAGCGCATCGAGCTGATCTTGTCGCTGGCGCCGCTCATATGCCGCTACCGCTGTCTTCCGTCGAACCAGGCACTTTTGCCATCAGCTTCGACTGGAGCCTGACCAAGGCGTCGCGCAGCCGCGTCGCCTCATCGTACCGGGTTTCCCGAGCCACCATGCCGGAAAACGGATCTTTCACCATGGTCTCGGCGGCCTGGGCAAGACGGCGCATCGGCGTCGCCACCCATTTCGCGGCGAAATTGAGCAGCACCAGGATCGAGAACACGCCACCGGCAACGTTGAACCAAAACGAGCGCACAAGCTGGCGGGTCGGCAGCATCGCGGCAACGGCGTCCTGCCGGATCAGAAGGGACCAGCCGAAGCTCGGCAGATCGGCGTACTTCACGGTGGGGAACGTGACGGTGAAATAGTCCTTGCCGTCGGGCCATCGCTCGATGAGCGCGACCGGGGCCCCGCGGCTTGCGGCCTGCGCCGAGCCGATCGTCAGTTGCTTGCCGACGAGATCCGGCGGGCCGAACAGCACGATGCTCTCGCGCGACAGCAACACCAGATCGATGTCGCGCGACGCCAGCGCCGCGACGGATTCGATCACCCATTTCCAATCGATTTGGGCCCCGATGACACCGGCGGGGGCGCCGTCGTGCATCAGCGGAGCCGACATGGCGATCAAGCGGTCCGGTCCCGAAGCGGCCTGCAACATCCGGCCCAGGGTCTCTGGTTCGCGATCATCGACCGCCGTCGGCACCCCGAGTCCATGCCGGAACCAGCGCAGGTCGGCGACGCTTTGTCCTTCCAGCATCCGGTCCTTGCTCGCGATGACCTTGCCGCCGGGGTCGGCGATGCCGAGCCAGGCATAGCGCGGCTGGAACTGGCTCACGAACTGGATCTGTCGGCGCGCCTCGGCGACGTCGGCGGGGTCGATGATCGCGGCGAGCCGCGACACGTCGATCCACGTGCCGTACATCTGTCGCGCCAGCAGGTTTGCGCTGAGCTCACCGCGCGTCCTCAGCTGCTCGATCGCGAGCTCCTCGCCGCGCCGCTGCAGCGACGCCGAATAGAGGATGGCAACGGCCAGCGCCGTCACGACGATCAGTGTCGTGCCGCCGAGGAACACCGCTGTCTGTAAGCTCCACCGTCGCCTCGTCATCGTCTTCTCCTCAATCGGCCACGGCTCGCGCGAGTTCTTTCATCATGCGGCCGAGATCGCCGCTGTCGGCGCCGGGCACTCCGCTCGCGGTGTGCAGCCGCTCGATGATCTGGGCGCGCTGCTGCGGCGTCACCGTAAATATGAGCCGGTAGCCGTCGTTGGTCGGCGCCGCGACCTTGGTCGGGATATCGCCGATCAGGGGCAAAGTGAGCGTGCCGATGGCGCCGGTCGCAAGGCCGACCGGACCGCTGACGCGTGCGCCGCCGGGGCCGAGATTGACGATCCAGCCGCGTTGCGGCTCGCCGTCGACCGTCAGGGTTATCGGCTCGACGATCTGGCGTTGCGGCCGGTTGTAGCGTGGACGGTCGATGCACACGGCGATCGCCACCGACAGGACCAGAATGTTGTAGATCGTCCAGAACATCACGACGATGACGCCGTCTCCCGCGGTCCCCGTGGTATTGAAGACAAAATCGGACGTCAGCGACACGATCATGCCACCGATCGTCAGCGCCATCAGGATCAGGAAGGGCCGCATCAGCGGCCATTGGACGATGATCTTGGCGCGATCGCCGCCCTTGGCGGTCACCGAGAATTTGTGCGGACCGGGGGAGAGCAGGCCGAGAGCGGCGGCGCGGAGCACGGGCCAGGCGGCGACGATCTGCGAGACATCGTTGACGATCGGTATGAACAGTCCCTTGGACAGCCAGTTCAGCGTGTACATGATCGAGAGATAATAGGGGCCGTAATACCGGATGATGTCGGCGATCGAGGCGTTCACCACCGTCACCCCGCCCCACCAGTAGAGCAGTGGACAGATCAGCGCGGCGAGGCGGAACGGATAGGTCGACGTCCAGTAAAGCAGCGAGTCGAGCACGCTGAGCCGGTGGAAGAAGTCGAGACCATGGGAGCCGAATGGATTGTAGACGTTGCGCACGATCTGCATGAGGCCGAGGCACCAGCGGCCGCGCTGCGTGACGTATTCCGCAAGGCCTTCCGGCGCCAATCCCTCCGACAACGCCTCGTTCAGGTACACGGTCTGGTAGCCGTGCGCGGACAGGCGCAGCGTGAGCAGGAAATCCTCGGTGACGCTCTCGGTCGGCACGCCGCCGATCATCTCTACGGCGTAGACGCGGAATATCGAGGAGGTGCCGCAGCACATTGCGATGCCCCAGGCGTCGCGCGCCGGCTCGACGTTGTCGAAGAAGTGGCGCTGCTCGTCGGGATAGGACGCGCCGATGCCGAGATTGTGCTGGATCGGGTCCGGGTTGAAGAAGTGCTGGGGTGTCTGTACGAGGCCGACAGCCGGATCGTGGAACAACGCGAGCGTCCGCTCGACGAAGTCAAGATGAGGCACGAAGTCGGCGTCGAGAACGGCGACGAAATCCGGCCGGTCCGCATCCGCCGCGCGCAGCCGCAAGGCATTGTTGATGTTGCCGGCCTTGGCGTGCGACTTGTCGGTACGGGCGACATAGCCGATGCCGTGCTCGGTGCAGTAATCCCGGAGCCAGGCCCGGCTGCCGTCGTCGAGGACGAAGACGCGCAATGCCGCATAGGTGATCGCCTTGGCGCCGACAATGGTTCGCTCCAGGACCTCGAGCTGCTCGTTGTAGGTGGTGATGAAGATGTCGACACGAGGCGGCGGCCTCGGAAGCCACCAGCCGGCATGGCGATCAGCCTCCGTCGTCCGCTCCTTGGTCCTGGTCAGGATCAGGAAGGCGAAGGACGACGAAACAACGGTGAGCGCTTCGAGAATGGCGAAGCCCCAGCTGAGGATCCCATCCGGCGTGAGGCCGGGCGGAGCAAGGGTCTCGGTGAAGCGCCAGGCGACATAGCGCCAGGCCAGCAGGATCGAGCCGCTGAGGAGCAGGGTCCGCCAGTACCATATCTTCGGGTCCAGGAGGGGCAACACCAGGACGCGCAGCCCTACGATGATCGCAACGACTGCGAACGCGGACAGGAATGGTGACAGCGTCGGCATCAGTAGCCGTACCGGGCGACGAAGCCGCGCAATGCCGCGATCGGTCCGCTGGTGAAGATCACCCGGCCGGTGCGCCCGATGGCGCAGGACAGATCCGGCTGCTTGGCGAGATCTGGCACCGCAACGGTGACGTCGAAGCGCTGCAAGTGCTGCGGCGTCGGGCCGACGGCGAGATTGGCGTAGAGTTGCGAGGCGCCCGAGCCGCCGAGACGTGTCACCGTCCCATCGAATATCCGGTCGTCTCCGAACAGACGGAACTGCACCGGGGCGCCGATCGACAGGCTGGCGTAGAGACTTTCGGGAACGCTCGCGGTCACCACGAGACTGTTGCAGTCCACCAGCTTGGCGAGATCCTGACCGCGACGGGCATATTCGCCGTCGTCGACGAGGAAATCCCAGGCCATGCCCGGGACGCGGGCCCTCAGCGTCGCCGAGGTCAGTCGGTTGATCCGGACGCGTTCGGCGTTGATCTGCTGCTCGTATTGGACCAGGCGGGATTGGATCTGCTGCTCGTCCACGGCAAGTTCGGCGAGGCGCAGGTCGAGCTCGTGAATGCGCTGCATCGAGAACGGCACGTCGTTGTAGGAGTCGCCGATGAAGACCCCCGATTGCGCGGAGCCGAGCTCGGTCTCGACATAGTTGGTGCGCTGTTTCGCGCTTTCCAAATCCTGCTTGGCGATATCGAGCGAGGCGCTGGCCTGGTCGAGGCCGGCGACCGTCTGGACCCCGCGTTCCTTCAGCTCGTTGGCCCGCGTGAAGGTGAGATCCGCGAGCTTCAGCCGGGCGGCCGCGGCATCCTCCGCCGCCTTGGCCTCGGCGATGCGTGCCGCGATCTGGCGGACGCGGCCGGTCTTGTAGTTGGCCGACTGGGCCGCGAAGGCGGCCCGCGCTTGCTCGAGCGCCGAACGCTGCGCCGGAACCCGCTTGAGCGCGATCTTCTGCTCGTCACGGTCGCGCTCGAGATTGAGCAGGCGCGTGGTGTCGAACCGGTCGTCGACGATCTCGGCCATGAGTTCCCCGGCGTTGACCCTGACGCCGATATGGCTCACCCCCAGCGTCACTCGGCCTTCGATCGGCGCGCGCACGACGTAAAGCCGGGCATTGACGGTCGCGTCGCCTGAAGTTCCGGCGAAATGCTCGCCGACCAGGATGTAGAGGCCGCCGGCCAGCAGGAGGATGCCGATGAAGATCCGAGCCAGTCTCATGCAGTACTCCCGCTCGGCGGCTGCTTGCCGCATCACGATCGAGCTGTGCGAAACGCAGCAGCGCTCATCTTAAGATAGTATCACATTGTCTAGCTACTTTGACGCTAGTCAAAAGCAATGATGGCGCGGCGCACATAATTGCGGTGCAGCGGCCATCGACGCGATCGGACTGCCGGCGCATCGATCGTGACCCCGATGCAGGCGTCGGTTACGGCGATCATTCAGCGGAGCAGCCGCATCGCGGTGCTGAAGACGAAGCGGGCGCGCAATGTCGGATGCGATGCAGATGTTCGAGGAGGCGTTGATGGCCGGGAAGGCCGCCGTCACGCGGGAAGTCGAGGCCTGATCGGCGAGGTCATCGGCACGGCCTCTTGGACGGTGACCGTTAGTAGCTCGCGCCCGTCGCCACCCTGTTAAGGTAAACGAATGGTTTAAATTGCCGGGCGCGTTTGCCGCGCGTTAGCTCGTCTGGAAGTCGGTCGGGCGGGCGGTTTGTGGGATGGAAAGGTGGGCGTGACATGATCAAGGATTGCGTGATCAGGAATTGGCGGCTCAGTTGCGTCAACGGTGTGCTGCTGGCGCTCTATTTCGTGCCCGCCTGGACCATCATCGCGTTTCAGATCATGGTGTCGCCGATCCAGGGGCTGTTCGCGCGGCCCAATATTGCGGTGGCATTGTTCATCAGCGACTACCTGCAGCTGTCGGGCATCGAGACGGTCCGCGCCGCCTGGCTGCTTGCGCTGGCGCGACTGACGGTCGCAGGCTTCTTCGCGATGTTTCTCGTCCTGATCCTGGTTCCGCGGGTGCGAAAGGTGGCCGGCTATGTCGAGGCGCTGTCGATCGGGCTCGCTTTCGGCAGCATGCTCGCCTTCTTCAGCATGATCATGGCCGCCAAATTCGGGGAGCCCCAGGCACTGCGTCTGCATGCCACGGAACTCCTGATGCTGCTCGGCACGGCCATCGTCATGCTGGTGGAGAAGCCGTCGACGCAAGCCTCGCCGTCCTCCGCATCCGCTCCGCCGAAGATGGGGCCCACGGCGACGCCGGCGCCGCAGCAGGCGTAACGCCCTGATCCATCGCGGTGCGTCAGCGCTGGGTCAGAAAGCCCAGCACGGCATCGTTGAACTGGCCCGCCGCTTCGACATTCGAGATGTGCGCGGCATCGACGATGGTCATGCTGGCGCCGGAGATGCGGCTGCGGATCGCTTCCGCCATCGCGATCGGCGTCGATTTGTCGTAGCGGCCGGCCACGACGAGGGTTGGGCTTTTGATGGCCGGCAGGTCCTCGCGCAGGTCCAGCGCCCGCAGTGCTTTGCAGCAAGCGAGATAGCCCTCGACCGGGGTGGCCACGAGCATTGCCTTCATCCGGTCGGCAACGTCGGGATTGTGATCACGAAACTCCTGAGTCAGCCAGCCGGCGATGACCGTGTCGGCGATTCCAGCGAGTCCGCTGTCCTCGACCGCCTTGATGCGGGCGTCCCAGATTGCCGGATCGGGGTAGTAGCAGGTGGTGTTGGCGAGCACGAGTTTGCCTACACGTTCAGGAGCGTGGGCCGCGAGCCACTGCCCGACCATGCCGCCCATCGACACGCCGCACCAGTGCACCTTCTCGATGTTGAGGTCATCGAGAATCGCCAGCGCATCGCGGCCGAATCGCTCGATCGAGTAGGGCCCGGGCGGCACTTGCGACTTGCCATGACCGCGCCGGTCATAGCGGATCACGCGGAACACCTGCGTGAAGGCGCGCATCTGCGGCTCCCACATCTGCAGCGTCGAGCCGAGCGAGTTCGAGAGCATCAGGGTCGGTCCGCCGTCGCGGCCCTCGACGGTGACATTCAACAGACAGCCGTCGGCATCGATCATCGGCATGGGCGGAATCCTTGTCGCAGGCGGACGCGCCGCCGGAGGAATCGTGCAGATTCGATGGCGAACTAACCACCCCCACCGCCGTCTGCCAATCAAAACCCAACGGCGGCGAGATCCGGAATGCTGCGGTGCTCCGGCTTTTCTGCAACGCTTCCGGTCGCTGCTCGCCCTTCCTTTTGGACGTTCGGTGCTTTACTTGAATGCCTCTAACCGCGCCAATCGGGGGAGATGCACATGGCAATGACGATGACGGGCGAGGTCCAGCTGGCCGCTCCGCGAGAGCAGGTCTGGGCCAAGCTGAATGATCCGGAGGTGCTCAAGGCCTGCATTCCCGGCTGCGAGGAACTGGAGAAGACCGAGGATGGTGGCTTCCGTGCCGTCGCCAAGATGAAGGTCGGACCGGTTTCCGCGCGCTTCAAGGGCAAGGTCACCTTGAGCGATCTCGATCCGCCGAACGGCTACAAGATCTCCGGCGAAGGTGAGGGCGGCGTCGCGGGATTCGCCAAGGGCGGTGCGGTCGTTGCGCTGGCGGACAAGGACGGCGGCACGCTGTTGACCTACAATGTCGAGGCACAGATCGGCGGCAAGCTGGCGCAGCTCGGCCAGCGGCTGATCAACGGCACCGCCAAGAAACTCGCCGACGAATTCTTCGCCAACTTCGCCAAGGCCGTTCAAGGCTGACCGCAACCGACCCATGCGCGGCCGGGGGCGAGGTTGCCCGCCGCCGGGAGCGCCCATATGATGGTTTTCGACTGATTTTGCTGGGCTGCGCTGCAGTGCAACGCTGTCGCGCGGATAATAGAGAGTCCTGAATGGCCAAGATTTCCATGATTGTGAACGGTAATCCCGTCACGGCGAACGTCGACCCGCGGACGCTGCTGGTGCAGTTCCTGCGCGAGAATCTGCGCCTCACCGGCACCCATGTCGGCTGCGACACGTCGCAATGCGGCGCCTGCATCGTCCATCTCGATGGCAAGGCGGTCAAGTCCTGCACGACATTGGCCGTGATGGCCGATGGTCATGAGGTCAGGACGATCGAGGGGCTCGCCGCCGACGGCGCGCCGCTGCATCCGATGCAGGAAGCGTTTCGCGAACACCATGGCCTGCAATGCGGCTTCTGCACGCCCGGCATGATCATGACCGCGGTCGATCTCGTCCATCGCAAGGGACATGAGCTCAGCGAAGAGACCATTCGCGAGGAGCTGGAAGGCAATCTTTGCCGCTGCACCGGCTATCAGAACATCGTGCAATCGATCGCCGCCGGCGCCAAGGCGATGGCCAAATCGGACCTCGCCTAAACGTCTGACCTCGCCCCAGTCGGCCCGCTGCGCACAGGACATTTCCCCATGTACGAATTCAAATATCATCGGCCGGCGACCGTGCGCCAGGCCGCCAATCTCCTCACCAAGAACGAAGACGCCAAGCTGGTCGCCGGCGGCCACACGCTGGTGCCGGTCATGAAGCAGCGGCTCGCGAGCCCGCCGCATCTGGTCGATCTCTCCCATGTCGAGGGGCTCGATACGATCGAGGTGAAGGGCCGCAACCTGGTGATCGGCGCGATGGCGCGTCATGCCGACGTCGCCAACTCCGCAACGGTCGGCGAGGCCATTCCGGCGCTCGCACATCTGGCGAGCCTGATCGGCGATCCCGCGGTGCGCCATCGCGGCACCATCGGCGGCTCGATTGCCAACAACGATCCGACCGCGGACTATCCGGCAGCATGCCTCGCGCTCGGCGCCACCATCGTCACCAACAAGCGCAAGCTGAAGGCCGAGGAGTTCTTCCTCGGGCTGTTCACGACCGCACTGGAGCCGGACGAGATCATCACCAAGGTGAGCTTTCCGCTGGCGAAGAAGGCCGCTTACGTGAAGTTCCGCAACCAGGCCTCGCGCTATGCGCTGGTCGGCGTGTTCGTCGCCCGTCGTCCCTCGGACGTGCGCGTCGCCGTGACCGGCGCCGGCGGCAATGGCGTGTTTCGCGTCACTGCTTTCGAGGAAGCGCTGCAGAAGCGTTTCTCGCCGAAGGCGCTGGAGGGAATTTCGGTCTCGGCCGAAGGCCTCAACAGCGACATTCACGGCAGCGCCGAATATCGCGCCCATCTGATCGGTGTGCTGGCGCGCCGCGCGGTGGATGCGGCCAATGCCGGCGCCAAGGCCTCAACCGCATCGGAGGGAGCCGCCGAACCGGAGGCTCCGGCTTCGTGACGGACGCGTGAGGAAGGAAGCGGTCTCGCCCATGAGTGCTCCGGCCCTGCCAGCATCGGTCGACGCGATGCTCGAATTGTTGTCCTCGCGCGGCTATCTGGCCGAGCGATCGCTGGCGACGGTGACCTATCTGTCGCTGCGGATGGGCCGGCCGCTGTTCCTCGAGGGCGAGGCCGGCGTCGGCAAGACCGAGATCGCCAAGGTCTTGTCGGCCGCGCTCGGCCGCAAGCTGATCCGGCTGCAGTGCTACGAGGGTCTCGACGTCGCCTCCGCCGTCTACGAATGGAATTCAGCGGCGCAGATGATCGCGATCCGGCTGGCGGAAGCGGGCGGCGAGGTCGACCGCGATCAGTTGACGTCGGACATCTTCGCCGACCGCTATCTGATTAAGCGCCCGCTGCTGCAGGCGCTGGAGCCGGATGTCGCAGGCGCGCCGGTTCTTCTCATTGACGAGCTCGACCGCGCGGACGAGGCGTTCGAAGCCTATCTGCTGGAGATACTCTCCGACTTCCAGGTCACGATCCCGGAGTTCGGCACCGTCAAGGCGCCGCATCCGCCGATCGTCATCATCACCTCGAACAGGACTCGCGAGATCCATGACGCGCTGAAGCGGCGCTGCCTGTATCACTGGGTCGATTATCCCTCCGCCGAGCGCGAGCTCGCCATCGTCAAGACCCGGCTGCCCGGCATCTCGCAGCGGCTGTCGCAGCAGATCGTGCGCTTCGTGCAGGCGCTGCGCGACCAGGACTTCTACAAGTCGCCAGGGGTCGCCGAGACCTTGGACTGGGCCACGGCGTTGACCGAGCTCGATGCGCGTTCGCTGAATGCCGAGGTCGTCGGCGACACGCTGGGCGCGCTGTTGAAGTATCAGGACGACATCGCCCGTATGCAGGGTGATGCGTTGCAGAAGGCGATCAAGGACGCGACCAGCGAGACTTGAGCCGCGGTCGCGTCACAACGTAGGTCGTGATTCCGGGATGCGTGCGCAGCACGCAGGCCGGAATCCATAACCACGACCGTGAGTATGGATTCCGGGCTCGGCCCTTTGGGTTGCCCCGGAATGATGAACTCAGTTTGAGGCACGTCCCGGAATGACGAGGGGATAGACCGATGCCCACGCCCATCAATCACCTCGCGCCGCCGACCGGCGGCATCGCCGACAACATCGCGGGCTTCGCGCGGGCGCTACGCGCCGCCGGCCTTCCGGTCGGTCCGGGTGCTGTCATCGATGCCATGACCGCGCTCGAAGTGATCGACATCGGCAAGCGGGCGGACGTCTTCACCACGCTCGAATCGATCTTCGTCAAGCGCCACGAGCATGCGCTGATCTTCGCCCAGGCCTTCGACCTGTTCTTCCGTCCCGCCGAGGAATGGAAGTCGATGCTCGATTCGGTGCCGCTGCCGGACCACGCCAAGAAGAAGCCGCCGCCGGCCTCGCGCCGGGTGCAGGAGGCGATGTCGCAGCCGCAGATGCATGAGGAGCCGAAGGCCCAGGAGCAGGACCTGCGGCTCGCGGTGTCCGACCGCGAGGTGCTGCAGAAGAAGGACTTTGCGCAGATGAGCGCGGCGGAGATCGCCGAGGTCGCACGCGCCATCGCCAAGATGCGGCTGCCGCAGGCCGAGCTGAAAACGCGCCGCCACACCGCGGACCCGCGCGGCCACCGCATCGACATGCGCAAGACGCTGCGCCAGGCGCTTCGCACCGAAGGCGAGATCATCAACTTCCATCGCCTGGGGAGAATTGAGAAGCCGGCACCGATCGTGGCGCTGCTCGACATCTCCGGCTCGATGAGCGAGTACACCCGCCTGTTCTTGCATTTCCTGCATGCCATTACCGATGCGCGCAAGCGCGTCTCGGTATTCCTGTTCGGCACGCGGCTGACCAACGTGACGCGGGCGCTGCGCCAGCGCGATCCCGACGAGGCGCTGGCGAGCTGCTCGGCCAATGTCGAGGACTGGGCCGGCGGCACGCGGATCGCCACCTCGCTGCAGACCTTCAACAAGCAGTGGGCGCGCCGCGTGCTCGGGCAGGGCGCGATCGTGCTCCTGATCTCCGACGG
This sequence comes from Bradyrhizobium sp. SZCCHNR1098, assembly GCF_032489375.1. Classification (NCBI taxonomy): domain Bacteria; kingdom Pseudomonadati; phylum Pseudomonadota; class Alphaproteobacteria; order Hyphomicrobiales; family Nitrobacteraceae; genus Bradyrhizobium; species Bradyrhizobium sp. SZCCHNR1098. Next base: position 282,954 of record NZ_JAUEXY010000003.1, read on the forward strand.
GCTCGAGCGCGAGGCCGACAGCAAGCTCGCCTTCGAGATGGACCGGCTGCACCGCTCCTGCCGGCGGCTGATCTGGCTCAATCCGCTGCTGCGCTATTCCGGCTTCGAGGCGAAAGCGCAGGGCATCAAAACCATGCTGCCCCACGTTGACGAATTCCGCCCGGTACATAACTTGACCTCGATCGGGACGCTGATCTCGGCGCTGTCGTCGCCGCTGCCGCCGCATCAGCGCAGCGCGATCCGGCCCGCCGCCTGAGAAGGAGATAGTCATGCTCAACCGCGACGAAGACATCCTCAAGGCCGCCGAGGATTGGCACAAATCCGGTCACGGCGTGGCGCTCGCCACCGTGGTCGAGACCTGGGGCTCGGCGCCGCGCCCGGTCGGGTCCAACCTCGTGATCAACGACGAGGGCACGTTCTTAGGGTCCGTGTCCGGCGGCTGCGTGGAGGGCGCTGTCGTTACCGAGGCGCTCGACGTGATCACCAGCGGCCAGCCCAAGATGCTGGAGTTCGGCGTTGCCGACGAGACCGCCTGGAATGTCGGCTTGTCGTGCGGCGGCACCATCCGCGTCTTCGTCGAGAAGGTGGGCTGATCATGCAGCTCGCCACGCTGGCCGAACTCAATGCCGAACGCGCCGCGCGCCGCGCGGCCATTCTCGTCACCGACGTCGCCTCCGGCGAGCAGCGTCTGGTCAAGGCCGCCGACATCGCCGCCGATCCCTTGCGCAACGAGCTCGCAACGCAACTGCGGATGGGCAAGAGCGGCATGGTCGAGGTGGGCGGCAAGCGGTTGTTCCTCAACGTCTACGCGCCGACGGCGCGGCTCGTCATCATCGGCGCCGTCCATATCAGCCAGGCGCTGGCACCGATCGCCAAGTCGCTCGGCTATGACGTCACCGTCGTCGATCCGCGCACGGCCTTCGCCAGCCCCGAGCGCTTTCCCGACGTGCCGCTGATCGCCGAATGGCCCGACGTGGCGCTGCCGCCGCTCAACGTCGATCACTACACGGCCTTTGTCGCGCTGACGCATGATCCGAAGATCGACGATCCGGCGCTGCTGCACGCGTTCTCGCGCGACTGCTTCTATATCGGCGCGCTCGGCTCACGGAAGACGCATGCCAAGCGCGGCGACCGCCTGCGCTCCCAAGGCGCCAGCGACGCCGACATCGCCCGCATCCATGCGCCGATCGGGCTCGCCATCGGCGCTGTGTCGCCGTCGGAGATCGCGGTCTCGATCATGGCCGAGATCACCGCCACGTTGCGGCTGCCGGCCAAGGAGAAAGAGCAGGCGGCATGAAGTTCGGTCCTGCCAGTCCAGCCGAGGCGATCGGCGGGGTGACCGTGCACACCCTGCGCAAGGGATCGTTGGTGCTGAAGAAGGGCACGCTGATCGGTCCCGCCGAAGTCGAGGCGCTGGTCCGGGAAGGCGTCAATGAGATCGTCGTCGTTCGGCTCGAGGCGGGCGATGTCTCGGAGGACGAGGCGGCTGCCGACGTCGCGAAGGTCGTCGCAGGCAAAGGCATTCACGTCGATCGCGCCTTCACCGGACGCGCCAATCTGTTCGCGGCGCAGGCCGGCGTGCTGATGATCGACCGCGCCGCCGTCGAGCGCATCAACGGAGTCGACGAGGCCATCACCTTTGCGACCTTGCCGGCCTTCAAGCCGGTGGTCGAAGGCGAGATGGTCGGCACCGTCAAGCTGATCCCGTTCGGCGTCGAAGGCCGTCTGCGCGATGCCGCTGTCGCTGCGGCGGGCAGGGGCGCGCTCAGCATCGCCTCCTATGTGATCAAGCGCGTCGGCGTCGTCTCGACGCTTCTGCCTGGGCTCGCGCCCAAGGTCATCGACAAGACGCTGCGCGTCACCGCAGAGCGGCTCGCGCCGGCCGGCGCCACCATCATCGCGGAGCGCCGCGTGCCGCACGAGCAGGCCGCGCTGGCCGCTGCGATCAGGGAGCTGTTGGCGCTGGGCGCCGAGCTCGTCATCGTGTTCGGCGCGTCCGCGATCGCCGACCGCCGCGACGTCATTCCCGCCGCGATCACCGGCATCGGCGGTGAGATCGAGCATTTCGGTATGCCGGTGGATCCCGGCAATCTGCTCTTGATCGGTAGCGCCGCCGGTGTGCCGGTGCTCGGCGCCCCCGGTTGCGCCCGTTCGCCGGCGGAGAACGGTTTCGACTGGGTGCTGATGCGGCTGCTCGCCGGCATCAAGGTCACCCGCGCCGAGCTCACGGCCATGGGCGTGGGCGGACTCCTCATGGAGATCGTGACACGGCCGCAGCCGCGCGCCAAGCCGGAGGCCGAGGGCGAACGCAAGGTTGCCGCGGTCGTGCTGGCTGCGGGACGCTCGACCCGCATGGGAGGGCCGAACAAGCTGCTGGCCGAGCTCGACGGCAAGAAGCTGGTGCGCATCGTGACCGAGCAGGCGCTGGCCTCCAAGGCCGGTGAGGTCATCGTCGTCACCGGTCATCAGGCCGAGCTGGTCGAGCAGGCGCTGTCCGACTTGAACGTTCGCTTCGTCCGCAATCCCGACTTCGCCGGTGGGCTTGCCAGCTCGGTGAAGGCCGGCATCGCCGCGGTGCCTGACGGCGTCGATGGCGCGGTCGTGTGCCTGGGCGACATGCCGATGGTGTCCTCGGATCTGCTCGACCGTCTGATCGGCGCGTTCGCGCCCGATCGCGGCAATTTGATCGTCGTGCCCGTGTCCGAGGGACGCCGCGGCAACCCGGTGCTGTGGTCACGCCGCTTCTTCGCCGAGCTGATGACGCTGGACGGTGACGTCGGCGCGCGGCACCTGATCGCCAAGCATACCGAGGCCGTCGCCGAGGTGCCGGTCGACGGCAACAGCGCCTTCCTCGACATCGACACGCCGCAGGCGCTGGAAGCCGCCCGGCGCGGCTGAGCCAGCGTAGCCCGCATGAGCGTATGCGACATGCGGGGACAGTCTCTCTCCACGGATGCAGCGCCCCCGCATATCGCTGCGCTCATGCGGGCTACGGACCTCGCCCGCCCTCAACCTCCCATTCACCAAGTTTCAACGACCCCCGGCTAGATTTGCCGGCATTGGGCCTCGGGGGAGGAAAAAGTGATCGCTTCGACTGCTGCGCGCCGTGTCGCGCTGTTTGCATTTGGATTGACCGTTCTCGTCGGCGTTGCGCGCATCGCGAGCTACGGCGCCATCAGCCCGGCGCATGCAGCCGGCGCGTTCGCCATTGGCCGGTGCGCCGCCTATGGCCAGGCGTTCGACTATCCGGCGGAGCATCTCGCCAAGGCTGCGGCGCTCAAGCAGTGCAAGGGCGACTGCACCGCGGTGACGATGAAGAAGGCCTGCGCCGCGTTCGCGGTCGATCTCACCAATCCCTGCGGCGCCCACGGCTATGCTGTTCGGCCGACGATCTCGACCACGCTCAACGAGGCGACCCGGGAATGCTACAAATATGGCGGCAAGGAATGTGTCATCCGCGCCTGGGTGTGCGACGCCAAGGGCTGATCTGAGCCTGATGTCTCAGAGGATGGGCTGCCGGGGTTGCTCGTCCGCGCTTTCAATTCGATGCTTCACCTCGAGAGCGGCTCGGCTATTCTGAGCGTTCGATGACATCGAACTCTGGAAGTGACATGCAATTCGACACCAAGATCGCGCTGATCATTCGCAACGATCTCGAAGCCTGGCAGAAGCTGAACGTCGCGGCGTTTCTTTCCAGCGGCATCGCCGCGGCATTTCCCGAATGCATCGGCGCGCCTTATGAGGACGGCTCGGCAACCCTGTATCACGCGTTGATCGGGCAGCCGATCCTGATCTACGGCGCGCCGGATCGTGCAGCGTTGGCGCGTGCTCTGGATCGCGCGCTGTCGCGCAGCGTGAAGCCGGCGCTCTACACCGAGGACATGTTCAAGACCACGCATGACGAGGCCAACCGTGATGCCGTGAAGGCGGTGGCGCGCGCCGATCTCAATCTGGTGGGATTGGCGTTTCGCGCGGAGCGCAAGCTGGTCGACAAGGTCGTCGACGGACTCAAATTTCACGCCTGACAGCCACGGGCACATTGCGCTGTCATCAAACTGTTACTTCATGCAGCGGCGCGGCTTGATGCCGATCAAGACCGGAATACGCCGACGTCGTTAGTTTGCGCCGCGACATGAGGAGCAGACAGATGCAGACCATGAAAGCCGCCGTCGTCAAAGCCTTTGGCAAGCCGCTGGTCATCGAGGACGTTCCGATTCCTGCGCCGGGGCCGGGCGAGCTTCTGGTCAGGGTGAAGGCGTGCGGCGTCTGCCACACCGACCTTCATGCCGCCTCCGGCGATTGGCCGGTGAAGCCGGTGCCGCCGTTCATCCCCGGTCACGAGGCGGCCGGGATCGTCGCGGCGCTCGGGCCCGGCGTCACCGACTTCAAGGTCGGCGATGCCGTCGGCGTGGCGTGGCTGCACGATGCCTGCCTGCGCTGCGAATATTGCGAGACCGGGTGGGAGACCTTGTGCGAGCACCAGCACAACACCGGCTACAGCGTGAACGGCGGCTTCGCGGAATACGTGATCGCATCCGCGGCGTTCGCCGCGCGCCTGCCGGCCAATGTGGACTTCGCCAAGATCGCCCCGATCCTCTGCGCCGGCGTCACGACCTACAAGGGGTTGAAGGAGACCGACACGCGGCCGGGCGAGTGGGTGGTGGTCTCCGGCGTCGGCGGCCTCGGTCATGTCGCAATCCAGTATGCGAAGGCGATGGGGCTGAAGGCGATCGGTCTCGACATCGCCGAGGACAAGCTGAAACTCGCGCTGGAGGCCGGCGCCGAGCACGCCGTCAACGCGCTTGACAAGGATGCCGTGGAGCGGGTGATCGCAATCACCGGCGGCGGCGCGCATGGCGTGCTGGTCACCGCGGTGTCGACGTCGGCATTCGCCCAAGCGCTGCACATGGTCCGCCGCAAAGGGACGGTCAGCCTGGTCGGCTTGCCGCCGGGCGAATTCCCGACGCCGATCTTCGATGTCGTGCTGAAGCGCATCACCGTGCGCGGCTCGATCGTCGGCACCCGGCGTGATCTCGACGAAGCCATCGCGTTCGCCGCGGACGGCAAGGTGACGGCCGAGGTGACCACGGCGCCATTGTCGGAGATCAACACCGTCTTCGACCGCATGAAGGCCGGCAAGATCGACGGTCGCGTGGTGCTCGACTTCGGCTGATCAGCAAGACCGATTGACGCGCCGCCGTGCCCAACATTGGGGCGGCGGTTTGATCTGGATCAGGCATGGGGACGCGCGGTGCTGGCACAAATTGCTCATGGCAGCCGTCACCAAGATCGTCTTCCTCGGCGCGAGCAGCGCGTCCTTTGGACTCAGCGTGTTCCGGGACCTGTTCTCGACGCATGATCTCGCGGGTTCTACGCTCGTGCTGGTCGGCCGCGACCCGACCCGGCTGGCCCGGTCGGAAGCACTGGCCCGGCTGCTCAACGACCTCTCCGGCGCCGGCCTTAAGATCGAGGCGACCACGGATTGGCGCGCGGCGCTCGACGGCGCCGGCTTTGTGATCCATGCTACCGCGATCGACCGCAACCGCCTGTGGAAGCTCGATTTCGAGGTGCCGCGCAAATACGGCATCCGTCACGCGCTGGGCGAGAATGGCGGGCCGGGCGCATTGTTCTTCACGCTGCGCACCTTGCCGGTCGTATTCGACTTCGTGCGCGAGATGGAGCGGCGCTGTCCGGACGCGCTGCTCATCAACTTCTCCAATCCCGAGAGCCGCATCATCCTCGCGCTGGGGCTTCACAGCCGCCTCGCGCATATCGGCCTGTGCCACGGCATCTTCATCGCGCGCAGCCAGGTGGCTTCCATTCTGGGACTGGCCGAGGAGCGCGTGGACGTGTGGGGTGCCGGGCTCAACCATTTCCAATGTCTCATGCAGATCCGGGATCGCGACACCGGGGCCGATCTCTATCCACTGCTCCGCGAAAAGGCTGGGAGCCACGATCCTAAGGTCGCGCCGCTGACGCGGGCGCTGTTGCGCGACTTCGGCTTCTGGCTGGGCTGCGGCGACAGCCATGTCGGCGAGTATCTCGCCTATGGCTGGGAAGCGGGCGAGAGCGGGTACGACTTCGCGTGGGACGAGGCGGAGCGGGCCAAGCTGATCCGGCAGATCGACGAGGTCCTGGCGGGCAGGGCCGGCATGCCGGACTGGTGGCGAATGCCGTCCGGAGAGCGCGCGGTCACCGTGATCGGCTCGGTGCTGCACGATCGGAAGCAGGTCATCGAATCCGGCGTCGTTCTGAACCGTCACGTCATTCCCAACCTGGCTGCCGAGGCCGCCGTCGAAGTGCCCGTTGTCGCGGATCGCGTCGGTATCCATCCGGTGTCGCTGGGCCCGCTTCCAGATGCCGTCGCCAAGCTGATGTCGGTCCAGGTTCAGGTCCAGCAACTGGCGGTGCAGGCGGCCATGACTGCCTCCAAGGATCTCGCGCTGCAGGCGCTGCTCATCGATCCCGTGGTCAACTCGGCCGCCGCTGCGCGCCAGATCGTGGACGAGCTCTGGGAGATCAATCGGCCTTACATCAGATCCTGCGCGTGATCGCGGCCGGCGTCGTCTGACGGGGAGCCGCGCGCTGTCGGGTACGGCCTCCTGACGCGTGCCGAGACCGGCCTCCGCGAGGCCTCTTTACATTGACTGACCAGTCAGTCATAATTGTTCGATGTCGAAACCTTCGAAATTGTCCGAGCGCAGAGTTCAGGCCGTCAAGACAGCGGACGCGGGAGCTGCCACGTCGCGCCGGGCGGATCGCTCCGCCGAGCGCCGCGCGGCGATCGTGCAAGCGGCGATGGACGAGTTCATTGCCCGCGGTTTCGCGGCGACCCGGCTGGACGACATCGCCAAGCGGGCTGGCGTGGCCAAGGGCACGATCTATCTGCATTTCAAGGACAAGGAATCGATGTTCGAGGAATTGATCCGGACCGCGATCGTGCCCTTCGTCGGCCGTCTTGCCGCGCCGCCGCCGGCCGGCGGCTCGGTGCGCGATATGGTCGAGGCGTTGGCGCGCATGTTCCTGCAGGAGGTCGCCGGCACGCGGCGCGGTGATCTCGTGCGGCTCATCATTTCAGAGGGGCCCCGTTTTCCCGCGATTGCCGACTTCTACTACCGCGAGGTCGTTTCCCGTGGTCTCGCGGCCATGCGCGCCCTGATCCAGATCGGGATCGTCAGCGGTGAGATCCGCGAGCCCAAGCTGGTGCAACATCCGCAACTGATGATCGCGCCGATGATGGTTGCGGTGCTCTGGAAGAGCCTGTTCGAACGACATGCGCCGCTCGACGCCGAAGCGATGCTGCAGACCCATCTCGATCTGATCTTTGGCGCGAGGAGGCCGACATGAGCCTGCTGCACTGCCTTGCCGTGCTGGTCACGGCCTTCACGTTCAACGCCTGCAAGGAGGCGCGCGATCCCGGCTATCAAGGCTGGGTCGAGGCCGACATGATCTTCGTCAGTCCGGACGAAGCGGGCCGGATCACGAAGCTGAACGTGCATGAGGGTGACGTGGTCAAGGTCGGCGATCCGCTCTATTCGGTCGACGACGATCTGCAGCAGGCCGATCTCAACCAGACCAAGGCGACGCTGGCCAATGCGCAGCAGACCTATGACCGCGCCGCGGCCCTGAGCAAGACGGGCGCGGGGACGCAGGCGACGCTCGACTCCGCCGTTTCGGCGCTGCGCGTCGCCGAGGCCCATCTCGTGACCTCGCAGACGCGGCTGGCAAGGCGCAAGGGCGTGGCGCCGGTCGCGGGCACCATCCAGCAGATCTACTTCCGCGAGGGCGAGATGGTCGCGGCGCAACGGCCGGTGCTGTCGATCATGCCGCCGGGCAACATGAAGCTGCGCTTCTACGTGCCCGAGCCTGATCTGCCGAAGCTCGCGATCGGCGACGAGGTCCGTGTCACCTGCGACAATTGCGCTGATGATCTGGCGGCCAGAATCTATTTCCTCGCGACCTCGGCGGAATACACGCCGCCCGTGATCTACAGCCTCGATGAGCGCAACAAGCTCGTCTATTTGATCCAGGCGCGGCCGTCGCGGCCGGATGCACTGCGCGTCGGCCAACCCGTCAGCATCTATCCGCGTTCCAAGACGCCTGATCCGAAGACCCCGGTGGCGGACAAGCAATGAACGGAACGGGTCCCGCCGAGATCGCGATCGACGTCCAGGGATTGACCAAGTCCTTCGACGGCCGCGAGGTCGTGCATGATCTGTCGATGCAAGTGAAGCGCGGCTCGATCTACGGCTTTCTCGGCCCGAACGGCTCGGGCAAGACCACGACCATCCGGATGCTGTGCGGCCTGCTGACACCCGACGGAGGCGAGGGCACCTGCCTCGGCTTCGACATCCGCCGCGATGCCGACAAGATCAAGCGCCTGGTCGGCTACATGACGCAGCGCTTCAGCCTCTATCAGGACCTGTCGGTGCGGGAGAACCTCGAATTCGTCGCGCGCCTCTACGGCATGCCCGATCCGCGCCAGGCCGCGCGCGACATGGTGCAGCGGCTCGGGCTTGCCGGCCGCGAGCGGCAGCTCGCCGGCGAGTTGTCGGGCGGCTGGAAGCAGCGGCTGGCGCTCGGGGCCTGCACCCTGCCGAACCCGCAATTGCTGCTGCTCGACGAGCCTACAGCCGGCGTCGATCCCAAGGCGCGGCGCGATTTCTGGAACGAGATCCACGCGCTCGCCGGCGAAGGGCTGACCGTGCTCGTCTCGACCCACTACATGGACGAGGCCGAGCGCTGCCACGAGATCGCCTACATCGCCTATGGTCATCTGCTGGCGCACGGCACGGTCTCCGAGGTGATCGCGCAATCGGCGCTTACCACATACACGGTGAGCGGCGATGATCTGCGCGAACTCGCGGCTGATCTCACCGGCAAGCCGGGTGTCGACATGGTGGCGCCGTTCGGCACCAGCCTGCACGTGTCCGGCCGCGACCGCAACGCGCTGGACGCCGCGATCGCGTCCTGGCGCAACAAGGCTGATCTGCATTGGCAGCCCGCCGAGCCCTCGCTCGAGGACGTCTTCATCGACCTGATGAACCGCTCACGGGACAACTTCCAATGAGCGACGCGGCCGTCCACCAGGCATCTCCCGAGTCCCGCTTCGGCTTCTGGCGGCGCACCTACGCGATGCTGGTCAAGGAGTTCATCCAGCTCAAGCGCGACCGGGTCTCGTTCGCGATGATCGTGATGATCCCGGTGATGCAGCTGATGCTGTTCGGCTACGCCATCAACACCACGCCGCATCATCTGCCGGCGGCGGTGCTGCTGCAGGAGGACAGCGATCTCGGACGCTCGATCCTGAAGGCGATGGAGAACACCGCCTATTTCCGCTTCACCCGGGAGGTCAGCAGCGTCGCCGAGTTCGACGATCTCCTGCTGTCCGGCAAGGTCCTGTTCGGCGTTGAGATCCCGCGCGGCTTCGAGCGCGCGGTCCGCCGCGGCGACCGGCCGGCCTTGCTCGTTGCGGCCGACGCGACCGATCCGGTCGCGGCGTCATCGGCGCTGTCCTCGCTCGGCATGATCGTGCAGACCGCGCTCGCGCACGATCTCTACGCCGGCAATCCCGTCACGACCCCGTTCGAGATCAGGGCCCACGCGCGCTACAACCCGGCGGCCTCGTCGCGGCTCAACATCGTGCCGGGCCTGGTCGGCACCATCCTGACCATGACCATGTTGATCTTCACCGCGCTCTCGGTGACGCGCGAGATCGAGCGCGGCACGATGGAGAGCCTGCTGTCGATGCCGATCAAGCCGGTCGAGGTCATGCTCGGCAAGATCATCCCCTATGTCATGGTCGGCTTCCTGCAGGCGACGATCATCATCGGCATCGGCGTCCTGCTGTTCGGGGTTCCGATCATGGGCAACCTGCTGCTGCTGGCGCTGCTCTCGACTCTGTTCATCGCCACCAACCTGTCGATCGGCTACACCTTCTCGACGCTGGCGCAGAACCAGCTGCAGGCGATGCAGCTGTCGATGATGTTCTTCCTGCCGAGCATCCTGTTGTCCGGATTCATGTTTCCCTTCCTCGGCATGCCGCAATGGGCGCAAGTGCTCGGTGAATGCCTGCCGCTGACGCACTATCTGCGCATCGTCCGCGCCATCATGCTGAAGGGCTCGACGCTCCAGAACCTGCAGCATGATACGATCGCCCTGTTCGGCCTCATGCTGTTCGCGATGACGGTCGCCGTCCTGCGCTTCCGCCGGACCCTCGATTGAGGCACAATGGCGGCCGGGAGCAAGAACGGCTGAGGCAAGATGCAGATCGTGGGAGGAGGACAGGCGAACGAAGCGCCGGCGGGAGCGCCGGCCGAGTTCGACCAGGCGCTGATGCGTCAGACGTTGAACACCGAGCTGCTGCGCGTGAGGGCGCTGATCGCCACTGCGGCGCTGTTTCTCGTGATATCGGTGCTGGTCGAAATCTTCGAGCCCAGGATCTCGGAGTGGATCTGGCCGAGCCGGATCGGGGTCCTCTACGTCTACGCGATCATCGTCGCATTCATCAGCTTCGAGACTCTCATCCTGTTCAGGATCAAGGCGGACATCCGCCACGGCCGGGACGTGCCGGTGATCTGGCGCTATGTCAGCGCCCTGGTCGAGACCTCGCTGCCAACGTTCGTCCTTATCCTGCAGATCGAGGGCATCGGCCACGACAAGGCGCTGGGCTTCGGCGTGCCGCTGGTCTATTTCATCTTCATCGTTCTCTCGACGCTTCGTCTCGATTTCTGGCTGTCGAGCTTCACCGGCCTCGTCGCCGCGGTGGAGTTGTTGGCGGTGGCACTGATCGATCGGCCTTCGATGGATGCGAGCCAGAATCCGGAGATCTACTATCACGGTGAGCGCAGCTTCATCATCCTGTTGTGCGGGATGCTCGCCGGTGCCGTCAGCGTGCAGCTGCGACGCCAGTTCGCGGCGAGCATCGAGGCCGCGTCGGCGCGCGACCGGGTCACCGATCTGTTCGGCCAGCACGTCTCGCCCCAGGTCGTCGAGCGCCTGATGAAGGAGGGGACGGCGGAGGCGCGCGACATCCGTGAGGTCGCGGTGATGTTTGTCGATTTCCGCGGCTTCACCGCGGCGGCGCGGTCGAAGACGCCGCAGCAGGTTGTCGATCGCCTCGATGGCGCGTTCGCGGTGCTGGTCGAGATACTCGAGCGCCATGGCGGCATCGTGAACAAGTTCCTCGGCGATGGCTTCCTGGCGCTGTTCGGCGCGCCGTTCGAGTCGCGCGATGCCGCCGTGCAGGCGGTCGTGGCTGCGCGCGAGATGGTGGCCGCGATGGAGCGCGTCAACGCGATGTCGTCTTGGCCGCTGCGGATTGGGATCGGTCTTCATCTCGGCGAGGTGGTCGCCGGCAGCATCGGCTCGCCGCGGCGCAAAGAGTACACCGTCATCGGTGACACCGTGAACTTCGCCTCGCGGCTCGAGGCGCTGAACAAGGAGTTCGATTCGCAGCTCTTGATCTCGAGCGAGGTGCGGCAGGCGGCCGGCGACGGGGCGCGCGACGCCGTCTTCCACGGCGCGGTGTCGGTGCGCGGCTACGACCGGCCGTTCGAGATCTGGCAATTGCACTGACGCAGGCGACCCGTCGGCCGACGTCTGAGATTTACATTGGATGGCCTCCGCGTTTAACTGCCCCCAACGAAAAGCATCATCAGGGGGGAACGCATGATCCGAACCGGGGCGTCGTTTTTGGCCGCAGCAGGCATCGTGTGCGCAGCCGGCCTGGAGGCGGTGCGGGCTGAGGATGTTGCCTGCAGCAAGGTGACGGCCGAGGTGCTGAAGGTCCCCGGGCTGACCTTGACGGGATCGAAGCTGCAAGAGGCCGCCGACGGGCTGCCGCGGCATTGCATTCTCTCCGGCAAGGTCAATGAGCGCACCGGCGTCGACGGCCATGCCTATGCGATCCAGTTCGAGATGCGGCTGCCGGAGACGTGGAACGGCCGCTTCCTGCACCAGGTCAATGGCGGCAATGATGGCGTCGTGGTGCCGGCGCTCGGCGACAAGGCCGACGGTCTCGTAAGTGGCGGTGTGACGCCGCTCGCCCGCGGCTTTGCCGTGCTGTCGTCGGACAGCGGCCACTCCGGTAACGATCCCGCCAACAAGCCGCGCGGGCTTGCGTCCGGCTCAGCTTTCGGGCTCGATCCGCAGGCGCGCCGCGACTACGGCTATTCGGCCGACATCACGCTAGCGCCGATCGCGAAGGCGATCATCTCGGCGCATTACGGCAGGAAGCCGGACTATTCCTACATCGCCGGCTGTTCTAATGGCGGCCGCCACACCATGGTGGCCGCCGAGCGCATGCCCGAGCAGTATGACGGCTTCCTGGTCGGCAATCCCGGCTTCAACCTGCCGCGCGCTGCCGTGCAGCACGCCTGGGACGTGCAGGCGCTGACCAAGGCCGATGTCGACATCCGCAAGTCGATCACGCGGGAGGATGCCAAGCTGATCGCTTCCAAGATCACGGAGGTCTGCGACGGGCTCGACGGCGCCAAGGACGGCCTCACGGCCAACCTGAAAGCCTGCCAGAAGGCGTTCAATTTCGACAGCCTCCGCTGCGCCGCTGGTGCGACCGAGGCCTGCGTGCCGGCCGCCAAGGTCGATGCTTTGAAGAAAGTCTTCGCGGGCCCGCACAATTCGAAGGGCGAGCCTCTGTATTCCGACTGGCCGGTGGATGGTGGCGTCGGCACCGGCAACTGGCGCGCCTGGAAGGTCGAGAGCCCGGTGGCGCCGTGGAACAACCTTCCGATCATTGCCACCATGGGCGGCGCCTCGCTCAACTACATCTTCTCGACGCCGCCGGTCGAGATCGAAGGCTCGCCCGATAAGCTGGTCGAGAAGCTGCAGACTTATGATTTCGACAAGGACGCACCGAAGATCTACGCCAAGGAAGGTCCATTTGCCGAGTCTGCGATGGACTTCATGGCCCCGCCCGCGGTCGACAATCCGACCCTGCCGGCGTTCCAGGGCGGCGCCCGCAAGATGCTGATCTATCACGGCCAGGCCGATCCGGTGTTCTCGATCAACGACACCGTCCGCTGGTACGAGAAGCTCAATGCCAATGTGCAGGGCAAGGCCGATACGTTCGCGCGGCTGTTTGCGCTGCCCGGCGAGACCCATTGCGGCGGCGGCGTCACCTTGGAGAAGTTCGATGCGCTGGGCGCGCTGATGGACTGGGTCGAAAAGGGCAAGACGCCGGAGGCGATCACGGCCTCGGTCAATGCGGCCAACAAGGAGCTCCCATCGACATGGAGCCCGCAGCGAACGCGGCCGCTGTGCCCGTGGCCGAAATTCGCCAAATACGTCGGCGGGGACATTGAACAGGCGTCGTCGTTCACCTGCGCCGCGGAGTAGCGGCTCACACCTGCGGCGCGACCAGATTCTTCACCTTGACCTGATCGCGCTCCTCGATGATCTCGGCGATCCATTGCCGGTGGCAATGGGCGTGGTCGCGCTCGTAGCAGAGCAGGCAGACGGGACCGGCGCTCTTCACGAGCGAGGCCAGCTCGTCCATCTGCTCCTTCGCCTGCGGCGTCTTCAGATGCGCGCTGTAGATCTTGTGCAGCGTGTCGTAATGGCCGCTGCGGGCGGCCTCGCGGCCCTCCTTCGGCGTGCCGAGCCCGCGCAGATGCACATAGCCGATGCCGCGCTCGTCGAGCCCGGCAGCGAGCTGGCTCTTGGAGAAGCCCGGCCGGCGCGAGGCCGCCACCGCGCGCACATCGACCAGCAGCTTGACACCGGCGGCCTGCAACTCATCGAGCACGGCCTTGGCCGGCGTGTGCTCATAGCCGATGGTGAACAGGGTCTTGCTCGTGGCCATCATGCGCCTCCTGCCTCAGCTCACGCGCTCGATGAGCTCCATCGCGCCAGCCGGCGCGCGCACCTTGCCCTCGTGGATGACATAGGCGAACACGTCGCGCGGCATCTTTTTCGTCGGCTTGTCGTCAACCCGTGGCAGGTCGTCCGGTTCGCCGCCGCCGGCCCACAGTTGCAATCGCTTCGCCCAGGCGTCGAGCTGCTTCGGCGGATAGCAGGTCGCAAGCTCGTCATTGCCCTTCTGCAGTCGGGCGTAGACGAAGTCACCCACGACATCGGCGATCGCCGGATATTTGCCGTGCTCGGCGAACACGACCGGCGTTGCAAACTCGCGCAGCAGTGCGACGAAGCCGGGTACGCAGAAACTATCATGGCGGACCTCGACGACGTGGCGCAGCTTGCGGCCGTCGAGCTCGCGCGGCAACAGCTCGAGGAACTTGCCGAAATCGGCCTTGTCGAACTTTTTGGTCGGCGCGAACTGCCACAGCACCGGGCCGAGCCGGTCGCCGAGCTCGAGCACGCCGGTGTCGTAGAAGCGCTTCACGGAATCGCCGGCCTCGGCGAGCACGCGGCGATTGGTGGCGAAGCGCGGCCCCTTCAGCGAGAAGATGAAGCCGTCCGGCACCTCGCGCGCCCATTTGCGGAAGCTCTCCGGCTTCTGCGAGCCATAGTAGGTGCCGTTGATCTCGATCGAGGTCAGCTTCGAGGCGGCGTATTCGAGCTCCTTCGATTGCGGCAGCTTGTCCGGATAGAACACACCGCGCCACGGCGCGAAGGTCCAGCCGCCGATGCCGATGTAGATGTGGCTCTTGGATTGCGAGGCGCGTGCAGGGGCTTTGCTCACGGATCGATTCCGATGCTGATTGCCGAGGGTGTTGCGGTAGGGAGACGATAGTCAACCGGGCCCGTTCTGACCAGTTCGGCGCTGTTGCGCCGTCGCTCTTCCCGTGCTCCGGAGCCTCGTGTATCCAGGGCACGGGCCGGGAAGGGGAGATATGGCAATGAGAGCGGAATCGGTCGGCGGCCTGCTGGGGGCGATCGTCGCCGCTGCCGTGCTTGCGGCAGCCTTCTACTATGTTCCCGTGGGGCCGATGGCCCGTCAGATGCAGCCGGCCAAGGTCGAGGTGCCGCCAACCCCGGTGCAGACGGTTCCGGTGGCTCCGGCCGTGCGCGGACCCGTGGTCCGTGAGGTTCCGAACTAGGCCGGCCAGGGCCCCTTGCAATCCAGCCGAGGCGCCCCATCTTGGTCGGGACGGTGACGTCGAGCTGTAACGGCTCCGGCACCGAGACGACCACGGCAGAGCGGTTGCGCCGGATGTACGCGCACCCTTTGTTTGTGGTCGTTGGCATTTTGGGCCCCTCGCTTGGGAGCGATGCAAGCCGGCACCACAGTCCGGCCTTTTTGGGCCCTCCTTCAGCCGTTGCGCTTGGCAGTGTGGAACGCGGCAGATATACGCATCCGCACCATGAACGATGTCCTCCGACCGGCCATGCCCGCGCCGCCGCAAACCGCTGATATTCCGATCGTTTCGGTGGTCGTCCCGACCTTCAACGAGCGCGACAATGTCACCACGCTGTACCGGCGGCTGGAGGCGGCGTTCAAGGACGTGCCGTGGGAGGTCGTGTTCGTCGACGACAACTCCCCGGACGGCACCTGGCAGGTGGTGCGCGAATTGTCGCGCGGCGACAAACGCGTCCGCTGCATCCGCCGCATCGGCCGCCGCGGCCTGTCCGGTGCCTGCATCGAGGGCATCCTGGCCGCCAGTGCGCCCTATGCCGCCGTGATCGATGCCGATCTGCAGCACGACGAGACCCAGCTGCCGAAGATGCTGGCGCTGCTGCAGAGCGGCGCCGCCGAGCTCGTCGTCGGCAGCCGCTACATCGCGGGCGGCAGCGCCGCGAGCTTCGACAGCAAGCGGGCCGGGGCCAGCGCCTTCGCCACCGAGATCGCGCGCCGCGCGCTCAAGGTCGAGGTCAATGACCCCATGAGCGGCTTCTTCATGATCCGCCGCGACCGCTTCGAACAGATCGCGCCGAAGCTGTCGACGCAGGGCTTCAAGATCCTGCTCGACATCATTGCGAGCGCCGAAGGCGGCCTGCGCACCGTCGAGGTGCCCTATACGTTCGGCTCGCGCCTGCATGGCGAGAGCAAGCTCGACTCGATGGTCGCCCTCGACTTCCTCGGCCTCGTGCTGGCCAAGATGACAAACGACGTGGTGTCGTTGCGCTTCCTGCTGTTCGCCATGGTCGGCGGCACCGGTCTCGTCGTGCATCTGGCAACGCTCTTTCTCGGTCTCAACCTGTTCGACATGCCGTTCGCGGAGGCGCAGGCGCTCGGTGCCCTCATCGCGATGACCTCGAACTTCATCCTCAACAACTTCCTCACCTATCGCGACCAGCGGCTGAAGGGCTTTGCCATTCTGCGCGGCTTGCTCGCGTTCTATCTGGTCTGCTCGGTCGGCCTGCTCGCCAATGTCGGCGTCGCCTTCTCGGTCTATGACCAGGAGCCGATCTGGTGGCTGGCGGGCGCGGCCGGCGCGCTGATGGGCGTGGTCTGGAATTACGCGATCTCCGGATTGTTCGTCTGGCGCAAGCGATGACCTCTGCGGCAGGCGCCGACGACGCCCGGCTGGTCCGCAATGTCTGGCTGACCATCACAGGCCTCGTCGTGCTCCGGCTGATCGCCGCTGCGGTCACGCCGATCACCTTCGACGAAGCCTATTACTGGATGTGGTCGAATCATCTCGCCGGTGGCTACTACGACCACCCGCCGATGGTCGCGGTCGTGATCCGGCTGGGCACGCTGATCGCCGGAGACAGCGTGCTCGGCGTGCGCCTGGTCTCGATCCTGCTCGGCCTGCCCATGAGCTATGCGGTCTATCGCACCGCCGAGATCCTGTTCGGCAGCGTGCGCGTGGCGGCGACCGCGGCACTGCTGCTCAACGTCACCCTGATGGCGGCGGTCGGCACGCTGATCGTGACCCCCGACGCGCCGCTGCTGGTGGCCTCGAGCTTCGTGCTGTTCTTCTGTGCCAAGCTGCTGGAGACGGGCAGGGGCATGTGGTGGCTCGCGGTCGGCGCGGCCGTCGGCGCGGCGCTGCTGTCGAAATACACCGCGATGTTCTTCGGCGCGGCGATCCTGATCTGGCTCGTCGCCGTGCCGAAGCTGCGCCATTGGCTGGCCTCGCCCTGGCCCTATCTCGGCGGCGTCCTGGCGTTCGCGATCTTCTCGCCGGTAATCCTGTGGAATGCCGATCACCAATGGGTGTCGTTCATCAAGCAGCTCGGCCGCGCCAGGGTCGAGGAGGTTCGTCCGGTCTACATCGCCGAGATCATCCCGACGCAGTTCGCCTTCGCCACGCCGCTGGTCTTCATCCTCGGCGTGATGGGCCTCTATGGGTTGGCCCGGCGCAGGGCAGGGGACGCGGCGGCCCGCGTCCTGATCGAGGCGATGGTCTGGGTCATCGTCGCCTATTTCGCGTGGCATTCGCTGCATGCCCGCGTCGAAGCCAACTGGTTCGCGCCGATCTATCCGGCCTTCGTGGTGGCTGCCGCTGCGGCGGCCTGTCTTGTCGCCTGGTCCCCGCGCGAGCAGCGCACGGCGGACTTTTGCCTGCGCTGGGCCGGGCCCGCCGGCGTCGTGATGTTCGTCGCGCTGATCGTGCAGGCCAACACGGGCCTGCTGTCCGGTTATCGGCGCGATGCCACCGTCCGCAGCGTCGGCGTCGGCTGGCGCCCCCTGGCTGCCGAGATCGAGGCGGCGCGCGTGCGCGCCGGCGCCTCCTGCGTGCTGGCGATGGATTATGGCACCACCGCCTGGCTGTCGTTCTATCTTCCGTCCGGGACCTGCGTGCTGCAGCCGATCCAGCGCATCCGCTGGGTCAATTTTCCGGAGCCGGATCCGGCGCAGTTGGCGGGCACGCAGCTGCTCGTGGACGAGGTCCAGATCGCATCGCGGTTCTACGTCAGCAATACATTCGGCCGCGTCGAGAAGATCGGCGAGGCCGAACGCAGGCGTGGACCTTTGACCATCGAGACCTATGCCTTCTATGCGCTGAGCGAGCCCAAGCGGGAGGTGCTCGACCGCACCCCTCCGCCGGAGCTGCAGCGCTGACGCCCGCTTCAGGGCTGCTGCGGGATGATGTCCGCCAGCGCCTTGTCCCGCGCATGAATTGCGACCATGTTGATGCCGGCATCGATGGTCTTGTAGCCGCGGCAATCCAGCCATTGCCGCAGCTGCTCCGCATCGGTCTTGATCTTCTCGATCAGCATGATCGGCGTGCAGCGTTCGATCGTCGCCGCCGCGCCTTCGAGCGCCTCGATCTCCATGCCCTCGACGTCGAGCTTGATCAGGTCGCAGCGCGGTAGATTGAAATCGTCCAGCGGGAGCTTGCGCACCTCGACGGTGTTGTCCGCATAGTCGATGGCCTGGCCGATGAACTCGGTGTTGGGACGCTGGCGCAGCTCGAGGCTGCCGAAGCTCGATGGGGTCAGGTAGTTCGGGCTTGGGATGTTGAGCACGCCGCGCTCCGACGAGACTGCGGCATGGATGGCGATCGCATTGAAGCAGTTGTTGATCGCGATGTTGCCGGCGAGCGCGTAGTAGATCCGTTCTTGCGCCTCGATCGAGAGCACGGATCCCCAGCCGGTCATCGCCTTCGCCCATTCGATGGTGTGGACGCCGATATTGGCACCGCAGTCGATCGCGACGGCGCCATCGCCATGGTGCCGGCGGCGCAAACCGAGCAGGCGGACGGCGAGCTGCACCTCGCCCGGATCGAAAGCCCCCGTGTCGAGGATCTGATAGCCGACGCCGTAGCCCCGGTTGGCGTCGACCATGCGATAGTCGAGCCGGTTGACGATCATCGTCCCGTGATTGCTCGCGGCCAAGACGAAGGCCAGCTTCCGGTCGGGGATCTGCATGGAGTCCTCTCGTGTCGTGTTCGGCAGGGAGCGGACGCGGTACGATTCGCCGGCGGAGTGTTGCCGAGAATCGTTCCCTACCATACCGCCGCCGGTGTCCACAGCGCGGAAAATCCCGGTCTGCTACGGATGCGGTCCACCTGCGGCTGCCGTCGCCATTGCGCCTTGGACCACGACCGTCCTGATCCGATTGCCGCGGAGACCGGGCGACATGCGATTGTACGTGACCAATGCTTTCAGCCGCGTCGAGAAGATCGGCAAGACCATGTCCGAGCAGGGGCCTTGAACAAGTGAAAACTACGCCCTTTCCCTCGTCAGCACGCCTAAACGTGAGGTCATCGATAGCGCCCCTCTGGCAGAGCTCAATCGTTAACGCGGCCTGCGATGGTTTACGGATTCCGGCGGCCGTCGAATGCTGCTCCTCAGGAACGGCCTGGGGCGGCAATATTGCTTTTGGCTGGAATTTCGCCCTGTTTTTGCCCTGTTTGCCGGCAAAACAGACGTCCATGGTTAACCCGCCCTTAATCTGCCAAAACTTAATCAGCATTTAACTAAAAGTCGCCCTAATGAAGCTCTGTGCTTCTGCGAGATGCAAAGCGGTTGTCCGTGGCGCATCGAGCGAGAGTTATCGAGTATTCGTTCGGGCGTGAGTGAATGAGTAACAGTCGAGCTGCGTTGGCCGCACGAAATCGCAGGAAGTCTTCCCTGATCGCGTTCTCTCACAAATTGATCGGTGGCGCGGCAATCGCATGCCTGATCGGGGGCTGCGCCGTGACGGTCTATACCAAGATCATCGCGGCGGATGCCTATCCGACCCTGGGCATCATCGAGCAGGATGAGCCCGTCGTGCGCCCGGCGCCGCGGCTTGCGACGCGCAGCGCCGCCGATGCGGTGGGTGAGGCCTTCTCGGCATTCCCGGAATCTCCGCCCGTCACCACGGTCGCCGCCATCACGCCGCAGATGTTCAACGACCGCTTCGGCGCGGCCGTGCCGCAGGGCGTCGCCTCCAACGCCGCGAACGGCGCGCCGCCGCTGCCCAGGCTCGCCGAAGCTGCGCCCAAGCAGATCGAGGCCAAGCAGATCGAGGCCAAGTCGGTCGAAGCCAAGCCGGCCGAGACTGCGAAGGTCGCCGAGGCGTCGAAGAAGGATGCCCGGCCGCCGATGCAGTTGGCGCTCGCCAATGCCAAGCCGGCCGCGCAGCCCGCGACGCCGGCGCAGGCCGCCGAGGCCAATCCGCCGAAGAGCAGTGGCTTCTCGCTGCGCGCGATGACCGAGCGCGCCAAGGCGGCGGTGCTGTCGATCGCCGGCGACCGGCATTCGATCCAGGAAAAGCTCTGGGGCAAGCCGGAGAACCAGGATGGCGGCCTCCTGGCCTATGCCTCGGCTGATTCCAACATCACCGCCAGCATCGCCAAGGATCCGACCCGCGGCGGCCGGCCGCCGTATGATTTGAGCACCGCAGTCTACGACATCTCGGCCAAGGCGGTGTATCTGCCCGACGGCACCAAGCTCGAGGCACATTCCGGCCTCGGCGACAACCTCGACAAGCCGAGCTCGGAGAAGATCAAGATGCGCGGCGTGACGCCGCCGCACATCTACGAGCTGAAGCCGCGCGAGGCGCTGTTCCACGGCGTGCCGGCGCTGCGGCTCAATCCGATCGGCGGCGAGGACGCCATCCACGGTCGTAACGGCCTCCTGGCCCACACCTTCATGCTTGGGCCGAACGGCGACTCCAATGGCTGCGTCTCGTTCCGCGACTACTACGCGTTCCTCGATGCCTACAAGAACAAGGGCATCCGCAAGCTCGCCGTGCTCTCGCGCATCGACTGAGGCGCAGCCGTTACGGAGTAGGGTGGGCAAAGGCGCTCACTCCGCGCGTGCCACACGAATATTTGTAGTTGGCGCCGTGCCCACCGTTTTGCCGAGGAGAGGGCTGATTGACGGTGGGCACGCTGCCGCCTTCGTCGGCCACTTTGCCCACCCCACAGGTCCTGCATCGACAAACAACGCCGTCGCCTGGCGTTGAGCCGGGGCCGGAATGAGATCCGTTTCACGATTCAAAAAGCACGGCCATGACTGCGCATTCTCGCGGCGCCTGGCGCCCGAGTGCTGCTCGTAAACTGGCCCTCCGAAATCGGAAGAGGGCGCGGGGAATGCCGGGTGAGGGCCTCACCCATGGCCCGCCTGCAGAAGAAAAAGCAGGCGGCAGTCACCACAGGTTCAGCCGCATCATCCGGCATTCCCCGCGCGATGGCCTTACGGCTTATACGTGGTCTCCCTGGTGCGCCGGGCTTTCTGGCCACCATCGGTCGGAGCATTCGTCTCTCCGACCTTGACACCAGCATCGGGGTGCCGGGACATCACGACTTCGCCGTGCGCACCGGATCGTTCGTCCGCGTGATCAGATCACGCTGCAACCCGACGCGCCCACCGCATCCCGCCCTCCACGTTCATGACGATCGCGAAGCGCCCCTCTCATGAGGACGGGACCGGCATAGAATGCACGGTTTCTGATTTTTGGAAACAGGAAAATGTTCGGGGTTGGCGGTGAGCGGGGCGATCCCATTGACCCGGCTCGACAAACGAATTTTCGCGCGCACGCGTTTTCGACCTCTCGCAGGGCCGATTGCGGCCTTGGAGCTCGCGATAATGCGCAACTGATTTGCCCGACGACCAATCTGGTCGTTGCAAATCTGTCGCGTCGCCGGAGGCGCGCCGTCATCGCTTCCCCCTCCGGCCTTGACGGCTTCGGAAAATTCTGCGCATAGCTCTGCCCCATCGAAATTGACGCGCCGTTCGCCGGCGCGCTCTTGAGGACCACGACCGTGTTGAGCCTACGCTCACATCTCGCGAATGCCCCCGCCAACGAACGACCGCTTAACTGGTCGCGCGATGGGTCCGGCATGGGCGTCGCCTGTCAGGGTCCGAATGATCTCGTGCTGTCCCTGACGACATCGGGACGCGAAATTCCAGCAAGAGCATAACCGGCGGCGGGATCTCACCCTCCGCAGACATAGCGGAGGGTCTGATGACCCGCATGATGAGCCCAGATTCCGAGACAGTCGACCACGCCCGAGCACTGTGCTCGCCGGTGGCGGTTGCATTCGTGCGCATCGTTATGACGTGCCGCGGCGTCAGCGAGGCACGGGCTCGCCAGATCTATCTCGACTACATCAACGGCGTTCAGCCGGAGCACGCTCCGGCCGCGTTCGACTGATTGACGATGACCATGCCCGGTGCAGTCCGGGCGCGATGACATGGCCTATGTTCCCGTCTGGTGAAGGGACCGGATTGTCGATCCGGAAAGGCGGGTTCGGTTCCCGTCATGGGCGCCAACACGACCGGGCAGATGAAGCGAAGAGAGGAGGTCGACGATGTCAGCAACAAACCCGGCGCTGGTTCTCAATGCCGACTTCCAGCCGCTGAGCTATTTTCCGCTGTCGGTGGTCTGCTGGGAGGACGCGATCAGGGCCGTTGTCGGCGAGTCGCACGTCGTGGTCGCAGAGTACGACCGCGTCGTGCGCAGCCCGAGCGTCACCATGCGGCTGCCGTCGGTGATCGCGTTGCGCGATTACGTCAGGCCGGCGACGCGCGTCCCGTTCACGCGCTTCAACGTGTTCCTGCGCGATCGCTTCGAATGTCAGTACTGCGGTGGCCGCTATCTCCACGGCGAGCTGACCTTCGATCACGTCGTGCCGCGCGTCGACGGCGGCGAGACGTCGTGGACCAACATCGTCGCCGCCTGCAGTCCCTGCAACGCGCGCAAGGACCGGCGCCACCTCAAGCCGCGGCGGCCGCCGTTCGAGCCGGCACGGCACGAGCTGATGGCCGCGCAGCGCCTGTTTCCGCCGAGATTCCTGCACGTGACCTGGCAGGATTATTTGTACTGGGATGTGGAGCTCGAGCGGTGAGCGGCGCATAGCACGGATGAGCGGACGCCGAAGCCCAACGGGCTTCGGCGGAGGCGACATCCGGGGTCTCGCGTGCCACTCGTATGAAACCGCATGTCGCTGCGCTCATGCGGGCTACGACTACTCATCATGCTGAGCTGCAACGATCTTGCCGTCATTCCGGGGCGCGCGCAGTGCGAGCCAGAAGCCATAACCATGACAATTCATGACGTGCGTCGGCGGTGCTAAAACGCCACGAAGTTATCTCAGCTACGTACGGCTCACTTTACAAACGTGCAAAATCCTGTAAGAGCACGCGCCAACTTATCCGGCGGACATCCGCCAGCGAGAGAGCCATGCCGATTTCGACCCCGCGTCAGATAGAGGACAGCGCGCTGCCGCAACTGCGGCGCCGTGATTGCGTCCTGTGCGTGCCGGCAGTCTCCGCGGGGAGCGCGCTGTCCCGTCACAATCAACTAGCAGCGTAGCGAGGCAGCGGGATCGTCCCTCTGTCTTGAACGCCAGAGAGACGATCCGCCAGGCTGATGTCCCATCCGGGACACTCCGATCAGATCCGTCTCTCTGTTTGCACCACCGGACTTGCGCGGCGTCACGCCGTGCAAGTCCCGACCATTGCAGCGCCACGCCGGCGCGGCAGGGTCATGCATGAACGAGTGAGGAGGATCACATGCGAGCCGATCCCTATCAGGAGCGCGCGAGACAATTGGCGATCGAGGCCGGGCTTGATCCGGATGCACGGGTCGAGCGGCCCGGGCAGCGGTCGATGCCGCTGTGGTGCACGTTCCGCGACGCCGCGCGCCAGGAGCAGCTGGCGCGCGAGGCCACGGCGCTGGGCGACACGGTCGCGAGCCGGCCACAGGCCGCGCAGTATCAGAACAGCCCGCTGAAGGTGTTTGGCCGTCACGAGGATGCGACCATCGCGCAGATGAGGAGCTGCATGGCGGTCGGCAATGCAGTGGCCGGGGTGATCTGCGCCGACGGTCATCTCGGCTATGCCCAGCCGGTCGGCGGCGTGATCGCCTATGAGAAGCAGATCAGCATCTCCGGGGTCGGCTTCGACATCGGTTGCGGCAACATGGCGGTCCGGCTCGACACGCAGTTCAGCGCGATCGAGGACAAGGTCGGCACCATCACAAAGGATGTCGCCAGGGTGATCTCGTTCGGCGTCGGCCGCAAGAACGCCGAGCGGGTCGAGCATGAGCTGTTCGACGACGCCGATGCGTGGCGCTGCTCCGACATGGACGCGTACCGGCAGAAGGCGGTCGGGCAGCTCGGCACGGTCGGGTCGGGCAACCACTATGTCGACCTGATGCGCGACGAGGCCGGCTTTGTCTGGATCGGCGTGCATTTCGGCAGCCGTGGGCTCGGCCACACCTCGGCGACGCGCTACCTCAAGGCGGCCGGCGGCAAGGACGGCATGAACGTGCCGCCCGCCGTGGTCGACGAGGACTCGGAGGTTGGGCAGCGCTACATCGCCGCGATGCAGCTCGCCGGGCGCTACGCCTATGCGGGACGCGAGTGGGTGACCGAGCGCGTGCGCCGGATCATCGGCGGTGCGGTCACCGACAGCGTGCACAACCACCACAACTATGCCTGGCGTGAGACCCATGACGGGCGTGACCTGTGGGTGGTGCGCAAGGGCGCGACGCCGGCCTTTCCGGGTCAGCGCGGCTTTGTCGGCGGCTCGATGGGCGACGACGCGGTCATCATCGAGGGTGTGGAGTCGGAGGAGGCCAAGGCCTCGCTGTACTCCACGGTGCACGGCGCCGGGCGGCTGTTCGGGCGCAGGGAGGCCAAGCGGCGCTTCACGCGCGACGAGATGGACGCCTGGCTGCAGGGCCGCGGCGTCACCCTGATCGGCGCCGATCTCGACGAGAGCCCGATGGCTTATCGTCGTTTGCCCGAGGTGCTGGCCGAGCACGCCGGCTCGGTGAGGGTGGTGCATACGCTGCGGCCGTTCGCCGTGGTGATGGCGGGCGAGGGCGAGTTCGATCCGTTCAAGGATTGAGCGCGCCCTCGTAGCTCGCATGAGCGCAAGCGACATGCGAGTCCGCACGTGCAGTTCGTGAGACCCCGGATGTCGCTCCGGCCTGCGCCCGCAAGGCGCCGGCCTTTGCTCATCCGGGCTACGCGATTGCGCAACGATGACGGAGACACGATCATGACCGAGATGACCTGGCACGCCGACAATATCGAGACGATTGCGAACTTCTTCTCCACTGCCGAGTGCGAGGACTACATCCGCTTGGGCGAGCAGATGGGCTTCGAGGAGGCGACGTTGTTCGCGCCGCGCAGCGTCAAGGACTATCGCAACAACGATCGCGTCATCGTCGACGATACCGAGCGCGCGCAAGGGCTCTATCAGCGGCTCGCCGGCCATCTCGCACCGTCGTTCCAGCATCGCTGGCAGCCGGTCGGGCTGAACGAGCGGCTGCGGCTGTATCGCTATGATGTCGGACAGAAGTTCGAATGGCATCGCGACGGCCATTTCGAGCGTGACGATGGCGAGCGCAGCCAGTTCACCTTCATGATCTATCTGAACGATGATTTCGAAGGTGGCACGACGTCGTTCTGCGACGACACCGGCCTGATGCCGGATGGTCCGTTCCGGATCATTCCGAAGAAAGGCATGGCGCTGCTGTTCCATCACCCGATCATGCATCGCGGCGATCCCGTGACGAAGGGGCGCAAATACGTGCTGCGGACGGACGTGATGTATCGGCGGAGCAGGTGAGGGGGCGCGTCGCACAAGGCGCGCGCTCTCCGTTCGTCACTCCGGGGCGCGCGTAGCGCGAGCCCGGAATCCATAGCCACAGGCCGTCGCGTGGTGCGAGGTGCTTGTGGCGTCTGTCTTCGACCAATCACCGCTCGGGCTATGGATTCCGGGCTCATTCGCGCTGCTCCAAAATGGCTTCGCCATCTAGCGCTTGAACGCCCCGGAATGACGGCAGACAGGAGTTTAGCGACGAAGCCCGCATGAGCCCCGGCGACATTCGGGCCCCGGCGAAACAAAAAGGGCGCGGCTTTCGCCGCGCCCTTCGTATCTCTTGAGGAGGCTGGACCTTAGAAGTCCATGCCGCCCATGCCGCCGCCCGGAGGCATTGCGGGGCCGCCGGCGTTCTTCTTCGGCAGCTCGGCGACCATGGCTTCGGTCGTGATCAGCAGCGCAGCCACGGAGGCGGCGTTCTGGATCGCGGCGCGAACCACCTTGGTCGGGTCGATGATGCCCTTGGAGACCAGGTTGCCGTACTCGCCGGTCTGGCTGTCGAAGCCGTAGGCGTACTGGTCCTTCTCCAAGATCTTGCCGACGATCACCGAGCCGTCCTCGCCCGCGTTGATCGCGATCTGGCGGGCCGGGGCGGAGAGCGCCTTGCGGACGATCTCGATGCCGGTCTTCTGGTCGTCGTTCTTGGTGCGCAGGCCCTTGAGCTGCTCGGAAGCCCGGAGCAGGGCGACGCCGCCGCCCGGCAGGATGCCTTCCTCGACAGCCGCGCGGGTCGCATGCATCGCGTCATCCACGCGATCCTTGCGCTCCTTGACCTCGATCTCGGTCGCGCCGCCGACGCGGATCACCGCGACGCCGCCGGCGAGCTTGGCCAGACGCTCCTGCAGCTTCTCACGGTCGTAGTCCGAGGTGGTCTCCTCGATCTGCGCCTTGATCTGCTGAACGCGCGCCTCGATGTCGGCCTTCTTGCCGGCGCCGTTGACGATCGTGGTGTTCTCCTTGTCGATCATCACCTTCTTGGCGCGACCGAGCATGGCGAGCGTGACGTTCTCGAGCTTGATGCCGAGATCTTCCGAGATCGCCTGGCCACCGGTCAGGATCGCGATGTCCTGCAGCATGGCCTTGCGGCGATCGCCGAAGCCCGGAGCCTTGACGGCCGCGACCTTCAGGCCGCCACGCAGGCGGTTGACGACCAGGGTGGCCAGCGCCTCGCCCTCGACGTCCTCGGCGACGATGACCAGCGGCTTGCCGGTCTGCACCACGGCCTCGAGCAGCGGCAGCAGCTCGTTCAGCGAGGAGAGCTTCTTCTCGTTGATCAGGATGTAGGCGTCATCCATCTCGACGCGCATCTTGTCGGCGTTGGTGACGAAGTAGGGCGAGATGTAGCCGCGGTCGAACTGCATGCCCTCGACGACGTCGAGCTCGGTCTCTAGCGACTTGGCTTCCTCGACGGTGATGACACCCTCGTTGCCGACCTTCTTCATGGCGTCGGCGAGGAACTTGCCGATCTCGGCGTCGCCGTTGGCGGAGATGGTGCCGACCTGGGCGATCTCGTCGTTCGACGTGACCTTCTTGGAGTTCTTGACGAGATCGGCGACGACCGCTTCGACCGCGAGGTCGATGCCGCGCTTCAGATCCATCGGGTTCATGCCGGCGGCAACCGCCTTGGCGCCTTCGCGCACGATGGCCTGGGCCAGCACGGTCGCGGTGGTGGTGCCGTCGCCGGCCGCATCAGCGGACTTGGAGGCGACTTCGCGCACCATCTGCGCGCCCATGTTCTCGAACTTGTCGTCGAGCTCGATCTCCTTGGCGACGGTGACGCCGTCCTTGGTGATGCGGGGAGCGCCGAACGACTTGTCGAGGACGACGTTGCGGCCCTTCGGGCCGAGCGTGACCTTGACGGCATTGGCGAGGATGTCCACGCCGCGCAGCATGCGATCGCGGGCGTCGACGCCGAACTTAACGTCTTTTGCTGACATATTGGGTTTCCCTGAGTTGAATTGGTCGTCTCACCCTGGGCAGGGCGCCCGCAGGCGCTCCTCAGGGTGAGCGTTGAGCGGGTTGGGCTTAGGCGGCCTTCTTCTTCGACGCGGTGTCGGTGAGCACGCCCATGATGTCGCTTTCCTTCATGATCAGCAGCTCCTGGCCGTCGATCTTGACCTCGGTGCCCGACCACTTGCCGAACAACACGCGATCACCGACCTGGACGTCGAGCGGGACCAGCTTGCCGCTCTCGTCGCGGGCGCCCGGGCCCACCGCGATCACTTCACCCTGCGAGGGCTTCTCCTTGGCCGAGTCGGGGATGATGATGCCGCCAGCGGTCTTCTCTTCGGCGTCGATGCGCTTGACCACGACGCGGTCGTGAAGCGGACGGAAAGCCATACAGTCCTCCTAAGCTATTGAGGCGATTGTCAGTTTCTGGAATTTTGGCAGTCGGTGCCGGCGAGTGCCAGCACGTGGGCTGGATTTAGGGGAGAGCATTCAGCCGGACAAGGGCTTGTAGCAGAAAAATTAGCAGTCAACTGCGGGCTCTGCCAAAGCGTTCCGATAGCGTTAACGGGAGCGGAACGAACCATGAAACCCCGTATTAGCACCTGGGCTAAGTGGCTGCTAATGCAGCATTTTTCAACATGTCGTTAAACATTTAAGCTTGAGATGGGTTGAGGACATGCGTCACATTTCTTGGCAGTGAGCGCATCTTTGCCGGGTGGCTCGATCCCGGTTGGCCACACGGACATGCGCTCCAGAAACGGAGGTTGGCATGGTGTCGAAGGTTGAGGTTTCCGAGGACTTTCGGAAACAGGTGCTGGGTTACGGGCTGACGACGGCGCAGATCCTGTATCGGATGCCGGATCACCGCTCGCTGCTGCAGACCTATGTCTGGCAGAACTACGACCTGTTTCCGAAATTCCCCGCGCTGCAGGACTTCCTGGCGTTCTGGCAGGAGAAGATCGAGGGCCCCTTGTACTCGGTCACGGTGGCGCATTCCAAGCTGATCAAGCCGGCCGAGCTGCGCGCCGTCGACGGCATCTTCCGGCTGCATTGAGGCTGACGCGTAGCCCGGATGAGCGAAGCGATATCCGGGTTCAACGCGGACGCGCGTGAGTCCCCGGATGTCGTTTCGCTCATCCGGGTTAAGCGCTGCCTCGGCCCTGTTGAGGTCGTCGATCGGTCGAACCGCAAAGCGGCAGGTTGTGCTATCCTCGCGTGCGAGGACACGCAGGGAGAGCGCCATGGCCAAGAAGAGCCGCACCGCCAAATCAGCATCACGCGCCGCCGCGAAAGCCGCGCCGCGAAAAACCGCAAAAACAAAGCCGACGGCGAAGACCGCCTCCGCGGCGCCTGCCAAGCCGGGTAGGGCGGCTGCGCCCTCGGCGCGCAAGGCGCTCGCGAGCAAGGGGCGACCAGCGCCGGCGCCGCGCCGGCGCAAACAGAAGGTCGCCATCAGCCATCACCGCGAGGAGGACTTCAAGGCCGACGGCCTGCGCGCCTATGCTGTTTACCGCGACCTCGGCATCGCCGACGCGACGCACGGTTTGGCGCGCGCGCATGTCATCCGCATGCTGCCGCCGTGCAATCCGCAGGAAGTCTCCAAGCTGCACACCCATGCGGTCGACTTCCAGATGGTCTATGTGCTCAAGGGCTGGGTGAAGAGCTACCTCGAAGGCGTCGGCGAGACGCTGATGCAGGAGGGCAGTTGCTGGACCCAGCCGCCGAAGATCCGGCACATGATCCTCGACTATTCCGACGACGTCGAGCTGCTGGAAGTGATCCTGCCGGCCGACTTCAAAACCGTCGAACTGTCGACGTAAAGCCGACAGAAATGGATGGAAACATTTGCGTGCGATGGACAGCGGTCCCATCGCGCGTGTGTGTTGACATCCGGTCTCGCGTCACTGGGACGGATGGGCCGGCGACGAATCCGTAAGAGGTGTTCGCCGCGGGCTTGCGTAAAGGCGTACCCGTCCCGTTGCCGCGCTTCGTCGTCCAGTTCGCTCCCACGATCCCGCGCGCGCCTCGCACGCGCGCATCGGTGCAGCCTCGCATCGCCAACGCGGGCGCCGGTTCGGCTTCAGGTGCCGCCCATCGCGAGGACATCGACTGGCTGCGCGCCATCGCGGTGCTCTCCGTTGTCGCATTCCATTTCGAGGCGCCGGCGATCTTCGGCGGCTTCGTCGGCGTCGACATCTTCTTCGTCATCTCCGGCTACCTGATCACCGGCTTCATTGCCGCGGAGATGGCGGCGGGCCGCTTTTCGTTCGCGCAATTCTACGAGCGGCGGGTGCGGCGGCTGCTGCCGGCGCTCTACGCCATGGTGGCGTTCGCGGCGATCCCGGCGTCGCAGGACATGCTGGGCTCCGAGCGCGCCGAGTTCTTCCGTTCCGCGGCCGCCGTCGTCACCTTCACCTCGAACATCTTCTTCTGGCAGCAGTCCGGCTATTTCGACCACGCCGCGGTCGAGAAGCCGCTGCTGCACACTTGGTCGCTCGCCGTCGAGGAGCAGTTCTATCTGGTACTGCCCGTCGTGGTCTGGGCCGTGTTGCTGATAGCGCGCGGGCGACGGCTGGCGCTGCCGGTCACGCTGGCGCTGCTGGCTGTTGGTTCGTTCGCGCTCGGTCTGCTGCTGATGCGAGGCGGCGCGTCCGCGAGTGCGTTCTTCCTCAGCCCACCGCGCGCCTGGGAATTCCTGCTCGGCGGCCTGGTCGCGATTTCCGGACTTCCCGCACCGCGGCCGGGTCTCGCCCAGCGCGGCGCCCGCGCGCTGTCGCTGCTGCTGATGGCGGTGCCGATTCTGGCGTTGCGCCCCGGACCGGGCTTTCCCGGCGTCGACGCGCTCGCGCCATGCCTTGGCGCGGCGCTGTTCCTGTGGAGCGGCGTCGGCGTTGCCAATGTGCCGCGTAGCCCGTTGTCACCGCTCGGCGTAGCGGCGTTCGTCGGCCGCATCTCATATTCGCTGTATCTGTGGCACTGGCCGCTGTTCGCCTTCGCGCGCTTCGCCAAGCCCGGCCTGGCGCTCGACGGCTGGGAGCGGGTGGCGTTGTTTGCCCTCACGGTCGCGGTCGCCACGTTGTCCTGGCGCTTCATCGAGCAACCGTTCCGCAATCGCCAGCTCGCCGCGACCCCGCGCGCGACCTTCGGTCTTGCGGCGCTGGCGAGCCTGCTGCTGCTGGCCGGCAGCGGCGTCGGCCTGCTACGCGCTAGCGCCGTGTCGGACGCCGACCGCGCGGCGCAGCGGCTGGACGCCTACAACGCCTACGACATGAAGCCGGTCTATCGCTACGGCACCTGCTTCACGACGCCGGACGGGCGCGTGCCCGGGGATTGTCTCCGTCCGGTGAGCGGCAAGATCAATGTGCTGCTGTGGGGCGACAGCTTTGCGGCCCACTACTATCACGGCCTCGCCGCGAGCATCGATCCGCAGGCCGTCAACGTCATGCAGGCGAGCCAGCCGACCTGCATGCCGACCTTCAGCGCGGAGACGCAGGGGATCGCGGCCTGCCGCGCCCTGGCAAGCCAGATGCGCGACTATTTCGTGACGGCGCGGCCCGATCTCGTGGTGATGTCGGCGGACTGGCTCGAGAACGCCCGCCCGCCGCGCTTTGCCGGTATGGTGCGCGATCTCAGGCTGACGCTGGCGCGTCTCAGCGAGGCCGGCATTGCGGTGGTGCTGCTCGGTCCCTCCGTGCAATTCCGGGCGCGGCTGCCCTCGATGCTGGCGCGCGCCACCTTGCGCGGCATGTCGCCGGATCCCGTTGCGTTCGTCCGGTCCGATATCTTTGCGCTGGATCAGGCGATGCAGGCGGCGCTGTCGACGAGCGAAGGCCTGTCCTACATCTCGATCCTGTCGGCGGTCTGCGAGAACGGCCGCTGTCCGCTCACGGTCGGCGACGTCCCGCTGTCGTTCGATCATGCGCATCTCACGGCGGAGGGCTCCCAGCTCGTGATGGCGAGGATCGTGCCGCAACTGCTGCCGATGACGACCGAGCTCAGCTCACGTCAGCAGCCCGACGATCGCACCCATCAGGCAGGTGGTGAGGGTGCCGGAGACGATTGATTTGAGGCCGAGCGCGTTGATCTCGTCGCGCCGTGTCGGGGCCATCGTACCGAGTCCACCGATCATGATGCCGAGGCTGGCGAAGTTGGCGAAGCCGCACATCGCGTACAGCATGATCAGCCGCGCGCGCGGATCGAGCGCCGTCGCATCGAGCTTCGCCAGCTCGACATAGGCGATCAGCTCGTTGAGGACCGTCTTGGTGCCCATCAGGCTGCCGGCCGTGACGGCCTCTGACCACGGCAGGCCCATCAGCCAGCACACCGGCGCCATGACGAGGCCGAGCAGCCGCTGCAGCGAGATGTCGGCGCCGCCGATGGCGGGCAACAGCGACAGGATCGCGTTGGCGAGATGCACCAGCGCGACCAGCACCAGCAGCAGCGCGACGATGTTCATCAGCAGCTCGAGCCCGGCGCTGGTGCCCTTGACGATCGCGTCCATCGTCGAGGTGGCCTGGGTCTCCTCGCCGAGCGCGCCGCCGGTGAGCTGCTTCGACGTCTCCGGCACCATGATCAGGCTGATCAGGATCGACGCCGGCGCGCCGAGCACCGAGGCGATGACGAAATGCGCGGCGGCATCGGGGATCAGCGGCGCAAGCAGCGTGGCGTAGAGCACCAGCACGGTGCCGGCGATTCCGGCCATGCCGCCGGTCATGACGAGAAACAATTCGCTGCGTGTCATCTGCGCCAGATACGGCCGGATGAACAGCGGCGCTTCCACCATGCCGAGGAACACGTTGGCGGCGGTCGACAGGCCGACGGCGCCGCCGACGCCGAGCGTGCGCTCCAAGAGCCAGGCCATGCCGCGCACCAAGGGCGGCAGCACCCGCCAGTAGAACAGCAGCGTGGTCAGCACGCTCATGACCAGCACGATCGGCAACGCCTGGAAGGCGAGCACGAAGTCGGCGCCGGGCGCCTTGAGGTCGAAGGGCAGGGCGCCGCCGCCGACATAGCCGAAGACGAAGGAGGTGCCGGCCCGCGAGGCCGACGAGATGGCGCCGACGACGTCGTTGATGGCGCCGAAGGCGCGGGCAACCGCGGGGACCTTGAGCAGGACGAGCGCGGTCAGGATCGTGACCACGAGGCCAAGCGCGGCCTGCTTCAGCGACACCGCGCGCCGGTTCTCGCCGAGCGCCCATGCGATCGCGAGCAGCGCGACGATCCCGAATCCCGATTGCAGCTGCAGCATCAGATCCCCCGAACCCCGTTTCATTATGAGCGCAGGGAACAGCCGCGCGCAATGCCGTGCGGCCATGCGGGGCTTGCGATTGACAAGCAGTTGGGCCTGCGTCACGCAGGCGCCACCATGTCGTCCACCGTCCCGATCGGCGCGCGCGATCTCTTGAAGCAAAGCGCGTTCCTGTTCTTCCTGTCGTCCCGCAGCCTGTCGCGCTTTGCGAGCCAGATCGCCGCAGTGGCGATCGGTTGGCAGATCTACGATCTCACCGGGCGTGCCTTCGATCTCGGCATGGTCGGGCTGATCCAGTTCCTGCCGACGGCGCTGCTGGTGTTCGTCGCCGGCAGCGCCGCCGACCGATTCCAGCGTAAGCGCGTCGTGCAGCTCTGTCAGCTCGTCGAGGCGCTGACGGCGCTCTATCTGTGCTGGGGCGCCACCACCGGTCAGCTCGGCGAATTCGAACTGTTTGCTGCGATCTTCGTGCTCGGCATTGCCGGGGCGTTCGAGAGCCCCGCGACCGCGGCGCTGCTGCCGCTGATCGCCCCGGCAGGCACGCTGCAGCGGGCGAGCGCGCTGTCGAGCGGGGCCGCGCAACTCGCGACCATCGCCGGTCCCGCCATCGGCGGCTTCGCCTATGCGGTCGCGCCGGGTCTACCCTATGGCATCATGATGCTGTTCTGGATTGCCGGCATGGGGCTGACCGGCCTGATGCAGGTACCGGAGGACGTTCCGGTCGAGCGGATCGACGGCAGCAAGGCCGACCTGTTCGCTGGCGTCCGCTTCATCCGCGCCCATCCTGCGATTCTCGGCACCATCTCGCTCGATCTGTTCGCGGTGCTGCTCGGCGGCGTCACGGCCTTGCTGCCGATCTATGCGCGCGACGTCCTTCAGGCCGGGCCGTTCGGGCTCGGCGTGCTGCGCGCCGCGCCCGCGGTCGGCGCGCTGGCGATGACGGCGGTGCTGGCGCGCTACACCATCCGGCGGCGCGTCGGCCTGCGCATGTTCCAGGCGGTGATCGTGTTCGGCGCGGCGACGGTCGTGTTCGCCGTCTCGCATGTGATGTGGATCTCGGTCGCTGCGCTCGCCATTCTCGGTGCCGCCGACACCATCAGCGTCGTGATCCGCTTCTCGTTGGTGCAGCTCGCGACGCCCAACGAGATGCGCGGCCGCGTCGGCGCGGTGAACTTCCTGTTCATCAACGCCTCCAACCAGCTCGGCCAGTTCGAGAGCGGCATCACCGCCGCGCTGCTCGGCGCCATGCCCGCCGCTATCCTCGGCGGCGTCGGCACCATCGCGGTCGCGCTTCTGTGGATGAAGCTGTTTCCCGAGCTGCGGAAGGTGGAGCGGTTGGAGTAGGAGTCGTGGAGGCACCCTGCCGTAGGGTGGGCAAAGCGGCCGCCCGAAGGGCGGCAGCGTGCCCACCCTTGAGCGGCATCATGAGCGGCCAGACGGTGGGCACGGCGCCAATTGCTATCTCGTTTGCCGAGACAGCGCGTCAGCGCCTTTGCCCACCCTACAAACTGAGGCTCCACAGCTAGCCCCGTCCCACGAACGGCATCTTGGTCGCCATCACGGTGATGAACAGGACGTTGGCGTCGAGCGGCAGCGAGGCCATGTAGGCGACGGCGTCGCCGACGGCCTTCACGTCCATGCGCGGCTCCGGCATCATGCGGCCGTCGGGCTGCAGTACGCCGCCGACCATGCGCTCAGTCATCGGCGTCTCGGCGTTGCCGATGTCGATCTGGCCGACCGCGATGTCATAGGCGCGGCCGTCGAGATTCGACGCTTTCGTCAGACCCGTGATCGCGTGCTTGGTCGAGGTGTAGGGCGAGGAAAACGGTCGCGGTGCATGCGCCGAGATCGAGCCGTTGTTGATGATGCGGCCGCCGCGCGGCGACTGATCCTTCATGATGCGGAAGGCGTGCTGCGTGCACAGGAACGGCGCGGTGAGGTTGGTCGCCACCACCGACTGCCACTGCTGCAAAGTGAGGTCCTCGAACGGCACCGGCGGCGCACCCATGCCGGCGTTGTTGAACAGCACGTCGAGTCGGCCGTAGGTCGACTTCACGGTGTCGAACAGTGCCGCGATCGAGGCGGGATCGGTCATGTCGGCGGGGACGGGCAGGCTCATGCCCGGCTCGCCGAGCTTCGCGGTCTCCTCCAGCATCTCCTTGCGGCGGCCGACCAGCACCACGGTGAAGCCGCCCTTCATCAGCGCCAGCGATGCGGCGCGGCCGACCCCCGTGCCTGCGCCCGTCACCAGGGCGATCTTCTTTGCCGCTTCAGCCATGTTTCCTCACCTTCAGTTCACGTGTCTTGCAGTGTTCTGCAGTTTCAGTGTTTCGACTCGCTCTGAGTCTTGTAGGGCGGCCTTGGAATGTTGTTGTGCGCCGCGCGCAGGGCCGCCGACCAGCGCGAGCGGAGATCGTGGAAATAGGGCTCGCCGGCCTCGATGCGGTGGTTGAGGTCGGCCTCGCAGGCCTCCGCGCGCACCACCAGCACGTCGATCGGAAGGCCGACGCCGAGATTGGAGCGCATCGTCGAGTCCATCGAGATCAGGCCCGTCTTCAGCGCCTCGTAGAGCTCGACGTCGTAATGCATGGCGCGGTCCAGCACCGGCTTGCCGTATTTGTGCTCGCCGATCTGCAGATAGGGCGTGTCGGTGGTGCATTCGATGAAGTTGCCGGCGGTGTAGACCATGAACAGCCGCATCCGCGAGCCCTTGATCTGGCCGCCGAACAGGAAGGAGACGTCGAACGAGATGTCTTCGGCCTTCAGCGCCGGGCCTTCGGTGGCGTGCACCATGCGGATCGCCTTGCCGATGCGCTGTGCGGCCTGAAACATCGTCGGCGCGTTCATCAGGGTCTCGACCTCGCCGGTCTCGGGGTCCTCCATCCCTTCGGTCAAGGTCGAGAGCACGGACTGGCTGACGGCGAGATTGCCGGCGCTGGCGACCGCCACGATGCGCTCGCCCGGATTGGAGAAGATGTGCAGCTTGCGGAAGGTCGAGACGTTGTCGAGACCGGCGTTGGTTCGGGTGTCCGCGATCATGACGAGGCCGTCACGCACCAGAATTCCGCAGCAATAGGTCATCTCAGTCCCCTCGAGCCATTGCGCGAATTACTAGCGAAAATCGCCCCTTCGTCCAACCCCGCACTTCCGTAGCCCGGATGAGCGGAGCGACATCCGGGATCTCACGCGCTGTCTCGGTGAACCCGCATGTCGCTTCCGCCTTCGCCCTTGCGGGCTTCGGCGGACAAGCCGCTCATGCGGGCCACGGGAAGACCGGCGGTTCCGGAATTCAGGACTGGCGCTGCGACTGCGATTGCGACGGACCGCCGCGGCCGACCTGCTCGACCTTCACCTTCACGGTGAGCGTCTCGGTCCCGCCGCCATAGCGGGTGCCGCGCACCGGGGCGGCGCCGAGATAATCGAGCCCGATGGCGACCCGGACATGGGCGTCGGTGGTGCAGATGCAGTTGGCGGCGTCGAAACCGACCCAGCCGAGATTCGGCACATAGGCTTCCGCCCAGGCATGGCCGGCTTCTTGGTGCACTGCACCATCAGAGCGCAGGAAGTGGCCGGACACGAAACGCGCGGGGATGCCGGCGGCGCGCGCGCAGGCGATGAAGATATGCGCATAGTCCTGGCAGACGCCGCGCTTCAGCACGAAGGCTTCCGCCGCCGAGGTGCCGCTGTGGGTCGGATCCTCGTCGAAGGTCATGTGCTCGTAGACCTGCACCATCAGGGTGTGCAGAAGACCGAGCACGTCGCTGTCCGATTCCGCGCGCAGATCGCGCACGACGGCGGTCATGGCGGCATTGGCAGCCGTGAGGGGTGTCTGCCGGAGGAAGAAGCTGGGCGGGAAGCGCTCGTCCGCTCCCTTCAACACGCCGCCGGTGTCGTGCGTCTCGACCAGGCCTTCGGCCGTGATCGTGAGGTCCTCGAGTGCGCCATGGGTGATCACATGGGTGACGTTGCCGAATGCGTCTTCATGCATGTCGAGGCGGGCATCGGTCGACACGTCGATCTGCCACTCCGCCACATATTGGCCGTCATTGCTGCCGGGCGTCATGCGGATGATCTGGATGGCGCCGGTCGCCGCTGGCTCGTAGCGGTAGGTGGTGGAATGGGAGATACGCAGGCGCATGGCGGTCGACCAGTCTTCGTCAGATGTGCTGTCCGCGGTAGCTCGTTTCACCTCTCCCTGAAAGGGGGAAGGAGGACCCCTCGGGCGAAGGGGAGGGCGCCCGGCGCCGGACGTGGTCTCGCAGACACAGTCCGACGGCCGCCCATCGCTGTTTCCGCTGCGCTCCGGGCGCTCAGATCAGATACTGCTTGGTGATGATCTCTCCAAGTCGCGAATTGTCGGCGATGAACTCCTGGATGAACTCGTGCACGCCGCGCTGGAAGATGTCGTCCATGTTGGAGTGGTCGAGCCGATTGCGGACGCCGCGGGCATGGCGCTGCGCCGCCCCCTGGCGGCCATAGGCGACGCCAATCTGGTCGAGATTGCGGACGAGGTTGCCGTAGCAGCTCGCCAGCGAGCGCGGCAGCGTGTCGTTGAGGATCAAGAGGTCCGCGATCAGCCAGGGCTTCAGCGTCTCGCGATAGACCCAGTGATAGGCCGTGAGCGCCGACACCGAACGCAGGATCGAGGTCCATTGATAATAGTCCAGCGGGCCGCCGACATGCTCGTCCTCGGGCAGCAGCACGTGATATTTGACGTCGAGAATACGCGCGGTGTTGTCGGCGCGCTCCAGATGCAGGCCGAGCCGCGAGAACCAGTAGGCGTCGTTGCGCAACATCGTCCGGTAGGCCGAGCCGTCGAAGCGCAGCGAGGTCTCCTGCACGAAGCGCAGGAAGCGCGCGAGATCCTCGCGCGTCTTGGTGCCCTTGCTCCACACCTCCTGCAGCTCGATCCAGGAACCGTTGAGCGTGTCCCACATCTCCGAGGTCAGCGCCGTGCGGACCGAGCGGGCATTGAGACGGGCGGCCTCGATGCAGTTCTTGATCGAGGACGGGTTCGACGGATTGAACGAGAGATATTCGACGACGTTCTGCTCGTTGGCCTCGGAGTAGTGCTCGTAGAAGCTGACATTGACGCCGGCGGTCATCAGCGCCGACTCCCACTCGTTGGTCTTGCCGATATAGGCCGCGGGAAGGGCGGTGACGCGCAAGGTGGCGTCGATGGTGCGGGCGAGATACTCGGCGCGCTCGACGTAGCGAGCCAGCCAGTACAGGTTTTCGGCGGTGCGCGACAGCATGGGCAATCTACAAGCTGCGGAGTGATCCCGCCTCGGTGGCGGGAAAGGCAAGTATGGATCGAAGGTTTGTGAGGCGAGGCTTACTCATCCAGCACCCATGTGTCCTTGGTGCCGCCGCCCTGGCTGGAATTGACCACCAGCGAGCCTTCCTTCAGTGCCACGCGGGTGAGGCCGCCCGGCACGATGGTGGTGTGGTCGCGTCCGGTGAGCACGAACGGGCGCAGGTCGACATGGCGCGGCGCCAGCCCTGACGTGACGCAGGTCGGGCAGGTCGACAGCGCCAAGGTCGGCTGGGCGATGAAGCCCTCCGGCTCACGCTTCAGCTTGTCGCGGAACGCCTCGATGGTCGCCTTGGTGGCGGCCGGGCCGATCAGCATGCCGTAGCCACCCGAGCCGTGCACCTCCTTGACCACGAGTTCGCCGAGATGGTCGAGCACGTAGGACAGATCCTGCGGCTCGCGGCAGCGCCAGGTCTGCACGTTCTTCAGGATCGGCTCCTCGCCGAGATAGAACTTCACGACGTCCGGCATGTAGGAGTAGATCGCCTTGTCGTCGGCGATGCCGGTGCCGACCGCGTTGGCGAGCGTGACGTTGCCGGCGACGTAGGCCGACATCAGGCCGGGCACGCCGAGCGCCGAGTCGGGGCGGAAGGTGAGGGGGTCGAGGAAGTCGTCGTCGACGCGGCGGTAGATCACGTCGACCCGCTTCAGCCCCTCGGTGGTGCGCATGAACACCTCATCGTTCTTGACGATGAGGTCGCGGCCCTCGACCAGCTCGATGCCGAGCTTGTCGGCGAGAAAGGAGTGCTCGTAATAAGCGGAGTTGTAGATGCCGGGCGTCATCAGCGCCACCGTCGGCTCGGCCGAGGCGCTGAGCGGCGCGACCGAGCGCAGCGCCGACAGCAACTCGTCCGGATAGCGCTCGACCGGCGCGACACGGTGGCGCGCGAACAGGTCCGGAAACAGCCGCATCATGATCTCGCGGTTTTCCAGCATGTAGGACACGCCGGACGGCGTGCGCGCGTTGTCCTCGAGCACGATGAAGTCGTTGGCGTCGACGCGGACGATGTCGATGCCGGCAATGTGGACGTAGACGTCGTGCGGCACGTCCTGCCCGTTCATCTCCGGGCGGAACACGGGATTCTGAAAGATCAGGTCATCCGGCACGACGTTGGCGCGCAGGATGTCGCGGCCGTGATAGATGTCGCGCAGGAACATGTTCAGCGCCTTGACGCGCTGCTTCAGCCCCTTTTCCAGCAGCGCCCATTCCTTGCCCGACAGGATGCGCGGAATGACGTCGAACGGGATCAGCCGCTCCTGCGCCTCCGCCTCGCCATAGACCGCGAAGGTGATGCCGATTCGCCGGAACAGCAGCTCCGCCTCGTGGCGGCGATACTCCAGCGCCTCCGGCGGCGTTTCCTTCAGCCACCGCGACAGCTCCTGATAAGCCTGACGGACCTCGCCGCCCGGCTCGTTCATTTCGTCGAACGCAACTGCCATAGATGCCCGTGTGTCCCAGCCTCGCCATACACTGCATGACTCTGCATGACGGTAGCAAGGGCCGGGCCAGCGCGATATGCATTCTCCTGCGGCATTTCGTGGGGGTTGCTGAAGCCATGCCCGAAAAACCGGCTGCGTCGTGCTCAAATCCGCGGCATAGACTGCGACGTTCCGGATGACATTGGCGCCGTGGCGGGCCAAAAGAGACGGCAGATGCGAGGAGAAACCATGAGCGAGATCGTCACCGCGGGGTTGCTGGTCATCGGCGACGAGATCCTGTCCGGCCGGACCAAGGACAAGAACATCGGCTTCATCGCCGAATACCTCACCAATCTCGGCATCGACCTCAAGGAAGTCCGGGTGGTCTCGGACGACGAGCCGGACATCATCGCGGCGCTCGACGCGCTGCGGCATCGCTACACCTATGTGTTCACCACCGGCGGCATCGGTCCGACCCATGACGATATCACCGCGGATGCGATCGCGAAGGCGTTCGGCGTCGGCATCGACCACCATCCCGAGGTGGTGGCGCGCTTCCGAGAGCGCTGGAGCGAGCAGGAGCTCAACGAAGCGCGGCTGCGCATGGCGCGCATCCCCGACGGCGCCGAGCTGATCCAGAGCGCGACCATCCTGGCGCCGGGCTTCAAGCTCGGCAACGTCATCGTCATGGCCGGCGTGCCCTCGATCATGCAGGCGATGATGGACATCGTGGCGCCGAAGCTGAAATCGGGCGTGCGGATGCTGTCCGAGACGGTGCGCGCCAATGCGCGCGAGGGCGACATCGGCGGTCCCTTGCGCGAGATCGCCAAGGCGCACCCGGACACCATCATCGGCAGCTATCCCTTCATCGACGAGGACCAGAAGCCGAATACGCATCTGGTGGTGCGCTCGCGCGACCAGGACAAGCTGTCGGCCGCGATGGCTGCGGTGAAGGAGATGCTCGCCGGGCTCAACGTGACGCGCTAAAGCAGGGGCAGCTTTCGAGAACTCACGGACGAGATGAGATGCCAGACAAGACTTTGAGTGCAGAGGAGCGCGCGGGCCGGGCCTTCCCGGTGTCCTGGGACCAGTTTCATCGCGATTGCCGGGCGCTGACCTGGCGGCTGAACGAGATCGGGCCGTTTCATGCCGTGGTGGCCATCACCCGCGGCGGACTGGTGCCGGCGGCGATCGTGGCGCGCGAGCTAGGCGTGCGGGTCATCGATACGATCTGCATCGCGAGCTATGACCACACCAAGCAGGGCGAGCTTCAGGTCCTCAAGGGGATTTCAAACGACACCGCGCAACTCGGTGGCGGCACCGGCAAAGGGCTCCTGATCGTCGATGACCTCGTCGACACCGGCAAGACCGGACGCATGGTCCGCGAGATTCTCCCCGACGCGCATTTCGCCACCGTCTACGCCAAGCCGAAGGGCCGGCCGCTGGTCGACACCTTCATCACCGAGGTGTCGCAGGACACCTGGATATTCTTCCCCTGGGACACCGCGCTGTCCTTCGCGCCGCCGCTGCGCGACGGGGCGGCGTGAGGAGGGCGCGAATGGCGGATAGGGAGTAGCGAATAGGGAATAGGGGCTGGTGGTTGCCCTATTCGCTATTCGCCACTCGCTATTCGCCACTCGCTATTCGCCTGCTCCGGAGCCGAAGGCGGAGGAGACGGATGCCTCTGCAGAACCGCGTGACGCCTACAGGCGACATCGTCGCCACGCCGCATCGCGGCCTGTTCACCGGCAATCGCGGCATCATCCATGATCCCGCGACGAAGACGCTGCTGCGGAAGCGCTGGTCGAGCTCCGCCTGGCTGGTCTGCCTGTGCAACTTCCGCGGCCGCCGCCGGGAGGTGATGGCACGGCGCAGCTGGACCGAGCTGTTCTTCCTCGACGAGGCCACGGCCTTCGCCGCCGGCCATCGCCCCTGCTTCTACTGCCGTCGCGACGACGCCAACCGGTTTCGCGGCGCGTGGGAAGAGGGCAATGGCGTCAGCGGGGTTCGGGCTGCGGAGATCGACAAGGTCCTGCACCGCGAGCGGCTGGAGCGCGGCAGGAAGCGGTTGCACCCACTGCCGATGCCGTGGAGCGAGCTGCCCGACGGCGCGATGGTTCAGGTCGACGAAGAATGCTTCTTGGTCGTGCAGGGCAGGGCGCTGCCCTGGTGCTTTACCGGCTACGGTGCTGCGCGCGACGATCTCACGGCGCCGCGGCTGCTGACGCCGCCGTCCACATTGCGCACGTTGGAGGCCGGCTTTCGGCCCGTGCTGCATCCGAGCGCACAAGCCTCGTAGCCCGGATGAGCGAAGCGATATCCGAGGTCTCGTGCGGTGCTGCGTTGAACCCGCATGTCGCTGCGCTCAGGCGGGCTACGAACTACGCGAACCGCTGCCGTGCCAGCTTTGCGCCGGTGCCGAGCGCCATCAGCTTGGCCTCCGCGATCTCGCGCCGCATCGGCGCCATGCCGCAATTGGTCGTGGCGATGATGTTCTCCTTCGGCACCACCTTCATGACGTCCTCGATGGTCTTGCAGACGTCCTCGGCGGTCTCGATCGCGTCGCTGGCGACGTCGATGACGCCGGCCTGCACGATCTTGTTCTTGAGCAGGCCGAGCAGCTCGATCGGCACCTTCGAGTTGCGGCATTCGACCGCGACCTGCTGGATGGTGCTGGCGTCAATGACCGGGAACGTCTCCTCATACTGCCGCCACTCGCCGCCGAGCGTCTCCTTCCAGTCGGTGTTGGCCTTGATGCCGTAGCCGTAGCAGATGTGCACGGCCGTCGGGCAGGTCAGCCCCTCGGCGGCGCGCTCCAGCGCCTTGATGCCCCAATCGCGCACCTCGTCCATGTAGACGTTGAAGGCGGGCTCGTCGAACTGGATCATGTCGATGCCGTCGTCGTGCAGCGCCTTCGCTTCCTGGTTCAGCAACTCGGCAAAGGCGAACGCCATCTTGACGCGGTCGCCATAGTAGTCGTCGGCGATGGTGTCGATGATCGTCATCGGCCCCGGCAGGGTGAACTTCACGGCGCGCGTGGTGTGCGTGCGCGCGATCCGCGCCTCGTCACCATGGACGCGGCCCTTCAGCGACAACGGCGCCACGACCTGCGGCACCATCGCCTTGTAGCGGTCCTTGCGGATGCCCATCTCGACCTTGTGCGCGAAGTCGATGCCCTCGACCCGCTCGAGGAAGCCGTGCACGAAATGCTGGCGCGACTGCTCGCCCTCGGTGAGGATGTCGATGCCGGAATCCTCCTGCAGCTTCAGCGCGAGAATGGTCGCGTCGCGCTTGGCGCGCGCAAGCTCATCGCCCTTCGACTTCCACGGGGCCCACAGCACGTTCGGCTCGGCCAGCCATTCCGGCTTCGGCAGCGAGCCTGCGATGGTCGATGGAAACAGCATGGTCGAACTCTCCAGCATAGGGGCGGTCAGGCTTGAGCGCCTGTCTGCCATGGCTTACCCTTCAGGTACAGAAGAACGAAGCCGCCTCGCGTGTTCCGCGGCGCGGCATAATGGTCCGGGGAAGGAATCGGGGAAAGCATGATCGATCTCCATTACGCGCCGACGCCGAACGGCTGGAAGATCTCGATCATGCTCGAGGAACTCGGGCTGCCCTATAACGTCATTCCCGTCGACATCCGGGCCGGCGACCAGTTCAAGCCGGAGTTCCTGGCGATCAGCCCCAACAACCGGATTCCGGCGATCGTCGATCATGCGCCGGCCGATGGCGGCGCGCCGTTCCCGGTGTTCGAGACCGGCGCCATCCTGATCTATCTCGCCGACAAGACCGGCCGTTTCCTGCCGCAGGAGATGCGGGCGCGCTCGCGCGTGATCCAATGGGTGATGTGGCAGATGGCGGGGCTGGGGCCGATGATGGGCCAGCACGGCCATTTCGCGCTCTATGCGGCTGAGAAGATCCCTTATGCGATCCAGCGTTATCGTGATGAGGTCGCGCGGCTGTTCCACGTGCTCGACGTGCAGCTCGGCAAGACCGGCGCCTATGTCGCCGGCGACGACTATTCGATCGCCGACATCGCCTGCTTTCCCTGGATGATGACGCACAAGGCCCAGGGCTTCACGCTCGACGACTACCCCCACACCAAGCGCTGGTACGCGACGTTGCGCGCGCGGCCGCAGCTGCAGGCCGGGCTTGCGATCGGCAAGTTCGTCAAGGAGCCGTTCAACGAGCAGTCGCGTCATGTGATGTTCGGCGCGCGCGCGAAGGAGATGATGGGGAGATCGTGAGCGAGCTCCGCGGCATCGCGAGGAGCATGGGGATAAGCGGGGATAAGCCATCCAGACCGTATGTTGCAGCCCCTGGATTGCTTCGTCGCTACGCTTCTCGCAATGACGGAG
Organism: Bradyrhizobium sp. SZCCHNR1098; assembly: GCF_032489375.1. NCBI lineage: Bacteria > Pseudomonadati > Pseudomonadota > Alphaproteobacteria > Hyphomicrobiales > Nitrobacteraceae > Bradyrhizobium > Bradyrhizobium sp. SZCCHNR1098. The sequence goes on from NZ_JAUEXY010000003.1 coordinate 326,662, forward strand.
AGAGTGATGTGCGCCAACTGCCTCCGCCGTCATTGCGAGCGCAGCGAAGCAATCCAGGGGCGACACTAATGGTCTCAATGACTCCGTGGCGCTCTCGATGACGAACGCATCAAGACCTTGAGGAAACACACATGATCGAATTCTTCTTCGACTGCTCCAGCCCCTGGACCTATCTGGCCTTCCACAACATCCAGCCGCTCGCACGCGAGTTCGGCGTCGACATCGTCTGGCGGCCCATTCTCGTCGGCGGCATCTTCAACACCGTCAATCCCAGCGTCTATGCGCAACGCGAGAAGCCGGTGCCGGCCAAAGCGGCCTACATGCTGAAGGACCTCGGCGACTGGGCGCGCTCGGCCGGGCTCAGGATCAAGATGCCGCCGACGGTGTTTCCGGTGAACAGCGTCAAGGCGATGCGCGGCTGCATCTGGCTGGGGCAGGACATGGTGCCGTTCGCGCGGACCGTGTTCGAGATCTACTGGGGGGAGGACCAGGACATCTCGCAGGATGCCGTGCTGACGGAGGTGTGCCGGCGTGTCGGCATCGACCCGAAGGATTTCTTCGCGGGCATCGCCCAGCAGGGCATCAAGGACCAGCTGCGCATCAACACCGAGGAGGTCGTCAAGCGCGGCGGCTTCGGCTCGCCGACCATCTTCGTCAATGTAACCGACATGTATTTCGGCAACGATCGGCTGCCGCTGATCCGCGAAGCGCTGGCAAGGGCGAAGGGGCGCGCCGGCTGATGGCGCGGGCGATCGTCTGCCGCGAGCTCGGCCCGCCGGAGAAGCTGAGGCTGGAAAGCCTGCCGTCTCGTGTGTTGGCTGACGGCGAGGTGCGGGTGAGGATCCGCGCGGCCGGCATCAATTTCCCGGACATTCTGATGGCGGCGGGTGAGTATCAGCTCAAGCCGGAGCTGCCGTTCACGCCCGGCGTGGAGGCGGCCGGCGATGTCATCGCGATCGGCGCCGCCGTGACCGGCCATGCCGTCGGCGACAAGGTCATCGTCCGCATGCGCTTCGGTGCTTACGCCGAGGAGGCGGTGGTGGCGGGGAGCCAGCTCACGCCGCTGCCGTCGACCTTCGACTACGCGGAAGGCGCGACCTATCTCGCCGGCCACGGCACCGCCCATCACGCGCTGGTCGATCGCGGCCAGCTCAAGCCCGGCGAGACTCTGCTGGTGCACGGCGCCGGTGGCGGCGTCGGCCTCGCCGCCGTCGAGATCGGCAAGCTCTTGGGCGCGACGGTCATTGCAGCAGCGTCCTCGGAGGAGAAACTCGCGGTGGCACGCGCGCGTGGCGCCGATCATCTCGTGCTGTATGCGCGCGAGCCGTTCCGCGACGCCGTCAAGCGCATCACGGATGGGCGGGGCGTCGACGTCGTGTTCGACCCGGTGGGCGGCGAGGTGTTCGAGCACAGCGTCCGCTGCATCGCCTGGGGCGCGCGGCTGCTCGTGATCGGCTTCACCGGCGGCATCGGGCTCGCACGCACCAATTTGATCCTGATGAAGGGCGCCAGCGTGCTCGGCGTGCGCGCCGGCGAGGCCGTGCGCAGGGACCCTGAACTCGGAGAGCGACGCATGGCGGCGCTGCTGGCCTTCGCCGAGCAGGGCAAGCTGCGGCCGAACGTGTCGCACCGTGTGCCGTTCGAGGATTACGCAGTGGCGATGCGGCTGTTGATCGAGCGCAAGGCGATCGGCCGCCTGGCGCTGGTGATGGACTAGTTTGCAGGCCTGCCCAAAAATGTGGCGGACGGGTCTATGTATTTTTTTACCACTGGATTCATAGAATGATCGGACAGGTTGAGGCCGATCATGTTGAAGACGTCGAAGATACTTCACCGCATTGCCCTGTCTGCATTGCTGCCCATCCTCACATTGGCTGCGTTGGCGGCCTACGAGATCTCCACGAAATGGGCGGTGCGCGTCGAGATGATGCACATGCAGCCGGTGGCGGAAGCCGTCGGCAAGCTCAGCCGTTTCGTTCATGAGCTGCAGCGTGAGCGCGGCATGTCGTCGGCGTTTCTCAGCAGCAAGGGCACGCAGATGCGCGCCGAGCTGGATCAGCAGCGCAGGCTGACCGACGGCGAGCGCGCGCATGCGGTCGCCGCGCTGGACGGGCTGCGCCGGAGCGGCGCGCTGGCCGAGGCGGCGCAGGCGAGCGAGCAGGCGTTGGCGCAGCTCGATCGCCATCGCGGCGACATCGACGCGCAAGCCATAACGCCGGCGGCGGCCGTCAGCGCTCTCACCGAGATTGTCGCCCGGCTGACCAGTCTGATCAGCAGCATGTCGACGCTGAGCGATGATGACGACATCTCCAAGGCGATCATCGCCTATGGCAACCTGACGGAAGGCAAGGAGCGCGCCGGCCTGGAGCGCGCCGTCGTGGCGGGAGGACTTGCCGCCGGTCGCTTCGAGCAGGCCGCCTATGCGCGTGCCATAGGGCTGGCTGCAGCACAGGACAGTTATTTCGCGGCATTTCGCGCCGCCGTCTCGGCGAGAGGGCGCGCGGCGTTCGATGCGGCGATGACCGGACCGGCGATCGACGGCGTCGTTGCCATGCGCAAGGTGGTGGAGCAGGGCGGCGTCAGCGGCGATTTCAAAGGGCTTGCGAGCAAAGCCTGGTTCGATGCGGCCACGCTGCGGATCGATCTCCTGAAGCAGGTCGAAGACGCTCTGGCCGCCGAGCTGTCGGAGCTGATGGCCGGCAAGCAGGCCGCGGCCACGGCCAGCCTCGCCGCCGTCGGCGTGCTGCTGCTGCTCGCCTTGGCGCTGAGCCTCGCGATCGTCGTCGCGCTGGCGCGCAGCATCACCGGGCCGATCAACGCGCTGGCCGATACGATGACGCGGCTGGCGAAGGGCGATGTGAGCACCGCGATCGACGCGGTCGATCGGCGGGACGAAGTCGGCCTGATGGCGAGAGCCGTGCAGGTCTTCAAGGAGAACATGATCCATGGCGCCGAGCTCGCCGCCAGGGATGCGGAAGCGATGAGCCAGCGCGCCGAAAAAGCCAAGCGCGTCGGCGAGCTGACCGACCGTTTCAGCGGCGATATCGCGGCCGTGATCGATAGCGTGATCTCAGCCTCGGCACAGCTCGAATCGACGGCTGCCGTGATGAACCGGACGGCGAGCCGGACCTGCAGTGAAGCGAGCAGCGTCGCGCAGGCGACCGAGGCCGCATCGAGCAACATGCAGACGATGGCCGCGGCGACGGACCAACTGTCGAGCTCAGTCGCGGGCATCGGCGGTCAGGTGACGCAGTCGGCCGACATGGCGCAGAAGGCGGCCGCGGAAGGGCAGCGGACCAACGAGACCGTGCAGGGCCTTTCCAGCATGGCCGAACGGATCGGCGACATCGTGCGGTTGATCAGCGACATTGCCGGCCAGACCAACCTTCTCGCGCTCAATGCGACCATCGAGGCCGCGCGGGCGGGCGAAGCCGGCCGCGGCTTTGCCGTCGTCGCCGGCGAGGTGAAGCTGCTCGCGGAGCAGACCGCCAAGGCGACGGGCGAGATCCGCGCGCAGATCTCCGGAATGCAGGAGGTGTCGAGCGAGGCCGTGCGGGCCATCCGCGGCATCACCACGACCATCGGCGAGCTGAACGAGATCGCGTCGTCGATCGCGAATGCCGTCGAGGAGCAGGGCGCGGCCACGCGCGAGATGGCGCGCAACGTCCAGCACGCGGCCAAGGGGACCGACGAGATTTCGCAGAACATCCAGCAGGTCACGGCCGCCGCAAACGAGTCCGGCGTCACCGCCAGCCAGGTGCTCGGGGCGTCGGCGGAGCTGCTGCGCCAGTCCGAGAGCATGCGCCGCCATGTCGATGCCTTCATTCGCGGCATCAACGCGGCGTGAGCGATCGCACGCGATGGGATTGGCTGCTCATCGAGCGAAAGCGGCCGAGCGCGTGGCGCCGATGATCGTGGCGCTGATGAAGGAGTGACGCGGGCGCCACTCGCTGTCGTCCCGGCCTCAGCGCCGGGACCCATACCGCGTGATCCATCGTGCGGCACCCTGGACGTCGTTCCTCGCCAAACGGCATCCGGTGGCTGTTGATCCCGGATCGGCGCGCGCGTGCCGCGCGCTTGTCCGGGATGACAGCGTTCTATTTATACTCCCGCTCGTCCCACCACGGGAAATAGTCCGGCATGTCGGCGGTGACGGTGTTCTTGAACTGCGCCGGGCGCTTCTCCAGGAACGACACCACGCCTTCCTTGACGTCGTCGGAGCGGCCGCGCGCGTAGATGCCGCGGCTGTCGACCTTGTGCGCCTCCATCGGATCGTCGGCGCCCATCATGCGCCACATCATCTGACGGATCAGCGCGATCGACACCGGCGCGGTCTTGTCTGCGATCTCGCGCGCCAGGGCGCGCGCGGTGGGCAATAGTTCCTCCGGCGGCACCACCTTGCTGACGAGACGGCCGGCGAGCGCTTCCTGCGCCGGAAACACGCGGCCGGTGTAGCACCATTCCAGCGCCTGCGAGATGCCGACGATGCGCGGCAGGAACCAGCTCGACGCCGCCTCCGGCACGATGCCGCGCTGGGAGAACACGAAGCCGAACCGCGCGCCCTCCGAGGCGATGCGGATGTCCATCGCGAGCTGCATGGTGACACCGATGCCGACGGCCGGGCCGTTCACCGCGGCGATGACCGGCTTCAGCGACTTGAAGATGCGCAACGTCACCTGGCCGCCGCCGTCGCGCACCTGCGGATCAGAATAGTCGACGCGGCCATCGGCGTGGCGCTTCACCGGCCCGCGCTTGGCATCGCGATCGAACGTGTCGGCGCCGGAGGAGAGGTCGGCTCCGGCGCAGAAGGCGCGGCCCGCTCCGGTGACGATGATCGCCCTGACGCCGTCATCCTTGTCGGCGCGGTCGAAGGCGTCGATCAGCTCTTCCATCATGGTGCCGGTGAAGGCGTTGAGCTTCTCCGGCCGGTTCAGCGTGATGGTGAGGATCTTGTCGGCGACGTCGTAGAGAATGGTCTGATACGCCATGGGTGTTTCCTGATGTGTTATTGTTCTCGTTGTTAGAAACGTCATTCCGGACCGATGCGCAAGCATCAGGCCATGCGGCAAGTGCGTATGGTATTCCGTAGGGTGGGCAAAGGCGCGGCGCGCATCGCGCGCGGCGACGTGCCCACCATTTTCACCGATGGTCCGGCGGTGGGCACGGCGCCCGTCAGCAGCGGTGAGCGTGGATAGCGCCGTGTACGCGCCTTTGCCCCACCCTACGAATCCGTCAGGGCGCCACCGGCCATGGCCGCTGCTCGCTGCGCAATCCTTCGAACGTCTTCGCCATCCCGAGCACGCCGACATCGTCGAAGCGGCGGCCGATGATCTGCAGGCCGATCGGGAAGCCGTCGGCGTCATAGCCGGCATTGACTGAGATCGCCGGGTTCTCCGACATGTTCCACGGCACGGTGTAGGTGATGTGCTCGAACGGCCTCTCGGGGTCGTTGAGCGGCGAGGCGAACTCGGCGGGGAATTTCACGCCGGGCGAGGTCGGAGAGATGATGTAGTCATAGTCGCAGAACAGTCTTGCTGCGGCGGCGCGCAGGGTCATTGTGACGTTGAAGCCCCTGATGACCTCGACGCCCGACAGCGCGGCGCCGCGCTCGGCCCATTGCAGGATGTAGGGCAGGGTCTTGGCACGAACGTCGGGCGCGAGCCGCGCCAGATCGTCCCACAGCCGCGCACGCCAGAAATTGTCGAGACCGTCGAGCATCTCGCGGGTCAGGAAGCCCTTCACCTCGCTGATGACGGCACCTGCGGATTCGAAGGCTTTTGCGGCCGCCAGCGTCGTCGCACGCACCGGCTCCTCGAGCGCCTGGCCGACGCCGCCGAGGTCGAGCATCACGCCGATGCGCAGCTTGCGCACCGGCTTCTCCGCGACCTTCCAGTGCAGGTCCGAGGGCGGCAGGCTGGTGCCGTCGCGCCTGTCCGGCTTCGACAGCACGCTCATCATCAGCGCAGCGTCGTCGACGATGCGCGTCATCGGCCCGGCGACGCGGCCGACATAGGGCGGATCGATCGGCACGCGGCCGAAGCTCGGCTTGAGGCCGACGAGACCGCACCACGACGCCGGCAGCCGGATCGAGCCGCCGATGTCGGTGCCGACATGCAGCGGGCCATAGCCGGCTGCGGCCGCGGCACCCGCGCCGGCGCTGGAGCCGCCGGGGTTCATCCGCAGGTCCCACGGATTGCGCGTCTGCGGATGGAAGCTCGACAGGCCCGACGACAGCATGCCGTAGTCGGGCATCGTGGTCTTGGCGAAGATGATCGCGCCGGCCTCGCGCAGCCGCGCCACCGGCGGCGCGTCGGCCGCCAGCGGCGCGCGCGTGACGCTGGCTGCGCCGAGCGGCATCGGCTGGCCCTTGGTGGCGATGTTGTCCTTCACCGTCGCCGGTACGCCGTCGAGGACGCCTGCCGGCTCGTCCTTGGCCCAGCGCTCGGTCGAGGCCTTCGCTTCCGCCCGCGCCCCGTCGACATCGAGCAGATACAGCGCCTTGATGTGCGGCTCCCACACTGCGACATGCGCCAGCACGTCGTCCATCACCTCGGACGGCGAGAACTGGCGCGCGCGATAGCCGGCGATCAGGTCGACCGCGGAGAGATCGTGCAGCGAGGTGATGTCGTCAGAGGCGGGCTTGTGCATGCTGGTGCTCCGTTGCCGAAGTTCATCTCAATTCGCGCCCGCTCATTGACGTAGATCAGCGCTAAGCTGCCGGCAGACGAGTCTCGATGATGCGGGCGAACATGCTGGCGCCGATCGGCAGGATCTTGTCGTCGAGCACATAGCCGGGATTGTGCACCGGCACCGAGCCCTCATGGCCGACCCAGAAATAGGCGCCCGGAATCGTCTGCAGCATGTCGGCGAAATCCTCGCTGCCCATCTTCGGCGTCGAGCGGGTCAGCACCTTGGACGGCTCGACCACGGTGCGCGCGACCTGCTCGACGACCTTGGACTGCTCCTCCTGGTTCACCAGCACGCTGAACGTGTCGCGGATGTCGACATCGATCTCGCAATTGAACGCCGCCGCCATGCCGGCGCAGATCGCGCGCATGCGCTCGCGCACCAGCGCGCGCACGGGGTCCGAGAACGCGCGCACGGTGCCGCACAGCCAGGCATCGCCGGGAATGACGTTGTAGGCCGAGCCGGCATGGATCTGCGTGATCGAGACAACGGCCGCCTGCAGCGGTTCGACATTGCGGCTGACGATGGTCTGGATCGCCTGCGCCACGCTGGTCGCGATCACCACCGCGTCCTTGGAGCGCTCGGGCATCGCGCCATGGGCGCCGTAACCGGAGATGCGGATGTCGAAGAAATCGGCGCCGGCCATGGCCGGACCGGGCAGGATCGCGATCTCGCCATGCTCCAGGTCGGGCGCGTTGTGCAGGCCGTAGAGCTCGTCGCAGGGAAACTTCTGGAACAGGCCGTCCTTGATCATCGCGCGTGCGCCGCCGAGGCCTTCCTCCGCCGGCTGGAAGATGAAGTGCACGGTGCCGTCGAAGTTGCGGGTCTCGGCGAGATAGCGCGCGGTGCCGAGCAGCATCGTGGTGTGGCCGTCATGGCCGCAGCCGTGGAAACGGCCGGGGATGGTCGAGCGCCAGGGCAGGTTCGTATTCTCCTCCATCGGCAGCGCATCCATGTCGGCGCGCAGGCCGATCTTCCTGCCGCTGTCGTTCTTGCCCTTGAGCACGCCGATCACCCCGGTGCCGCCGAGGCCGCGATGCACCTCGATGCCCCATTGCGCAAGCTTCTCGGCGACGATGCCGGAGGTGCGCGTCTCCTCGAAGCCGATCTCCGGATGCGCGTGCAGGTCGCGGCGGATGGCGGTGAGCTCGTCGGCGTAACCTTGGATGCGATCGATGGTGGGCATGGGTGCGTTTCCCTGGAGAGGTTTAAGCTTTGAACGCCGGACCGTTCGGCTTGAGGCGGACGCCCGGACGCAGGCTGGTCCAGGGCAAAGTGGAGGGATCGGCGGGCATCGCGCCGGGCGCGGCGCAGATCAGGAGATGTTCCGCGATCGGTTCGAAATCGGCGCGGAAATGCACTGAGCTCTTGTTGACGAGAATCGCCTGCGCGGTCGGCTCGATGCCGACGAAGCGGTACATTTCCTGGTCGGCGAGCTGGGACTTGTGCGAGGCCACGACGACGCGGACATCGCCAATGCGCAAGCACGCTGACGGTCCCATTTCCATCTTGCGGCCGCCGTAGAACGGGCCGGGTGCGACGAAGCGGCCGTCGGAGATTTTCTCGACGATGAAGCTCTCCTCGAACGGCGCATCGCCGGGAATGCCGCTCTTGCCGCCGAGCGACAGCGTCACGGTGGCCCCTTCGCCGGCCGTATGCGCGGCGATCGCCGCTTGCGGATCGTAGATCATGCCGATCGCGGCGCGGCTGGCGCGATTGCGCACCAGCGCGCGCAGCATGCCGGTCGTATCGGAATCGCCGCCCGCGCCGGGATTGTCCTGGGTGTCGGCGATCACGATCGGACGCGTCGCCGTCTGCGCCAGCGTCATGGCATGACGCACGCCGTCATCGGGCGTGTAGATGCGGCCGTCGAAATCATCCTCGTGGCCCGCGACGATCGCCGCGATCGCATCCGCCGCGGCGTCCGCGTCGGCCTGCGTCCGGCCATAGGCGAACACGCTCGGGCCGCAATGCGCGAAATCGGCGGCGGGAAAGCCGGGCGCGAACGACAGCGTCGGCACGGCCTCGCTCTGCAGCGCCGCAAGCTTCTCGTAGATGCCTTTGGTGGGCTGGTCGTTGGTGCATTGCCAGCTGATCGGGATCAGGAACGGCAATTGCCGGAAGGCCTTCGCCAGCGGCTCCTTCGCGCGCAGCAGCAGCGCGAGGTGCTCCGCGCTGGCGCGGCCGGTGTCGGCCATGTCGGTGTGCGGATATTTCCGGTAGGCGATCAGCGCATCGGCATGTGCCATCATCTCGGGCGTGACGTTGGCATGCAGATCGAGGCTCGCGACCAGCGGCACGTTCGGGCCGATGACCTTGCGCACGCGCGCCAGGATCTCGCCTTCGCCGTCGTCAAGATGCTCGGCCACCATCGCGCCGTGCAGATCGAGATAGACGCCGTCGAGCGGGCCGGCGGCCTTGATGCGCTCGACCATCACGGTCGTGATGCGCTCGAACGCGTCCCTGGTGACATGCGCCGAGGGACTCGCCGCGCAGGCGATGGTGGGCACGACGTCCCAGCCGTAGGATTCCGCGACTGCCATGAAGCCGGCCTGGCCGGCATTGATGCCGCGCATCGTCGTGAGCACGGAGGCCGCATCGGCGATCGAGGCGCGGCCGCCGCCATGCATGAACGCGTCGTAGTCCGCTTTCGTCGGTGCGAATGTATTGGTCTCGTGCAGAAAGCCGCCGATCGCGACGCGCGTCATCACTCCGCCTCAGGCTGTTGGTGGTGCGATGACGTTAGACCGCGTATCGCGGCCCACGCAAGCGATCGAGCGATGCCGTTTTGCATGCGGGCCACGATGACGGCGCGTTGGCGCGGTGGCGTCTCGTCGTGGGTCCTTGCCGGCTCAGCGACGCAGTTCAGAGTCCCCGGGCCGCCTGGATTGCTTCGCTGCGAAGCAATCCAGGATCCGTCTAGATATCCAGTCTGGATTGCTTCACCGCTTGCCGCGACGGCGGTGGTGGCGTTGCTACGCCACTGCTTCCGACACCGGCCGGAAGTTGGCGAAGTCCCAGTTCCGTCCCGGCGCCGCTTCGAGCAGCGCGCGCGTGTAGGCTTCCTTCGGATGCGTCAGGATCTCGCCGGCCGGACCCTGTTCGACGATGCGCCCCTTCTGCATCACGACGACGTCGTCGCAGATCTGCGCTGCAACGCGCAGGTCATGCGTGATGAACAGGATGGCGATGCCGAGCCGGCGCTGGATCTCGTCGAGCAGCTCCAGCACCTGCGCCTGTACCGAGACGTCGAGCGCAGACACCGCTTCATCCGCGACCAGCACGTCGGGATCGAGCGCGAGCGCGCGGGCGATGGCGATGCGCTGGCGCTGGCCGCCGGAGAACTGGTGCGGGTAGCGTGAGATCGCGTCCGCAGGCAGGCCGACCAGCTCGAGCAGCTCGCGCGCCCGCGCCATCGCTTTGTCATGCGAGGTGCCGTAGTTGACCGGTCCCTCGGCGATGCTTTCACCGACGGTCAGCCGCGGGTTGAGCGAGCGGTAGGGATCCTGGAACACGATCTGGATCCGCTTGCGATGCGGCTGCAGCAGCCGCCGGGTCAGGATCGAGATCTCATGGCCGGCCAGACGGACGCCGCCGGAGGTCGGATCGATCAGCCGGACGATGCAGCGGGCCACCGTCGACTTGCCGGAGCCGCTTTCGCCGACGATGCCGAGCGTGCGGCCCTTGCGCAGGGTGAGCGTGACGTTCTGCGCGGCGACGACTTCGCGCGCTTTGCCGAGGAACGAACGCTCGCGATAGACCTTGCCGAGCTCGTTGGTCTCCAGCACCACCGGCTCGGTGCTGTCCGGCCGCGGCGGACGCGGGATCAGGCTGGGCACGGAAGCGAGCAGGTTGCGCGTGTAGTCCATCTCGGGCGCCCGCAGGATCTTGTCGAGCGCGCCGGTCTCGACCAGGCGGCCCTGGCGCATCACCGAGACGCGGTCGGCGATCTCGGCGACGACGCCCATGTCGTGGGTGATGAACAGCACGGCGGTGCCGTGATCGCGCTGCAACTCGCGGATCAGCGAGAGGATCTGCTTCTGCGTGGTGACGTCGAGTGCGGTGGTCGGCTCGTCGGCGATCAGGAGTTTCGGCTCGAGCACCAGCGCCATCGCGATCATGATGCGCTGGCGCTGGCCACCCGACAGGCGGTGCGGGTAGGAGCCGAAAATGCGCTCGACGTCGGGCAGGTGGACCTGCTCCATCATGTCGAGGATGCGCTTGCGCCGCGTGCGCGCATCGAGGGACGTATGCGCGCGCAGGACCTCGTCGATCTGGCGGCCCACCGGCACGACTGGATTGAGCGCGGTCATCGGCTCCTGGAAGATCATCGCCATCCGGGTGGCGCGCAGCTCGCGCAGCCGGCGATCGCTCGCCGTGAGCAACTCTTCGCCGACCAGCTTGACGCTGCCGCCGACGGCATGCAGCGCGTTCTTCGGCAGCAGGCCCATCGTGGTCAGCGACGTCACCGATTTGCCGGAGCCGCTTTCGCCGACGACGCAGAGCGTCTCGCCCTTTTCGACCTTGATCGAGACGCCGTCGATGATGCGCGGGCCGTTCGGGTTCTTCGTCTTGCCGACGGTGACGACGAGATTGTCGATGTCGAGGATGGTGTCGGTCATGTGTTCATTTCTCCACCGTCATTGCGAGGAGCGATAGCGACGAAGCAATCCAGAGCTCCGGGTGCGGCCCCTGGATCGCGTCGCTTCGCTCGCGATGACGAAAAACCATTGTCACTTGCCGGCCTCGCGCTGCTTCATGCGCGGGTCGAGCGCGTCGCGCGCGGCGTCGCCGATCAGGTTGATCGAGAGGATGGCGATCGACAGCAACAGGCCGGGCCAGAAGATCAGCGATGGCTTGATCTGGAAGTAGGAGCGGCCCTCGGCCATGATGTTGCCCCAGGTCGGCGTCTCCGGGCTGATGCCGGCGCCGAGGAACGACAGGATCGCCTCGGTGAGAATCGCGGCGGCGCAGATGTAGGTGCCCTGGACGATCAGCGGCGCGATCGTGTTCGGCATCAGATGCCGCCACATGATCTTGGGCATCGACGTGCCCAATGAAATCGCAGCTTCGACATAGGGCTCCTCGCGTGCCGTCAGCACGACCGAGCGAACCAGGCGCGCGACGCGCGGGATCTCGACGATGGTGATCGCGATCATCACGGTGCCGACGCTGGCGCCCGACAGCGAGACGACGGCGATGGCGAGCAGGATGCTCGGGATCGCCATCAGGCCGTCCATCACGCGCATCAGGATGGCGTCCACCCAGCGGAAGAAGCCGGAGACGAGGCCGATCACGAGTCCGATCGCGATCGAGATGATCGCGGCGCCGACGCCGACCAGAAGCGAGATGCGACCGCCATAGATCGTGCGCGACAACAGGTCGCGGCCATAGGCGTCGGTGCCGAGGAGGTGTTGCGCGCTCGACGGCTTGAGCCGCTGCGCCGGAGCGAGCAGCACGGGATCGTGCGGCGCCAGCAGCGGTGCCAGGATCGAGATCAGCACGATGAGCGACAGGCAGACGGTCGCCACGGCGATGATCGGGGTCGAGGTGAGAAAGCCGAACCGGGGACCCAGTCGCGTGGTGACCGGGATCGACGGCTCAGGGGTGGTAACGATCGCCATCGGATGAGGGCCTCAGTAGCGGATGCGTGGATCGAGCAGGGTGTAGGCGAGGTCGATCAGGAGATTGACCGCGAGATAGATGAACGAGGTGAGAAGGATCATGCCCTGGATGACCGGATAGTCGCGCGCCAGCACGGCGTCGACGGTGAGGCGGCCGATGCCGGGCAGGTTGAACACGCTCTCGGTGACCACGACGCCGGAGATCAACAGCGCGAAGCCGGAGCCGATCACGGTGATGACGGGCACGGCCGCATTTCGCAACGCGTGGCGCAACAGCACCGCGATCTCGCTGACGCCCTTGGCGCGCGCGGTGCGCACGAAGTCCTCGCCGAGCACGTCGAGCATCGCGGCGCGCGTCATGCGCGCGATCAGCGCGACGTAGATGAAGGACAATGCGCAGGTCGGCAGGATGATGCGCTCGAAGAACGGGCCGAAGCCGGCGCTGAGACTCTTGAAGCCCTGGACAGGGACCCAGCGCAGGTTGATCGCGAACAACTGGATCAGGATGTAGCCGATGACGAATACCGGCACCGAGAAGCCGATCACCGAAAGCGCCATCACGAAACGGTCGATCCAGGTGCCGTGCTTCCAGGCCGCGATGACGCCGAGCGGGACGGCGACGAGGATCGACAGGATGATGGTCGAGATCGCGACCGAGATCGACGGCTCGATGCGCTGGCCGATCATCTGCAGCACCGGCACCTTCGAGATCAGCGATACGCCGAGATCGCCATGCAGCAGCTGATTGATCCAGGTGAAGAACTGGATGTAGAGCGGCTCGTTCAGTCCGAGCGTGGTGCGGATGCGCTCGAGCTGCTCAGGGGTCGCGTTGTCGCCGGCGAGAATCGCGGCGGGATCGCCCGGCGTCAGCCGCAGCAGGAGAAAGACGAACAGCGCCACCACGCCCATCACGGGGATGGATGCGAGGATGCGGCGAAGCAGATAACCGATCATCTCGAGAGAACCGCCTTCATGGTGCTGGGGCGACGCGCGCAACGTCGTGAGAGAGTGTGCATGTCACCGATATCCATCGCTTTCAAGGTCTCCGGTGTTCGCTGGTCTGCTCGTTCACACGGGACGACACGGTGTTCGTGATCCGCGCGAACCATCGCATATGCGAACAATGTCGCAGCACTTTTGCGGCGAACCTTGCGCGAAACTTTGCAAGCCGCATGCCATCATGCGCGCGCTGCGGAGTGATTGTCCACTCGCCCCGCGCAGGTCCCGGAAAATGAAACCGTGCTGCTGCGCAGCGTAGCCCGGGCGAGCGGAGCGACCGCGCGGACGAGCGGGACCCGCATCTCGCTTGCGCTCATGCGGGCGACGCGCCGTCGTGTGTCGCGATCTAGTCGAGCGTCGCGAGCAGCCCCGCCATCAGGCGGCCACGCTCGGCAAGGCTGTCGATCTCGATGTGCTCGTTCAGGGTGTGCATGTCGGTGCCGCGCACCCCGAGGCCATCGAGGGTCGGAATGCCGAGCGCGCCGGTGAAGTTGCCGTCCGAGCCGCCGCCTGCCGAGCCGTGCGGCAACGCCATGCCGAGCTGCTCGGCGATGCCGCGCGCCTTCTCGTACAGCGCCATGGTTCCGGAATCCGGCTCCCACACCGGCCGCGTCACGCCGCGCGTCACCTTGAAGGTCACGTCGTCGGTGGTGCCGGACAGGGACAGCATGCGCTCCACGCCGCGATCGAGGTCGGCCTGCCGTTTCGCCATGCTGAGCGCTTCGCCGGTGGCGGTGGTGGCGACGCAGTTGACCCACTGGCCGCCATGAACGATGCCGACGGAGAAGGTGCAGTCCTCCGTTGTCATGCCGTCGATGGCGAGGATCTGTCGCGCCATTTCCCGGATGGCGGAACGACCCGCGCCGAGCCGCGCGCCGGCATGGCTCGGGCGCCCGATCGCCTCGAGATTGAAGCGGGCGATGGCGTAGCGGCCGGTCACCACGCCGTTGTCCTGACGGCCCGGCTCGGGCACCAGCACGTATTTGTTGCGCTGCGCCTCGGCTTCGATGATGTCGCGGGTCGAAGGCGTGCCGACCTCCTCGTCCGGCGTGAACAGGATGGTGATCGGCAGCGGCGTCGCAATGAAGGCCTTGATCAGCTGGCGGATCGCTTCCAGCGTGAGATAGTTGCCGCCCTTCATGTCGCAGATGCCGGGCCCATAGCATTTGTTGCCCTCGCGGCGCCAAGGCAGCTTGGCCAGCGTGCCGACGGGGTGAACGGTATCCATGTGGCCGGCGATCAGGATGCCCGGCTCACCCTGCCGCGGGTGCGGGAATCGGGCGCGCACGCAGCCGGCGAAGCCCTGGCGCCCGGCGATGCGCTCGATCGTCGCACCCAGGATCGCCATGTCGCGCGCGGCAAGATCCAGCATGCGCTCCACCGCGGCGGCGTCCCAGGTCGGACTTTCGCACTCGACCCAGCCGCGCAAGCCCTGCAGCATGATTTCGGTATCAAAGGGAAGATGGGCTGGATTCATTGGTGCTCTCTCAAGGCATTGTCGCGATCTCATGACACGAGACGCAGGCGGGTGCGCTTTGTAAAGCGAAAGCTATGCAGACGTTAACGGCATTGTCAGCCACGGGTCGCATGCGCTGAATGCGGATTGACGCGAAAGGCGACCTCTGCAACTGTCGAAAGCTTGCGACTTACAGCATGTTAGTTCGCACAAGGATTGATCTGCACGCCCAACGAATGATCTGGATCTGATCAGTTTCAGGTCAAACCATCCACTCAGGAGACCTCGTAATGTTCCACAGCCCGCGCTGGAAACGTCTGACGCTCGCGACGAGCCTCGCCGTTTCCATGCTTTCGCTCTCGACGGCGCTGAGCACCCAGGCCATCGCAGCCGGCAAGAAGACGATCACGGCGGTGATGCATTCGGATCTGCGCGTCATCGATCCCGGATTCACGACGGCCTACATCACCCGTGACCATGGCTACATGGTTTACGACACGCTGCTGGCGACCGATTCGAATTTCAAGGTCCAGCCGCAGATGGCGGACTGGAAGGTCTCCGACGACAAGCTGACCTACACCTTCACCCTGCGCGACGGCCTGAAATGGCATGACGGCACGCCGGTGACCGCCGAGGACTGCGTCGCTTCGCTGAAGCGCTGGGGCCGCAACGACGGCATGGGCCAGAAGCTGATGGACTTCACGGCGAGCCTGGAGGCGCCCGATGCCAAGACCATCGTGCTCAAGTTGAAGGAGCCCTATGGACTCGTCCTGGAGTCGATCGCCAAGCCGTCCTCGCTGGTGCCGTTCATGATGCCGAAGCGTCTCGCCGAGACGCCGCAGGGCCAGCAGATTTCCGAGCAGATCGGCTCGGGCCCGTTCAAATTCGTCAAGGCGGAATTCCAGCCGGGCGTGAAGGCGGTGTACGAGAAGAACACCGACTACGTGCCGCGCAAGGAGCCGGCGAGCTGGACGTCCGGCGGCAAGGTGGTGAAGGTCGACCGCGTCGAGTGGGTCACGATGCCGGACGCGCAGACCGCGGTGAACGCGCTGCAATCGGGCGACATCGACTTCATGGAGAACCTTCCCTACGACATGCTGCCGGTGCTGGAGTCGAACTCCGAGCTCAAGATCGACGTGCTGAACAAGTTCGGCTACCAGACGCTCGGCCGCATGAACTTCCTCAACCCGCCGTTCGACAACGTGAAGGTGCGCCGCGCGGCCTTCCTCGCGCTGAACCAGAAGGACGTGCTCGACGCGCTCGTCGGCAACGACAAGTATCAGAAGATCTGCGGCGCCGTGTTCGTGTGCGGCACGCCGCTCGAGACCGATGTCGGCGCCGAGACGCTGATCAAGGGCAACGGCATGGCGGAAGCCAAGAAGGCACTCGCCGAGTCCGGCTATGACGGCACGCCGATCGCGATCATGGCGCCGGGCGACGTCACCACCTTGAAGGCGCAGCCCGTGGTGGCGGCGCAGCTGTTGCGCGAGGCCGGCTTCAAGGTCGACCTGCAGGCCACCGACTGGCAGACGGTGGTGACACGGCGCGCCAGCCAGAAGCCCGTGAAGGAGGGCGGCTGGAACATGTTCTTCACCAACTGGGTCGGCGCCGACGTCGCCAATCCCGTGGCGAACGTGTCGATCGGCGGCCGCGGCACCAAGGGCGGCTGGTTCGGCTGGGCCGAGGATGCCGACATCGAGAAGCTGCGCGACGCCTATGCGCGGTCCGCCTCGCCGGAGGAGCAGAAGAAGATCGCCACCGAGATCCAGAAGCAGAACTACGAGAAGGTGATCTACATCCCGCTCGGCCAGTATTTGCTCCCGAGCGGCTGGCGGAAGTCGCTGACCGGAGTGCTCGACGGCCCGGCCACGCCGGTGTTCTGGAACGTCGACAAGAGCGAGTAGGCCGCGCGCCGAACTCGTGACGCAACGAGAGACGCGGTGAAGCGGAGACTTCGCCGCGTCTCTCTTTTGTTCTTGCGCTCGCCTTGTGCATGAGCCGCGCTTCAGCAGTGCGGATCGCGGACCGCTTCCAGACCGTCGACCATCAAGGGCGGGCTGATCTGATCCTGGGGTGGCGTCTTGCCGGTGCGGATAGGTGCGGTCGGACGTCGGCCATTATCCCGCGGTTCGGTGACTTCATTCGGCATCGTCAAGCTCCTTGCTGGTGCGCATAACGGACCAGGTGCAGCCGAGTTCCAGAGGGCGGGACGCCATCGTCGCAGCCGCGCCATGTGCATCCGTGCGATGCGGTGACCCATGCGCCCATGGCGATTGACCTGCGATGGAACTGCTGCAAGTCTCCTTGCCGAGACTCTTTGCTCCGCGTTTGCAGACGCGACGCAAGACGCCTCATCAGGCCTTGATCGGTATCAGGGCCCTCGGATGGAAGCCACGCCAAGAGAGATCGCATGTCACATACTTCGCGCCGGACCTCATCCGCGCTCGTTTCATGGTTCGTCGCCTCGGTCATGGCCGTGTCGATGGCGGGCGTGACGACCCAGGCCCTCGCCGCCGGCAAGAAGACGATCACGGCGGTGATGCATTCGGATCTGCGCGTCATCGATCCCGTGTTCACGCCGGCCTACATCACGCGCGACCACGGCTACATGGTGTACGACACCTTGCTCGGGACCGACGCCAAGTTTCAGGTCCAGCCGCAGATGGCGGAGTGGAAGGTCTCGGACGACAAGCTGACCTACACCTTCACCTTGCGCGACGGCCTGAAGTGGCACGACGGCGCGCCGGTCACCGCCGAGGATTGCGTCGCTTCGCTGAAGCGCTGGAGCCGCAACGACAGCATGGGCCAGAAGCTGATGGAGGCCACGGCCTCGCTGGAGGCCACCGATGCCAAGACCATCACCTTGAAGCTGAAGGAGCCTTACGGCCTGGTGCTGGAGTCGATCGGCAAGCCGTCCTCCTACGTGCCGTTCATGATGCCGAAGCGTCTCGCCGAGACGCCCGCGAACCAGCAGATTTCGGAGCAGATCGGCTCCGGACCGTTCAAGTTCGTCAAGGCGGAATTCCAGCCGGGCGTGAAGGCGGTCTATGAGAAGAACACCGACTACGTGCCGCGCAAGGAGCCGCCGAGCTGGACGGCCGGCGGCAAGGTGGTGAAGGTCGACCGCGTCGAGTGGGTCTCGATGCCCGATGCGCAGACGGCGGTCAACGCGCTGCAGGCGGGCGACATCGACTTCATGGAATTCCCGCCGCTCGACCTCGAGCCGGTGCTATCAGCCAATCCCGATCTTTCGATGAACGTGCTGAACAAGTTCGGCTACCAGACCCTGGGACGCATGAACTTCCTGTTTCCGCCGTTCGACAATGTGAAGATCCGCCGTGCGGCGTTCCTGGCGCTGAACCAGAAGGATGTGCTCGACGCGCTCGTCGGCAACGCCAAGTACTACACGATCTGCGGCGCCGTGTTCGGCTGCGGCACGCCACTCGAATCCGACATCGGCTCGGAGACGCTGGTGAAGGGCAACGGCATGGAGCAGGCCAAGAAGCTGCTGGCCGAGGCCGGCTATGACGGTACGCCCGTCGTGATCCTCGCGCCGGGCGACGCGATCACCCTGAAGGCGCAGCCGGTGGTCGCCGCGCAGCTGTTGCGCGAGGCCGGCTTCAAGGTCGATCTGCAGACGACGGACTGGCAGACCGTGGTGACGCGGCGTGCCAGCCAGAAGCCGCCCAAGGAGGGCGGCTGGAACATGTTCTTCACCAACTCGGTGATCGCCGACTCCGGCAATCCGATCGGCAGCACCTTCGTCGGCGCACGCGGCCAGAAGAGCCCGTTCGGCTGGCCCGATGATCCGAAGATGGAGGAGCTGCGCGACGCCTTCGCCAAGGCCACCAAGCCCGAGGACCAGAAGCGGATCGCCGCCGAGATTCAGCAGGAGATCTACGAGCAGGTGATCTACGTGCCGCTCGGGCAATGGTTCATGCCCAGCGCCTGGCGCAAATCGATCACCGGCGTGCTGGAAGGACAGGCGGTGCCGGTGTTCTGGAACGTCGACAAGAGCGAGTGACGTGATGTCGGCCGCGGCCCGTAGCCGTAGCCCGGATGAGCGATAGCGACATCCGGGTTCAAACGCACTGTGGAGGAGACCCGGATGTCGCCGCGCTCATCCGGGCTACGCGACTGCCGACGGGGCCGGCTCTCTCGCCATCATTCCGGGGCATCGCGCAGCGATGAGCCCGGAATCCCTATCCACGCGCCGTCATGTGGCGAAGATAAGCGCCACTGCCATCTCGCACCACACTCTGTCCTGGGGCTATGGATTCCGGGCCCGTGCTGCGCACGCCCCGGATGACGCGCGGATGGAGTGACGTGACGTCGGCAGCAGCCTCGTAGCTATGAGGCCCTGATCTCGTCCAGCGCCGCCAACACCTCGCTGGAAGCGACCTCGACCTTGCCGATCTCGTTGAGTGCTTCATCGATGCGCCCTGAGCTGAACAGGCGCGCGGCTTCCTTGCCGTGGCGATGCACCGCCTCGTGAGGGCGTTCGAGGTTACGAAATGCCGGATCGCCGGCCAGACGCTGGCCGCCTTCGCCATAGTACCATTTGCCGAGCCGGCACGTGTGATGATCGGAGAGCTCGTCGGCGCGAAGTTGCAGCCGGCCGACCGACATGTCGACCAGCCGCTTCTTCCAGATCACGTGGTCGGCCTTGGCCAGTCTCACCACCTGGTTGTCGAGCGAGAGCTTGGCGATCTCGCCCAGCATCTTGCCGACCTTCGCGTCCGTCTTGCCCATGGTGTCCGCGAGCGACATCACCTCGTTGGCATTGGCGGTCGCGAGATCGGCGATGATGGTGATGCCCTGCGCGACCTCGTCGGTCGCGGCGGACTGCTCGGCGAGAATGCCGGAGATCTCGTCCATCTTGGTGCTGACCACCGCGGTCCGGGTGCCGGCCTGATCGATCGCCTGCGCCAGATCGTTCATCTCGGACATGCCGACCTCGACCGCCTTGGCGCCGCCGGCCATGGCCTCGACGATGCCGCTCATCTCGGCCTGCAGCCGCTCGATGCGACCCTTGATGTCCTCCGTCGCCTTGGTGGTCTGCTGCGACAGGTTCTTGACCTCGGCTGCGACCACCGCGAAGCCCCTGCCGAATTCGCCGGCGCGCGCCGCCTCGATGGTGGCATTGAGCGCCAGCAGGTTGGTCTGGTTGGCGATCGCGTCGATGGTGCCGACGATGGATCCGATCTCGGCGGAGGCGGCGCTGAGATCGGCGATCTTCGCCGAGGTGTCGCGCACGGAGCTGGCGATGCCGTTCATCGTCTGCAGCGTCCGCCGCACCGCGGTCACGCTGGTCTCGACGGCCTGGCGCGTCGCGGCGGCCTCGGCAGCGGCTTCGGTCGACGTCGACCGGATGGTGTGCACGGAGGCCTGCATCTCGACCGATGCGGCAGCGAGACTCTGACAGCGTTCGGACTGATTGTTGGAGGCGCCGATCAGGCGCGCCGCGCTGATCGAGGCTTCGTTGCTGTTGATGCAGAGGTCGACGACCGAATCGAGATCCTGGGACGCGCGGGCCGCGAGCGCGGTGCCGAGACGATGGATGGCCTCGATCAGTTGCGGCTTGAGCTTGGCGCGCAGCGCGGCAGCATCGACGCCTCCGATATCGCGATTGAGCTTGCCGTCCGCCCAGTCACCAAGGCACTGCGCCAGCGCGTCCTGGAAGGCGTCGTGTGCGGAGGTGTCGGACGCAAGCGGGGCGTCCGATGGTTCGTTCTTTCGGCGGAATCCCAGCATCGTGCCTCTCATTGATGGCGAGCCCGGCTGGCCTGAGCGAGGTCGCACGCAGTGACCGGCCCGGACGCCGGTAGCCGTTGGTTCCACCCTCGTCGGTTGTGGTTAATGGCGGGTTTCTTCCTGCAACCGGTGGTGGCGAGATCTGCTGGATCAGGCTCTCGCGTACCCCGACCTGCCGCCCTTGACCATTATGTAAGTCGCAGCTTACAGTAAGCTATGGCTTACGGAACGACGCTGAACGTGTTGGCGGACCCGACGCGGCGGGAAGTGCTCGAGCGGCTGCGCGGCGGGCCGCGCCCGGTCCATGCGATTGCGGCCGGGATGCCGGTGTCGCGGCCGGCGGTCTCGCAGCATCTGAAGGTGCTGAAGGATGCGGGGCTGGTCGAGGAACGCAGCGAAGGCGTGCGCCGCATCTACGCGTTGCGCCGTGAGGGGCTGGCCGAGCTCCGCGACTGGCTCGACAGCTTCTGGGACGACGCGCTGCTCGCCTTCAAGATCGAGGCGGAGCGCACGCATCGGCAGACGAAAGGGAGGATCGATGAGTGAGGGTGCCGTGATCGCGCCGGTTCGGAAGCTCGTCCATGTCCCGGCGCCGATCGACCATGCGTTCGACGTTTTCACGCGCGGCCTGACGCGCTGGTGGCCGCATACGCATGGGGTCGGCCGCAAGCCGATCGAGAAGGTGCTGCTGGAGCCGAAGCTCGGCGGTCGCTGGCTCGAGATCGCTGAGGACGGCACGGCGACCACGGTCGCGACCATCACGCTATGGGAGCCGCCGCATCGCTTCGTCATGCTGTGGCAGATCGATGCGCAGTGGAAGCCGAACGCGGCGATGCGCTCGGAGGTCGATGTGCAATTCGTCGTCGAAGGCGCGGACGTGACCCGCGTCGAGCTGTTGCACCACAAGTTCGAAACCATGGGCAGCGAGGCCGGCGCATCGATGCGGCGGGACGTCGAAGGCGGCTGGCCGGGGCTGCTGCAGCGTTTCGTGGCCGAGGCCGAGCGGTCGCCGACGTCATCGTGAGCAAATCATCATAAGAGCGGGGAGACCGTGATGTCCGAGTTCGTGGTCCATTCCGTGCCGGGAAGCCCGTTCGGGCGCAGCGTGCTGATCGCGCTGGAGGAGAAGGGCGCGCCGTATCGGCTCGCCGCGCTGGCGCCGGGGGACTCCAAGGGAGAGGCGCATCTGGCGCGTCATCCCTTCGGGCGCGTGCCGGTGCTCGAGCATGACGGCTTCGTGTTGTACGAGACCCAGGCGATCCTGCGCTATCTCGACCGCATGCTGCCCGAGCCGGCCCTGACGCCCGCGGACGTCAGGCAGGCCGCGCGTATGGACCAGGTGATGAACATCAGCGACTGGTACCTGTTCCAGGGCGTGTGCAACGTCATCATCTTCCAGCGCATCGTCGGCCCGCAATTCTTCGGCACGACCACCGACGAAGCCGCGATCGCACGCGCGATGCCGCAGGCGAGAGCCGTCATCGCGGAGTTGTCGCGGCTGCTCGGCGAGCAGCCGTTCATGGTCGGCGACCATCTGTCACTGGCGGATCTGCAGGCCGCGCCGCAGGCGAGCTTCCTGTCGTTGACGCCGGACTGGACGGAGCTGACCGCCGGCCATCCCAATCTCGTCGCCTGGATCGACCGGCTGGAGGGGCGGCCGAGCTTCAAATCCACCACCATGGCGGAGCTGATGGCACGAGCGCAGGCGGCGTAGGCGCTAGCCGCGTCGATCATTGCTTGGGTGTGAGATCCGCGTCCAAACGACTGATCGCGCCGTGAAGGCCGCTGGGGCGGACGAATGCACGACTTTCAACCACGTCATTAATCCAAGTTATATCGCTACGGACCGGTTCCATCTTAGCTGTCAGGCATGCCGGAGGCTTCGGCATCCGCTGACTCGGAGCGGCCGCCGCTGCGTGCCGACGGCCGCGCGACGAAGCTGGCCCTGCGGACAGATTGGACACAAGCACCCCCCTTGATGCTGCGATCAGACCCCGATCTAGCCGCCCGCTGCGTCTCCTGCACTCACCTCAATTCCGGATTCTGTGCCGCGCTGTTCAATGCTTGCGGGGAGCAGTCGGCGCTGCCACGGCTCCACCAGCAGTTCTTCACCGTCCGGGCGGGCCAGCAGATCAAATGCCAGAGCGAGGCGCGCGACGATGTGCTCGTGCTCTGCACCGGCTGGGCATTCCGTTACATCCAGTTGTCGGATGGCGGCCGCCAGATCCTGCGCTTCCTGCTGCCGGGCGACATCTTCTCGCCGGCGGCGATCTTCGCCAAAGGCATGAGCTTCTCGGCCAAGGCATTGACCCAGGTCCAGGTCAGCCGGCTCGATGGCGAGGAGGTCCGCAAGCAGTGTCGTGCCGACGAGCTGGTCATGATGGAGGTGTTCCGCTCTCTCGGCGACAACGGCCGGGCCTCCTACGAGCTCATCACCGTTCTCGGCCAGCGTCCGGCCGAGCGTCGGATCGCGCATCTGCTGCTCAGCCTGATGCGGCGCGTCGCGGCGAACGGCGTGATGCAGAATCACCGCTATCCGTTTCCCTTGAAGCAGCAGCACATCGCCGACGCCGTCGGCCTGACATCGGTCCATGTCAGCCGCGTGCTGGCGCTGTTTCGCGATCGCAAGATCCTGACGATCTCGGAGGGCAGGCTGGAGGTCACCGATCTCGCTGAGCTCGAGCGGCTGGCGGCGTTGAACTGAGCCGGGCAGGGCGGTCAAGGAAGGCGCGCATAGCGCTGGTGCGGACGGTGGGACTCGAACCCACACGACGTTGCCATCGAGGGATTTTAAGTCCCTTGCGTCTACCGATTCCGCCACGTCCGCGCTTTGATTTCAGAGACCTGGCGCACCATCCGGCGAGGCCGGACGAGGTTGCACTTTGGCTCTGAAGCTCATCCTCTGCTTAAGCCAGCGAGAGCGCCTTGGTAAAGCCTCAATCCGGCCGTCACCAGCTGCTTTGAGAATGCCTTCGCGTTGAAGCGCTTTGCCAAGTCTGGGATCACGTGGTGCAAGACATGGACGAAGCGGCCGTTGTAAGGCACGGACCCATCACGAGAAAACGATTCGGATCCGCATGCCTTGCGGACCGGTCGCTGGGCGAGGTGAGCGTGACGAATCCGAAGACCATCGCAGAGGCGAACACTGCCGCCGTTCGCGGCCGATCGGCCCACAATCGCGTCGACGTCTCGAGGCCGCCGCATGATCGAGGCTGCATGACCACCGATCGCCTTCGTTCCCGTCGTCTCGCGCTGGCCGCGGGACTGCTGGCCTTGTCATCGCTGCTGTCGGGCTGCGCCGGCATGAGCGACAGCGTGTCGACGGCCTTCGCGGATCCCGCCAAATACGATCTCTACGACTGCAAGCAGCTCGAAGCCGAGCGCAAGGCCCTCGCGGCGCGAGCCGCCGAGCTGCAGGGCCTGATGGCCAAGGCGGAGACCGGAGCCGGCGGCGCCATCGTCGCCGAGGTCGCGTATCGCAACGATTACGTCGCCATCAGGGGCCAGTCGCAATTCGCCGAAGAGGCCTGGCGCCGCAACAAATGCGTGGAAACGCCGCCGGCGCCGGTGGCCGCGAAGGGTGGCAAGCCGGTCAAGCCGGCGCGCAATGCGCGGCCGATGGCCTCGAGCAATTCCGGCGCACCATCGATCTTGCCGCGCGACGGCTCGGTCTACTGACCGCAGCCGCAGCGGCAACCTATAGCCGCCAGTCGTAGATCCAGCTCTGCCGCGCCGACAGGCGCTGCGGGCCGAGCGCCTTGATGCTGAGGTCGCGGGCCAGCGCTAGCGGCCCGGTCATGTGATAGAGGCGGCCCTGATTGCGCGCGGTGCGCTGCACCTGGCCGACGCGCGGACGGCGCAGCTTGGCGTAGCGTTTGAGCGCAGCCGGGATCGCGCCGGGACCGTCCGGGCGTGCCTCGCTCAGGCTCTTGGCGAGCACCACCGCATCCTCGATCGCCATTCCCGCGCCTTGCGCCGCAAAGGGCAGCATGGCATGCGCGGCATCGCCCAGCAGCGCGACGCTGCCGTCGGTCCATTCGATGCCTTCGGGGACGCCGAAAAGCGCCCATTTGCGCCAGCCGTCGACCGCGTTGAGCAGCAGGCGCGCCGTCGCAGGCCAGCGCGGTGGGGCGAACGCCGCCTTCAGCTCGCTCGGATCACCCTCCGTGCTCCAGCCCGGCCGGTTCCAGGTCCCCGGCACCACCGCGACCACGTTGACCTGCCGGCCGGCAGAAATCGGATAGGCGACGAGATGGGCCTCGGGACCCATCCACAGCTGCACCCGTGCTGCGGTCAATTCGCGTGGCAATTGCCGGGCGTCGAGCGTGCCGCGCCAGGCGATCAGGCCGGAAAACGCGGCGCGGACCTGCGGAAACAGATGGTGCCGGACCGCCGACCACACGCCGTCGGCGCCGATCAGCGCCAGCGCCACGTCCTGGCGGCGCTCATTGCCGCGGCGATGCACGACGGTCAGGCCCTTGGCGTGGGCGGCGACGTCCTCGAACTGGCAGCCGAGCCGCAGCTCGACGTCCGGATGCGCCATCACCTCCGCGGCCAGCGCCGCCTGCAGGTCGGCGCGGTGGATGACCCAATAAGGCGCGCCAGCCGCCTGGCTCGCGGCCTCGCCGAGCGGCAGGCGGGCGATCTCGCCGCCGGCCCGCGCGCTCATGATGCTGACGGCGTCGGGCACCACGGCGCGCGCGGTCAGCCGCGGCCCCAGGCCGAGATCGAGCAGGATGCGGCTGGCATTGGGCGACAGCTGCAGGCCGGCGCCGACTTCCTCGAGCCGTTCGGCCTTCTCCAGCACGACGACGCGGAAGCCCTTGGTGGCGAGCGCGAGCGCAGCCGTCAGGCCGCCAATCCCGGCTCCCGCCACATAGACGGTACGCGATGCCACGACACGCCGATCAGGCAACGTCCTTCAATACGCATTCCGGCGGCCGCGCTTCGCCCGCGGCGAGGTCCGGCGCATAGCGGTACAGCGTCGAGCAGTACGGGCAGATGATTTCCTTGTCGTTGCCGAGATCGAGGAACACGTGCGGATGATCGAACGGCGGATTGGCGCCCACGCACATGAACTCATGCGAGCCGATCTCGATGACGGGGACACCGGCATCATTGTGGAAATGCGGGACGATGTTATCGGCCATCGGTATCACCTCGCGTGGCAACGGGAGCGTATGCGGTCAGCACGACGGAGCAGGACGGGACTGAGGTCGCAGGGCCGCACGCGTCGAAAACGGCGCGACCATACTGAGCCTTAAGGCCAATTCCTAGTTTTGGGAACCCGCGTTTGGTGCAACGCACGCCGTTATGTTGTGGCCTGTGGATTCGACACAAACTCAGGCCCGCCGAGAAGCCCTTCTTTCGTCGGGGCCGTTGTGTCAGGCACGGGACATCCTATGTCTTTCGGCATCGTCCCCGCGAAAACGTGAAGGCGGCGTGATCTCGAAGCGAATCAAGCTGGGAATCAGTCTGGCGCTGGCCGGGCTTGCCGTCAGCGCCGCGGTCGGCGCTGCAATATGGCCGCACGCCTATGGGGCAGGAGCCATCATCGTGGCACAGGATGACCCGGCGAGGCTGTCGGAGCTTCAGATTGCGTCCGTTCTGCAGAACGATCCGGCGCGGATTGCTCGCAACATCGAGGATGCGCTCGCGGCTGGCGATCCCGATCTGGCCGAGAGTTTCGTCGCGCTCGCACAGGATCATCGCGTTGCGCTCGACGAGGCGCTGATCCAGCGGGTGAGCGATGCCGTGGCCGCCGAGAAGGCGCCGGGGAGTGTCGCCAAGCGCTTCGCCAGCGGGCTCGTCACCGGCCAGGCCGATGACGTCGCGAGCCTGTCCGGCACCGTGGCCGGCGACCTCTTCGTGTTCGGCGACATCCGCGACGCGGTGCGCGAGGGCAAGCATCTGGTGATGGGCGAGGAGACCGACCGGCTGGTGCTGGGTCTCGCGACTGCGGGCCTTGCCGTCACGGCCGCGACCTATGCCTCGGTCGGAACTGCCGCGCCGGTGCGGGCCGGGCTGACGCTAGTCAAGGATGCGCGGAAAGTCGGCCGGCTCGGCGAGGGGCTCGCCGCCTGGGCCGGGCGCTCGGCGCGCGAGGTTGTCGATGCGCCGCTGTTGCAGCAGGCGGTGGCCTCGGGCTCGGTGCTGCGGCCGGGCCAGACCGCGACCGCGATCCGGGCTGCGTTCCGCGCCGAGAAGGCCGGCGCTCTGGTGCGGCTCGCCAAGGATGTCGGCCGCATCACCGAAAAGGCCGGCACGCGTGGCGCGCTCGATTCGCTCAAGCTTGCCGAAGGGCCGAAGGACATTGCCCGTGCGGCCCGCCTGGCCGAGGCCAAGGGCGGGCAGACCCGCGCGATCCTGAAGCTGCTCGGCCGCGGCGCGCTGCTGCTGACCGCGGGCGCGTTCAATCTCGCGCTGTGGCTGTTCGGCGCGTTGATGACGCTGCTCAGCTTCGTTGCCTCGCTCAAGGCGATGGCCGAGCGGGCCACCCAGGCCTGGCTCGACCGGAGCAAGCGGCGCCGCCTGCGCCAGATGCAGGCCGCTGCGGTCCGTCCCGAACTGGTCGCGGCCGCGCCCTGCGGCTAGACTGCGGCTCAAGATCAATACTTGCACATTCCGGGATCCGCGACCGATGCCGAGCTTTCACAACGGCGCTGTTGAAATCGCCTTCATCGATGAGGGGGAGGGCGATCCGATCGTGCTCGTCCACGGCTTCGCCTCGACCAAGACCGTCAACTGGATCTATCCGGGCTGGACCTCCGAGTTGCGCAAGGACGGCCGCCGCGTGATCGCGCTCGACAATCGCGGCCATGGCGATTCGGCCAAGCTGTACGACCCCGCGCTGTATTCGATCGCGGAGATGGCGAGCGACGTCACGGCGCTGATGGATCATCTCGGCCTCGCCAGCGCCGACGTCATGGGCTATTCGCTCGGCGGCCGCATCGCCGCGCATATTGCCTTGAGCACTCCACAACGCCTGCGCTCGGCGATCTTCGGCGGCATCGGCATGGCGATGATCGAAGGCGGCGGCCCCGGCGAGAACGTTGCCGCAGCGCTCGAGGCGCCGTCGATCGACGACGTGACCGATCCCGTCGGCCGCACCTTCCGCGCCTTCGCCGACCAGACCCGCTCGGACCGTCTGGCGCTGGCCGCCTGCATGCGCGGCTCGCGCGGCCTGATCTCGCGGGAGGAGGCGGGCCGCATCGCGGTGCCGGTGCTGGTCGCGGTCGGCACGACGGACGAAGTGTCGGGCTCGGGGCCTGCGCTCGGTGCGCTCATCCCGGACGCAGAGGTGCTCGACATTCCCAACCGCGATCACATGCGCGCGGTCGGCGACAAGGTCTACAAGGCCGGCGTGGTGGATTTCCTGGCGCGGCGCTGAACGCGTAGCCCGGGCGAGCGGAGCGACCCCGGGTTCTCCGGAGCAGCGCGTGTGAACCCGCATGTCGCTTTCGCCGAAGCCTCGCGGCTTCGGCTGTCGCTCACGCGGGCTGCGGGGCCGTCACGTGGCGGATACGTCGGTGCGCTCACCGCCGAACCAGCGCGCGGCTGCGATCAGCGCGGTGAAGGTGGCGATCCACACCAGCCGCGCGCCATAGCGGTCGTGCGGGCCGGAGATCACGCCGCAGATCACGGCGTTGCCGAGCAGCGCGAGCGTCACGGTGCTGGCGAGCAGGGCGACGTCGTCGCGCCGCCGCCGCCAGATCGCGTGAGCGGCAATCGCTGCTGCCGCGAGCATCGAGCCCAGCGCGACCGGCACGTGCAGCCAGTTCACGACGGCGAAATTGATCTCCCAATGCTGCTGGTGAGCCGCACGCATCTCCCGGACCTGCGAGGGGATGTAGCGCTCGATGATGCCATAGGTGTGCGGCACCCAGCCGCTGGTGCCTTCACCGGTCGCCACATGCATCAACTGCTCGGCCGTGGCGACCGCGGCGGCCTTGGCCTGCCACAGCGGGTAGGCCGCGAGCGACTGCTTCACGATGTAGCCCATCTCGTCGTTCATGCCCTCGAAGCGGCCGAGCTTGTTGAACATGCTGTTGCCCCACAGGAAGTCGTCGGCGGTGGGCGGCAGCTCGTTGCGATAGGGGCAGAGCTTCAGCTTCTCGCGGGCGCAATGATCCTTCAGATATTGCACCACGATACCGTCCTGGAGCATGCGGCCGAAGGCGACGCCGGTGCCGCCCGGCGTCCACGCCAGCTGGCCGGACAGGGCAAAGTTGGCCGCGAGCAGCATCGCCGCCCCCGCGACGATGGTCATGCTGGCCTGGACCAGGCCCGAGAGCGCGATCTGCCGGCGCAGCCGGGGATAGGCGATCCAGCCGACGCAGCACAGGCCGAACAGGACGCCGAGCGTGGCGCTGTGGGTGGCGGAGGCGAAGGCCACGAAGCCGAACAGCGCGCATTTCTCCAGCAGGGAGGTCCGGCGCGCCTGCGTGACCATGATGTACAACGCCAGCACCGACAGCCCGGCGAAGATGTCGGTCAGCAGCATGCTGGCGAGCCAGGGCAGGGCGGTGGTCAGGACCAACAGCAGGCCGATCCAGAGCAGGCGCAGCGGCTGGGCCAGTCCCAGCACGCGCAAGGTGAGCTGCAGGATCCAGAGCGTTGCCAGCGCCTGCAGACCGAGATTGAGCCAGAAGCTCGAGCCCTCGCCCCAATGCAGATAGAGCCCGAACACGGTCGAGCGGCTCGGCACCAGATAGCCTTCGTACCAGCGCGCGAGGTAGCCCCCGGTGTCCCACTGCAGCAGCGGGTAGCCGTTCCACAGCGCCGGCGCGACCAGGAAGAGCGGGATGACGATGACGGGGAGCCAGGCCGATCCGGCCTCGGTCGTGCGTTCGTCCAGGATCTGAGTGTTACTGATACCCGTGTCCCCCCGATCAGGAGCACCATGGCCGAAATATGGTCAGGGCGATATTCACTAGTAGACGCAGAGCGATGGATGGTAAAGCCGATCCCGGGATTGAACGGGGGAATGGTCGGCCTTCTGTGCCCAGGTGGTTCCTTTTTGCCGCAGCCACGGTGTTCGCCGCTTCTTCCGCCACGATCGTCTTGATTTCGGGTTCCTGCTGCCCACCTTGAGCCGACGGCGGTGCCGAACCGTATGGCGGCGCAACCGGGACGTCACCGGCGGGGCGTAACGGAAATGTCTCAATCCCGTGTTCTCTGGGAGGCGGGCTGGCCGGGATGGATCGCCGGCCTCGCGCAGCCCGCGGAGGACATCGTTCCCGGCGCCGTGCTATAAGGCCCGCCCACTGAAACTGCGAGAAGCAGCCATGGCTATGCACCAGACCAATCCGCAGCAGGGCAGCAAGCTGGCGACGCTTGATCCGATCTGGGATCGGATCCGCCACGAGGCAGAAGAGATCGTGCGCCGCGAGCCTGAACTCGCGACCTTCATCTATTCAACCGTTCTGCACCACGGCCGGCTCGAGGATTCGGTCGTGCACCGGGTTGCCGATCGTCTCGATCATTCCGCGCTGTCGGGCGACCTGATCCGCCAGACCTTCGACGACGCGCTGCGCGACGAGCCGGACCTCGGCCATGCGTTTCGCGCCGATCTCGTCGCCGTCTACGATCGCGATCCCGCCACCTCGCGCTTCATCGATCCGTTGCTCTACTTCAAGGGCTTTCACGCGCTGCAGACGCACCGGCTGGCGCATTGGCTGTATCGCAAGAGTCGCAAGGATTTCGCGTTCTATCTGCAGAGCCGCTCCTCGGCCGTGTTCCAGACCGACATCAATCCGGCGGCGCGCATCGGCCGCGGCATCTTCCTCGATCACGCCACAGGCTTCGTCTGCGGCGAGACGGCCATCATCGAGGACAACGTCTCGATTCTGCATGGCGTGACGCTCGGCGGCACCGGCAAGGAGAATGAGGATCGGCATCCCAAGATTCGTCACGGCGTGCTGATCGGCGCCGGCGCCAAGGTTCTCGGCAACATCGAAGTCGGTCATTGCGCGCGCATCGCTGCCGGCTCCGTCGTCGTGAAGCCGGTACCGAACAACGTCACCGTCGCAGGCGTGCCGGCGAAGATCGTCGGCGAGGCCGGTTGTGCGGAGCCGTCGCGCACCATGGATCAGATGATCAACGCGATCGGGATCTGAGCCGCGAGCGCGTCGGCGACAGCGAAGTCAAGACCTTCTCATCCAGGGAAATTCGTGCCAACACATCGGCGTCTGTGGATTTGACGATCCGCCGTTTGTCTTGGCGGAGTGAATGTGAGATCCACGGCGTCCCTTTCAGGTCGTTCGACATCGCCGGCTCGTCTTGCCTCGATCGGTGGGCCGGAATGTCGAAATCACAATGTCGAAATCACAAGGACACGGACGTTCGCGCTGCAACGTCCTCATCATCCGCAAACCTCGCTGTCGATTGGAGATCACCGTGGACGTTCAGGAAGTCAGGAAGCTCGACGCGTATCTGAAGCGCGTGTTCGGCAATCCCAAGATCCGTGTAGTGCCGCGGCCGAAGAAGGAGGACTCCGCCGAAGTCTATATCGGCGAGGAGTTCATCGGCGTGCTGTTCGTCGACGATGAGGACGACGATCGCTCGTTCCAGTTCCAGATGGCGATCCTGGAAGACGATCTGGTGGAGTAAGTCCTAGAGCGCGTAGCCCGCATGAGCGCAAGCGACATGCGGGTTCACACGCGCTGGGCGAAAGACCCCGGATATCGCTGCGCTCATCCGGGCTAAGACTGACTACTTCGTCGCATGCATCTGCGCCGTCAGCCGCTCCATCGCGGCGGCGACGTCCTGCCACTGTGACAGCCAGCTGCGCGGAAACCGGAAGATCAGATCCGCGCCCTCGACGCGGCGTTCGCTGAGGCACATGCCGGGCGTGGCGGCGTCACGCGTGCAGCGGGCGACCAGCAAAGGCTGTTCGGCCGTGAACAGATCCTCCACGTCGTACGGTGTGCCCGCGCGGAAGCTTCGCATGCTCAGCCCGTCCTGCACCGACACGGCAGCCGGATTGAGGTAGCGCGGATAGATTGTCTTCAGTCGCGTCTCGGGCGACATCGCGTCGTGATGCGCCGATATCGAGACGAAGATGCGATCGATCGGGTGCGGCGCCTGATCGATCTGGTCGGCGCTGACGTGATGCGGCGCCTCGGGCGGCGTGAGCGAGGGATATTCGAAGCCGAGATCGACGCGCTCCTGCGGGCCGGTGTGGCGCTGGACCTTCACCCGGATGGCGGCCGCCGGCACGTTGAACACGGTGCTGCCGATGCTGACCGGCAGGCGCTCGGGCCCCTTGAAGGTGCTGGCGCGCCAGGTCGGCCAGAGCAGGTAGGCAACGAGGGCGATCGCCGCCGCCGCCAGCACGCAGCCCAGGATGATCGGCACGGCATGGCCATGTCCGTTCGAAGGGCGGGCACTGCGGACCGAAAACATCGTCATGGCGGGCAGGGATCTCAAGGCCGAATCAGCGGCGACTATGCCACGGCGATGCGGCATTCCGCAGAAACTTACCTGCAGGGAGCCGCGCACCGGCTGCCGCCGCCGTTAACCGTTCCTTAAGGATAATGTGGCGGGCGCGAGCACTTTTTGCCAAACCAGCATCGGGCTGTTCTGCAAGTGTGTGAGTGCGTACGATGTCGGCAGAGGCGTTCAATTCCCTGTTCTCGCTCCTCATCGGTTTCGCCTTGGCCGGTGCCCTGGCGAGCGGCTATCAGGCCTATGCCGAACGTCCGCCGGGCTTCGAGCTGCTGCAGGAGGGCGTCACGCCCCGGCGCTTCGCCGCGGTGCCGTTCCTGGTGTTCGCCGCGCCCTTCATCATCATGCGCAACACGCTACGCGGCGCGCGCATCGAGCGCCGCCGCTTCGAGTTCGTGATGCTGGCGACCGTCATCGCCGGCTTCTGGAGCATGATGTCCGGCACCTTCGTGGTGATGACGCTGCGCGCCGCGGGCGTGCTGACCTAGTTCCCGTGCCGGGCGCCGCCGCGGCGGTTGCTTGAAATCGCTCTGGCGGCTGTGCCAAGGTCACCTGCGAACGGGAGACCTCGATGGCCATCTACGAACTCGACGGGCAGGCGCCCGAGCTGCCGGCGGACGGCAACTACTACATCGCCGACAATGCCACCGTGATCGGCCGGGTGAAGCTCGCCAAGGAGGTCACCGTCTGGTTCGGCGCGGTGATCCGCGGCGACAATGACTCGATCGAGATCGGCGAAGGCTCCAACATCCAGGACAACGCCACCTGCCACGTCGATCCCGGCTTTCCGCTGCGCGTCGGCCGCAACGTCACGGTCGGCCACAATGTCATCCTGCACGGCTGCACGGTCGAGGACGACGCCCTGATCGGCATGGGCTCGATCATCATGAATGGCGCGCACATCCGCCGCGGCAGCGTCGTCGGCGCCGGCGCCATCATCACCGAGGGCAAGGATTTTCCGGAATACTCGCTGATCATCGGCGCGCCGGCGCGTGTCGTGCGCACGCTGGAGCCGGCGCAGGTCGAGCGCATGGGTATCGCGGCCAAGGCCTATGTCGCCAAGGGACCGCGCTATACCAAGGGCCTGAAGAAGATCGGCTGACCTCGCCGCCGATCGAACTGTCGGGCTATCGGAGATCCCTCACATCCCTTCGGACTCGCCAGCTTCGGCTGCGCTGGCGACACGCTCGTGGCCGCTCGCCCACAGCGCATGCTGCTCGCTGCCGTCGTGATAGGGATTGGCCTCGGCCGGAATGTTCTCGCGCGCGGCGCGCTCGCCCTGCTCGAACGGATCGGGGTCGGTGCTCATGCTGATGCCCTGCTTCTCTGCTTCGGTTTGCGCTTCGACTGGTTTCTGGACTTGTCGTCGGTCTCGCTTTTCCGTTTGCGCGCAGGCTTGCCTGCGCCATCGCCATCCTCCGCAGCGCTCTTGCGCAGCGCGTCCTTCAGATCCGCCGGTACGCCGTGCTTTTCCAACAGGTCCATGAACGCCTCGTCGGCGAGATCCTGCAGACTCAGCATCTGATCGCGGCCCAGCTGCTTGAGCTTGCCGAACGTGTCCTCGTCGAAGGCGATCAGCTTGCGCACGGCTCCTCGGTCTCCTCGCCCCATCAATCCTCTCCGATCAACATTCGTTCCGGAACGCGGTCCGCCCGGTCGGGTTGAAGCGTAAAGGGAGACGGTCACATGGCCAGATCTTCGTTGGGCACTTTGATCGTGATTGCAGGCCTCAGCACGGCCACAGCGGTGTTCGCGCAAGGCGGTGGGGGCGGTGGAGGAGGCGCTGGCGGCGGCGCGCCGGGTGCGGGGGCCGCCGGCACCGGCACGACCGGCATCGCCGCGGGATCAGGGAACGCCGCCGGTCTCGGCAACGCGCAGAACGAAGCCGGAAGCGGCAACAATCCCTCGCGGCTGTCGCAACCGGGGGCGGCAGGCACCAACGGGACTAACAGCCTCGGCACGGCGCAGTCGTCCGGTTCCGGCGCGAGCGGGTCGGGGTCGAGCAATTCCGGCGTCACGACGGGCACGGGTCGTGGAGCGGCGGGAGGCACCGCGGCAACGGGACCGAACCGCGCCGGTGATGCGACCGATGAGCAGATTCAGCAGGAGAACAAGACGGTCGACCGGAAGGTCAAGAGCATCTGCCGCGGTTGCTGAATATTGCCCGCGGCTCCGGACGTCACGCAACGACATCGAGATCGCGCAGATGTGAGCGGGGTTGCCCCCGCGCCGTTCCAAATTCGGCTTAGAGACATCCGGCTGAGAGTACCGAGTGCAATGACATTGTCATGCCGGTTGAATTTGGAGACGGATCGATGCGCAAGAGATTGATGGGATTGCTGGCGGGTGCCGTGATCGCGGCGGCGATGGTGCCCGGCATGGCATCGGCGCGCGGGCCGGGCGGCTTTCATGGCGGCGGTTTCCATCACGGATTCGGTTATCATCATGGCTTTGGTCCAGGCTTCGGAATCGGGTTCGGCTTCGGCTATCCCGGCTACTACGGTTACGGAGGCTATCCTTACTACTACCCGTACACCTACGAAGATCTCGGCGGCTGCTACGTCGCCCGCAAGCGCGTGCGCACGGCGCACGGCTGGCGCTATCGGAACGTCGAGGTGTGTGAATGAAGCTTGGGCGAGGTGACCGGCCGATCCGGTCACTTCGCCTTAACGACATCTCGTCACCTTTTGTTGGCGCTCCGATCGGCGGCGCACAACGGAGAAGTAGCTGGCGCAACGCTTGCATGGGATCCAGGCATGATGAACACACTCACATCCCCTGAACTCACGTTGGTCTTCATGGGCGTCGTCGTCGGCCTGGGCGCAGCGCTGGTCTGGATGGCCTGGGAGCTCGAGCAGGGCGGCAGGCAGCTGGCGAAGATCCGTCGCGACGATCATCGCCTGCGCTAACCGCCGACAGCCCGGAGCCCGCATGAGCGCAAGCGACATGCGGGACGTCTCGCGGAGGCAGTCTTACCCGGTTCGCTCGCCCGGGCGGGCGGCCGTCAGCTCAGCACGCCATATTTCTTGAACCACGCCTGCATCTGCACCCAGCCGTCCTCGGCGGCGTCCTTGCGATAGCTGGGGCGATAATCGGCGTGGAAGCCGTGCGGCGCGCCGGGATAGATCTTGAACTCCGCGGTCTTCTTGTTGTCGGCGAGCGCGGCCTTCATGGCCTCGACGCTGGCGACGGGAATACCGGTGTCGGCCTCGCCGTAGAGGCCGAGGACGGGCGCCTTCATCTCGGGTGCAAGCTGCGTCGGGCTCTTCGGCCAGGGAGGATTGGGCGGATCGATCAGCGGGCCGTAGAACGCGACGCCCGCCTTCAGCGCCGAACTATGCGCCGCATATTCCCACACGTTGCGGCCGCCGCGGCAGAAGCCGACGATGCCGAGGCGCGAGCTGTCGCCGCCCTGCGACTTGGCCCAGGCCACGGTCGCGTCGAGGTCCGACAGCAGCTCCGCGTCGGGCTTGGCATTCACGATCGGCAGCAGGTCCTTGATCTCGGTGATCTTGGTGAGGTCGGTCCCGCTGCGGAAGTAGTAGTCCGGCGCCACGGCCAACGCGCCGAGCTTGGCGAGACGGCGGGTCACGTCCTTGATGTACTGATGCAGGCCGAAGATCTCCATCGCGACCAGCACGACGGGCGGGCTGCTGGCGCTGGCGGGGCGGGCGAAATAGGCCGGCATGTCGCGGTCGCCGACCTTGATCTTCGCATCTCCGGCATTCAGGCCATTGCTGTCGGTGGTGATGACCTCGGCCCGCACCGGGCCGGCAGCCAGCGTGTAGCCGGCCGTCACGGCAGCGGACGCGGTCATGAAGCCGCGGCGTGAGAAGGGGGCGACCGTGGTCAGCCCGATGACATCGGAGGTCAGTGCTGGATCGGCGGACATGGGGGCTCCTCTGCGTCTTGCGGGCGCATTGAGCCGAGAATTGGCTGGGAAAAGCAAGTCACCAGCCGGAGAGCCGCGGCAGTCGGGTCCGTTCCGGGCGGTCGAACGCGATCCCACAAAGAACAAGGCCGTCGGCGCAGTATGGCGCCAACGACCTTGCCAGCCCCGGATATTGAAATTGGCCCTGTGCCATCCTGAAATTGGCTCGCCATCCGGTGAAGGCAGGATGGCGTGACTCCAGGTTTCAATCTGTGAAGCACTTCACAGGGGCCCGGGAAAATTCGGCGGGAAATTCTACGAGCAGGTGTCAGGACCGGCCATATCAGGACCGGTTGCGGCGATGCCGATGGCCGCTGCGGCTGGCATGGGCGCGGGCGCGGATGCTGCGGTTGCGCGGGGCCGGTGCGGCCTGCTCCGAGCTCTGGGTGCTGGCGAAGGACTGGCGCAGGCCGTCGATGGAGTCCTTCAAGGTCGAGACCTGGTCCGAGAGCCGCTTGGTGTCGGCCTGCTGGGCGGCGAGCAGGCGGCGCATGCTCTGCATCTGCTCCTGCATCATCTGCAGCTGATCGATCGATTCCTGCTGGGTGGCTTCCAGGCCCTTGGTCTTCTCCACCAATTGCTCGGACGCCTGCACAGTGCGCGCCTGCAATTGCCGCGTCACCGCGCCGCGCTCGGCTTCCGGCGCGCCCCCATGGGCACGCCACAACATGATGCCGCCGATGCCCGCGACCAGCACCACGAGCGTCGCGGCTGCGAGCGCGATCGGCTGGGCGCCCTTGACGGGGCTCGGGCTGAGCTTCTCAGGGTAGCGTCTGGTGTCGCGCGTCACCGGATTCATCACGAAACCACCCAAATTGAAAAAGCTTCGGATGCTCCTCCCGAAAACTGGGAGAGGCGAAAACTCGAGCAGAGAACGCTGTTCGCCCAGCCCGCAAATCGAGCGTCTGACGGACGAACCAAGTCGTCAAGGTTTGATTAGGAAATCCGACAAAAGCGAGGCCTGCAAGTCCGAAAGCGCGCCGCCGCGCCATGCACCATGCCGGTTCCGTGCGGCGGTCGCGACCAGCCGAAAAATGCGGCGGGACAGATGCTTACTGCGTTGCGCTGCAGTTCCGGCAGATCGTGAGCTTCTGCTTGAGGCGGGCCTCGTCGGCGAGGTCGGCCGCCTGTTCCTCCTCCCAGCTCATCCGGCCCCGATAGCCGGAGCTCGACTGCGCGGACATCACGTCGACCCGCGAGTCGCCACGGCGCTTGGCGCCTTTGCGCGGCGTGCCGATGTCCGGCTCCGTCGCCATCTCGGTGTCGGCTTCGGAGGTGGCGACACGGCCGTCCCAGTCGGCCGCAGCGCTCGTCGGCTGCGCGGCAATCACGGCGGGCGCAGCGGCCATCGCCGGCGTGGCTGCAGGTGCGCCGGCCGAGGCCAGCGGTCCCGAGCAGCCGGTGCCGGACATGCAGCAGTTCGCCAGCGTCAGGGCCGCGGCCAGCAGGGTCGCGCTTCGCAGGATCATCATCATGCCGACAACCTAAACCCGACGGTCGAGGGAAAACAAGGTTGGCCGGCCATTGCCGCGCCCCGCCTGCGACATATCGTCAAAGCAAGGCCAAAAAAAGTTGCGCATCGAGACGACCTTACGCGAGGCGATGACGTGCCTCCCACCGTCCGCGACCCACGGCAAGACGCCGAACTACGAAGTCCGCGACCCCCGCGCCGCCGGGCTTTTTTTGTTCCGGCAGCTCACCCCGGCTTGCCGGAAACTCGGCTTAGATAAGTATAAAAATACCGTTATTGATTGCGTTAGACTCTGAATTCAATCTTAAGTCGATTTTTTGCGCGTGATGGCGAACCATGTGGTATTTGCTAACCGTTTTTCCGGCCGGCAGAGGGGGGGGCGCGCGCGTGCGTGATGGGCACAAACTTTGGTTGTTGATCTATATTGCCATGGTCATTGTATCGGGTTGCCTGGCGGCTCCGATCGCATATGGCGGCAGGGGGATCTCGATCGCCGGATGCAAGCTGGCGCCGGAGCCTGATCAGTTCATCAGCTACTGCAGCGCGCGCCGATTTGGAGACTTCGAGCATGCTGCGTTTTGGTTCGGGATCGAGCGCAGGGCGCTTGCCAACCTGAAGGCAGCCGATGTGGTCTTTACTGGGTCGAGCCGCACGATGTTTGCTTTCAGCACGGCCGAAGTGCGGTCGTATTTTGCCGCACGCGGTCTACGGCAGTTTAATCTCGGATTCGGCTATGAGGACCAGCAGACGTTCTTCTCTGCGCTTGCGGTGAAGCACCATCTGCGTCCGCGTGTGCTGGTGATTGGTGTCGATCCCTATTTCAACGATCGGGTAAGCGAGCCCGCCTTGGCCGCGCTGCATGATGGATGGGAGCTCGGGCGGGCTCTGGTCAAGAAGGGGGAGATGTGGGCCCAGCCAGCCCTGTGCAATTTACGGTTTGTCGACTGCGAAATTGCGCCGACGGCCTTCAGATCCTCAGTGGATGGCTATTTTCGTTGGCGGGATGTGCTGATGGCGGATCGCCAGCGCCCGCGAGTTCGTCGGAGCCAGTTGCGGGACTTTCAGGTCAATGTGCCGCTCTCGGCGATCGAGGCAAACAACTTCTTGAAGCGAATTGGCATGCCTGCCGACTGTGTCGTCCTGGTCCCGATGCCGACGACCGAAATCTGGCCAAAGCCGGATCCGACCAAGCAACTCGCCGAGACGATCGGGGCGATGTATATCGATGCTGATACCGGCGACGATCTCACCTTCGTCGACGAGGCTCATCTGTCATTTGACAGCTCGAAGCGGTTCTCGTCGGAGTTTGTTCGCGCGTTCGACCGGCTGCCGCAGACGTGCTTGAACAATGGTCCATTGCGGGCTCAAGCCTCCGTGCTTCCTGGCGGGTGATGGAGCTAGGACGGTCGAGATCGCCGCTGGCCTCTAACGGCGGACGCTTGCATCTCGGCCTGCTCTCAGCACGGCGTCGTCGAGAGATTCACGGTGACAGTCGATCGTGCCCGACGCGCGAGATATCCTGGCCGCAGCCTTTGCCACGGCCTGGTCGATTGAAGGCGCAGCTGCGCCCGATGGCAGATGCTGATGCCAGCTACGCTTCTCTGGCATCACAATTCGAGGAGCGGTAGGCCACCTTTCGCTATGGCAGCCGGACGGGCGCGCGCCCGCTCCCACGCAGCAGAGCGTAGTTCTTCTGCAGCCAGCGGATAAGGCGGGGGCTCACCGTTCTGTCGAGTTCCGACTCAAGCGCCTCGATGCGATCCTGCAACTGGAGGAGGTCGCTGTAGCGAGCTCGCATCCTTTCGCTCAGTTGGCTGTGGGTCGTAGCGATCTCGAGCGAGGGGCGGAACGCCTGGTCGATCGTCTTCCGCAGGACGACGTGCAGATTGAGCTGGGGGACGCGATTGTTGTCGGCGAGATGTGCCGGCTCATTCAACATCGTATCGCCGCCGAGACAAGTGATGCCGAGAGCGTCGATCCGGTTTTCGCCCGCATGGGTGACTGCGAGGCACTCGATCTCGTAGCCGTTGGCCTGGGCAAGCTCCCGGAAGAACAGCGGCGTGTAGCAGAAGTATCCGTGGTCGAGATAGCCGCTCGCTGGCAGCTGATGGTAGATCACGCCGCCGACCTTCATGGCGTCATGCATCACTTCGAAACAGTTCCACTGATTGACGATGTGCTCGGTGGTACCGAAGTTGAGAACCACGTCGAAATGGCCACGGAGCTGCGAAGGGAGTTCGTCGAAGTTGAGATCCAGGATGTTGGTGTTCTTCAGCCCGGGACAAACATCGATCGCCTCATATTCGATGTTTGCGAGATCCGTGATCTCGGAAAGCATCGTCGTTCTCTCGTCCGCTCTTGGCGTCGAGAAGTGGACGAGCCGATCAACGGTTGTTGCGTCAGGACGCGGCTGTCCCAGGCGCTCGACGATTTCCGTGATCTGCTCGGCGCGTGCGAAATAGATGGTCTGCGGCCCGATATCGAGAATTCTGTTTTTGCTGCCGGTCAGATGTCCGTTCCGCTGCAAGTAGATCACGGCATCGAGGTTCATCCCCATAGCAATGCCCCGCGCTAAAGTGGAAGAACTCTAGCACCACAGTCTCAGCACGATCAATCTTCACGTGTTGATTTGGAACGCAGCTGATCTTGGATTGTATGGCGGGGCTGCAGCAGCCGCCAGTTCCTCAAAAAACGAGTATACTGAAAGACTTGCGCCTCGCGTACGGGCTCGAGGAACTGCGCGATCAGGTCAGTCGGGCCTGGCCCGAGCGGCCGAAGTGACGGGTGGATCGGCGAGCGGGACCGGAACGGTGCTGCCAAGCCGTGGAATTCAAGCGGTTTTCGTGAATTTCGGCTGGCTCAAAAAAGTTGCGGCCAGGCCTTGGGGGAGGCCTGGCCGCGCGCGAACCGGTCTGGGACGGGGAGGGGTGGGGATGTGACCGGGTCGCGTAACTCGAATTCGTGTCTCGCCTCTCTGATCAGCGTTCGCGGACGCCTTAGCGTTCTCTTGCGCTGGCGGTGGCCACTGCCGGGCGACCGTCGCCGAGCGAGACCCAGACGTTGGGATCGCCCTGCGACTGCCGCTTGACGAAGCGGTAGCCGGTCTCGGTCCAGGCGACGACGCTCTCGTTCTGATTGTCGAGCACGTATTCGCCCTTGTCGGTCTTCACGGTGAGGACGGCGTGTCCTTCACCCTTCTTGTCGCGCACCACCGTGATCAGCAGCGCCTCGCGGGGCCAGCCGGCATCGATCAGCAGCTTGCGCTTCAGCAGCACGTAATCCTCGCAGTCGCCGTAGCCGTCCGTCGGCAGCGACCATTTCTCGACCACGCCCCAATGGTCCATGTCGGTGATGGGCTTGACGTTCTCGTTGACCCAGCGATTGACCTTTAGCAGATCGCGCCAGGCGGTCTGGGACAGCACGATGTCGCGGGGCTGCGACGCGCCGCCGCGGCATTCCTCGGGCGTCTCGGTGCAGAAATCGACCCAGCCGATCGGCGCCCGTGCGGTGTCGCCAAGGCTCGCATAGAGCACCCGGTCATCGCCGGCATGCGCCATCCCGCCCATCGCCATCAGGAAGGCTGCGACCGCCCACCCTTTTGCCTGTCCCGTCCGCTTGACCATTTTTGGCCCCCCGTTTTCGTTGGGACCATGTGTCTCACAAAGATTTTTCGCTGCCGCTAAATCGCCACGATGGATTTGACGCAAATCCAAGTAAAACAAAGGGCTTATTCGACTTTCACTTGAATCGAACTTAGCTAAAATTTGAATCGTTCGGGGTTGAATCGAATGCGCGGCATTAAGCCGGGAACCGCTGCCGTTGCAGGGTCTGCCGCGCTTTGCCCGCCAGCCATTAACCGCGCCGGACCACCTGTGCGCTGGCCGAACGCCACACGGCGTCCGCGGTGGCGGACGTCGTGTGCTCCGTGAAGTTGCGGGATTTCAGAGGCTTGCGGCTTTACCGCGCGGTAACGCTGTCTTCGAGCGTTTCGGCGAGCTGGGCGTGCAGGAACTCGATCGCGAAGCCGCCTTCGAGATTTCGCACCACGCGCGCCTGCACGCGGCCGAGCAGGACCTGCGATTTCAACGGTGGCCGGGTCTCGGCCGCGATCGCCGCGCCCGACAGCGACATGTCGATGATGCGGCAGGTCATCTTGGTGCCGTCCTCGAGCGTCAGCACCGCGATCGGGTTGCGCGGAATGATACGGTCGTGGCGGCGATCCTCCGGCAGGTTGAGGATGTCGCGGTTGGCGAGCCAGGTCAGCTGCGCGGCGAGCTTGTCGCGCTTGCGCGCGGTGGCGCCGATCGTCATCGCAAAACCGTTGTCGATGATGCGGGTGATCTTGCCTTCGACGCGGCCGATATGGTCGAGATAGGCGATCACGCGGTCGCCGACATTGCCGATGCCCGGCGCGAGCAGCGCGAGGCCGCCCGGCGACATGTTGATCACCTGGCAGGGAAACTCACGGCGGTCCGGCAGCATGTAGCGGCCGAGCAGGTGGACCTTGACCCGCTGGAAACGGCGGCGCTCCTCGGCGGCCGGAAGAGAGAGTTTTTTGTTCGGCAACGCCATGTTTCGCCACTCAAAGCCGGCTCTTAGCGTGCCGGATGATCCAGTGTTGAAACTAAGTCCTGCACGGTTAATTCAGCGTTACGTTGTGCTCCTGCAGCACGCTGCCACGGCCTTTGACGAGCTGATAGAATGGGCAGGCGCGGCATCGCGCCAATGACACCAGTGAAGACGGGAGAGACGTTCATGCGGAACTGGTTGGGAGCCGTGGCAGTCGTGGTCTGCGCAGCGGTTGGATCGTCGCCGGCCGCGGCGGCCGAGATGAAGGTGACCCTGCTCGGGACGGGCACGCCGACGCCGCGCCTGTCGAGCTTCAGCGCCTCCACCCTGATCGAGGCCGGGCCGGAGCGGCTGCTGTTCGACCTCGGACGCGGCTCCACGATCCGCCTGTTCCAGAAGAACATCCCACTCGGCAGCGTCACCGCGCATTTCCTCACCCATCTGCATTCCGATCACGTGGTGGGGCTGCCGGACATGTGGCTGAGCGGATGGATCGGCACGCCCTGGGCCTCGCGCAAGGGGCCGATGGTCGTGTTCGGACCGAAGGGAACAGTGGCGATGACGGAGAATCTCACCAAAGCCTTCTCCGAGGACATCCGCATCCGCATCGATGACGAGCACTATCCGCCCGAAGGCGTCGCCTTCGCCGCGGCCGATATCGGGCCGGGCGTCGTCTACGAGCGTAACGGCGTCAGGGTCAGCGCCATCGAGGTCAATCACGGCGAGAAGATCAAGCCGGCGCTCGGCTATGTCGTCGAGTTCGACGGCAAGAAGGTCGTGCTGTCCGGAGACACCAAGCCCGATCCGCGGGTGGAGAAGGCGGCGAAGGGTGCCGATCTTCTGATCCATGAGGTCGCCGTCATCGATCCGGAACTGCTGAAATCCTACCCGAACTACCGCGCCATCGAGGACCACCACACCTCGCCCGAGGAGGCCGGCAGGATCTTCAGCGAGGCGAAGCCGAAGCTCGCAGTCTACTCGCACATCGTGTTTGCGACCGTGAAGCCGGTCCAGGACGTGCCGGAGGATGCGCTGGTCGCGCGCACGCGCACGGCCTATCAGGGCCCGCTTGTCGTCGGGCGCGATCTTACTTCGTTCGTCATCTCGGATCACGTCGCCGCGTTCGCTTCCGACGGCGGTCTGCTCACCCCGCTGACCGGCTCGCGGTGAGGCGCGGGACGTAGCCCCGATCGCGTGGCCCGCATGCGATGCGACCAGAGGTCGTCGCGACAAGATCCACACTCTCCAGACCGGATCTGGCGGCCTCCCGTCCCTCCGGTGACTTCAGCGGGAGGTTACATACCGTCAACAACACTCTTGAAAGTAGAGCTTGAGCGCAGCACATTGTTCTGTGGAGCAATGAGGGGCACCGAGACGACGAGCCCATCGGCTTCAACGAGACGTCGTGTGCCGGTCGTCGGCCGGGCGGGCACCTCAGTTCGCGCAGGATCTGGTGCGATGATACCGGGCATCGATTTCGGCGAGTTCCAGGAAGCGCTTGTCGCAGCGTTCAATCCTAGAGAATTGGAGATGATGGTCCGCGTTCGATTAAACGAACGGCTGGAAGACATTGTTACACCCGGTCCGAACAACTACGTGGCGTTTCAACTGATCGACTGGGCGGAGCGAAAGGGCGCGACGATCGTCGTCGATTTGGCCCGCGCTGCGTATCTTACGAAGCCTGACCACGAGAAGATACGACGCCTCTACGAGAAATTCGGCATGGCGCCGACGATGTCGGTACAGAACGCGGGCAAGTCCGTCACCGCGGCACCCGAGCGTGCCACCGCAAGCGGCCTCGAAGCGATCGTGCGTCCGCGACTTAAGACCTTCGATATGGGCGTGTGGCGGGGATGCATGGCACAGATCGAGGGCCAAGTTTGCCGCATTGAGTTTGACGGCAACGCGATGGGAACCGGCTTCTTGATCGGACCGGATCTCATCCTGACCAACTATCACGTGCTCGAGTCCGCGATCGAGGGGACGGCACGTCCGGCCGCGATCGCCTGCCA
Organism: Bradyrhizobium sp. SZCCHNR1098; assembly: GCF_032489375.1. NCBI lineage: Bacteria > Pseudomonadati > Pseudomonadota > Alphaproteobacteria > Hyphomicrobiales > Nitrobacteraceae > Bradyrhizobium > Bradyrhizobium sp. SZCCHNR1098. The sequence continues at coordinate 370,613 of NZ_JAUEXY010000003.1, forward strand.
TTTTGATTACAAGGTTCTCACCGATGGCTCGCGCTCGGAAGGAGTTGTCGTGCCGCTGCACGATTCAGACTGGCGCATCGACTTCGCGCGTTACAGCCAGGCCGAGGCCGAAGGTCAGCCGGACCGAGATCTTCCGGCGGTCGACGAACTCGATTTCGTACTCGCCCGCTTGGCGCGATCCATCGGCAACGAACCGATCGACAAGAACGCCGGCTCCGGTGCCCCGCGACGGCGCTGGATCGCAATGCCCAAGACACAGCCGCCACTTGAGATCGACATGCCGCTGCTGATAGCCCAACATCCGGACGGGAGCCCTTTGAAGCTCGCCGTGGACACGCAAGCTGTGCTCGGCGTGAACGGCAACGGCACGCGGGTTCGCTATGCCACTAACAGCGACCGAGGCTCATCGGGGTCCCCGTGCTTCAATATGGAATGGTCGCTGGTTGCGATGCATCACATGGGCGACCCTGCCTGGGGCTCGCCGAAATTCAATCAGGGCATTCCGATTGGAATGATCCGCCAGCGGCTTGCAGGCAAGATCGAGTTCGAGGCGCCATGATGCGCTGGGTCCGCTTCGCTTCAAGTGAAAGGGCGTAGAGGCCATGGTCGAGACAGACGCTGCCGGCTCCGCGAAAGGGGCGGACTCTCTCTTGGACAAGAAGCTGCTCCATGGCATCTGCGATGCGTTCAACATGAACGATCTGAAGATCCTGGTTCGCACGACGATGGGCAAAGTCGTTTTCAATCGACTGTCCTGGGACCAGCCGAAACCGAACATCGTCCTCGATCTCCTGGATATGGTCGAAGGGGACGGCCGGCTTCTCGACCTGCTCAATGGCATCAAGAACTGGGAGGATCAACAGTCCAACGAGGTCCTTCAGAGGGTTGTCGACGAGCACCTCGATCGCATTTCCACCCCGGCCAGCGTCAAGACACTCAACACCGGGATCAATAGCCTGCGTCGGGAAGTCGAGGAGGACGCCGGGATACGCTCCGTCGTCGCGGCCTCGCGCAAAACGCTCGACCAGGTCAGCAGCAGAATCGACGCTCTTTTTCATTACAAGGAGCTGCACGATTGCCTGCACGACATCCAATTGCGACATTACCGCGAGATCATCGATTGTGCCAAGGAACTGGGGCGCGATCCGCAAGCATCGTTCGGGCTCCAACAACACGTCATCGACCTCGCGAAAATCTGCAGCCGCGTGCGCGAGGCGGCCGAACTGCTCCCGGAGGTCGGCGCCGATCGGACGCATGTGCGGGGCTGGATAGAGGAGCTCGAATCGGCGATTCCGAAATTGCGGAAGGCCGTTCGCGAGGAGGATACGCACGATGTGATCACTGCGGTGTTCCCGTTTCGGAGCGTGATCGTCTCCGAACAGAGCAGGGTCAATGCATCGCTCAACCGATATGCCGAAGAGCTCCCGTTGCGAGAGCTGAGCGAAATCCTCGCCAATGCTGTCGCCGCCAAGCCGGCAGGGGATGCGTCGGCTGCCGACCTTCAAGAGGCGATCGCGTCTTTGAGGAACATCAAGTCGCAACTGAGTAGCCGGGTTGCGGAACACGACAAATGGCAGAGAATCGAGAAGGATTTCTGGGAGGCCGAAGACAACATCGAAAAGAACACACCGGAATCGCTCGACCTGTTCAAGGAATTCTGGCCGGCGATCAAGTCGCGCGTCGACGAGATCGCATCCACGCAGGCTGAAGCGGACTGGGCGAAGGATGCGAAGGAGTACGCCAGCCGGGTCGACGAGACGATCGCCAGCCACGTTACCAATTTCGGCACGCTGCGCAGAAATTTCAAACTATTCCGCGATACGGCGCTTCTTCACTTCTTCAATGTCGATCGAGATCTCAAGGCGCAGTGTGGAGACATCCTGAAGATCCGTGAGCCTCTGCGAGAACTGTCTGACAAGGTGTGAGCCATGTCGAAAGATCACCAAGTTGCGCCGGACGCCTCAGGACCGGTGCCGTCAACATTCACCTCGCTAACCGAATTGCGCGCCGAACACATCGCGTTGATGCGCGCGGCCCGCGATCGAGAGAACGACCAAGATCTGCTTGCCGACGTCCATAAGTTCGTCGATCGGGCGCAGGCGGCGGGACGATGGATAGATTCGCCGGCCGACCGCGAGGCTGCCCAGAACATCATTACCTACTGGACGTCGTATCAGTTTTCGGCCGGCGATCGGGAGGCTCTCTCTGCCACGCTGCCCGCCCTCGCCCCCTTCGACCCATCGCACGCCCCGGACCTCACCAGCGCCGCCAATCCCTACATAGGGTTGAACCCGTTCGACGAAGGCGACGCAGGGCGCTTTTTCGGGCGCGAGGAGGCTGTCCGAAGACTTCTGGAGCAGCTTCGCGAACAGCGAACAGTGCTCGTCACCGGCCCGATGGGAAGCGGCAAGACATCGATTGTAATGGCCGGCGCCATCCCAAGGATGAAGTCGCAGATTGCCGGGGAAGGCAAGAGCCCGCTCGTTCTGGTCGTAGTTCCGAGAGCAGATCCGTTCGCCGCGTTGCTCACGAGCATATATGAGGCGGCTGCCAATCCCGCATTACTCAAACTCGAAACATGGATCACCGAGCAGAAGCAGAAGCTCGAACGTTCGCCAGAGCTTTTTGGCGCCCTGCTCGACGGCGTATTTCCGGGGCGGCCCGTTATCATGGTTGTCGATCAGCTCGAGCAGATCTTTACGATCTGCTCGGACGAGAAGACGAGGGAGGGCTTTGTTCAGGCACTGGTCGGAGCGCGTGGCCAGCCGGACCGGACCATCCTCATTATCGAGGAGCGGTACCAGCAACCGGCGCTTCAGCTCGCCGCGCTCAAGTCACTCGGGGAGAACCCGGCCGCGCGCTTCTCGCTTGCGCCGCCCAACGCTGCCGAAGTGCAGCACATCATCGAGAGCGCGGCCACCACGGTCGGGCTCAAGTTCGACGAGGGAATCGTCGAGGACCTCGCCAAGAGCGTTGCCGGCGATGCGGGCGCGCTGGCCATGCTGCAATTTGCCCTTGGAAGGCTGTGGGACCAGCGCGAGCGCAACCGCATCACCTGGGAAGCCTATCATAAGGTGGGCAAGCCGCGAGACGCTCTGATCCGTACAGCAGAAGCGATTTACGCCGGTCTGACGTCTGACGACCAGGCGGCCGCGAGGTGCGTCTTCCTGCAACTGGTGCAGCCCGATGTGGAGGGGTTCATCCGCCGCCGGGTGCGGCGGGACGTTCTGGTGCAGATCGCGCCTGCCGGTCGCGTCGACCATGTTCTGGAGCGATATGTGGATGCCGAGCTCATCCGGCGCAGCCCAGGCGTCGGCTGGGACGACGATCGCTTCGATCTGGCCCACAGCGCGCTGATCGACGGCTGGCCGCGATTGCGCGACTGGCTGCAGGACGAGCGGAACCGCTCCAAGGCGAAGCTGCAGCTCATCGCGACGGCGCAGCGCTGGCAGGCATCCGGCTTCGACGCCGGTTATCTGCTCTCCGGCGCCGCTCTGGACGACGCGGCGTCCTACATGGAGGGCGCGCCGGAGCTCAAGGAGCTCGTGGCGGCCAGTCGGGCCCACAACGAGCTGCAGGCGCGACGATATTCCCGCGCCAGGAACGGCGCGCTGATTGTCATGGCGGCCTTGCTCGTTTTTGCGGTGTGGGGCTGGCGAAAGGCGGATTTGGAGGAGCAATCCGCGCTGCGGAGCGCGAAAAGTGCATTTTCCGTCGTCGGGAGCGTGCTCGATGTAATTCAGGATCAGCTCAATACCGGCGCAATCCAGGTTTCGAGTGCTGAACGGCTGCTGCGCGGCGCCGAGAAGATCTTCGGTGCCGTCGAGAATCGGCCGGAAGTCATGGAGTATCGCGCCAAGCTGCTGACGAAGTTCTCGGATGTGTACCTGCTGGTTGGAGCACATGACGCTGCCTTAACACAAATCGAAGAGGCCAAAGACCTCGCTGACCAGCTCCTCGAGAGCGACGCCGAGAACGACGAGTGGAAGAAGCTGCGTTATGAGGTTGCGTTCCGACTCGGAGACGCCTTCGAGGGCCGTGACCTGAAGCGATCCGCAGCGGAACTTGATTACGCGCTACGGATTGCGCAGCGGCTGGCTGACAAGAATCCCGCGGACGGCGCAGCGCGCCCAAGAATCGCATTCGTCGAGAACAAGATTGCGGACAGCCTCCTGAATACGGACTGGAAGGGCGCGCTGGATTGGTACCGGAAATCCCTTGCGATTGGCACCGCTCTCCTGGCTCAGGACCCGAACGATCCGGATGCGCAGAAGGCCGTGGCGGATGCTCGGACCCGGATCGGCGATGTCCTTGCTGCGCACGATCGTCCGAAGGAAGCTCTGGCGGAATACGAGCAGGCAATGACGATACGGGAAGCCCTGGTCCGCAGGGAGCCGAAAAACAACATCTATCGATCCAATTTGTCGAGGATCTACGAGCAGATCGGCCGCGTGTACAAGATGCAAGACCAGCTCGACGACGCACTGAAGTACTTCCAGAAGGCAGTCGACCTCTCAGCCGGCCTCGCCCGCGACGATCCCGACAAGGTCGACTGGAAAATTCGCCTCGCCCGGCAATACGTCATCATCGGCGATTCGGTGGCAGAACAGGACCCGGCGGGCGCGATCGACAAATACCGCAGTGCTCTGGCAATTCGCGAGGAGATCACCGCAAAGGGCCTCAATAAAGTGGCATGGACGCGCGACGTAGCCGACACACACGATAGGCTTGGGAGCGCCTGGCGAAGGCAGCACGACTTCGTAAACGCGCTCAAGGAATATGATGCCGGTCTGCAAATCCGGCTGCAGCTCGCGGGAAGGTTTCCCGACGATAGCAAGCGTCAACTTGAGCTGGCGGAAGGCTACGAGCGCATCGGTGACGCCGCGCGCGAGCAGAGCGAGCCGGGAAAAGATGACCGCTCCCTGCAAGACGCCGTCGACGCCTATCGCAAGGGCCTCGTCGTCGTCAACGCACTCATGGCCAAAGACCCGAAGAGCGGGGCAGAGAAGGTGCGCGAAAGGTTCCAGACGAAACTCTCGGCCCTTACAACAATCCGCTAGCGGTCACGCAATTGGAGTATTTGCGGTTGCTTCTGCACAGAAGTCCTAACTACGCGCGCCGCAGTCAGCGCAGGCCCTCATACACCATCAAGCCGCGGGCGAGCGCGAGCTTGCGCAGCGCGCGCGGCACGATCGGCTCGGCCGGCGGATGGATGTAGCGCCATGACACCATCTCCAGCGGTCCGAGCGCGCCTCGCGGCGTCTCGAACGGGGCGAGCAGGCCGGTCAGGCTGATCGGCTCGTGCGCGCGCGTCGCGAACGGCAGCAGCAGCAGCTCGAAATGCGCCGTCGTGCGATCCGGTCCCTGCGCCCTGACGCCGGCGATCGCCGGCAGCGTCTCCTCGCACACGACCATCGCGATCTCTTCGATCTCGCGGCGGCTGGCGGGCGCGAACTGCGCCGGGAAGCTCCTGTCCTTGACGTCGCCGCCGAGCAGGGCGCACAGCCGCGTGCCGGCCATGCGGAACGGAAAGCCGCTGTCGGCGTCGCAGGACAAGACGAAGATGTCGCCGAGCAGCTCGCGCACGGCCGACGGCTCGAAGTCGCAGCGCTCCGGCGCCTTGGCATGGCCACGCCTGTCGTTCCAATAGGCGAAGAGCTCGCGATTGGACGGATGTTTCATCTCGGTGATCCCTCGCGCCCTCGACGTCACGGAGGACATTGCTGTCCCGCTTTCGTCCAGGCGCCTCCCTGGTTTGTTTTCGCAGGAGGGGCGGTGCAGCGTCCATGCCGATGGTGCGATCGTGCCGGCTTTCCCCCGGCCTTCCGCGCGTTAAGGTTAAATTAACGATGAGCTTGGCGGCCGCCGAGCGATCGTTAACAATGCGTTCATCAGATCGCGGCCGGACGGTGGAAGGTCCGCCGCGATACGGTGAGGTACACGCAGGCGGCGTCAAACAAGTCTGGTCGTCGCGACGGGGCGGGGTGGGGAAAACAACCTCGGGCGCTCCGGACGCGGCAAAGGCCGGCAAGTCTCGGAGGGAGGGTTTTCTCAGGACCCTCCCTCGTTCTTTTTGCGGATCCGCCGCCCTTTCTCCGCCGCTGCCACCGCGCCGCACATCAACTCTGCCGCCGTGCGCTTGCACAGGCCGGCCAAAGCCGCCTATCTGACGGATCTGTTCCTCTCGTCGAAGGCGTGCGTTCCGTTGGATTCCTCCTCGTCAGACCTCACGCAGGATCCGCCGCTCCAGCAGGCGCGGGAGCCGATTCTCAATCTGCCGGGCGCACTGACCGCCTACATCCTGCTGATCGCGGTGATCCATCTGCGCGTGCTGTTGCCGGACGAGTGGAACGGCTGGATCATCGACCTGTTCGCCTTCGTCCCGAAACGATACGACCAGACCCTGATGGACGGGGCGTTTCCCGGCGGCACGCCGGCCAAGATCTGGACCTTCGTCAGCTATTCGCTGCTGCACGCCAATCTGGCGCATATCGGCTTCAACGTGCTGTGGCTGCTGCCATTCGGCAGCGCGCTCGCGCGCCGCTTCGGGGCGGCCCGGTTCTATCTGTTCATGGCGGTGACGGCGGCGGCCGGTGCGCTGGCGCATCTGCTCACCCATGAGCACGCGCTGGCGCCGATGATCGGCGCCTCGGCCTCGGTGTCCGGCACCATGGCGGCTGCGATGCGCTTTGCCTTCGTGAGCGGCAGCTTCCTGTCGTTCACCCGCGGCGATGCCGAGGCGGCGGCCAGGGTTCCGGCGCTGTCGCTGACGCGTGCGCTGCGCAATCCGCGGGTGCTCGGCTTTCTGGCAGTGTGGTTCGGCGTCAACATCGTGTTCGGCATCGGCGGCATCACGCCCGGCGCCGAGGGCGCCGACGTCGCCTGGCAGGCTCATATCGGCGGCTTCATCGCCGGCCTGATCCTGTTTGCGCTGTTCGATCCCACCCCGCATGTGCGTGACGATGCTGCGCCTGCGTTACCGTCCGACGTGGTCGACCGCTAGTTGCCGCAATCCTGCGCTTGCGAGCGCAGGTGATTTCATTCATCATTTACGTCCACTGCAACCGGAGCACGATTCCGGATGAACGAAAGCAGGCCATTTTGTGCCGCGCAGGCCAGCCTGCCGAGTGCAATGCAACCAAAGCGTAATCGGGAGGATTGGATCCGTTGCGTTGCCAGACTGTTGATTGAAGACTCGCTTGACTGACGATCGCTGGAAGCATCGGCCGCAACGACGCCTCGCTCAAGAAGGCACACCGGCCCCTGAAGGAGACGAGCAATGACAGTACGTGCGATCCTCGACATCAAGGGCCATCAGGTCGAGAGCGTCGAGTCCCAGACCACACTCGCCGAAGCCGCCAAGCGGCTCGCTGACCGCAAGATCGGCGCGGTGCTGGTGATGTCGGGCTCCCGGATGGAGGGCATCCTATCCGAGCGCGACATCGTCCGCGCGCTCGGCGAGCGCGGCGCCTCGGCGCTGACCGAGCCGGTGTCGAACGTGATGACGCGGCGGGTGGTGAGCTGCAAGCCGGCGGATACCGTCGCCTCGATCATGGAAGTGATGACGAACGGCAAGTTCCGCCATCTGCCGGTGATCGAGGGCGGCGTCGTCGTCGGCCTGATCTCGATCGGCGACGTCGTGAAGTGGCGCGTCCAGGAATACGAGACCGAGCAGGAAGCCCTGCGTCAGTACATCAAGACGGCGTAGTCGTCGCTCCGCCGCCGGTCGGCGTCACCGCGCCGGTCGCCTGGCCGATGGTCTCCTGGATCGAATCCAGCGCACGTTCGGCCGCCCTGGTGCCGAACGCGATGAGGTCGGCCGCGCGGTGGAAGTCGAACCAGCCGATCTGGCCGACGCGCGGCGAGATCAGAAGGTCCGGCGGATCGCCGGCGAGACGTGCGCGGGTGATGCGGTCCTGCATGATGTTGAAGGCATCGACCATCACCGACGAGATGCCCGGGCGGCCGCCGCCGCCAAAGAACTGCCGCTTCACCGCGCGCTCCGGCGAGAACAGCCTGCCGAAGCGGCGCTTGGGCGGCGCGCTCTCCATCACCGTTTCCGGCACCTCGACCGGCTGGCCATGCGAGTAGATCGTCGTCGAATGCGTGAACACGTCGCTGGACAGGTTGGCGGCGATCACGATCTCGGCGCCGAGCGCGCGCGCCGCCGACACCGGCACCGGGTTCACCATGGCGCCGTCGACCAGCCAGCGGTCGCCGATCAGGACCGGCGCGAAGATGCCGGGCAGGGCGTAGGAGGCGCGCATCGCATCGACCAGGCTGCCATGGGTCAGCCAGATCTCGTGACCGGTGCGGATTTCGGTCGCCACGGTTGCGACCTTCATCGGCAGCTCCTCGATGGTGACGCGGCCGAGCGAGGCTTCGAGCTGGGCGGCGAGCTTCTCGCCGCCGATCAGGCCGGAGCCGTTGAGGCGGATGTCGAGATAGCCGAGGATGTTGCGCATCTGCAGGCTGCGCGCCCATTCCTCCAGGGTATCGAGCTGGCCGGCCGCATAGGCACCGCCGACCACGGCCCCGATCGAGGTGCCGACCACGACGTCGGGCACGATGCCGTGCGCCATCAGGGTTCGGAGCACGCCGATATGGGCAAAGCCGCGCGCCGCACCGCCGCCGAGTGCCAGGCCGATGACCGGCTTGCGGATCGTCCCAAGACCGACATCGGAACCTTCGGTTCCGCTCGCACGGCGTCCTTTCAGAATATCCAGCACCGAGATCTCCACGCCTACGCATACTGTGTGCAATGAGTCGGCAACGGACTCATGACGCATGACAGCCTAGCACCAGCCTACCAGAAGCATCCTTTATGCCGGGTCGACGGAAGCATCGGATGCCGCTGATGTGAACGCTCCCCTGGACGGAACTGCGCGCCCCGGCGGCTCACCGCCGGAGAATGCGACCAAGTCGCACGCCGCTCATGCGGTTCCTCGGGGACAGTTGAGTAGAGGCTTGAATTTGCCGCGTTTTCGGTCAAAAGCAGGATGATGACGACAGGTCGCGGGTTCACCAGATTCCGGCGCAGCGGGCGGCTATGGCTTGTGCTCGCCTTGTCGTGCCCGCTGACCGGGCTCTCGATGTCGCCGGCCGCAGCGCAACTGTTCAGCGACAGGCCGCCGCCGGTTCCGCCGGCCTCGGTGCCCGATCCCGGGGCAGCGGTCAGCCTGGCACCACCCTCCGGCCCCATTCCGCCGCCGGCACCCCAGGCGCTGCCGGGACCGCCGGTCGCCGCGATTCCACCCGGCGCGCCGGCTGCGATCCCCCCGGTTGCCGCTCCGCCGGCCGCAGCCCCCAATCAGGGCGTGCTGTCGCTGTCGGCGCGGTTCGGCAAGGACCTGCCGAACATCAATGGCGGGCTGGTCTGGCGCGTGTTCGCCGACCGGCCGGACGAATCCGGCGCCTTCAAGATGCTGCGCGAGGATCGCGGCGCGACGCCGAACATCGTGCTGCCGCCCGGTACCTATGTCGTTCATGTCGCGCTCGGCCTCGTCAGCGCGGTCAGGTCCGTGAACCTGAAGCCGGAGACCGATCGCGAATCCTTCGTGCTGCCGGCCGGGGGCCTGCGTCTCGAGGGCAGGGTCGGCACCAGCAAGATCCCGCAGAACCAGATCTCGTTTGCCATCTATAAGGGCAGCCAGTTCGACGGCCGCGAGCGGGCGCCGCTGGTGCCGAACGTCGCCGCCGGCGACATGCTGATGCTGCCGGAGGGGACCTATTACATCGTCTCCAACTATGGCGACGCCAACTCGGTGGTGCGCTCCGACATCCGCGTCCAGGCCGGCAAGCTCACCGATGTCACGGTGACCCATCGCGCCGCGGTCATCACCTTGAAGCTCGTCTCCGACAAGGGCGGCGAGGCGCTCGCCAACACGGCCTGGTCGGTCATCAACCCCGGCGGCGACGTGATCAAGGAATCGATCGGCGCCTTCCCCAAGGTCGTGCTGTCCGAAGGCGACTACCGCGCCATCGCCAAGAACGAAGGCAAGGTGTTCGAGCGCTCCTTCAGCGTCGTCAACGGCGTCGACGGCGAGGTCGAGGTGCTCGCGCGGTAAGCGGCTCGCACGTGAAATGGCCCCGCAGAAGGACACCGACTCTCCCCGCTATCTATGAGAGCCAGTCTCCGGGAGAGCCGCATGCAGATATTCGACGTCATCCGCCAGGCCATCGAGATCGGCGAGAAGGGCTGGATCACGTTCGACGAGCTGAACGCACTTTGCCCGGCTAACACAGTCGACCCCGAGGACATCGAGCGGATCATGCGGGCGCTCAGCGACGCAGGCATCCGTCTGGAGGAGGACTGATGCAAGAACAGCGTTTTGGGCAGGAGCGCGCCTGACCACGGGTGTCGTCCCGGCGAACGCCGGGACCCATACCGCGGATGCTATCGGGGGACGTCGCTGTCAGTGGCCCGCATCACCGCGGCCGGTGGCTATGGGTCCCGGCTCAAGGCCGGGACGACAGCGGTGATTGTCGAAGCAGTGGTGCGCGACACGACTCGCTAAGTCGTGCCACATCTGCCCGTCGGGTTACTTTGTCGCAGTTATTAGTTCTTGTGTCGTCGGGCAAATCAGGTCGATCTTCCGCGCATCCCGCCTCGAGATGAGGGGCGTATCGCGGTCGTCACGAGACGCGAGGCGGGGAGCGGTGGGCGTGGTGGATTGCAGCGCGAGTCTCTCGCGCCGACGAACAATTCGCTGCGCACGGTCAAGTCGCGCGGTCCTGATATCCCGATGCTGATATCAACCTCACAGCGATGCTCGCGCGTCGTGCGGGGGATGGTGGCCAGAAAGCCCGGCGCACCAGGGAGAACGCGAAGCAGCCGTTCAGCCATCGCGCAGGGAGGGCCGGGTTTCCGGCTGACCCGTGGTACCTGCCGCCTGCATTTTTTCGCAGGCGGGCCACGGACCTCAGTCGAGGTCCGGCTCTCCCTGCGCCCTCTGTTCGAAGAGGGCGGTTCGATCAGCAAAACTCGGGCAGAGATTGTCGCGAGATCGCAGGTTCACATCCGCATCTATGCCGTATCGGTCTCGACCTCGCCGTTGCGACATAGGCGACGAACGTGAAGCGATGCTGTCACAGTCGCTAATGCGCGATAACCATGGAACCACTTAAAACTGTCACAATGGCTGCGCGCCACGCGCGAAGCCAATGCATTTACAGCTCGTTAAAGCCGCGTCTGCTTCAGATACCGCCGGGACCGACAGGGTGGCGATTGAGTGGAAATGATGAGTGCCGCGACGACCAAGGCGTTGACGACGATCAGCAGCGATCTGTTTGACGACATCCCGGTGCTCAGGCGCAAATGGCAGGCCGCGTTGAAGCCCGGCCAGCGCCTGCCGCGCTACGAGGACGTCATGCTGGGCAGCCTCGGCCGTCTCGCCGATCATATCGCGGTGCTCAACAACGAAGACGGCGGTCTGCAGATTTCGCGCAGCGGCCGCTACGTCCAACAATGGTTGCAGGACGAACGCTCGGGCGTCGCGGTCGAGGCCGTGTCGCCGGATTGCGCCACCGTGCTGGTGGAGGCCGCAAACTGCGCGCTCGCCAGCGGCCAGCCCTATCTCGCCCATGCGCATTGCGTGCGCGACGGCATGGTTCGCAGCTATGACGTCCTGGCGCTGCCGACCAACTCGCGGTGGGGCAGCACGCTGGTCGGGACCTATGTCAACGAGCGCGACGCGCAATATAATCTGCTCGATGCGATTTTCTCGACGACGGATGACGGCGTGGTCTCGCTCGCAACCATCCGCGACAGCGTCGGCATGCCCTGCGATTTTCAGGTCGTCCATCACAATCGCGCGGCGGCCGAGCTGCTCAGGCTGCCATCGGCGACGCTGCAATGGCATCGGCTGAAGCAGGGCGGCAACATGCTGTGCACGTCCGAGGTGATGGCGCGGCTGTTCGACGTCGTCACGCACGGGCGGAGCGACCAGTTCGAGCTCGACAGCGAGGCCCGCAGTCTCAGGCTCGGCGCCCACGCCTTCGGCGACATCATCTCATTGACCATTGCCGACGTGACCGCGCTGAAGCGGCGCGAGGCGTCGTTCCGGCTGCTGTTCGACGCCAATCCGGTGCCGATGTGCATTCTCGACGCGAAGACCGCGCAGATCCTCAATGTCAACGATGCGATGGTCGGCCACTACGGCTACGGCCGGGCGGACCTCCTTTGCATGAACGTCTGGGATCTCTGGCCGCCGGGCGAATGGGAGAGCCTGGATGACGCGCTGTTGCGGCTTGCCGACGGTGACTTGTTTCATCGCGACTGGCGCCATCGCAAGGCCGATGGCAGCGAGATCGAGGTGCTGACCTATGGCCGAGAGATCACCTTCGACGGCCGCGACGGCGTGCTGGTCGCGATCGTCGATATCACCGAGCGCCGTCGCGCCGAGGCGCGCATCGCCTACATGGCGCACCATGACGGGCTGACCGGCCTGCCGAACCGCGAGTTCTTCCAGCAGCGCCTCACGCAGGAGCTCGACGGCGCCGGCGCGGCCGACCGGCGTATCGCGGTGATGTGCATCGACCTCGACCTGTTCAAGACCGTCAACGACTCCTTCGGTCATCCGATGGGCGACCGGCTGCTGCAGGCGGTCGCCGGCCGCCTGACGCAGCAGATGCATGGCGGCAAGCTGGCGGCGCGGCTCGGCGGCGACGAGTTCGCGGTGATCATCAGCCAGAGCAGCGGCGTCAACGACGCGAGCGAATGTGCCGCCCGCCTGATCGCGGCGCTCGGCGCGCCCTATGACATCGACGGCAATGAGCTCGTGATCGGCGCCTCCATCGGCATCGCGCTGTCGCCGGGCGACGGCGCGAGCTGCGAGGAGCTGATGAAGAACGCCGACATGGCGCTGTATCGCGCCAAGCAGGACGGCGGCCGCGTGCATCGCTTCTTCGAAAAGGAGATGGACCGCCAGGCGCAGAAGCGGCGCGACATGGAGCACGATCTGCGCCGCGCCTTCGCGCATGGCGAGTTCGAGCTGCACTACCAGCCGCTGGTCGATGTCGCGACCAACGCCATCTCTGCCTTCGAATGCCTGCTGCGCTGGCGTCATCCCGACAAGGGCATGATCTCGCCGGCCGACTTCATCCCTGTGGCTGAGGACATTGGCCTGATCGTGCCGCTCGGCGAATGGGTGCTGCGCGAGGCCTGCCACGAGGCGGCGCGATGGCCCGATGGCATCAAGGTGGCGGTGAACCTCTCGGCCGTGCAGTTCCGCAGCCGCAACCTGGTGCAGGTCGTGGTCCAGGCGTTGGCGCAGTCGGCGCTGGCGCCGGAGCGGCTCGAGCTGGAGATCACCGAGTCGATCCTGCTCGCCGAGACCGAGGCCAATCTGGCGACGCTGCATCAGCTGCGCCAGCTCGGCATCCGCATTTCGATGGACGATTTCGGCACCGGCTATTCCAGCCTGAGCTATCTGCGCAGCTTCCCGTTCGACAAGATCAAGATCGACCGCTCCTTCGTGAAGGATCTCGCGCAGCGCTCCGACTGCCTCGCCATCGTCCGGGCCATCTCCGGCCTCGGCAAGAGCCTCAACATCATCACCACCGCCGAGGGCGTCGAGACATCGGATCAGCTCGACTGGCTGCGCGCCGAAGGCTGCAACCAGGTCCAGGGCTTTCTGTTCAGCGCCGCAAAGCCGGCATCGGAGATCGCGGGGTTGCTGGCGCAGTTCGGCGCGCGGTCGTCGAAGGCAGCGTGATGGCTGACGAGTGCGCAGTGCGTAGCCCGGGCGAGCGGAGCGGCCCCGGGAACACCGTCCCCGCATGTCGCTTCGCTCATGCGGGCTACGGACTGCGGGCTGCGTTGTCAGAACCGCGTCACGATCTCCGCCAGCGCCGGGCGTGGCCGGTCCTCGCTCGGCTTGGTCGGCTTGCCGATATGAATGAGCCCGGCGAGCTTCTCCTCCGGCTTCAGGCCGAGCCCGTTCATCACATCGCGATCGAACATGAACCAGCCGGACAGCCAGCAGCCGCCATAGCCGAGCGCGGTGGCCGCGGTCAGGATGTTCATCGCGCTGGCGCCGGCGGAGAGCTCCTGCTCATAGGCCGGCACCTTGGGATGCGGCCGGGTGAAGCTGACGAGGCCGATCACCAGCGGCGCCTCCATCAGGCGGTTCTTCTCGACCTCAAGCTCGGCCGCGCTGGCCTGCGGGTTGTTCTTGGCGAAGACGGACGCGATGACCTCACCGGCGCGGCGGCGGCCGTCGCCCTCGAACACGATGAAGCGCCACGGCGCGAGTTTGCCATGGTCGGGCACGCGGGCGCCGATGGTCAGGATGGTGTCGAGCTCGGCGGGCGAGGGGCCGGGGCCGCTCATCTCGCGCGGCTTCACGGAGCGGCGGGTCTTCAGCAGTTCAATCGCATCGGTCACGTCGTGATGTCTCGTTGGTTGCACGCGGGACAGATAGCATGCGCCTTCGCCTGCAACGAGACCACGGAACGGCGTTTTGATCGGTTCTACCGCGTGTTGCCGCAGCCGCAGGCGGCGCGCGCTCTGCTCAAGCTGCCGTGCAGCCGTGACGTGAATCCTGCAATCTTTCGCCTCACACGGCGGCCCCGGCCTGGTTGGCTGCGGCCATCGGTCCGCCGCCAGCCTCGGCCGTGGCAATTGTGGAAATTTGGGTGGATCGGTAAAAAGATGACGCTGGAGACCGCAGTTCGCGGCCGGCCGGGGCAGCAGACTTGCGGTGGGAATGACAGCGCTGACACCTTCAGTTGATGCCGTCGTGCGGCTGCGCCGCGAGCCGGGCTTCGCCGCGGCGATGCGGGCGTCGACCGAGGCTGCCGTCAGGCTCTACCGGGGCGACCGCATCCTCAATGCGCTGCTGAGCGACCGGGCGCGGGCGCTGTTTCCACATGTCGCGCTGTACCTGCACTTCGCCGAGCAGCGCGATGGCGAGCTCGGCCTCACCGTCGGCGCCATGAAGGAGATGTGCGTCAGGCTCGGCCTGTGCAGCCGCGGCCGCTGCGAGGCGATGCTGGCGCTGATGCGCGCGACCGGGCTGGTCGCGTCCGCCTCCAATCTCGACCGACGCCGGCGTCCGCTGGTGCCGACCGACAAGCTCATCGCGCTGCATCGCGAGCGGTGGGGCGTGCAGTTCGACGCGATGAGCGCGGTGCTGCCGGTCGCCGTGGCTTATCGGGCGGCGCTGAACGATCCGGCCTTCGTGAAGACCTTCGTGCTCGAGCTTGGCCGCCGCTTCATCGCCGGCGTGCGGGTGCTCGACGGCGCGCCGGAGCTGGAGCCGTTTGCCGAGCGCACCGCTGGCATGGTGATCCTGTTCAGCCTGGCCCAAGGGGGCGGGCCGGACCAGCCGTTCCCGCCCGCTGGTCCCGTGCCGCTCTCCATCAATGGACTGGCGACGCGCTTTTCGGTGTCACGCAAGCATGTGCTGACGCTGCTGCGTGATGCGGAGGAGAAGGGCCTGCTCGTCCGCGGCACCGACGCCATCACCATCCTGCCAAGGGGACGCGAGGCGATCGAGCGGATGCTCGCGACGATGTTCCTCTACATGGCCGAATGCGCCGAGGTGGCGCGGCAGGCGGCGGGCCGGGATGGGAGTGCGACGGATGCCGTGGCCACCCTGTCGGCATAGCAGCGCCCGTAGCCGGGGTGAGCGCAAGCGACACCCGGGGAAACTGTTCCCGCCTGTCGCTGCGCTCATGCGGGCTACGAACCGGGACAGCTCACGCCGCCTCGCGCTGACGGCGCCGCACGTCCGGCGGCGTCGCTTCGTCGACCAAAGCGGCGATGGCCTCCGCGGTCGGCATCACGGTCTGGCCGTCGCGCCCGAGCCGGCGGACGGAGACCGAATGCGTCTCGGCCTCCTTCTTGCCGACGACGAGCAGGGCAGGGATCTTCTGCAGCGAGTGCTCGCGGACCTTGTAGTTGATCTTCTCGTTGCGCAGGTCGATCTCGGCCCGCAGACCCGCACGCCGCAACGCCGCCAGCACCTGCTTGGCGTATTCGTCGCCTTCCGAGGTGATGGTGGTGACGACCACCTGCGTCGGCGCCAGCCACAGCGGGAAGCTGCCGGCATAGTGCTCGATCAGGATGCCGATGAAGCGCTCCATCGAGCCGCAGATGGCGCGGTGGACCATGACCGGCGCCTTCTTGGCGCCGTCGGCGTCGATGTAGAACGCGCCGAACCGCTCCGGCAGGTTGAAGTCGACCTGCGTGGTGCCGCACTGCCAGTCGCGGCCGATGGCATCGCGCAGCACATACTCGAACTTCGGCCCGTAGAACGCGCCTTCGCCCGGATTGATCTCGGTGCGGATGTGGTTGCTCTGCGCCTTGATCTCGTTCAGCACGGTCGCCATCACGCGCTCGGCGTGATCCCACATCTCGTCGGTGCCGACGCGCTTGTCCGGCCGGGTCGAGAGCTTCACCGTCAATTCGCCCTCGAAGCCGAAGTCCGAGTAGGTCGACAGGATCAGGTCGTTGATCTTCAGGCACTCGTCCGCGAGCTGGTCCTCGGTGCAGAACACATGCGCATCGTCCTGGGTGAAGCCGCGCACGCGCATCAGGCCGTGCATGGCGCCGGAGGCCTCGTAGCGATGCACGACGCCGAACTCGGCGAGCCGCAGCGGCAGGTCGCGGTAGCTCTTCAGGCCGTGCTTGAAGATCTGCACGTGACCCGGGCAGTTCATCGGCTTGAGCGCGAACCAGCGCTTGTCCTCGGCCTCGTCGCCGGCGGACTGCGCTGCGAACATGTTCTCGCGATACCAGTTCCAGTGACCGGAGGTCTCCCACAGCGACTTGTCGAGGATCTGCGGCGCGTTGACCTCGTCATACTCGCCGGCGAGACGCCGGCGCATATAGGCGATCAGCGCCTGGAAGATGCTCCAGCCTTTGGGATGCCAGAACACGACGCCCGGACCTTCCTCCTGGAAGTGGAACAGGTCGAGCTCGCGGCCGAGCTTGCGGTGGTCGCGCTTCTCGGCCTCCTCGATCTGCTTGAGGTAGGCGTCGAGCTGCTCCTGCTTGGCGAAGGCGGTGCCGTAGATGCGGGTCAGCATCGGGTTGTTGGAATCGCCGCGCCAATACGCGCCCGCCACCTTCATCAATTTGAAGGCGTTGCCGATCTTCCCCGTCGAGGTCATGTGCGGACCACGGCACAGGTCGAACCAGTCGCCCTGGTAGTAGATCTTGATCGGCTCGTTGCCCGGAATGGCGTCGACCAGCTCGACCTTGAACGCCTCGCCCTTGTCGCGGAACACCTGCTTGGTCTTCTCGCGGTCCCACACCTCCTTGGTGAAGGGTTTGTCGCGGCCGATGATCTCGCGCATCTTCTTTTCGATCGCGGCGAAGTCTTCGGGCGTGAACGGCTCGTTGCGGAAGAAGTCGTAATAGAAGCCGTTCTCGATCACCGGACCGATCGTGACCTGGGTGCCCGGCCACAGCGATTGCACGGCCTCGGCGAGCACGTGCGCGCAATCGTGCCGGATCAATTCCAGCGTGCGCGGGTCGTCGCGGTCGACGAGCTCGAGCTTGGCGTCCTCGGTGATGGGATCGTCGAGGTCGACGAGGTCGCCGTTCAGCGCCATCGCGACGGTGCGCTTGGCGAGCGAGGGCGAGATGCCCTTGGCAATGTCGAGACCGGTGGTGCCCCTGGGATATTCACGCCGGGCGCCGTCTGGGAAGCTGATGGTGATCTTCTCGACCGGGGTGGCGGGCTTCAGGTTGCTGAGGCTGTATTGGAAATTGGACTTTTGCTGGTCGGACTTGGAATCAGGCGATTTCGGATCGGACATGGGTCACTCCTTGAGCTCACTCCTGCGAACGAGCGCAGGTAAGCGGGAGCAAGGGGTATAGCAGGGGATTTTCAGGCTGCAACCGGGAGAGGGACGGGAAAACCGCCCAATTGCGGCCGGTGCGGCGATGCGGAGATTGCCGCCGCGGACCGGTATGATACAACTTCAAGTGTTCGGGGCGTGGGGACGCGTTTGGCGATGGAGTCTGCAGGGGAGGCGCCGCTCTCCGTTTGTCGGCGCGGCGGCATTCATGTTGGGGCCGCACTGATCATGTGCGTGTTGTCGAGCCTGTCGTCGTTCGCGGCCGTTCCGGCGGCAACAAGGCCCGCGGACCAGTCCAGATCCATGGTCCAGCCGAGACCTCTTTCGCAGCAAAAGGCTTTGCAGCCGAAGCCGGCGGCGCAGCCAAGGCCCCCGGCCAGACCTGCAACGGAGTCCAGGCCGGCCGCGCGCCGCGCCCCGTCGCCGCGGATCGCAGATGGCTCGGCGCCGATTGCGTTCGCGCTCGTCAAGGGCTCCTCGGACGCCTGTGGACATGGCTGTGACAGCTGGATCGCCGCTGAAGGCAAGATCGACGGCGGCGCCGCCGCGCGCTTCCGCAAGTTCATGAAGCAGATCGGCGAGCGCAGATTGCCGATCTACTTCAATTCTCCAGGCGGCAATCTGCAGCAGGCGCTCGCCATCGGCGACATGCTGCGCGAGCGCAAGGCCGCCGTGCGGGTGGGACGTACCACCTTGCGCGAGTGCGGCTTCGAGCCTCAGGAGGGCGAAGCTTGTAGCAAGCTGAAGCTGTCCGGACGCGAGCTGCATGGCGAGGTCTGGACGCGGGGGGCGACGTGCAATTCGGCCTGTCCCTACCTGCTGCTCGGCGCGTCCACACGTGACATCGCAGCGGATGCGACGCTCGCGGTGCATTCTCCGCGCGTCATCCTGAACTTCACGGGCGGCGTGCCGACCCGCGAGATGCGGGCGCAGGCGATGCAGCAGGCGATGGCTCGGGCCGACAAGATGGTGCTCGACTACATCACCAAGCTCGGCGCGGATCCCGGTCTGCTGACGGTGGCGCGGTCTGTCCCGTTCGAGAGCATGCGCATCCTGACGCGGGAGGAGATCGCGCGGTTTGCGCTCGACAGGCGGCAGCGGGTGGAAAGCCCCTGGATGTTCGAGACCGCCAGCCGAGGGATTGCCTACAAGACCATTCTCGCACGTAGGGACGGTGAGAGCACGTTCCAGACCACGCGCTTGCAGATGGTCTGCTTCGATCAGGACCGCTTCGAGCTCGACGTCGAGCGCATCGCGCCGGCCGGCTCGCCGCCGGGTCCGCTGGCGATGGCGAGCGGAGATATGCGGCTCAATTTCCTCTCGCCGCCGCGGCGGTCGGGCGATCGCGAGACCTGGGGCGTGTTCCTGAATGCAAGCCAGGTGAAAACGCTGTCGTTGATGCCGTCGGCCGAGCTGAGCGATTCCCTGTTGAATGTCGCGCGTCGCAATGTCTCGACATTTCCGGTGAGCAGCGAAGGCCTGCAATCTGCCCTGAAGATGCTGACCGACAGCTGCCCGCCGTCCAAGGCCATCGCCCGTCCGACGAGTACGCCGGTTCCGTGGACGCAGATTCCCTCGCCGCAGGCCTCGGCGGCGCAGTCCGCCCCCGCGCGCTGACGAGAATGGACGAAGGAGGCAGGACGAGAGAAAGTCATGGACGGCATGAGACATTTTCATGCAAATGCATGGAATTCTCTGCTATTGAGGCGCGATGACATCCACATCCGCTCCCGGGCGCTTTGCGCCGACCGCGCTCATGCTCGGCAATCTCGTCACCGGCTGCTCGGTGCTCGCGCCCGCCGGCCTGCTGCCGGAACTCGCCTCGGATCTTGCTGTCGGCGTTCAGACGGCGGGGCTCCTGATCACCTTCGGCGCGGTGGTGCTCTGCATCTGCTCGCCCTTGACCGCCTGGCTGACGAGCCGCTTCGATCGCCGCCGTCTGCTCGCAGCGACGCTCTTGGTGCTCACGCTCGGCAATCTCGGCTCGGCGTTTGCGCCCGATTATGCGAGCCTGCTCGCGCTGCGCCTCGTGATGCTCGCGGGCGGCGCTCTCTATACACCGCAGGCCGCCGGAACGGCGGCGCTGATCAGCCCGGTCGAGAGACGCGGCAGCACCATCGCCTATGTCTTCCTGGGCTGGTCGCTGGCGGCCGCCGTGGGGCTGCCCATGATCACCTTCATCGGCAGTCATTCCGGTTGGCGAGCCGCCTATCTCGCGGTCGGTGCGGCCGGCACGGTCAGCTTTGTTCTGCTGACATGGCGCCTCCCATCCGGCCTGAAGGGCGCGCCGGTCGCGTTGAAGACCTGGACCGAACTCGGCCGCAACCGCCTGGTGGTCCTGCTGCTCCTGGTCACGACCCTGCAGATGTCGGGACAGTTCGTCATCTTCACCTTCATGGGACCGCTGCTGAAGCGCCTGACTGGCGCCGACTCCAACCAGATCGGCCTGGTGTTCGCGATCTACGGCGCCTGCGGCTTTCTCGGCGTCGTCATCGCAACCCGGATCGTCGATGGCTGGGGAGCCTACCGGACGTCGCTCTTGTTCACCTGCCTGATGTTCGCCGGCGTGTCGGCCTGGACGCTGGCGGCAGGCACCTACGGCCTCATGGCGGTGGCGGTCGCAATCTGGGGGTTGGGGTTTGCGTCCACCAATTCGATGCAGCAGGTTCGGCTGGTGGCAGCCGCGCCGCCGCTCGCCTCGGCTTCGGTGTCGCTCAACACCTCCGTGCTCTATATTGGCCAGGCCATCGGCTCCGCGATCGGCGGCAGCCTGTTCGCGCGGGACCTGCTCGGCGCCACCGGCTACGTCGCATTGATGTTCCTGACCCTGGCATTGCTGGCAATCCTGGCCAGCCGCCAGCGCGCGCGGATCGCGGTTCCGGCCTGAGTAGCGGGTTGACGCTTGGCAAAGCCGGCCCGACCGGATTAAAGGCCGATGTCGTGGGGGCTGCTGGGGCGTGGATTCTGCCACGGCCGGCGAGTAGCATCGACGGACGTCCTCGCGTGCCCACGGGTCGGATGAGAGAGATATGGCATGAAGAAGATGATGTTGAGCCTGGCTGCAGTGCTGCTGTGCACCCCTGCGCTGGCCCAGAGCGCGCCGATGGTCGGTGACCGACCGCTGGTGCAGGTCAAGCCGAAGGGGACGAAGACCGCCGCCGCAGCGCCGGCCAAGCCGCAATCGGCGGCCGCCAAGCTCCAGGCCTGCCTGGAGATCGATGACGGAACCAAGGAGCGCCTGAACTGCTACGACGCCGTCATTCCGCCGGCCGCCAAGCCGAAGGCGATGAAGGCCAAGGCGGTCGGCGACTGCAAGTTCACCAAGGAAGAGGACGAGCGGCTCGCCTGCTTCAACGGCTTCGTCGAGAAGCTGCCGAAGTCCTGAGGCGTTGCTGCGGCCGCTCTCTCAGCGGCTCGACACGCGGTTCGACATGTCCTGGGCTCCGGCCGCAATCCGGATCGGCGGCTGGGCGGCCGCCATCTTGACCAGCACATCCTTGATTGGGTTGCGAGTCCAGGCCTGCGTGACGTAGTCGCGATGGGTGATGCCCTCGTCGGTCTCGACGAAGACGACGCTGCCCGGGCGCAGCGGCCGGTCCATTTCTTCGGAGACTTCGATGCCGCGATTGCGCAGCATCGCCATCAGTTCCTGATCATGCCGCGCGGTATAGCGCGTGTAGGAGCTGATGAAAAAGCCGGAGCGGTTGCGCTCGATCCAGTTGGCGAACTTGTCGAGCTGGCCGTAGACCGCATCGAGCAGCACGACGCCGCGCACGCGGTCGCTGATGCCGCCGACCTCGAGGCTCCATGCCGTGGGGAGGAAGCCGCCGCTGTAGCCGACGATTACGATGGGCATGCCGGCGAAAGTCTTCGCGCTTGCCGGATCGCCGGTCAGGCGGGCGAGGCTGGCCGCGGCCTCGTCCATGAAGCGCTTGAAGCCGCCGGGCTGCCAGAACTTGCCGGCGCTCGAATCGGCGGCGTCGACGGCCATCTGCGGCGCGAGCAGCACCGCGTTGACGCCGGCCGCGGTGATCTGCTGCGGCACCAACTGGCGGTCGCGCACGTCGCGCTCCAGCGTGGCGCCGTTGCCATGGAAGAACACGACGATCACGCCCGGCTTGCGCACATCGAATTGTTCGGGGACGTGCACCAGCACACGGCTGTCGTTGTAGGTCTGGTCCTGCCAGTAGACGCGGCCGGAGAAGCTGCGGTGGCCGCGGCGCTCACCGCTGCTGACGTTCAGGAACGGTGCGTCGGATGCCGGATTGTTGCCGAAATAGGGAAAGGCCGACGACTTCATGCTGACGAGGGTCGTCAGTTCCTCACGCTGCGGCCGTCCCGGCCGCTGCGGCTCCAGCGATGCGATCTGAGAGGACGCCGGCTTCGGGGCGAAGTCGGAGGGCGTGTGAAGCCGAAAGCTCTCCTGCGCAGACGGGAAACGGTCGCTGAATTCAGGTGCCGGAAAACGATCGTCGAAGGTCAGCCCCTGGGCCGTCGACGCGTTGGCGGCCAACGCCTCGGGATTGGGGGCCTTGCCGCAATGCGTGAACGAAAGGCAGATCGCCAGCGCGAATGCCGCGCGCCACCAGAGGCACCAACCTCTGCGCACAGACCTCAAGACGTTATGGTCTTCCCCGATCATCCGTCCCCAAAGACGAGTTCGAGCGCAACACGGCTCTTCAACCAGCGGATTTCGTTCAACCTGCGCCGCCGAAATTGAGGTCGCGTTAAGGATCGTGTCCGGTCAACCCCGGGCGCACCGGGACACACCACGCGAACGTGTCGCGATTGTGGGACGCCTGGCGACCCAATGCAATGTCGCAGCCCAGCCTGTCCGAAATCGGTTCATAAATACCCTTGATGAAGGTCATATTTAACGCCCGTTAACGATGTTTGAATGGTTCGGCGGGAACCTGGGCCGAGGCAGAGGAAGGGGCGCCGGGCGTCCTTCGACGAGATGGCTGCATCCGAGGCGGACGATCCCGGCCGGGGCCGGACAGACGGCGACCGGGTTCCATCCGTGTCGCTTCCGGTTGCGACTGCTATCGTCATCGCCGACATGATCGGGGTCGGCGTCTTCACCAGCCTCGGCTTCCAAGTCCGGGACATCCCGTCGGGCTTCTCCATTCTGGTGCTGTGGGCGGTCGGGGGATTGGTGTCGATCTGCGGGGCACTGTCCTATGCCGAACTCGGCACGATGTTTCCGCGCTCGAGCGGCGAGTACAATTTTCTCACGCGGGCGTTCCACCCGGCGATCGGCTTCATGGCCGGGTGGGTCTCGGCGACGGTGGGCTTCGCGGCGCCGGTGGCGCTCGCGGCCATGGCGTTCGGAGAATATGGTCGTGCCGTCATCCCGGGCGCTCCGCCGCTGCTGCTCGCCACCGGCGCTGTCTGGCTCGTGACAGCAGTGCAACTCGGCGGCATCAGGCAGTCGAGCCGTTTCCAGCTGTTGTCGACCGTGCTGAAGCTCGGGCTCATCACCGCCTTCCTGATCGCCGGCTACACCATCGCCACCCCGCAACCGGTGACGTTCCTGCCAACCGTGACCGATGTCGGTCACGTGACGAGCGCGGCGTTCGCGACCGGACTGGTGTTCGTGATGTACGCGTTCTCCGGCTGGAACGCGGCGACCTACATCATCGGCGAGTTGCATGCGCCGGAGCGGACCTTGCCGCGCGCGCTGCTGTTGGGCACGGTGATCGTTCTGGTGCTCTACATCGCGCTCAACGCGGTTTTCCTGCGAGCCGCACCGATGGACGCGCTCGCGGGCCAACTCCAGGTCGCGAGCATCGCGGGCAGTCATATCTTCGGCGAGACCGGCGGGCGCTTCGTGGCCGCGATGATCTGCATCGGACTGGTTCCTTCCATTGCCGCGATGATGTGGATCGGCCCGCGCGTGCTGATGACAATGGGCGAGGACATTCCGGCGCTGTCGGTGTTCGCGCGGCGCTCGCGCAACGGGGCGCCGGCATATGCCGTCCTGTTCCAGCTCACGGTGGCCACCCTGATGCTGTTCACGGAGAGCTTCGAGGCGGTGCTGGATCTCGTCCAGTTCTCGCTCTTGTCCTGCTCGTTTCTCGCTGTGCTCGGACTGTTCAAGCTGCGCATCGCGCAGCCCGAACTCACGCGACCCTACCGCGCCTGGGGCTATCCGGTCACGCCGTTGATCTTCCTCAGCGTGACCTTCTTCATGATGTACTATCTCGTCGCGACGCGGCCCTTGCAGGCAGGGCTCGGCGCAGGCGCAATGGCGTCAGGATTGCTGATCTATTGGCTCGCTCACGCGCGATCGCGCCGTATCACCGCAACGCTCGCATCGGGTTCGGATTGAAATGCTGTTGGCCTCGAGAGTCTGGTTCGCCGTCGCATGTCTGATCCTTGCCATGAGCTTCGAGGCTCGGGCTCAGACCATCACGCCGGACGATACGGCGCGGGTGCTGGCGGGCATGGCGCCAGCGGCGGGCTCGCCGCTCGTGCCCTTCGTGCAGGATCCGGCATGGCGGCGGCACGCGGCGTTCTTCGACAACGCCTTCAATCAGCTCGAGCAGCGACAATTGTCGAAGATCAGGGCCTGGGCGGATGCCAATCTGGCCGCGCCGCGGCCGGCGATGTTCTATTTCTTCTCGGGGCCGGATTTTCTCTATGCCGATGCCTTTCATCCGAAGGCAACGACCTATGTCCTGGTGGCGCTCGAGCCGACCGGCCCGATCCCGGACCTGACCAGATTGCCCCGAGGCAGCATCGGCCCTGCGCTGTCCTATGTCGAACGCTCGTTGCAATCGATCCTGAGTTTCTCCTTCTTTATCACCAGGGACATGAAGGTCGACTTGCGCGAAGGCGAACTCGAAGGGACCTTGCCAATCCTCTACGTCTTCCTGGCGCGCACCGGCAAGACGATCCGCGAGGCCAGTCTGATCTGGTTGGACGAGAATGGCGGATTGCACGGAAACAACGAGCCGCCGACGCGCAATGCGACCAAGGGCGCGCGCATCCTGTTTGCCGGCGCCGACGGGGTCGCGAAGACGCTCTACTACTTCTCCGCTGATCTCTCCGATTCCGGCGTGAAGGCCAGTGGGTTGTTCAAGTTCTGCGAGCCGCTGGGGCCGGGCGACAGTCTCCTGAAGAGCGCGTCTTATCTGTTGCATGAGAACGGCTTCGCACGGGTCCGCAGCTGGCTGCTGAAGAACAGCGCCACCGTCATCCAGGACGATTCCGGCATCCCGCTCGCGAGCTATGAGGCGCGGGCCTGGCGTTTCCTGCCGTTCGGGCGCTATGCCGGGCCGATCGACAAATTCCCGGACATGTACCAGAGGAGCTATGCGAGGCTGTTCGAGCGTGCGCAGCCGCTGGAATTCGGGATCGGCTATCGTTGGCGCACGCGTGAATCGAATGTCCTGCTCGCGGTGAGATCGCCTCCGGCCGACGCGACGGTCTCGGCCGAAGCGAGCGCCCCTGCAGAAACGGATTACCAGCCACCGCCGCGCGCCCGGCGCGTGCCGCGGCCGCTGGAGCCGGTTCCTCTCTATCCGCCGCCGCGGCGCGACGATTTCATCTTCTGGCCGAGATGGTAGGGGGTGAATATCACCAGTGCACGCTCTGGCTGGGCACGATGTAGGACGTCGTCGGCGGGGGCAGGGCGGTGCTGTCGGCAAGATAGCGCCAGGCACCGACAATGACGATCAACAAAGCGATGATGCAGAGTAGATCCACCTGGCGTGCGTCGTGGTGGCCGGCCTGATCGGGACCGATGCTCTTGCGGGAACGGTTGCTTCTGGGGCTGATTGTCCAGCGCATCGTTGTTTTCCTCCCGAAGGAAGCATCACATCAATGCAGGTCGAGGCAGCGCGGTTCCTGATGGGAGCGCCGGCTCGTGACGTAAGGATAATCGTAGCCCGAGATTTCGCCAGGGCCATGTGCTGCAGATCAATTGACGAGCGCGACGTCTGTTGCGCTGCACATCAGCCCGGGCCGTTGACGCCGCGCCATCGCGCGTAGCGCCAAGGCAGATACCAGTGAGCGCCTGCGGGAGCCGTTGTTGGGACGTTGTCGATGCCCGAGGTGCCAAAGGGCTGGCAGCGCAGCAGACGGGCGAGCGTCATCCACCCGCCCGCCCAGAGTCCGAAGCGTTCGATGGCCTCATCGGCATAGACCGAGCAGGTCGGCAGGTGCCGACAATTGTAGCCGACCAGCGGCGACAATGTGTGGCGGTACAGCCAGATCAGCGCGTGAGCAGCGCGCCGCGGGAGTCGGGCCAGCAGCGACCCGATGTGCGCAGAATGGCAGCCGGTGTCAGAGCATGAGTGCTTCATGAGCGCGATGCCAGATGGATGTGCGAACTTTTGACCGGTTCCTCGGCAGGGAACCCGGATCGCGTTCATTTGTGGTGATGTGATGCAACAATGGCCGGTTTTCAGCGGCGCCGCAGCACGCCGCAGCTGGACGGTCGGTGATTGCCCGGATACGTTTCCCGACAAGGATGTGACAGACTAATAACGGATTTGAGGCTAGGTTGTCAGGTCTTTCCGCGAGAAAACCGAGGAACTGCGTACCGAGCTTGACGAGGGGGACGGATTGCGCGTGAGATTGCTGCGGTCGCGTGAATTGCGCTGGATGCTACTTGGTGTTGCAGCGCTTGGTGCGGTGGTCGGTAGCGCGATCACCATCATGTCAAACACGGCGCGCGCCGGCGGCGCGCTCGAAGAGCGCAAACTCCCGATGCGGTTCGGTTGGGTCGCCTGCGAGCCGAATTGCGGCTGGGTCAGTGCGGTCGGGATCGTCACCGGCGATACGCCGAAGGATTTCGAGGATTTCGCGAGGGATCGCGACCTGACGGGGGCCACCCTGGTGCTCGACTCCAGCGGCGGCTCGGTCAACGACGCCATCACCTTGGGCCGCCGGTTCCGTGGGCTGAAGATGCGCACCACCGTCGGCATGACCCAGCGTCCGAGCCGCGCGGGTGACCGGCCGCGCGTCATGCCCGAGGCCTATTGCGAGTCGATGTGCGTGTTCCTGCTGCTGGCTGGAACCACGCGTTATGTTCCGGATACGGCCCATGTCCGCGTTCACCAGATCTGGATGGGAGACCGCGCCGACGACGCCAAGGCGGCGAGCTATACGGCGCAGGACCTGATGATCGTCGAGCGCGACATCGGGCGTCTCGCCAAATACACCTTCGAGATGGGCGGAGCGGGCGATCTGCTGTCGCTGGCGCTGAACGTGCCGCCCTGGGAGGACCTGCATGAGCTGTCACGCGCCGAGCTGCGGCTCACCAACGTCGTGACCACGGATCTGGTTGCCGAGGTGCTGCCGCCGAAGGGGGCCGTGCCGGTCGCCGAGCTCGCACAGAAGCCGCAGGCCAAGGACAAGCAGCAGGACCGCTTCTCCGTGGCGCTGGACCGCGACAAGGGGCAACTGTCGCGTACCGCCGAGGCTCTGCCGCCAGCGACGGTCGCCACGACGCCGCAGCAATAGGCATCGACGTCGCCGGGGCGAGCCGGACCTCCGCGTCCAATCATGAGCTTGCCGACGACCGCTCCCGCATGCCGGTGCGCTCATGCGGGCTATGGATCTGTCAGTCTGCACGCACGGGTGGGAAGCGGTGCCGCCTCAGCCCTGAGCCGCGGCCGGCTGCTCGCCGTTGGTCTTGGCCTCGATCTGGCCGATGGCATCCACCACGGCGTCGAACGTCAGCATCGTGGAGGCGTGGCGGGCCTTGTAGTCTCGCACCGGCTCAAGCAGGGCAATGTCGGCCCATTTGCCCTCCGGCGGCGCACCGTTCTCCTTCAGCATCCTCCGGACCGTCTCCCGCAGCTCGCGCAGCTCCGCGGCGCTGGAACCGACGACGTGGCGGGCCATGATCGAAGAGGAGGCCTGGCCGAGGGCGCAGGCCTTCACGTCATGGGCGAAGTCGGTCACCACGGGCCCGTCCATCTTGAGGTCGACCTTGACGGTCGAGCCGCACAGCTTGGAATGGGCGGTGGCAGTGGCGTCCGGGTGGTCCAGCCGTCCGAGCCGCGGAATGTTGCCGGCGAGCTCGATGATGCGCTTGTTGTAGATGTCGTTCAGCATGTGCCTGACGTCCCGGAATTACCGGCGTGGCGGCCTTGGCGGCCGGGTTTCATCGCCCTATATTGCGAGTATATGGAAACGATTGGCAGGAATTCCAGCCACATCCACAGGCGTCCGGCGCGAGAGGCGCCAAGCCTGCGTGTGGCACCTCTGCAGGTGACGCCCTCAAGGTGATGCTGTGCCGGTGACACTCCGGTCGGACCGCCGACCGGTCGAACGGAGTTGAGATGGACACTTTGATCAAGACGTTGCGTGCGAACAAGCCCGAGGGCAAGCCGTTAGACGCCAAGCTGACTGACGCTCGCGCTGCAGAGCTCGATCCCGCCGAGTTTCTCGCTGCCGCCGTGCGGCCCGACCGTGCCAGGCCGTCGCGGGCCGAGGCCGAGGCCGCGGTCTATACGCTGTTGAATTACATCGGCGAGGATCCGACCCGCGAGGGGCTGGTCGACACGCCGCGCCGGGTCGTCGAGGCCTATGACGAGCTGTACCAGGGCTATCACCAGTGCCCGGCCGAGGTGCTCGACCGCACCTTCGGCGAGACCGCCGGCTATGACGACTTCGTGCTGATTCGCGACATCGAGTTCACGTCGCAATGCGAGCATCACATGATGCCCTTCTACGGTCGCGCGCATATCGCCTATACGCCGGTCGAGCGGGTGGTCGGCCTGTCCAAGCTGGCGCGCCTGACCGACATCTTCGCCCGCCGCCTGCAGACCCAGGAGCATCTGACCGCCCAGATCGCGGCTGCGATCGACGAGGTGCTGAAGCCGCGCGGCGTCGCCGTCATGATCGAGGCCGAGCACACCTGCATGTCGGTGCGGGGCGTCGCCAAGCACGGCGCCATCACCTTCACCAGCCGCTTCACCGGCATGTTCAGGGACAATCCGGCCGAGCAGTCGCGCTTCCTGTCCATGGTGCGGTCGCCGCAACGGTAAGCCTGCCAACCCGTTGAGCAGAGAGTTTCGTGTCTTCATCCTCAGTTGAGCGCGAGGAGGGCTTGGCCTTCCTGCCCAAGTTCGACGCGGCCGGCCTCGTCACCTGTGTGACGACCGATGCCGTGAGCGGCGACGTGCTGATGGTCGCCCACATGAACGAGGAGGCCCTGCGTAAGACGGTGGCGACCGGCGAAGCCTGGTATTTCAGCCGCTCGCGCAATGCGTTGTGGCGCAAGGGTGAGAGCTCGGGCCAGACCCAGCGCGTGGTCGAGATGCGCACCGATTGCGACCAGGACGCGGTCTGGCTGCGCGTCGAGCAGGCCGGCGCGGCGTGCCACACCGGCCGCCGTTCCTGCTTCTATCGCAAGGTCGAGCGATCGGATGACGGCAGTGGCGCGCGGCTCGTGTTCGTCGATGCCGACAGGCTGTTCGATCCCGCCGAGGTCTATCGCAAGTAGGCCAGCGACCTGCGTCCTGACGTGCCCGGTCGTTCATTGGCCCGGTCGGGCCCTGCGAATTAACCCGCCATTAACCATACCCGCCGCATTTTGCCGGACGTTTCCGGCGCGTTCGTCTGCCAGCGAATCTGCAAACAGCGGGTCTTCCCATGTCGGTCGACGCATCCAACTCCTCGTCCACCGGTTTCCTCGATGGCGTCCGGGCGAAGGTCGCCGGCGCGATCAAGCAGGCCGCTGACAGCGTCGGCACCAGCTTCGAATATCTGTTGTCGACCGCCAAGATGGAGTCGGACTTCAATCCGACCGCCGGCGCCTCGACGTCATCAGCGCGCGGGCTCTACCAGTTCATCGACCAGACCTGGCTCGGCACCGTGAAGGAAGCCGGCTCCGATCTCGGCTATGGCCAATATGCCGACGCGATCACCCGGACATCGTCGGGCGACTACACGGTCAGCGATCCCGGAATGCGGCAGGCGATCATGAAGCTGCGCGACGACCCGCAGGCGTCGTCCGCGATGGCCGCTGCGCTCACGCAATCGAACAGTTTCCAGCTCGCCGGCAAGATCGGCCGTCGGCCGACCGATGCCGAGCTCTACATGGCGCACTTCATGGGTGTCGGCGGCGCCGCAAAGCTGATCACCAGCACCCAGGAGACGCCGAATGCGTCGGCCGCGCGGATGTTTCCCAGCGCCGCCGCGGCCAACCGGCCGATCTTCTACGATCGCGACGGACAAGCCCGCAGCGTGTCCCAGGTTTATGCGGTGCTGAACACGCGCTATGCCGGCGCCGCCAACTCCTCGGCGACGCGCGGGGCGCTCGCCCTTTATGGAGGGGCATCGGCGAATGTCGCGGCCAATGCGGCCGGCGGTGGTGCGCTGCCGACGACGGACACCGCCACCTTCCTGTCGATGTTTCCGGATGCGCGCGGCTCGTCGCAAGCCGCATCTTTGACGACGGCCGACGCATCGGCCGCCAACCGGCCGGCGGACCCGATGTTTCGCTCGCTATTCCAGGTTGACGGCCAGTCGAGCCAGGCGGTCTCGCCGACCGTCCGCGAATTGTGGGGCCGCTCATCAGTCGCTAGCGCGGCCTCGCCGGAGGGCGGCGGTAACGATGGCGGCGGCAATGGCCAGCGCAGACTCGACCTGTTCAGCGATCCCCACGGCACCTTTTCGGGCTGATGTGCCGGCTAAGGCGGTCCGCACTCGTCGCTGAACCATTGATCAAAAAGAACTATTTTCGACCTTTCGCCACGGCTTGCACTGCCGGCGGCGGCCGCATTTCGCCCGTTGGACTACGGCCAAATGAGACATCCAGAGGTAGCATAATATAGTTTTGATTTACCTCCTTAACAAAACATCAACAAAACCAGCTACTTATGGTGAACGCTTTGTTAAGCGTCGTGGTTTATTTTCGGTGCTGTTGAGGCCCTCGTGGCCTTTGTCTGCAAGTTGCGTAAGCCGGAAAGACCATGATCGTTCGGCAGTTTCTCAGTTGGGTCAGAACCGCACCCGCCGGTGAGCGGGCAGAGGCCACCAGGGCGCTCGCGCGGGCGTGGTTGTTGTCGGATCTCTGCGATGAGGATCGCGGCGCCGCGGAGGGCGCGCTCCTCATGCTGCTGGACGATCCGTCGCCGTTGGTGCGTCAGGCCATGGCGGAGGTGTTCGCCCGCTCGGAGGAGGCGCCGGCCGCCATCGTCCAGGCGCTCGCCACGGACCAGGCTTCTGTCGCCGCCATCATCCTCGAACATTCGCCGCTGCTGATCGATGCCGACCTCGTCGACATCGTCGCGACCGGCAACTCCGACACACAATGCGCGATCGCGCGCCGCGTCGGCCTGCCGGCGCCGGTCTGCGCCGCGATCGCCGAAGTCGGCAGCGCCGCCGCCGCGCTCGAGCTGATCGAGAACGCCTATGCCGAGCTAGCGCCGTTCTCCTGGGACCGCATCGTCGAGCGCCACGGCCATCTCGCCGCCATCCGCGAAGCGATGCTGGTCCTGGACGACCTGCCGGCCGCGACGCGGGCGGCGCTGGTCGACAAGCTCTCCGAGACACTGGCGCAGTTCGTCGTCGCCAGGAATTGGCTCAGTGCCGACAAAGCAGGGCGCATCACCAATGAGGCGCGCGACCGCTCGACCATCACCATCGCGGCGCGGTCGCGCGGCGAGGAGCTGCGCGGGCTGGTCCAGCATCTGCGTGCAACCTCGCAACTCACCGCGGGCCTGATCCTGCGCGCACTTCTCTCCGGCAACGTCGAATTGTTCGAGATCGCTCTGTCGGAGCTCGCCGACATGCCGCGGGCCCGGGTGTCGGCGCTGCTCAACGATCGCGGCCGCGCCAGCCTGCAGGGGCTGCTGCGCAAGGCGGGCATTCCCGACACCACCTTCGAGGCCTTCAGCATCGCGCTCGAAGTCTGCCGCGAGAACGGATTTGCCGACACCTTGAGCGGAGCAGCGATCCTGCGCCGCAAGATGGTGGAGCGCGTGCTCACCCATTGCGCCACCGACCGTGATGCCGCCGAGCCGTTGCTGATCCTGCTGCGCCGCTTCGCCACCGAATCCGCCCGCGACGAGGCCCGCGAGTTCTGCGACGAGGTGATGGCGGAGGATTTCGTGGCCGGGCTGGAGTTTGGACTGATCGCGGCGTGAGCCGCGTCCGCTGCCGTAGGGTGGGCAAAGGCGCGTCGCAGATATCGCCACGTTCGAGCGCGCGGTGGCGCCGTGCCCACCGACTTGCCGCAGAGATTGCTGATCCATGGTGGGCACGCTGCCGCCGCTTTGCGGCGGCGGCTTTGCCCACCCTACGTGATCGCCATCCGATTACGGCTGATCGCTCGGCACCAGGCTCGGCGCCAGGATCGCTTCGAGATGCTCCGGCCGGTTGCGGTTGACCTGGAGCAGGTAGTCGTCGGCGACGCGGCGCAGCCGGCGGCTCAATTCGGCAGCGACGGTCGGGCTGTGGTACTTCGTATGATCATGCACGATCGCCTGAATGGCGTTGACGTGATGCTCGAACAGCTCGACGGGGACCTTTTCGAGATCGGGCGCGTGCTCGATGATCCGGCACAGGCTGTCGGCGACCTCGGCGGCGGCGGGATAGCCGAAGGTCGCGGCATCGCCCTTGATGTCGTGGGCGGCGCGGAACATTTCCTCGCAGGCGTCGTCGTCGAAGCCATTGTTCAGAACGGCACCGTAAGCCTTCGTCAGGCGATCGGCCTCGGTGTCCATCCACGACTTGAACTCGCCGGACAGCCCGGCAAGCGCGGCTTCCGCGCGCGCGATCGGATCGTCGAGATCCTTCTCCTCGGCGCGGCGCAGCACCTGCTTCAGCGGATTGGGCTGGGTGATGACGTGATGCGAGGCGTAGGTCTTGACCTGGATCGCCGGGGCCTTGTCTTTCGCCATCTCGATATCCCCTGATGATGCCGACCAACGCAAATCGACTCATTGCCCCGATTCATAGCCGAGGAACTGGGCGCTCTGGGCGTCGATCCCCGGATTGCGTTAACGCGGGCTCACTGCCGCGCTCCTAAACCGCGGAGCGCGCCTTATCCAGAAGTGACGGTTGCTGGAAGATCTCGGCCTCGCCGCCGATCCGGCGCTCCGGCCCGATATAAGCGGTGTTGGTGTTGCGGCGCCGGTCCGGACCGAAGTAGGTCTTGGTCTTGATGAACGGGCGCGGATTGGCGACCACGTTGAGGATGCGCTGATACAGGCCCTTCGCCGAGATCGGCTTGGCGAGGAATTCCGTCACGCCGGCATCGCGCGCGACGGTGACGCGGCGCTTCTCCGAATGTCCCGTCAGCATGATGATCGGTGCGTAGGGGTTGCCCTTGGCTTCGGGCTGCCGGATCATCTGCGCAAGCTCGAGCCCGTCGAAGATCGGCATCGCCCAGTCGGTGATGACGATGTCCGGGGAGAAATGAGTATACATCTCGAGTGCGGTCGCGCCGTCCTCGGCCTCGTTGACCTCGCGGGCGCCGAACGAATGCAGCAGCGTGCGCAGGATGCGGCGCATGTGCGGATTGTCGTCGCAGACGAGAAAGCGCAGCTTGTTGAAGTCGATGCGGTACATTTGGCCGGCCTGAAAGGATCACCGGTGATGGCGGTATACCCGCATTAACCATACGGAGCCGCGGGTTAACAAAGCGTTGCCCGGGGCGGCGAAGGAGGAAAAAGGCGCGGAAAAGCGCCCGATGTCAGTAGCCGAACTGCTCGCTCAGGATCCGCTCTTCCAGGCTGTGGCCGGCGTCGAACAGCATCCGCATCGAGATCGTCTTGTCGGAGAGCACCTCGACTCGCTGGACATTGCGGACCTCGTCATGATCCGCCACCGCCGCGACTGGGCGCTTGTCGCCTTCGAGCACCTCGATGATCACATAGGCCGTGTTCGGAAGCAGGGCGCCGCGCCAGCGCCGCGGCCGGAAGGCGCTGATCGGCGTCAGCGCCAGCAGGGCGGCGTTGATCGGCAGGATCGGGCCCTGCACCGAGAGATTATAGGCCGTGGAGCCGGCGGGCGTCGCCACCAGCACGCCGTCGGCGATCAGCTCCGGCATGCGCTCGCGCTCATCGATCAGGATGCGCAGCCGCGCGGTCTGTGCCGTCTGGCGAAACAGGTAGACCTCGTTGATGGCGTGGTGGATGTGAACGACGCCAGCGGCATCGGTCGCCCGCATCAGCAGCGGATGGATTACCGATTCCTGCGCCGCTTCGAGCCGCCCGTGCAGATCGATCGTGCTGAACTCGTTCATCAGGAAGCCGACCGTGCCGCGATGCATGCCGTAGATCGGCTTTCCCGAGCGCATGTGGTCGTGCAGCGTCTGCAGCATCAGGCCATCGCCGCCGAGCGCGACCACGACGTCCGCCAGGTCCGGATCGGAGTTGCCGTACAGCGCGGAGAGCTGCGCCAGTGCGGCCTGGGCTTCGGCACTCGGACTCGCGACGAAGGCGATCCGCTCATATCGCTTGGACGTGGTCATGCGTCGCAGGGCTCGCTGGTCGGTTGGCCGGTGACAGGCGCCGTGTCGTCTAGCCGACCTTGCCCGTGCTTGTCCATCGCGGCCGGTATCCCGGGGCAATGGGGCCGGGATGAGGCTGATATGGCCCGGAAGTGCGCGCACGCGCGGCCGTCATCGCCGCGTCATTTTTCCTGCAGGCTGCGCACGGGGTCCCAGGCCAAGGAGCCGGTCCCAAAGGTTGCTTTCACCCGCTCCGCGAAGAAGTGGCTTGGAGCATCGCTCGGTGCGCCCCGCGCGAAGCAGTCGACCGCTTGCGGCAGTTCGCCGGCGCGCCAATGCGCGAGGCCTGCGGCGTAGCCGGTGAGGAGAGCCTGTTCCTCCGGCGTGAGCTCGGCTGCGCGGCCATGCAGCTCGTAGATCTTCAACGACTGCTCGCGCCCCTTGACCCGGATGGTGTCGAGCTCGCGCCAGGCAAACTCGTTTCCGGCGAGCGTCACCGTGCTCTCGGAGGCAATGATCGTGGTGCCGTAGAACTTGTTGGCGCCCTCGAGCCGCGAGGCCACGTTCACGGCGTCGCTCATGACGGAATAGTTGAAGCGACGTTGTGAGCCGAAATTGCCGACCAGCGCGGCGCCGCTGTTGATGCCGATGCGCTGCGCCACCTTGATGCCCTGGAATGCCGTCGACATCAGGTTGAGCTCGGCGAGCTTCGCCTTGCAGTCGAGCGCCGCACGCGCCGCGCTGCGTGCATGGTCGGGATCGTCGAGCGGAGCGCCGAACACGGCGACCACGGAGTCGCCGATGTATTTGTCGACATAGCCGTCGTGGCTTTCGATGACGTCGGTCATGGCCGAGAGATATTCATTGGTGAGCGCCATGAGCTGCTCCGGCGTCATCTGCTCGGCGAGGCGCGAGAAGCCCTCGATGTCGGAGAAGAATACGGTGACCTCGCGGGTCTCGCCGCCGAGCTGCGGCAGCCGGCGCGAGGCCAGCATGCGGTCGATCTCGTGCGGTGCGAGATAATAGGCAAAGCTCTTCTGCAGCAGCCTCCGGTCCTTGTCGGTGACCATGAAGCGATAGCCGGTGGTCGCAGCCAGCGCGAGCACGCCGGCCGCGAGCGGCTCCACCAAGGGCAGCGCGTAGGCATGGTCGAAGAGGGCGGTGGCGAGCGCGGTGTAGAGCAGCGCGAGCCCTGCCAGGATGGCCGCTGCAGAGGCGGGGCGCAGCAATCGCGCGAGCAGCGCAGCCAACAGGGCGATGGTTGCGGCGATGGCGAAGATCGCTGGGCGTCCGAGCTCGGTGGCCGCGTCCTGCCGCACCAGATTGTTCACCGCCGTGGCGTGGATGTAGACGCCGGCAATGGTGCTGCGGGCGAACGTCTCGTTGATCCTGCGCTCGTCCAGCACGCAGCGCGGCCGGCGCGCGCCCTCGGCGCGGGTCGCGAAGCGCTTCGAGGTGAGCCGCCGATCCTCGATCCCGACGGTGCCAAGCAGGACGACCTTGCCGGCGAACTCGCGGCGGAAATAGTCCTTGTCGCCCTTGAGCGCGCAGGCGCGCAAATCGGCGAACGAGTACGTCGGGATGTCCTGGGCGCCGCCGGCGAAATTCAGGGTCATGGTGCCCGGCACGCTGCCGGGCACCTTGTACTCACCGAGTGTGACGCCATCAGCGGCAATGACCGGCGCGGTGCCGGTTGCGCGCCCCGCCAATTCCAGCGCCATGCTCGGAACTGCCTTGCCATCGACCGACAGCGTCAACGGATGGCGGCGGACGACATCATCGCTGTCGGTATAGGTGTTGAGCGGACGAAGGTTCTGCTGCTGGCGCACCGCGATGCGCTGGCCGGGCGCGGGCAGGATCGGCGGCTCGGCAAAAATCTCGCCCAGCACCACCTTGCCGCCGGCGGCCGCGGCAGCGAGCGCGCGCAGGAAGTCGCGATCGAAGCCGCGCGTCTTCTCGCCGAGAGTGCTGTCGCCGAGCGGAATCTCCGACTGCTCGATCGAAGTCTGGAACACGATGTCGAAGCCGACCACCTTGGCGCCGCCGTCGAGGACGGCCGTCAGCACGCGCCCGATCTCGCCGGTCCAGGTCAACAGCGGCGCGCCCTTGAAGGGGGGCGCCTGGTAGCTCTCCTCGTCGACCGCGATCACCACCGCCGGACTCGCTGCTGCATCGTGGCGGTTGCCGAAGGTCTCGAAGCGCAGCCATGTCAGCGCATCCAGCGACAGGCCGCGGCCGCGCTCGAAGAGGGGCGACACGAACAGGCCCGCGCACGCCAGCGCGATGGCGATGACGGCAAGCGCGTCGCGCGTCCGACGTCCGATCGCCACCGACGGGAGCCTTCGGTCTCAGTTGAACCGGATCAATCGCCCGACCGCAGGGCCTGGGCCCGCCTTGGCCTGTGCGTCGACCTTGAACACGATGCGCAAGTTGCTGAAGCTCGCGACATAGGTGCCGCCGGGAGTGAGCGGGTGACTGGTGCCGGCGAAATCGTAGAATCGTCCCTTGTATTGCCGGCCCGAGAGCTCGACCTGCTGGCGCTCGCCGGGCTGGTCGAGGCGTTCGACGGTCAGCGTGCCGCGCCCTTTGGCCTCGAAGATGGGCGACGCGCTGTAGATGATCGCTTGCGCCACCGGCGCGCTGTCCGGCCCGACGCTGCGCACGATCGTGGCCGCGACCTCGCTGGTCTCACGCGAGGTGGCCTGCGCATGGCTGGCGTCGCAATTGACGATGTCGCTCTTGAGCGTCGCGCCGTCGACCGTGCTTTCGCCGGGTCCGACGGTGACACTGCCGGAGCCGTTGACCGTCTCGCGCCGGCAGGATTTGAGGTAGCTCATCACCACGGCGCCATCCGGGCCGAGCTTGATCACCTGGCCGGGCGCGACATAGTCCATCAGCTCGGCGCCGGCCACATCCCCCTGGACGTCCTCGACCAGCGCCGCCGGCGGACCGGCCCAGGCCGCCGGCGGTCCAATCATGGCCGGTCCGGCGAGCCCGATGAGGGCTGCGATGATGAGCGTCGGCAACTTCATGATGAACTCCGTGATCGCAATCGGCGGCGCGCCTCTTGGCCCAAACCTGGGTGTCCCAGTGGTGGGACGCCGGAGGCGATGGAGAGGTTCGAGCCCATAACACACCTTACGAAGAACGGGCACTGCTCCGGATGTGACCTGGATCACGGAAGAGTTGGTTGAGCTTGGTCCCAAGCCGCGGTTCATGCGTTTGTAAAGCAAGCGATAAAGGGTAGCGCGTTGCGCCAATCCATCGTCCAGGGAGTGAGTTGATGGCAGGTTCGAGATCGTCCGTCGTGTGGTCCCGTGTGATGGCCCTGACCTTGACGGCGCTGCTCGCCGGCCAAGCCGTATACGCGCAGGACGCGCCGCCGGCGGCGCAGGACACCACGGCTCCCGGCGCGCACCGAACCGGATCGGCCGGCAATCGCGCCGCAAGCCCGCCGAGCTCGCCATCGGCAGCCGAGCAGCACAAGCTCCCGGCGGATTCCACCACGACCCAAAAGGTCGAGCTGCCCGATCGCACGCTGTCGTTCACGGCGACTGCCGGTTCGATCCGCCTGTTCGACGACAAGAGCGAGCCGCAGGCCGACATCG
Organism: Bradyrhizobium sp. SZCCHNR1098; assembly: GCF_032489375.1. Taxonomy (NCBI): domain Bacteria; kingdom Pseudomonadati; phylum Pseudomonadota; class Alphaproteobacteria; order Hyphomicrobiales; family Nitrobacteraceae; genus Bradyrhizobium; species Bradyrhizobium sp. SZCCHNR1098. The sequence continues at coordinate 408,449 of NZ_JAUEXY010000003.1, forward strand.
CCTACACCTCCTATCAGCTCGATGGTGCTGATCGCGCCAGCCGCCCGGTGACCTTCTTCTTCAACGGTGGGCCGGGTGCCTCGTCCGCCTATCTGCAGCTCGGCAATGCCGGTCCGTGGCGGATCGGAATCGATGCGGCCAGCGTGACGCCCTCGTCGAAGCCGGAGCTGATGCCCAATGCCGACACCTGGCTCGACTTTACCGATCTCGTGTTCATCGATCCTGTCGGGACCGGCTACAGCCGTTTCGTCGCGACCGGCGACGAGGTGCGCAAACGGTTCTTCTCGGTCGACGGCGACGTACGTTCGCTGTCGCTCGTGGTGCGTCGCTGGCTGGAGAAGCACGACCGGCTCGCCTCGCCCAAATTCATCACGGCCGAGAGCTATGGCGGCATTCGCGGTCCGAAGATCGTCAACAACCTTCAACATGACCAGGGGATCGGCGTCAGCGGCCTGATCCTGCTCTCACCACTGATGGACTTTCGCGATTATTCCGGCTCGAGCCTGATGCAATATGTCGCGAGCCTGCCAAGCTATGCCGCCGTCGCGAAGCAGATGAAGGGGCCGGTCACCCGCGCCGATCTTGCCGACGTCGAGCGCTACGCCAGCGGCGACTTCCTGCTCGACCTCGTCAAGGGCGAGGCCGATACGGAAGCGACCAACCGGCTCGCCGACAGGGTCGCGAGCCTCACCGGCATCGACCAGGCGGTCAGCCGCAGGCTGGCCGGCCGGTTCGACGTCTCGGAGTTTCGCCGCGAGTTCGACCGCAAGAACGGCCGCATCGCCGGACGCTATGACGGCTCGGTGCTGGGCATCGATCCCTATCCGGATTCGAGTCGCTCGCGCAGCTCCGATCCATCCGGGGATGTGCTGACCGCGCCGCTGACCAGTGCCGCGGTCGAGCTGACGACACGCAAGCTGAACTGGCACCCCGACGGCTCCTACGAGCTGTTGAGCGGGGCGGTGAACCGGTCATGGGATTTCGGAAAGGGCATCAGCCCGCCGGAGTCCACCGGCGAGCTCCGGCAGATCCTCGCGCTCGATCCCAAGCTCAAGCTCCTGGTCGGCCACGGTCTGTTCGATCTCGCCACGCCGTATTACGGCTCGAAGATCCTGCTCGACCAATTGCCGGCCTTCGCGCGACCGCCGCGGGTCAAGCTCGTGGTCTATCCGGGCGGGCACATGTTCTATTCCCGCGACGATGCGCGGAAAGCGTTCCGCGGCGAGGCCGAGGCGTTGATGAAGGAGGGCAGGGAGGAGGCCCGATGAGTGCAGCGACACCCGGGCTATGAGTCCTTCTTGCGCCGGCCCTTCGGATACTTCCGCTCCATCTCGGCCTTCACCACGCGCTCGGGCCGTATCCGCGCGCCGGCGAGCCAGATCTCGCTGACGCCGGACTTGGTGCGCACGCGCCGGACGGGCTCGCCGTGGCTCGCATAGCCGGTCGCCTGGACGATGCGGCCGGTGTCGCGGCCGGTCACCTCGATGCGGGCGGCATCGATGAACGGGTTGATGAAGACCGGATTGGCGACCATCACCTGCGCGCCGAAGGGGACGAGATCGACGGCGCCCCACAGCGTCCACCAGCGCCCGGTCCAGTCGCGCGTCTTGCGCGACGGCGCGCCATGGGTGGCGAAGGCCTGCAGGATGAACTTGACACCGTTGGCCCAGCCCGGCGCCCAGCCGTCGACGGCATTGGTCAGCACGGTGATCGTGATCTCGCGCGAGGGGATGACTGACGTCCGCGAGATGTAGCCCTGGAAGCCGCCGCCATGGCCGAACCAGTCGAAGCCGGCCGTCGTCCCGCTCATCAGGGCCAGGCCGTAATAGGCCTCTTCGATGTCCTGTGGGACGCGCCATTGCCTCCGGACCATCTCGCGGCGGCTCGCGACCGACAGCAGGCTCTTCTTTGCGTTCGGCGCGAGCTGGGCGAAGAAGCGGGCAGTGTCCGCGGCGGTCGCAACGATGCCGGCGGCCGCCATCATGGCGTGGGTCGGATTGTCGCCGGGAATCACGACTCGGCGGCCCACGGGCACGATGCGCGAATGCCCGCGCGCGAACGGGACACCCTTGCCGAGCAGCGTCATGTCGGGCGCGCTTTCGCGCAAGGCCAGCGGCGTCATGATCTCGCGCTGCAGCCAGGCCGGGTAGGGCTCGCCGGTGATCGCCTCGATGACCAGGCCGAGCAGGCCGTAGCCATGGTTGGAATATTTGAACCGGCTGTTGGGATCGATCGCCGGCGGCTGCTTCAGCTCGGCCAGCAGCTCGTCCTTGTCGAGATAGGATCGGCCGTCGGTGAACTGGCCGGAATCCTTGCCGTCGCGGATCAGGCCTGCCGTGTGCGACAGCAGCTGGTTCAATGTTGCTGCGGCGACATCCGGATGCAGATCCTTGACGTAGCCGCCGACCGGATCGTCCAGCTTCAACCGCTTCTGCTCGCGCAGGCGCATGATTCCGGCGGCGGTGAACGCCTTGGTGTGCGAGGCGATACGGAAGCGGTGCCGCGGCGTCAGCTTCTCGCCGCTGTCGAGATTGGCGTGGCCATAGGCCGCCTCCAGGACGATCTCACCGCGATGGGCAATCGCAAGGATGCAGCCGGGTTGCTCCGAAACGGCGACCTGAAAGGCCAGCCAATCCTTGATGTAATCGAGTGCTGCGCCCAGCCAGGACTCCACGAGGCAATCTCCCGTTCAAAAGACGTGATGAAAATGGACTGCACGACATCCCATCCATAGCGGACGAAGGGCAGCGGACAAAGAAAATGGCGCAACCCCTTCGGGTTGCGCCACTGTCGAGATCGGATCTGGTCCGATCGCGTCTTAGTAGACGAGGCCGGTGCCCGGCTGCTTCTCGAGCGCGTCGGCCAGCGAGCGATATTCGGCGCTGTTGGTGCCGGCGAGCTGCGCCACCTTGTCGAGGTGGTACTTGGCCTGCTCGCGGTTGCCCTGTTCGAGCTGCCACAGGCCGTAATACTGCCAGGTGCGCACGTGGTTCGGATCATCCGCCAGGGCCTGCTCGTAGTACTGCTTGGAGGCCTGGTAGTTGCCGAGCTTGCGGTAGGAGTAGCCGATCAGGTTGGCAACGTCGGCGACGTCCTCGCGGTTCAGCGCCTTGAGCTGCTGGATCGCGGTGGCGTAGTCGCCGCGATCGTAGATCGAGGTGTAGGCAGTGCGATAGGCCGCCAGGAACTTCGGATCTTCGATGCTCGAGCTCTTGTCCTTCTTCTTCTTGCCTGAATCCGACGCCGGCGGCGACGACGGGGTATCGCTGCCCGCGGCATAGGCCTTCGACAGAAGCAGCGGCCCGGAGGCCACGGCCATCGAGAACAGAGCCAGCGTGGCAATCCTGATCGCAGACTTTTTCATTCGTATCTCCCGAGTTGTCGATCCAACAGGTGACTGCGTACGGAGAAGAACTCCCGCAGCTGCGAAATATTCCCGGCCATTTGCGCGGATTTTGCGCCGCGATCGGTTCATTATACGGACGACATGATGACAGACCAGTCACCTCGATGACTATCCCTTCATGTCCATGAACTGAAAACACCACTTTACTTCAGGGGCGGTTCAGTGCCGGTTCCCTATCGTCGCCTTCATGATCACGAGCCCATCCAGACTGGATGGTGCCTCCAGATCTTCACATCACGGAGACGACCATGCTGAAGTCAATGTCTGTTGCTCTGCTCGCCGCGTCGATCCTGGCTGCGCCCGCGTTCGCTGCTGGTCCTGCAAAAACCGACACGTCCGCGAAGTCCAGCCAGACCACTGGCACCGCGAAGACCGATGTGAGCAAGACCGATGCGGCCAAGACCGACGCCACCAAGCCGGGCGCGACGCAGGCCGGCGACAAGGCCAACGAGATGAAGCCCACCGTCGGCAAGACGAAGACCAAGCCGCATGCCTCGCTTGTCCGCCACAAGCATCGCCACGTGGCGCATCTCAGCCATCACAACAAGGTGAGCTTCAAGCGCGTGACGCCGGCGACCCGCCGCGGCTGATCCGGCCAAGGTCACGCAGAGCCGATCTGGTCGTTGGCCGCCGGAGCGCGCCAGAGCGCTCCGGCGGCAGCGGCTTGACGAAGGCGTGAGCCGGGACGGATTTCCCGGCCTCCGGCTTTGAGCTAGAACGGCCGCGGGATTGGCTTTCAAGAGTTGGGCGCCTTGGGGATGGGGAGAACGAGCTGGTGGCCGGCAACCGCGCTGGCGCTGCTGTTGGCGGGGTGCGCCAGCGGAGGTCCCGCCGCGTTCATGAGCGAGGACAATCGCGGCATCTCCTACACCGGCGATCGTGGCGTCGGCAGCCAGCCGTTTCCGGCCAACCACCGCAGCGAGATCCTGTCCTATCTCAGGACCTACCTGAACAATCCGGTCGGGGTGCGCGACGGCGTCATGGCGGAGCCGGTGCAACGGACGGTCGGTGGCCGGCTGCGCTATGTGAGCTGCCTCCGCTATGCGGCGCGCGAGTCCGACGGCAGCTACCGTCCGGCGCAGGAGCGCGCGGCGGTGTTCGTCGACGGCCGGTTCGATCGTCTGGTCGAGGATGCAGGCGAGCTCTGTGCCGGGTCGACCTACGCGCCATTCCCGGAGCTTGCCGGCCTCACGCGTTAGGCCGCGACGTCTTCGGCCGCCTGCCACGTCGTCGCAGCACCTTGCCAAGCGGCTTGCCCGATCACAAATCGGGGATGGCCCGAACGCTTTGCTGCCTCGCGGCGACCAAATATCGGGCGCGGCGTCAGCTTCACGAAATATTCGGGAAGCCTATGGAACAAAAGGCCTTTGTTGCCCTCTGGTGACACCGCAGCAGCAATCACAGCTGTGTCACCGCCGCCGGGCAACCGAAATGCGGCCATGATGTTCGATAGATGTCGCAGACGAATAACGGGGACGTCCCATGAAGCGGTTTTTATTCAGTGCAGTGGCCCTGACCACATTGGCTGCCCCGGCTTTCGCCGCCGACATGCCTCCGCGCACCTACACCAAGGCGCCCGTCTACACGCCGCCCCAGGCGATCTACAACTGGACCGGCTTCTATCTCGGTGGTCACCTTGGTGGCGCCTTCGCGGGCAATAACAGCCTGGAAGGCAACAACGGCCGCTTCCTCGGCGGCGTGCAGGGCGGCTTCGACTACCAGTTTGCCCCGAACTGGGTGCTCGGCATCGAAGCCCAGTACAGCTGGATGGATCGCAATACGACCAATTTCGGCTTCCCGGGGGCTGCGGTCGTGACCTCGACCGGTGCCAACCAGCTCGGCTCGGTCACCGGCCGTCTGGGCTACACCTGGGGACCGGCCTTGCTCTATGCCAAGGGCGGCTACGCCTGGCGGGACGGTAACAATCTCGGGGTGAGCGTCGCCGGCGTGCCGACGGGCTTCACCACGTCGGGCAATACCAAGGATGGCTACACCGTCGGTGCCGGCCTCGAATACATGTTCGCACCGAACTGGTCGGCCAAGGCCGAGTATCAATATTACAATTTCGGCAATACGACCTTCACGGCTGGGCCGGCTCCGGTTGTGGGCAGCCGCTTCAACAGCGACGAGCATACGGTCAAGGTCGGCGTGAACTACCGCTTCGGCTGGGGCGGACCGGCCGCCAGCAAGTACTAAGCGAGGTCACCGAGCCCGCGGCCGGCGGCTTCCGGCGGGGACCGGATCGCGCCTCACTTCCAACACGCCCGCGCCATCTGGTGCGGGTGTATTGCTATCCGGCGGTTGGCCGTCGATGGTTTCGGGATCGCTCACGCAGTGCAAAAAAATTTTCAAACCTTCGTGAAACTTTCGCCATCAGTTGATATTATCAGTCCGCTGGTTTGATGGATCATCCCACATGCGTATCTTGGTGTCCGTGCTGTTGTTGTCGGCGGCTGTTTTGCCGTGCTCCGCCCAGACCGTTCTGAAGTCCGAACCGTTGATGCTGGCCCCCTACGAGGTGGCGCTGGTGCAAGCCGCGTCCTGCCCGTCGGGCAAGGTCCTGAAGGTGACCGGTGCGATCCGCGGTGTCAGCCGCAAGCGCGCCTGTGTCGCCCTTCCGGCCGAGACGGTATCGCTGGCGACGGCGACGCCCTGAGAACGGGCTTCATGGCGACCTTCCAGCGGCAGCTCCGGCTGCTCGCTGATCGCGGGTCTGTCTGTCGAAAGATCTTTGATGAAAGCAAGCCGTCCGCGGGAGCGGACGGGCATACCGGCGTGCATCTCTTCTGCCGCGTGTGACCCAAGGCGGGCTTTCGCCGCAGCCGGTCAGGATGCGAACGGGATGTTGAACTCCTGCTCGGCTTCGGCACGGTTCTGCCAGGGATCTTCCTCGGGCTCGGCGGCGCAGGGTCTGATCTCGTAATCATTGTCGAGCTGCAGATGCGCGGTCGATCGCGCATTGATCATCACGTCCACCACAAGCCCGCTCTGCCGCGCCAGCCGCCAGACATCCCCCTCGGTCGGATAGGCTTTGCTCAACTTGGCGTCGTTGCAAAATAGCGCGTAGGGCATTCCAAGCAGCTCCAGAGAAGCGAAGGATGAACCGAGAATGAACGGCACGTGTAGCGAGACACTGGCGCGCCTGGGGCAGGAAAGGGGCCTTTTCGGCGCGGCCGAGTCGTAAACGAGTCCTAAATTTTTGAAAAAAGAATCCGTGGGACTCCGGGGCTAGAATCGCCAGATGGTTAAGCTCATGGGAACCGATCTCCACATCTTTTGCGGGCGGATCCAGCTGACGCTCGCCTTTGGGCTGCTGCTCGCCTTCGTCGCCAATGTGGCGCTGCTGTGCGTCTGGCTGTGAGCGGGCGCGTCGATTGCGGGATTCGTTCTTCTGTGCACTCGCGGCCGTTGTGCACCTCTGGCGCGGCCGGCTTTAGTCCTCAGGGAGGGCGCTCCGTTCGGCCGATGCTTTCAGGCGCGCGAGTGTCGCGCTGAAATATTCCTGGCGCTCCCGGTTGAAGCGCTCCTGGTGGGCCCGGAAGCGAGCAACCCGGGCACGAATCTCTGCCTGCATGTCGCGCTGCAGATCGAGCTGCGAGGCGATGCTCGTGAAACGCTCCGGGGGGGCTGGGCTCAGGGCTGAGGACGAAGCCTCGGACGCGATGGAGTGGGGCGCACTCGGCCTTGCAGCCTCCGCGACCGCGCCGGGGATCTCGCCTTGCGCGTTGCCGCCGCGCCATGCCCCGATTTCGGCTCGGGCGGCGAGCACACGCTCCAAGGTGACATGCGTCGGTCGCTCGACCGCAGCCTGCTGCGGCGTAGCGGGGGTGTCGGCTGGAACGGCAGGCAGCTCGAACTGGGCGAAGTCGGCAGGCTTTCCGGTGACCGACTGCACGAAGGCCATGGTCTGCGCGATCAGTGCATCACGCTCTTCCTTCCACGTCATGACGCTTGTCCCCCGATGCCTCAATTGCAACAAAAGCGGCTGACGAAATCAAGTTGAAGACCAGTGACTTCTGGGGATAAGCAGGAGTTCTAGATGAGATGTGACAACAATGTTGCCACAGTCTGAACTCGTTTCGTCCCCCACCCGCGGAAGGTGATAGCAGAAATTCAATCCCGCGCAGATGGTTCCTGAGGCGCGGCGGTTTTTTCCGGAGCTCTTCTTGACAGAGGAGGGTGGCTCGCCCCTATGACGGAGCCGCCTCGGTGTCGGGGCATCTTCCTGCTCGCAACCTTCGTGCGCCGCCCGGGCACTTCGCAGTCTTCGATGGACAACCCTTCACGCTCCGAGCGGTCGCGCAAGGCCGCGCTCACCGCCGCCCTTACCATCATCGCCCGCGATGGTCCGGGGCGGCTGACGCTCGACGCGATCGCCCGCGAGAGCGGGCTGAGCAAGGGCGGGCTGATGCACCAGTTCCCCAACAAGGAAGCGGTGCTCAAGGCTCTGCTGGAACAGCAATTCCTGCATTTCGACGAATTCGCCAGCAGGTACAGGGCTGAAGGCGGCAAAGCGGCTGATCAGCCCGAGCTCGCGACGCAGATCGCGATCTCGCGGGAGCTGATCGCCCAGCAATATTCGGTGGCGCAGGCCATGCTCGGCGCGCTCGCCCAGGAGCCGGGATTGCTGGCCGATGCCCGTGCCAAGGATGCCGAGAGAGTAGCCGAGATCCGCGGCGAGGCCGAGGACGCCGATCTCGCGGTCCTAAGATGGGCGGCGGCCCGTGGGCTTGCGTTGATGACGATGCTGCGCGTCTCGCCGCTGGAGCAGCCGGACCTGGACCGCCTGTTTGCCCGCCTGCTCGACGACCGCCAATGGACGGGGTTCGAGCACCGCGTCCCGTCCGACCGCTGATCTGCCTCGAAAGCCGCTTCTTCGGCAGGCGCCGGGTCGCATCCCACCGAGACATTAACGCAATCTTCACCGAGCTTCTTTACAGACCGTCTGGTCGGTTTTATTGATTGGGCGCTGGTTGTGCTTCGCAACAAGCCGCGCAGGTGAGGAGAAAGGGAATGACGGTTCGACTCCGGGTGTCCGGCTTTGCGGCGATTGCCGCGGCGGGTCTTTGCGCCGGCTGCAATACGGTGACGCCGGTGGCTTATTCCGAGGTGGCCTCGGCGCGTTATCTGGCGCCGAATTCCGCCGATCCTTCGGGGCGGGTGCCGTACCGCTACGCGGTTGCCGCGGACTGGCGCAGCTATGACAAGGTGATGCTCGATCCGGTCGTGATCTATCGCGGCAGGGATCACCAGTTCGGCGACATGTCCGAGCAGGACAAGGCGAGGCTCGCCGCCTACATGCGGTCGCGCTTCCTGGAAAGTCTGTCGGCGCGCTTCCGGGTCGTGAGCCAGCGAGGGCCGGCCACGTTGCGCGTGCGGCTCACCCTGACCGGCGCCGTCGCCAACACGCCGGTGCTCGGCACCGCCTCGCGCTTTGATCTCGCCGGCGCCGTCTACAACGGTGTGCAGAGCGCCCGCGACGGCGAGGGGCTGCTGACCGGCTCGGTGTTCTACGCGGCCGAGATCTTCGATGCCGCGAGCGGGCGGCTGCTGAACGCTTTCGTCAGCAAGCAATATCCCTCTCCCTACGACATCAAGGCCAGCGTCGGCGCGCTCGCGGCCGCAGAAGCCGGGATCGACAAGGGGGCCGATGCCCTGGTCGCGCAGCTCCAGTGAGCGGGCAGTGCAGACGCATGCGAAGGGACCCCAGAAGGCGGCCCGCCGCGCAGCCGTCTTTCGCGTGCTTTCGCATCGAGGGCACCGGCAAATGTCCGGCAGCCATTGGCGACGTCAATCTCGCCGTACGAGCGCGTGGCTCGAGGCCGTGGAGACAACGGGGTCCCTGGACATGACATTGAGATTCGTTCTGCGCGTCGGCCTGCGCATCGTCGTCAGCCTGCTGCTGTCGATGGCGGAGGGCCGCGGTCACGCCGCTCCCATCAGCGATCCGCTCGGCACATGGTTGACCGAGGACGGCCGCGCCCGCGTCCGCATCGAGCGTTGTGGCGCCATGGCCGATCGCGTCTGCGGCTACATCGTCTGGATGAAAGAGACGGCGGATGCCAAGGGGCAGCCGTTCCGTGACGGGCTGAATCCGGATCCGGCCAGGCGCGGCCGTCTGCTGCTCGGCCACCAGATGCTGCTCGGCCTGAAGCTGAACGCCGACGGCCGTCACAGCGGCGAGGTCTACAACGCTGAGGACGGCAAGACCTATGCCGTCTCGATCTGGCGCGAGGGCCCGAAGATGCTGGCGGTCAAGGGCTGTCTGCTCGGGCTGTTCTGCGCGACGCAAGGCTGGGTGCTGGTGACGGATCAGGTGCCCGGCCAACTCATCGGAGCGACCGGCGAGGGCGGCGGGCCGTTGCCGGATCCAGAGTGGACTGCGCCCAAGCCGCCGTCGGCGACCGGCATCGCCAAGCCAGCGGTCAGGACGAGGGCGAATTGACGCCTAAGGCGATAGCGATTGCCGCAGCAAATCCCAACTTCACGGAAGCTGGTGCCGGCTGAGGGGATTGAACCCCCGACCTTCGGTTTACAAAACCGCTGCTCTACCGCTGAGCTAAGCCGGCGAATGCACATTTGGTGGCGAAGATCTCGTCCTCAGATTGGGACGAGGTCTCGCGAAGCGCGGTGTTCCTACCAGAGTTGATGCAGTCCGGCTACTCCCCGCGTGAGGGCCGCCTCTCCCATCAACCCAGCAAAAAGGGCGGCCGTTGGGCCGCCCCTGTCGGAGCCGATCATCGAAGCCGCTCCGGCGCGATCTTTACTGGCAGATGTGCATCAGCCCGTCGCTGCCCTTGAACATGGTGCCGGGGCGGCAGACCAGGCCGTTGCGGGTCGCGTAGCTGTTCCAGTCGCCATAGTAGCCGTTCGGGCCGCGATCATAGCTCGGTTGGCCGTAAGAGGGGCCGGGACTGTAGGCATAGGCATCCGCGGTCCGGAACGGCGCCGTGGCGATGGCGCCGGCGGTTCCGATGGCTGCGCCTGCGATGCCAGCAGCGGTGTCGACCGCTCCAGCGGCGACGTCAGCCGGCCAGAAGCCGCTGTTGCGGCGATCCCAGCCGTTGTTGTTCCATCCGGTATTCCACCCGGCATCGGTGCGCTGCTGCATCATCGCCCCGTCCTGGCGGGCCATGTGCCGATGCTGCATCATTCCTTCCTGCTGGCGGTTCATATGCCGGTGGTGCATGTCGCGCGCCATGGCCGGGCCGGCGAGCGCCGTTGCGAGTACAGCAGCCCCAAGAATAGCAAATCGTGTCATGGAATACTCCGTCGTTGCGCCACCACCTGCTAAGCGCAAGCTGGTCCCGTCGTTCCCGCCGCGCCGGGAATGTTTTGGAACGACATGAGGCCATTGCTTTGCGAGGCCGGAGCAGCGGTTGCGGTCCGGCTTGCTCCGACCCGAAGGCTGTTAGTCTCGCGGACAGGGCAGGCGGGGTTGATGCTGGCAGTATTGTCGCTCTCGGCTGATGATCAGCCATTAACCCTCGCGCTCGAACCCCACCGGGGCTTTAACCCGGAATGGTGGCTCGCGCGTTAGTCTTACCAGCAGATTGATGTGCGCGTTTAACCCATCGGGGCGCGCGTTGCGGTATTGGTAGGATGGCAACCGGGGCGTGAATTCATGCGTACTACAACGGCTCTTGTGATTCTGATTGGAGCGTCTTCCGCCGCGCTCGCCAGCGAAGGCTTCGAGATCGTCATTCCGCAGCGGCCCGGCGTGCCCGTCGTCATCAACGGCATCGATGCGTCCTACGCCGTCGTCGAAGGCCAGTACGGTCTTGGCAGGGGCAACTACATGCAGCCGACGATCTATGGCGGCCGGCCGGTCGAGCCCGAGCCCCATGTCGGCCATTACTATCCGACCCTCGGAGCGAGGCCTGGCTATGGCCGCATGGAGATCGAGCCGCCGGCCGATCGCAAGCTGCCGAAGCCGGCCGAGAGCTATTCGCGCTCATGGGGTGCCCAGTCGCAGATGCAGCCGCCGGAGCCGGCGGTGCCGATGTATCCGCCTGCCGTCATCCTGGCTCCGCCTGATGGCGGCCCGCGCGGGTATTCTAATTCACCGCCGGCCTACCGCCGCTAGCGAGCAGCTCGCCATCAACAGTCAAATCAAGCAAAAATAGATCAACAGGAGAGAGTTATGCGTGGAATAATTTCAGGACTTGTCGCCATTGCCGGTCTGGCCGTCGCTGGCAGCGCGCCGGCCGCCGCCTGCGGCGCCTCCGCCTGCGCGCCGTGCGGCTACGCCACGCCGTGCGCGCCGCAGGTCGCCTATCAGCCGACGGTCACTTATCAGCCGACCGTGACCTACCAGCCCACGGTGACGTATCAGCCGCAATACTTCTATCAGCCCGGCTACACCTATGGTCACGGCTGCGGCGCCTGCGGCGCGAGCTATGAGCGGCTGCCCGAGCCGACGCGGCAGTACTACTATGTCAACCAGGGTCCGACCTACAGCGGTCCCGGCGCCTTCGCGCCGTATCCGGCCTATGAGGAGCAGGCGCTCCCGGTCTATCGCTATCACCACCGCCGGCATGCTTATGAGGCGACCCGCGTCGCCCCCGAAGTGGTATATGCCCAGCCCCGCCACGCCTATCGCTGGGGCGCCTCGCCTTATTATCACGGCCAGCGCGTGCTGCGCCGCTACTACTGATCAGCCGCACCTTCGTTCACGCCAGCGCCCGCGCGCCGCATGCGCGCGGGCGCTTCGTCATTTCGGCATCAATCCGATGCGGGTCGCGCCGACATAGAGTGCGAGCACGGCGGCATTGGAGACGTTGAGGCTCTTGATGGCGCCGGGCATGTCGAGCCGTGCCACGACGCTGCAGGTCTCGCGCGTCAACTGCCGCAGGCCCTTGCCCTCGGCGCCCAGCACCAGCGCGAGCGGCTCGCGCAAGGCGACCGCCGCGATGTCCTCCTCGCCCGCGCTGTCCAGCCCCACTGTCTGAAAGCCGCGCTCACTCAGCCGCGTCAGCGCGCGGGCGAGGTTCTGCACCGTGACGATCGGCACCAGCTCCAGCGCGCCGGAGGCGGACTTGGCCAGCACGCCGGTGGCCTCGGGGCTGTGGCGCCCGGTGGTGACGACGGCCTTCACGCCGAACGCCGCCGCCGAGCGCAGGATGGCGCCGACATTGTGCGGATCGGTGATCTGGTCGAGCACCAGGATCAGCCCCTCGGCCGCGAGCGTGTCGATGTCCGGCGAGGGCAGGGGATCGGCCTCCGCCAACAGGCCCTGGTGCACAGCGTCCGGACCGAGCCGCTGGTCGATCTGGCTGGGACGCACGATCTCGGGCGTCACCCTTGTCTCGATCCGCTCGTCGGCGAGCCGGCGGGCAGCGTTCTCGGTCAGGTAAAGCTTGCGAATCCTCCGCTTCGGATTGGCCAGCGCCAGGGTCACGGTGTGCCAGCCATAGAGAATGACGGGGCCATCCGAGTCCTGACCGCGCTCCCGCCACGGCTGGGGGCGCTCGAATCCGCGCGGTTTGCCGGAGAATTTACCGCCCGGACGGCGAAAAGGTGGCTTTCGGTCGCGTTCGCTCATGGCCCGAGCTTCTGTCACGGCCTGCGGATTCTGGCAATTTGGCACCGCTGAGACGGGAAAATTCGTCGTCCCTTGGTTGACTTCGAGGGGCGGGTTCGATCATAACGACCCCGGCCGCGCGCGCCCACTCATCCGGGCCCCGCGGTCTTACCGTCTCCATGGCGCTGATGGTCCCGACGCTGCTGTTCCGCGGCCGGCCCGAATTGCCGTCGATACGGGGGAGTGTCCCGAGTGGCAAAGGGAGCTGACTGTAAATCAGCCGCCTCATGGCTTCGCAGGTTCGAGTCCTGCCTCCCCCACCAACTTACTGCCTCTCAGCTCCGTGAGATTTTGCAAGGATCGGGGACCCCCTGGGCATTGCCGCCGCATTCCCTGCAGACGGAGCGGTGGGCTACTGATCGCTTGTTGCCGGTCCGCCCTCGCGGGGTGACGTTCCGGTTGCCACAGCCGAGTTAATGCCGCGAGAGCGATCGATATATTGAAGCAATCACGGAAAACGCGACATTCTCTGTCGCGAGATTTTCTTTATGAAAGAAAAATAGCTGGCTTTAAATCAACCGCGTCGGCTTCGCGTCATCCCCATCGCATTGATTTTTCTTCAGAATCATGAATCCTTCGCCTCGAAGAATATGGCGGAGCGTAGCTATTCTGCCACAACCGGGCGGTTTTTCGTCGCAACTGTGGCGAGTCGCGTTGCGAGCTGATCTCACGTTTGTTATCGGTTCCATATGTTCAAGAGCATATATACACCGATTTTGATATGTGTTGTGGGAATGAGCTTTAGCCCGGCATTGGGCGCTGAGCCGTTCACCATCCAGGACGCCATCAACCAGGCGGTGAAGACCAATCCCGGTGTCGGGGAGGCCGCCGCCAGTCGGCGGGCCACCGAAGCCGAGCTTCGCCAGTCCCAGGGGACGCTGCTGCCGCAGGTCCGGCTCGATGCGAGCGCCGGGCCCGAGATGCTCAAGCAGTATGTTTCACCGGCGCCGGCCAATAATGGCCGCTACCTGCGCGGCCGCGAGGCCGGCGTGGTGGTCCGTCAGTTGCTGTTCGATGGCTTTTCCTCGATCAATGAAGTGTGGCGCCAGGCCGCGCGGGTCGATGCCGCCGCGTACCGCGTGCTGGAGCGAACCGAGCTGATCGGTCTCGATGCCGCCGAGGCCTATGTCGACGTGGTGCGCTACTCCAGGCTGGTCGCGCTGGCCGAGAAGAACCTCAAGGTTCATCTCGAGCTGCGCAGGAACGTGCTGGCCCGTTTCCAGGGCGGCCGGGCCGGCGAGGGCGACACCCAGCAGGCCGAGGAGCGGGTCGCTGCAGCGCAGGCCGTGCTCGAAGAATTCCGTCTCAGCCTGGAAGTGGCGCGGGCGAAGTACCGCAAGGTCATCGGCGTCGAGCCCTATAACCTGCGTTTCCCGGGCCGGCTGTCCGACATGCCGAGAGACAAGGCGGAATCGCTCGACATCGCCTACAAGTTCAATCCGACCCTGCGCGCCGCCGCGGCGGATGTGACGGCTGCCAAGCGGGGCTTCGATGCGACGACCGGCACCTTCCTGCCGACGCTTTCGCTCGAAGGCCGCGCGACGACCGGCAAGGAATCGATCACCTACACCAATCGCTACGACGAGGTCAGCGGCAAGGTCGTTGCGTCCTGGGATATCTTCAACGGCGGTCAGAACAGCTGGCGCCGTGAGGAAGCCGCGCAGCGGATGATCCAGGAGCAGCAGAAGCACGCTCGGCTGCAGCGCGATGCGCTGGAGTCGATCGACAAGGCCTGGGCGGCCCGGATCATCACCGCCGATCGCGTCGCCGCCCTCGTGCGCGATGTCGAAGCAGCCCGTCGCACCTTCGTCGCCTACAACAAGGAATACGAACTCGGCCAGCGCACGCTGATCGATCTCCTGAACTCGCAGAACCAGTACTTCAATGCCAACGTGTCGCTGGTGTCGGCGCGCGGTGTGGTTGTGTTCGCTGACTATCAGCTGCTCGCCGCGATGGGCCAGATGCTCAACTACCTGAAGACCGGGCATCCTCCGGAGACCGAGCCGGTGGACACGCCGAGCGGCTTCATCGGCTATAGCTTGGCGCCTGTTCGGCTGAGCGCGCCTGCGCCCGGACCGCAGCCGCTGAACTCCGCCGGTCCGGTGCCGATGTTCGGCCTGCATGCTGGTACGCCGAAGCATCCTGCGCCGATTACCTTTGGCGATCGGTGGGCCTCGAGCGATCCTGAGGATACGACACTGTTCGTCGCGTCCGGAAAGTACGGCGGATTCGCTCAGAGCCCCAACGGGCGCGCGCCGAAATAGGTGAGACTAACAAAGCCGGTGCATGTCGCGCCGGCTTTTCACCATACGCATTTACTTTGCGCCGAGATTGTCGAGAAGCACCTGTAAAAATCTTGAAAAAGCCAGGTGCGAGCCAAAGAATTGGGCTAAGGCAAATTATTAGCAAGAAGCAATGGGTGCAGGTCCGCGCTGCTCGGTGGGCCAGATGGGTTTTCGAGGCGTCGTTGAATATTCGTCCGACAAGGTTCGAGCTCGAAGAGACGGCCCACGTGATGCCGCAGATGAGCGCAGCCGCAGCAGCAACTGATCCTCTCAGCGACAGTCTGCTTTACCTCGCAGCTCATCATGGCCGCGCATTGAGCCGCAGCGCGCTGCTATCCGGACTGCCGCTCGACAGCGGCGTGCTCAGCATCGCGCTCTACGAGCGCGCCGCGCAGCGGGCCGGGCTCGAGGCGCAACTGGTCGAACGGCCGCTGAGCGAGATCCCCGCGCTGGTGCTGCCTTGCGTGCTGATGTTTCACGACGGCACCACGCGCATCCTGCTGACGATCGACGAGGCCGCCGGCCGCCTCACCATCGTCGATCCCTCGCGTCGTGAACAGCCGGCGATCGAGCGCTTCGAGGCGGTCGCGGCGCGATATGTCGGCTTCGCCTATCTGGTGCGGCCCGCCACAGTCGCCGATCCGCGCGTGGCGGCAGCCGGCGAGGTGCCGAAGACGCACTGGTTCTGGTCGGTGGTCAGCCGCTTCGGCGCCAATTACGGCCATGTCGCGATCGCCGCGTTCATCGTCAACATCCTGGCGCTGGCCGCGCCGCTGTTCACGATGAGCGTCTACGACCGCGTGATCCCGAACGGCGCGATCCCCTCATTGGTCGCACTCGGCATCGGCCTTCTCCTCGCCATCGGATTCGACTTCCTGCTCAAGGTGGTGCGCAGCCGCATCATCGACATGACAGGCAAGAAGATCGACGTGGTGCTTGCCGCCAACATCTTCGAGCACGTGATGTCGCTGAAGATGGACAAGCGGCCGCCGTCGGTCGGCATCCTCGCCAACCAGCTGCGCGACTTTGATTCGGTTCGCGAGTTCTTCACCTCCGGCACCGTGGTGTCGGCGACCGACATGCTGTTCGCGGTCGTGTTCATCATCGTGCTGTTCATCATCGCGGGTCCCATCGCCTGGATTCCGCTGCTGATGCTGCCGGTGATGATCGCCGTCGGGCTGCTGATCCAGCGGCCGCTCGAACGCGCGATGCGGCAGATGCAGGCGCAGTCCGCCGCGCGTCACGGCATTCTGGTGGAATCGCTGAACGGAATGGAGACGGTCCGCGCGGTGGCCGGCGAGAGCCGGGTGCAGACGGTGTGGGAGCGCTCGGTGGCGGCGCAGGCGCGCTCCAGCGAGGACGTCCAGTTCTGGGCGTCGATGGCCATGACCGCGGCGAGCGTCGCCAGCCAGTTCTGCAGCCTGCTGCTGGTCGTGGTCGGCGTGTTCCTGATCCTCGACGGCAAGCTCTCGGTCGGCGCGCTGGTGGCGGCCAACATGCTGTCGGGTCGCGTGCTCGGTCCGATCGCAGGCATCGCCGGCCTGATGACGCGCTTCACACAGACGACGTCGGCGCTGCGCTCGATCGACCGGCTGATGTCCCTGGACCGTGAGCGTCCGCCGGAAAAGATCTACGTCGCGCGTGAGATCAACCAGGGCCGCATCCAGTTCAAGAACGTCAGCTTCTCCTATCCGGGAAGCCAGACCAAGGCGCTCGACAACGTCTCCTTCGATATCAAGCCGGGCGAGAAGATCGGCATCATCGGTCGGGTCGGCTCGGGCAAGACCACCGTCGGCCGCCTCGCCACTGCGTTCTATCCGCCGACCGAAGGCAGCATCCTGATCGACGGGATCGACATCCAGCAGTACGACCCGGCCGATCTGCGCGCCGGCATCGGCTTCGTGCTGCAGGACACCGACCTGTTCTACGGCAAGCTGCGCGACAACATCACGCTCGGCCGTCCGGCGGCGACCGATGAGGAGGTGCTCGAGGCAGCGCGGCTCGCCGGCGTCGAAACCTTCATCGCCGGCCACCCGCAGGGCTATGAGATGATGATCGCCGAAGGCGGCCGCAGCCTGTCGGGCGGGCAGAAGCAGGCGATCGGGCTTGCGCGCGTCCTGATCCGCAAGCCGCGCGTGCTGTTCCTCGACGAGCCGACTGCGCATTTCGACGTCCGCAGCGAGGGCGAATTCCTCGAGCGCCTGAAGGTCCTGGCCAAGGGCGATAAGGCGGGCGAGATGTCCATCATCGTCTCGACCCACCGGCCTTCGTTGTTGTCGCTGGTCGACCGCATCCTGGTGTTCGACTCCGGCAAGATCGTCGCCGACGGTCCGACCGCGCAGATCCTCACCATGCTGCGTCCGCAGCAGTCCGCGGCGGCGCCGGCCGCGAGCCCCGCGATGAAGCCGGTCCAGGGGACGCGGTGACATGGCGCTCAGCGATTTCGCGTTCTCCAACGACATCAGGGCTGCCGTCGAACTGCGCACGCCGAAGACGGCGCGGATGCTGCTGCTGGCCTCGCTCGGCCTGTTCTTCACCTTCCTGATCTGGGCGCATTTCGCCGTGCTCGATGAGGTCAAGCGCGGCAATGGCAAGGTCGTGCCGTCGCGCCAGACCCAGGTGGTTCAATCGCTGGAAGGCGGCATCATCGCCGATCTCCTAGTGCAGGAAGGCGCAATCGTCGAAAAGGATCAGCCCCTGGCGCGGATCGAGGACACCAATTTTGCGTCGCAGTTCGGCGAGATCCGCGAGCGCCGCGGCGCGATGGCGGCGCGGGTGATCCGGCTGGCGGCGGAAACCGAGGGCCGCAGCCCGGTCGAGTTTCCCGAGGAGCTCGTCGCGGACGCCCCGCGCGCGGTGCAGACCGAGCGCGCCGTGTTCGACGCCCATGCGCGCAAGCTCGCGCAGGACATCGACGTCGTGCAGCAGCAGGAGCAGCAGAAGAGCAAGGAGATCGACGAGCTCAGGGCCACCGAGAAGCGCTTCTCGGAGACGTTGGCACTGCTCAATCGCGAATTGGGGCTGACCCGCAAGCTGTTCGACCAGAAGGTGGTGCCGGAGATCGAGATGCTCCGCGCCGACCGCCAGGCCACCGACATGCGGGGGCAGCTCGCGGTGGTGCAGGCGAGCATCGTGAAGACCGAGGCCGCCGTGCAGGAGGCGCGCGCGCGCCGGCTCAACATCGTCACGGCGTTTCGCGCCCAGGCCGAGGACGATCTCGCCAAGTCGCGCGGCGATCTCGCCGTGCTCGACGAGAACATCAAGTCGGCCCAGGACCGGGTGCGGCGGACCGAACTGCGCTCGCCCGTGCGCGGCATAGTCAACAGGCTCAACGTCACCACCATCGGCGCCGTGGTCGCGCCAGGCGCCAGCCTGATGGAGATCACGCCGCTCGATGACACGCTGCTGGTCGAAGGCCGCATCCGTCCGCAGGACATCGCCTTCATCCGTCCCAACCACGAGGCGGTGGTCAAGCTCAGCGCCTATGATTCCTCGGTGTACGGCTCCTTGCACGGGCGCGTCGAGCGCATAAGCGCCGATACCATCACCGACGAGAAGGGCGACAAGAACGAGCGTGGCGAGACCTTCTATCGGGTGATGGTGCGCACCGAGAAGAACCACCTCGGCACCGCCCAGCAGCCGCTTCCGATCATCCCGGGCATGGTCGCGACCGTCGAGATCCTGACGGGCAAGAAATCGGTGCTGGACTATCTGGTCAAGCCTGCCCGCATGCTGCGCGACGAGGCGCTGCGCGAGCGCTGAGCGCAGGCGCGGCCAGCTCGTGTGAGTGCAGCGATACCCGGTTCTCCGCGAAAAGTATGTGAGATCCCAGAAGTCGCTGCGCTGATCCGCGGCTGAGCGAGCCGGCCTGCGTTACCAAATTCTGAATCGTTCAAATGCGACGCGATTTGGTCGGCCGCGATTAGTCGCGTTCGCAGCTTGGCCGCGAACATCACCGCGGTTTAACCGGCCCGAAGCCGCGCCGGCCCTATCCCTGATCCGACAACAACCGGGACAGGGATCGACGCGATGACGTCGGCCGATGCCCCGGAGCATACGGGGCGTCACTGATGTTGCGGATCGATCGGCCGCGGGCTCTCCCGCGCGCGCTGGGGCTTGCGCTTGTGTTGTCGGTCGTGGCCGGTTGTGCCGGCGCTGCGTTTGCCGAGACTTCAAATCGTAGATCTCCGCAGGGCACTGCGGATAGCGCGCTGCCGGTGCCGCCGCCCGTCCGTTTCTTCACCATCAATGCCGTGCTCGCCAAGCACGACGGCCTGCGTCGCGCGGCCTCCGGGCCTGTGGAAGTGGCATCGACCGACCCGGCCGGCCGCGCCGGATCAGTCAGCGACGCCCCGCAGGGGCCGGCGGTCGCTAATCCCAGCGACGAGCCGTTCGGCCTGATGACGTTCCGCGCACCCGAAGGCGTGCTGTGGGTGAAATGGCGCGGCATCCAGGCTGCGATGGCGAGCGAGCGGATGTCGACCGACCGCTGCAACGGCGATGACGCGCGTTGCTCGGCGTCGGAGCGCTTCTTCGTTGCGCTGATGCGGTCGGCGGCTGCCGCCAGCGCAGGTCGTGCACGCGCGGAAATCATCAATCGCGGCGTCAACCAGGCGGTGCGCTACGTCAGCGACGATCAGCAACACGGCCTGCCGGACGTCTGGAGTTCGCCACTGCAGACCTTGCGCAGCGGCCTCGGTGACTGCGAGGACTACGCGATCGCGAAATACGCGTTGTTGCTGGCGGCGGGAACGCCGGAATCCGATCTCAAGCTGCTGCTGGTCCGGGACCTCGCCGTAAGGCAGGATCACGCCGTCGTCGCAGTCCGGCTCGAGGGCAAGTGGTTCGTGCTCGACAATCGGCGGGCCGCTCTGATGGAAGGACGAGATCTGCAGTCCTTCATGCCGCTGTTTGCAATCGATCACCGCGGCGTCAGCCTGTTCGCGGCGCCCTATGCCGAGCGGCCGCACCACGAAAGCGAGAGCGACGTCACGCCGGCGGCCGAAGCCGACATCGGCGGCGGCCGTGATCCGGGCCGGCCGTTGCTGCTCTGAATGTCGCAGCCGAACGACTTGTAGCCGGCGCCGTTTGCGGTCTTAATGCACGCTGGGAAGCTGGCGAGCAGGGGGCCGCGGTGAATATCAAGCAAGTCATGGTTTGCGGGGCAGTGGTCCTGTCGGCGATCGGTGGGATGATCGGCAGCGCGCGGGCCGACGCCGTGGTGCTGCCGGGCGCGGCGTTTGCGATCGCCTGCGAGAATGGCGGCAGTTACGTGCTGCGCTCTCGTCCCGTGCTCGCGCCGGGCGAGATCGTCACCGCGCAACTCTACCTCCATCCTCGCCACGCGATTCCGGTCCGTCTCGTTCCGATGGGCGACGGCTATCGCTACGCGGGCCGCGGCGTGTGGCTCGATGGCATCGGTGACCAGGCGCTGTTGTATTTGCGCAAATATGAACCGGTCGCCTGCGTGGTCAGCCGCATCTGAGGCATTCTGCCGCTGCACAACCTCTTTCAAGAATAGGCTCCGCCTTTCGCAAATAATTCGCGAGAGGCGGAGTTCCATTTCGGCCATTTCATGGCGCTCAGCTCATATTCACGACAGCGTGCGTGGTGTTCCGCAAGTATTGCGCGCGGAACAACTGCGGATCAGTAGTAATTCTCCAGGCCAAAACCCGATTTAATCTTGTCTTTCCGGCTGCGCCATGCGTAGCGCGGAAGCATAGGCGCGGACTAATTTACCTTCATAAATGCCGCTGCACTTGACTGCATTTACCCAAAGTCCCTAAAGTCTGATTAACAAGAACCGGTAATATTGACCCGTATTCTCGTTTAATAATAGTTTAACGATAGAAATGGGAGCGCCACCAAAGCGCCCCATATTTGGAGGTTTTGGCGCATGAATGCTCCTGTCCTGCTGGCCCAGTTGACCGGCACGTCCTCGCAGCCATCCAGCGCCTCTGCAAAGCACCTCAAGATCGGCAAACCGCCGGGCAACCAAGCCATTACGGTTCACCTCGACGGTCAGAGCCAGATCGATTTCAGCGACATCGCCAGCGAGCGGCTGACCTTCGTCAAGATCGGCAACCGCCTCATCATCCTGTTCGACAATCAGTCGACGGTGTCCATCGACCCGGTTTTCGATACCAACGGCGCCGCGCTGAAGGACGTCAGCTTCGAGGTCGGCCCCGACCGAATCATCAATGGCGATCAGTTCGCCGAGCTGTTTCCCATCACCACCGACCAGTCGGTGCTGCCCGCCGCGGGAACGCCCGGTGCGCCGGGCGTGCCTGCCGGAGCGAACTTCGGGACGTTCAAGATCGATGCGCTGATCGGCGGCACGCCGCTTGGGCTGCTGGGAGCCGAGGACACCACCACCAAATTCGGCGACAATCCGGTCACGCCGAATCCGACGCCGATTGCCGGCGTCGCCGACAGCGTGGTGCTCAATGAGGACGGCCTGTCCGAAGGCCGGCCCGGCGGCAGCGGCGACATCGGCGGCGTGGCGACGAGCTTTACCGGTTCGCTGAACGTCGACTTCGGCACCGACGTGATCGGCCGCGCCTTTGCGTTTGCGGCGTCACAGCCTGGTCTTGCCGGGCTGACGTCCGGCGGCCAGGAGGTGCATTTTGCGATCACCACCGTCAACGGCCAGCCGGAGCTGATCGGCTATATCGGCAGTGATCCCTCGATCGTCGCCAACCAGGTCTTCACCGTCACGCTCGACGCCAACGCGACGATCGCGGGGACCTATACGGTCACGCTGCTGCAGCCGCTCGATCATCCGGTCTTCGGGACCGAAGACACGCTGAACCTCACCATCAACGTCATCGCCATCGACGGCAGCGGCGACACCGCGCCGGTGACGATCGTGATCGGCGTCAACGACGATTCGCCGGTCGCCGGCACCGTCGAGGCGATCAATGTCGCCGAGCACACCGGCGGCGCCAGTGAAGGCGGCGGCGAGAGCGAGCCCGTCGCCAAGGTCGTGGGCGGCGACGGCTTCGAGCCGACCACGGCGAGCGTGGATCTCCACATCGGCTGGGGCGCCGACAACGGCAACAGCAAGGTCGATGGCGGCTCCAACGGGACCGTGGTCGACGGCGACCGCTCGCTGGTGTTCGACGCGTCCGAGATCGCGACCTTGCAGGCGCTGGGCCTGACCTCGAACGGCGAGGCCATCTCCTACACGCTGTCGGCTAACGGCACCGAGATCATCGCGACCGCAGGTGAGGGTGAGGGCGCGCGCACCATCTTCACCGTGTCGCTGTCCGACACCGGCTCCGGCAGCGCCACCTTCACCCTGTCCGACAATATCGACCACAACGGCGCCAACGACGCGTCGCTGCCGCTGACCTTCAAGGTGGTCGCGACCGACGCCGACGGCGACCCCGTCAACAGCGCCTTCACCGTCAATGTCGCCGATGACGGCCCGAGCTTCGGCGAGAAGCCGAGCTATTCGGTGGTCGACGAAGACGGTCTCGGCAATGCCGGCAACAGCTACGCCGATGGCAGCGACGCCTATGGCGAAGACCTGACGGTCACCGATACGCTCGGAATCCGCTGGGGCTCCGACGACGCCAACAACAATGTCGACGGCGGCATCAACGCAACGCCGGTCAACGGCGACCGCGCCGTCACCTTCGCCGCAAACGTGGTGGCCTCGCTCGAGGCGCAGGATCTGACCTCCGACGGCTTTGCCCTGCGCTACGAAGTGTCGGGGAACGGCACCGTGCTGACCGCCTATCGCTATGATGCCGCGCACGAGACCTATGTCGATGCCAACGGCAAGCCGCTGGAAGGCGAGGGGCTGTCGGGCGCCGTGGTGTTCACGGTGTCGCTGTCCGACCAGGGTCATGGCTCCTATACCTTCGCGCTGTCGGGCAACCTGGATCACCCGGTGCACGGCACCGAGGATGACATCACCCTCAACATCGGTTTCGTCGCCACCGATTCCGATGGCGATGCGATCACCGACACCTTCACGGTGAAGGTCAATGACGACGCCCCGAGCTTCGGCGAGAAGCCGAGCTATTCGGTGGTCGACGAGGACGGCCTCGGCAACGCCGGCAACAGCTACAAGGATGACGGCGACGCCTATGGCGAAGACCTGAAGGTCACCGATACGCTCGGCATTCGCTGGGGCGCCGACAGCGCCAACAGCCATGTCGATGGCGGCATCGATGGCACGCCGGTCAACGGCGACCGCGCCGTGACCTTCGCGGCCGACGTGGTCGCGACGCTCGACGCCCAGAATCTCGCCTCGAACGGCTTCGGTCTCACCTACGTCGTGTCCGACAACGGAACGCTGCTCACGGCCTATCGCTACGACGCCGAGCATGAGACCTATGTCGGCGCCGACGGCAAGCCGACGGATTCGGCCCACGCGACGGTGTTCACCGTGGCGCTGTCCGATCAGGATCACGGCTCCTACACGTTCGAGCTGAAGGGCAATCTCGATCACCCGGTGCACGGCACCGAGGACGACATCACGCTCAACATCGGCTTCGTCGCCACGGATTCCGACGGTGACGCGGTGACCGACAGCTTCACCCTGAAAGTCAACGACGACGCGCCGGTGTTCGGCGATGCGCCGAGCGCCGGTGTGGTCGACGAGGACGGCCTCGGCAATGCCGGCGACAGCTACGTGGAAGGCAGCGACGTCGCCGGCGCCGATCTGACGGTGACCAAGACGCTCGCCATCCTGTGGGGCGCCGATAGCGCCAACAGCCATGTCGACGGCGGCATTGATGGCGCGTCGGTCAAGGGCGATCGCGCCGTCACTTTCGCCGCGGACACGGTTCCCTCGCTCGAGGAGCTGGGGCTGACGTCGAACGGGATTGCGCTGAGCTATCAGGTCTCCGAGAACGGCACGCTGCTGACCGCCTATCGCTACGATGCCGCCCACGAGACCTATGTCGACGCGAACGGCAAGCCGACGGAGGACCTCGCCAGCGCCACGGTGTTCACCGTCTCGCTGTCGGATCTGGACAACGGCTCCTACACCTTCAACCTTACCGGCAATCTCGACCATTCGGTCCACGGCAGCGAGGATAATCAAGGGCTGTATTTCGGCTTCGTTGCCACCGATTCCGACGGCGACGCAATCCACGGCAGCTTCAATGTCGAGGTCAATGACGACGCCCCGGTGTTTGGCGAGCGCGTCAGCTACTCCGTGGTCGACGAGGATGGTCTCGGCAATCCCGGCAATTCCTACGCGGATGGCAACGACGCTGCGGGCGCCAATCTGACGGTGACCGACTTTCTCGGCATCCGTTGGGGCGCCGGCAGCGCCAACAGCCATGTCGACGGCGGCATCAACGGTGCGCCGGTCAACGGCGACCGCGCCGTCACCTTCGCCGTCGACGTGGTCTCGACGCTTACCGCCCAGCATCTGACGTCGAACGGCGTCGCGCTGACCTACACCGTGTCCGCCGGCGGCACGATGCTGACCGCCTACCGCTACGATGAAGCGCATCACACCTACGTCGACGGCGAGGGCCATGCCACCGGTGATCCGGCCACGGCTGCGGTGTTCACGGTGTCGCTGTCCGACCAGGGGCAGGGGTCCTACAGCTTCACGCTGATCGACAACGTCGATCATCCGGCCCACAACACCGAGGACGACGTCACGCTCACCCTCGGCTTCGTCGCCACGGATTCGGATGGCGATGCGGTCTCCGACACCTTCAAGGTCAAGATCAACGACGACGCGCCAGTGCTGAACCGGGAGATGGCCACCGGCGTGGTCGATGAGGACGGGCTAGCCACCGGGCTCGCCGGCGGACCTGGCGATGTTCCCGGCCAGAACACGGTCGCAACGGGCGATCTCGGCATCTCCTGGGGCAGCGACAGCGCCAACAATCTCGGCAATGTCGGGATCACCGGTGCGTCATCGGTGAACGGCGACCGCGCCGTCACCTTCGCATCCGACGCCACCACGACGCTCGCCGCGCAGCACCTGACCTCGAACGGCGTCGCGTTGACCTACGGCGTCAGCGAAGGCGGCACGTTGATCACGGCCTACCGCTTCGACGGACAGCACTACATCGACGGCAACGGCAACTGGACCAGCAACAAGGCCAATGCCGCCGTGTTCACTGTGAAGCTGTCCGACCTCGATTCCGGGTCCTACAGCTTCACGCTGCTCGACAATCTCGACCACCCGGTGCCCAACACCGAGGACAGCATCGCGCTGACGTTGAAATACGTCGCCACCGATTCCGACGGCGATCAGGTCAGCGGCACGTTCAAGGTCAGCGTCAACGACGACAGCCCGGAGGCGCATACCGGGGCGGCCAAGAGCATCAGCGAAGCCGATCTCAACTCCGGTGGCGGCGATTGCGGCCCCGATTTCGGCGGCCACGATGGCGGCAGCCGCGATCCCCAGGTGACCGGCGCGCTCAACATCAAATGGGGTGCCGACAACAACGACAGCGGCGCCGCCGATCGCTCGGTCCGCTTCGCCAACACGTCCAACGCTGCCGCCGACGTCCATGTGACCAACGGCAGCGATGTCGGCCTCAGCGGCCTGACCTCGGACGGTCAGCAGGTGAAATACGCCTTCGATCATGGCGTGCTGGTCGGCTACACCGGCAACAGCCTCAATTTCGGGCAGCGCGTGTTCGAAGTCTCGCTCGATGACGACGGTACCGGCACCTACACCTTCAAGCTGCTCGGCAATCTCGATCATCCGGCCGGGCAGGGCAGCAACGTCGTCAAGCTGACGTTCGACTACACCGCGACCGATTCCGACGGCGATTCGAGCAGCAGCACGTTCACCGTCACCGTGGTCGACGACGTCCCGACGATCGGGCACGCCGAGAGCGAGACCGTCAGCGAAGCCAACCTTCCGACCGATCTCTACGACGTCCTGTTCCCGGATTCGCCGTACTCCACCGTGCAGACCGGCCGCCTCGCGATTTCCTGGGGCGCCGACGACAATGATTCCGGCGCGACCAACAACCGCTCGGTGGCGTTCTTCGACACGACCGCACCGGAAGGGCTGACGTCCAACGGCTATGCGATCAGCTATGTGGTCTCGTCCGACGGCACCACGCTGAGCGCGGTCACCACCGATCACCGCACCGTTTTCACCGTCACGCTGAGCGATGACGGCGACGGCAGCTACAAGTTCACGCTGCTCGACAACCTCGACCATGGCAAGTCGGGCACCGACAGCCTGGCGCTGAGCTTCGGCTTCAAGGCCACCGATTCCGACGGCGACAGCTCCGCGAGCAGCTTCACGGTGGCGGTGACCGACGACGTGCCGACCGTCGGCTGCGCCGAGGACGAGACCGTCAGCGAGGCCAGCCTGCCGACCGACGGCTACGACACCAGCCATCCGGATGCATCGAACTCGACGGTCCAGACCGGCAGCCTCGACATTTCCTGGGGGGCCGACGACAACAATACGGGCGTGGGGCACAACCGCGCGGTGGCCTTCACCACTGCCGCCGGCGCCACGGGCCTGACCTCCGACGGCTCGGCGATCAGCTACACGATCTCCAGCGACGGCACCTTGCTGACGGCCGTCACCGCGGATCACCGCACCGTCTTCACCATCCAGTTGTCCGACAGCGGTGATGGCAGCTACAAGTTCACGCTGTACGACAACATCGACCACCCGGCGTCCGGCCAGAACGACGACAGCCTGCCGCTGACGTTCGGCTTCAAGGCCACGGATTCCGACGGCGACAGCGTCACCAGCAGCTTCAAGGTCACGGTGCTCGACACCACGCCGGTCGCTGCGGCCGGCGACGCCAAGACCGTCGATGAGGACGATCTGCCGGGCGGCACCGATGCCTCCAAGGAGCCGACCGCGGTCAGCGGCGACCTCAACATCAGCTGGGGCTCCGACGACAGCAACAAGACCTCGGGCGGCGGGCTCGGCGACCGCTCGGTCACCTTCCGCTACACGAGCGCGGGCGCGAATGTCGACGCCGAGGACAGTTCGGGCCGCAATCTGACGCTGACGTCGGATGGCCAGACGGTGAAGTACACCTTCGAGAACGGCGTGCTCGTCGGCTACACCGGCGGCGATCTCGCCCACGGCGCCCGCGTGTTCGAAGTGTCGCTGAGCGACCAGAACGACGGCTCCTACAACTTCAAGCTGCTCGGCACTCTGGACCATCCCGCCGGCAGCGGCGAGAACATCGTCAAGCTGTCGTTCAGCTTCACGGCGACTGATGGCGACGGCGACACGTCCAGCAACAGCTTCGTCGTCTCGGTCAAGGACGACGTGCCGGTGCTCGGTTCGCCGACCGCCGCGACGCTGACCGAGAACGCCACCGGCTCTGCTGGCGCGGAGGTGTTTCAGACCCAGACCGCGGCCGATGTCGCGCTCAACATCAATTGGGGTGCCGACGACAGCAATTCGGGCGCGGCCAATCGCAGCGTCGCATTCGATAGCGCGATCCATACCGGCGACGTGGTCAAGACCGCCGGCGCAGGCAGCCCGACGCTGACGTCGAACGGCACGGCGGTGCAGTTCATCCGCGTGTCGGACACCGAGATCTGGGGCGTCGCCAACGACAATGGCGGCCAGCTCACGACGAATGACCGCAAGGTGTTCCACATCACGCTGTCCGACGATGGCTCCGGCAGCTACACCTTCGAGCTCCTGGACAATGTCGATCACGTCGGCTCGGGCCAGACCAATGCACTGTCGCTGAAGCTCGGCTTCACCGCGACCGATGCCGATGGCGATACCGCCTCCGGCGGCAACTTCACCGTTACCATCAATGACGACAACGGCCGGCCCGCGATCGGCACGTCTGATGCCGGGACCGTCGACGAGGATGGGCTTTCCGGCGGCAACACCGGAGCGGCCACCGGCGACGTCGCCGGTGCCAATGTCGCGGCCAACGGCTCGCTGGCGATCTCCTGGGGCGCCGACGACAACAACAGCGGCGGCGTGAACCGCGCGGTCGCGTTCAGCGGCATCACCAACGGCCAGAGCGCCACGTCGGACGCGGGCGCGCTGACGGTCGAGGGCGTCCAGGTGAAGCTCTGGGTCGTCGGCAATACGGTCTATGGTTACACCGGCAGCAATCCGACCAACGGCAACCCGCCGTCGGTGGCCAGCCAGGTGTTCAAGGTCTCGCTCGATGATTCCGGTGCAGGCAGCTACAGCTTCACGCTGCTGAAGCACGTCGATCATCCGGCCGGCCAGAACGAGAACGACGTCAAGCTGACCTTCAGCTTCACCGCCACCGATGCGGATGGCGATAGCGCCAGCTCGTCATTCGCGGTGACGATCGACGACGATACCCCCGTTGCGACCGCGACGGTGTTGAGAGCCGCGGTCTACGAGAGCGAGCTGCCGAACGGAACGGTGGTGACCGCGACCGGCAACCATGGCGGCGACCTCAACGGCGACGGCAACGGCAACGATTCCTACTTCACCGGCAATCTGAGCTCGCTGGTGTCGTTCGGCGCCGACAAGCCCGGCACCTATACGGTCGAGAAGACCAACCTCGCGCCCGAGCTGCTGTCGCTGACGTCGGGCGGCGTGGCGCTGACCTACAGCATGGGGGTCGACAACACGCTGATCGCCAAGGCTGGCAGCGTCACGATCTTCGAATTCCAGGTCGATGCCAACACCGGCCAGTATTCGTTCCGTCTGAAGGGCGCGCTGGACCACGTCGGCACCGGCCATGACAACACGCTGACGCTCGACCTGTCGACGGCGGTGACCGCCACCGATTCCGACGGCGATTCCGTTGCGCTGCACGATCAGATCATCATCACCGTCAACGATGACAGCCCGCAGTCGCAGGACGTCGACACCGTCGCGATCTCGGAGGCAGCCGGCAGCGTCTCGACCGGCGCGGTCGATCTGCGCATCACCTATGGGGCCGATGGCGACAGCCCCGGGCCGTCGGTGACGTTCTTCGGCGCGTCGCCGGTGCGCGTCTACGATGCAGCCGACCACCAGCTCTCCGGACTGACATCGCTCGGCTTCGGCCTGACCTATGTGATGTCGGCGGATCACACGACGCTGACCGCCTATCGCATGAGCGGTGGCAGCTACATCGGCCAGAATGGTCTGGTGACCGGCAACGCGGCTGATGCCGCGGTCTTCACGGTGACGCTGTCGGAGGCCGGCACCGGCTCCTACAACTTCACCTTGCTACAGCCGCTCGATCACCCCGCGCCGATCGGGACCTCGAGCGCCGCCGACCAGTATCTCGACCTCAATTTCGCCTTCGCGGTCGAGGACCGCGATCACGACGTCTTCACCAACAATTTCACCGTCCGGGTCGATGCCGCCGGCACCGTGACCACGACGCGTTATGACGCGCCGAATTCGCCGGTGTTCGTCAATCTCGGCGACAGCGCGGCGACGGTCGTCGGCGAGACGGTCGGGGCTCACAGCGTGACCGACCGCGCCGCGGTGACCGACAAGGTGGTCGGCATCGACAAGCTCGGCGGCGTGACCGAGGCCCACGCCTCAAATGGCGACGACATTCTGGTCGGCGGCAACGGCGTGGGCGGCGATGCCCTGTTTGGCGGCGCCGGCAACGACATCATCATCGGCGGAGGAGGTGGCGACCGGCTGTTCGGCGGCGCTGGCAACGACACCTTCCTCTACACGGTGGGCGACGGCAGCGACGTCATCGACGGCGGCTCGGAGTCTGGCACGACCTTTCCGAACTACGACGTACTCGCGATCACGGGCGATGGAAATGCGCGCAACTTCACCATCGGTAAGACCTCGACCGGTACCGAGATCAATCCGACGCTGAACGATCCGTCCGCTAGCAACGCCACCGACATTCTGGTGCGCTATGACGGTCCGAACGGCGCGACGATCCGCGCCGACGAGATCGAGCGCATCACCATCACCGGCGGCACCGCCAGCGACTCGGTGACGATCACCGATATCAGCGGCACGGCGATCGCGCCGTCGACCATCGTGTTCAACGGCGGCTCCGGCAACGACACGCTGGATCTCGTTCGGTTTGCCGGCAACACCAGCGTTGTGTCCGACGGCGGCTCTGACAGCGACACGGTGAAGTTCGGCTTCAAGTTCGCCGAGGCGACCTACACCAAGGTGTTCGCGACGGACGGCGTGACGCTGATCGGCGTGCAGGTCACCCACAACGGCCTGACCGATACGTTCACGAATTACGAGAGCTTTGCCTTCACCGACGGCACCCGTTCGCTCGCGGGTGTCTTCAACACGCCGCCGGTGGCTCATGACGACGCGGTCCAGGCGAGTGAGGATAGCCCGCTCACCGTCAACGCGCTGCTCAGCCTGCTCAACAACGACACCGACGTCGACAACAACACCTTAACCGTCACCGGCGTGTCGAACGCGACGCACGGCACCGTTTCGCTCTCCAACGGCAATCCGGTGTTCACGCCGGACAAGAACTTCTCGGGCGTCGCCGGCTTCGATTACACGGTCAGCGACGGCGATGGCGGGACCGCGACCGCGCACGTCACGGTCGACGTCGCACCGAAGGCCGACGCGCTGACGCTGGGCTTCATGGATCTCGGCCCGGCCTCGGGTGCCGAGGACACCACGATCAACCTGAAGCTCATCAGTGCCGCCGTCACCGATACCGACGGCTCCGAAAGCCTGCGGCTGCTGATTTCGGGCTATCCGGCCGGTGCGACCTTCTCGGTCGGCCATGCCGGAACCGGCGCTGACGCCGGCAAGTGGGTGATCGATAGCGCCGCCGCGATCGCCGCGTTCGACAGCCACCCGCTGCAGATCACGCCGCCCGCGAACTACAACGGCACGTTCTCGTTGTCGGTGGTCGCGGAGGTCACCGACCAGGCTACGTTGTCGGACGGCAACGTCCACACCGACGTCGTCAACACCGCACTGCAGACGATCGATGTCACGGTGACCCCGGTCAACGACGCGCCGCAGATCCATGCGCCGACGCAGGTGACGACGAACGAGGATACGCCATTCGCCTTCACCGGCGCGAACGCGTTCTCCTTCTCCGATGCGGACGGCGATGTCGTCGAGTCCGTGAGGTTCGACATCTCCGGCGGCACGTTCGCGATCCCGTCTCTCGGCGTCTACAACGCCAGCCAGACGCTCGCGATGAGCGGGTTCAAGATCAGCGATCTGAACGCCATTCTGGCGTCGGCGGTGTTCACGCCATCAGCCGATAACGATGCGACGGGATCGGTCACGATCACCATCAACGACAACGGCAATGTCGGCGGTGGCAATCTGAGCGCGACGCAGACGATCACGATCAACATCAACCCGATCGAGGATGCTCCCACGGCCGTGGATGACACGGCCAGTGTGAACGAGGACACGACGTTGACCGTGTCCGATCCGACGCAGGGCGTTCTGCACAACGACCGCGACCCGGACACCGGCGACACGTTGAGCGTGGTGGCGGGCGACTTCGCGACGGCCAAGGGCGGCACGATTCACTTCAATGCCGACGGCACCTATGTCTACAAGCCTAAGGCCGACTTCTATGGCGCGGATACCGTGGATTACACGGTGCGTGATGCGGCCGGACAGACGGACATCGGCACGCTGACGGTCAACGTGGTGCCGGTCAACGATGCACCGGAGATCCATGCCCCGACGCACGTGACCGCCGATGAAGGCGCGTCGTTCGCTTTCACTGGCGCGAACGCGATCACCTTCTCCGACGCGGACGGCAATGTCGTCGAGTCCGTGAGGTTCGACATCTCCGGCGGCACGCTGTCCATTCCGTCGCTCGGCGTCTTCAACGCCGAGCAGACGCTCGCGATGAGCGGGTTCAAGATCAACGATCTGAATACCTATCTGGCATCGGCGGTGTTCACGCCGAACAGCGACCAGCCGGGGTCGGTCACGATCACCATCAACGACAACGGCAATGTCGGCGGCGGCAATCTGAGTGCCACCCAGACGGTCAGCGTCGAGGTCATCCCCGCCAACCACCCGCCGGTGGCGAACTCCGACACCCATGCGGTGCTCGAGGATGACACGCTCAACGTCTCAGTTGCGAATGGCGTCATCCGCGGCTCGACCGGCGGCTCGGTGGCCGACACCGACGTCGACAACCCCGTCAGCTCGCTCGTCGTGTCCGGCGCCGTGGCCGGCACCGGCAGCGTGACGCAGGGGGCGGGCGTCGGCACCTCGATCGAGGGCGCCTACGGCCATCTGACGCTGAATTCGGACGGCTCCTACACCTATGTCGCCGACAAGGCCGATGCGCTGGCGGCGGGCGTGCCCGCGGTGGACACCTTCACCTATACCGACAAGGATCCGTCGGGCGCGGTGTCGAACACGGCGACGCTCAAGATCAC
Source organism: Bradyrhizobium sp. SZCCHNR1098 (assembly GCF_032489375.1). Taxonomy (NCBI): domain Bacteria; kingdom Pseudomonadati; phylum Pseudomonadota; class Alphaproteobacteria; order Hyphomicrobiales; family Nitrobacteraceae; genus Bradyrhizobium; species Bradyrhizobium sp. SZCCHNR1098. The sequence goes on from NZ_JAUEXY010000003.1 coordinate 441,000, forward strand.
GGTCACCGGCGTCAACGACGCGGCCGTGATCAGCGGCGACGCCACCGGCACCATCGCCGAGGAGGGCGGCATCGCCAACAGCCAGAGCAGCCCGCTCTACGGCATCGCCCGCGGCGACCTCAATGCGACCGACGTCGACGGGCACAACGATGTGTGGCAGGCGACGTCCTCGAACACGGCCAACGGCTACGGCTGGTACGATATCGGCAGCGATGGCAGGTGGACCTACGGCATCTATAACAACGACCCGAGAATCCAGGCGCTGAAGGAAGGCGAAACCACGCTGACCGACAGCTTCACGGTCTACACGGAGGACGGCACCGCCAAGACGGTGACGATCCAGATCCTCGGCAACAATGATGCGCCGGTCCTGCAGAACGCGCTGACCGACCGCAGCTCGGCGGAGGATCAGCCGTTCAGCTTCACCATCCCGTCGAACACGTTTGCCGATGTTGATGGCCGCTTCGATGGCACCGCGAACCCGCTGACGCTGTCGGCGAACCTCAGCGACGGCAGCAACCTGCCGACGTGGTTGCACTTCGACGCCACGACCGGCACCTTCAGCGGCACCCCGCCGGCCAATTTCGCGGGCACGGTCAACGTCACGGTCTACGCCAGCGACGGCGAATATGCCGTCTCGGACGCCTTCACGCTGACCATCACGCCGGTCAATGACGGCGCTGCGAGCGTGACGGTGTCGGGCACGGCGACGCAGGGCCAGACGCTGACCGCCAATCTCGGCAGCGATCCGGATGGCGCCGCGTCGAACGTCGTCTATCACTGGCTGCGGGACGGCGCCGTCATCAACGGCGCAACCGGCTCGACCTACACGCTGGGGTCCAACGACGTCGGCCACAAGATCTCGGCCAACGTCACCTATACCGACGGCCAGGGCTTTGCCGAGAACGTGACCAGCGGCCAGACCGGCTCGGTCACGGCGCCGAACCACGCGCCGACCTTCGGAGCCGGAACGACCACGGCAGGCGTCACCGAGGACGCCTCCTATGCGGCGCCGAGCGGCAACCTGATCCAGAACGGCTCGTTCGGCTACTACAACGGCAACTTCTACACGCTGGATGCGTGGACGGTCGGGGGCGCCCATGCCGTCACCGTCGTGGGCGGCCGCACCGACGGCGGCTCGGCCGATTTCTACGGCGCATCGAGCTCGATGAGCCAGACCATCAGCACCGTCGTCGGCATGACCTATACCGTCGACTTCTACGTGATGACCTACGGTACGGCCGTGACATCGGGTGTCGACGGAACGACCCTTCTGACGACCAGCGCCTGGAACTTTGGCTGGACGGAGCAGACCTACCAGTTCACGGCGACCTCGACGTCGACGACGATCAAGTTCGCGAGCGCAGGTGGTGCCGTCATCGACGACATCTCGGTGCAACCCAGCACGGTCGTGACACCGGGCGTGGAGCGGGCATCCGGCGCGATCGCCTTCACCGACGTGGACGGCGATGCCCAGACCGTGACCTACACGACACCGGCCGGCAGCAACTACTACGGCTCGTTCAACGCCACGGTCGACAATACCGGCCACAAGGTGAACTGGACGTTCACCGTCAATGACGCCGACATCCAGTCGCTGCGCGCCGGCGACCATATCGATCAGACCTACACGGTGAAGATCGATGACGGTCACGGCGGGACGACGACGCAGACCGTCACCGTCACGGTGAACGGCGTCAACGATGCGGCGTCGATCGCGGGCACGGCAAGCGGGACGGTCAAGGAGGACGGCACGCTGACGGCCGGCGGGACCCTGACGGTTACCGACGTCGATAGTGGGGAAGCCCAGTTCCAGACGCCCGCTTCACTGGCGGGGACGTATGGCACCTTCACCTTCAACGCGGTGACCGGGGCCTGGGGCTATACGCTGAACAATTCGGCCGCCAACGTCCAGGCGCTCAACAATGGCGACGTCAAGCACGACACGCTGACCGTGAAGTCGGTCGACGGCACGGCCAGCCAGGTCATCGACGTGACCATCAACGGCACGAACGAGCCGGCGCCGTTGGCCGTCGTGGACACCACGAGCGCCGACGGACGCTATGCGCTGTCGCAGAACACCGACTCGCCGAACGTGATCAGCCTGAATGCGGCAACGCTGTTCTCAGGTGGAACGGGGACGGTCACCTACACCTACAGCCTCGTCTACAGCTCGACCGGCGACGACAGCTGGATCCATCGGACCGGAAACCAGTTCACCGGCGATCCGAACAACAGCGATGCGGGCCTGTACGTCTACAAGGTGACGGCGACCGATTCGGTGTCGTCTGTGTCGACCTATCTCGCCTTCAACGCGCTCGACAATGGTGCGCTCAATCTCACCATCAACTCGCTGTCGGACAAGTCGTGGGTGGTCGGCTCGGCACCGTGGCTGTCCGGCTACAGTGCCAACGACGGCGACGCGATCGCCGCCACTGTCGACAACCCGCTCGAGGCCAATGCCAACAACGGCTACGACGTGATGATCGGGTCGAGCGGCGGCAACAACTTCAACGGCGGCGCCGACGATGACGGCATCTACGGCCTCGGCGGCAACGACACGCTGCTCGGCGGCGCCGGCAACGACTACATCAACGGCGGCGCCGGCAACGACTCCATCCGGGGCGGCATCGGCAACGACGTCACCATCGGCGGCTCCGGCAACGACGCCTTCTATTGGGGCGTCAACGACGGCGTCGACACGGTCGACGGCGGCATCGGCACCGACACGTTCGTCATCGAGGGGACGTCGTCGCAGGATCTGATCTATGTCACGGTTGCCGGCGGCGTGATCACCGACGTCAACGGAACCAAGCTCAGCAATATCGAGGCCGTGACCGCCGATCTCGGCAGCAGCAGCGATACGCTGACCTACATCACCAGCGAGGACGTGACGGTCAATCTCGGCGCCGGCACGGCCACCGGCTTCAGCTCGATCGCCAATATCGAGCGCGTGACCGGCGGCTCGGGCGACGACATCCTGATCGGCAGCAACGTTGCCAACACGATCAATGGCGGCGATGGCGACGACATCATCCGCGGCGGTGGCGGCAACGACACCATCGATGGCGGCGTCGGCATCGACCTGCTCGACTTCTCGGATGCCACGGCCGGTTTTACGTTGACGCTGACTCAGAGCTCGACCGCAACGAATGTGTCCATTCCTGGTCTCGGCACGGACAGCTACAAGAATATGGAAGGAGTGATCGGTTCGAACTACAATGATACGATCAATGGGTCGGGCAGCGCTGACGTTCTCATCGGCGGCGCCGGCTCCGACCAGCTCACGGGCAACGGCGGGTCCGACACGTTCAAGTGGAACGCCGGCGATCTCGCCGGCGGCGGGCTCGACACCATCCTGGATTTCCAGACCGGGACCTCCGGCGACGTCATCGACCTCTCGGGCCTCTTGGCCAGCGTGTCCGGCAACCATGCCGACGCGGTGCGCTTCGTCGACAGCGGCGGGCACACCAGCCTGGCCTCGGCCAACGGCAGTGGCGTTCTGAACAACGGCGACCTGACGCTGCAGATCAACGCCGGCTCCGGCTGGACCAACGTCGCGACGATCAAGGACACCGGCGGCAACCTCACGGCCGGCGACGACGTGATCAAGATGATCATCGACAACAGCCACGCCCAGACGCAGGTCCACGTCTGACCCGGCCGGCTTGGGACAAGCAGAAGCAAAGGGCCGCCCATGAGGTGGCCCTTTTCTCATGGAGGCGGCGTCGCCGATGCGCTGCGGCTCAGATCTTCTGCCCCGCCGGCCCGACGCCGACGTTGATCATGATCCGCTGCACTTCGGTGCGGCCCTGCGGGAACTTGACCTCGAGCGTCACCGTGTCGGTGCCGGCGAAGTCGGCCCTCGACTGATAGAAGGCGATGAAGCCCGGCACCTCCAGGGCGAGGCACTGCTTGTAGTTGGTCGCGCTGACCTTGCCGCGCTTGATCGTGACGGTGCCGTTGCCCGGCGCCGTCAGCAGACGGATGGAGGGAAGGGGGCCGGACGAGCAGTCGGGCTGGACGTTGAGATAGATCCCGACCTGGATCGGCTTGCCGGCGACGCCCTTGGCGTTGCGTTCGACCGTGGTCTGAGCGGGACCGGGCGCGGGAGCAGGCGTCTGGGCTTGCGCCGCGGCTGCGGTGGCTGCCGCCAGCAGCGCCGAGACGGCTATTCCCGCGAACGCTGCCCGCCATTCTCCTCGCAACAGTTTCATCACCGTCCTCAGCCCCGCATGGTCCCTCAGCGCCGCCAGATTGCCGTATTCGAGCTGATCGTTCAACGGATTGCCGAACTTGCGGCCGACTTCAGCAAACTTCCTTCACGTCCGCCACGGCATCGCCGGCGCGGTGTCATCGGATGGGTCCGATGACGTCATGACTGTTTCCCGCTGTTGCCATTCGTGTCTGCGCAACTCGTCCGCCTCGAGGAATGCGCGGAGTGGACGACATTGGAACGCAGTCATCGGGCTGACATCGATGCCCTTCGGGCGATCGCTGTCGTCATCGTCATTCTCTTTCATCTGAAGATCACGGGTTTCGAGGCCGGCTATGCCGGCGTCGACATCTTCTTCGTCATCTCCGGCTATCTCATCACCGGGCAGATCCTGCGCGACGTCGCTGCGCAGCGCTTCTCGCTGTCGGACTTCTATCTGCGGCGGGCGCGGCGCATCCTGCCGGCGCTGGTCACGACGACAGCGGCGACGTTCGCGGTCGGCTGGCTGTTTCTGTCGCCGGAAGCCCTGCGCCAGCTCGCCAAGGAGGCGACGCACGGGCTGCTCTCGATCGCCAACATCCAGTATTGGCGCGAGGCCAGCGCCTATTTCGCACCGAGCGCGGATCAGTTGCCGCTGCTGCATTTGTGGTCGCTGTCTGCGGAGGTCCAATTCTACGCGCTGGCGCCGCTGCTCCTGATGTGGGTCGGTACGCGTCGGCATGTGTTCCGTGCCATTGCGGCGATCGGGTTGTTGTCCTTTGCCGCGGCCGCACTCTGGTTGCCGCGCGACCCAGAGGCCGTGTTCTTCCTGACGCCGTTCCGGGTGTTCGAATTCGCGCTCGGCGCGCTCGCCATTCCGCTCGAGGCCCGCCTGGCAGCGTCGCCGCGCGCACGCCTGCTCGCCGCCGCCTGTGGCGATGTCGTCCTGGCCGGCAGCCTCCTCGTGATCGGCCGCTATCAGTCCCTTGCGGGCGTCGCCGCGCTGCTGCCCTGCATCGCCACCGCTGTCATCATCGCGGCCAACGCGCCGACATCGCTGGTGATGGTCCGCCCGGTTCGCGTCGTCGGCGCCGCCTCCTATTCGCTGTATCTCGTGCACTGGCCAGTGATCTTCTTCGTCCGTTTCATCTTTGGCGATGCGGCGCAGACCGCGGCGGGACAGGCGGCGCAGCTCGCGCTGATGGCGGTGCTGACCACGCTGATGTTCGTCATCGTCGAGCGGCCGCTGCGGCGGCTGCCGTGGCCGAGGGGCGCGCAGGTGGCGAGCTTTGCGACCGTGCTCATCGTGGGTGCCGCGCTCACCCATGTGACGTTCCGTGCCAACGGCGTCGTGTCGCGGCTGCCGGACGACCAGCTCGCGCTGTTCCAGCTGCAGGGCTTCGGCCTCAACAAATGCGGCCGCACCTTCGGCCGTCTCTGCGCGTTCGGCGATCTCGACGGCACGCGCGGCGTCGAGCTGCTCGGCGATTCCTATGTCCAGCAATATGTCGCCGCGCTCGATGCGACGCTGAAGGCGCGCGGCATGATCGGGCACGTCTCCACCATGAGCGGATGTCCCACGCTCGCCGGGCTCACCGCGGAGGGACCGCGCGCCCAGGTCTGCGCCGAGCTGCGCGACAGCGAGCTGCCGCGGATCCGGCAGTCGCAGGCCGATTTCGTGGTGATCGGGCAGGCGTGGCAGCATTATCTCGATCTCGGCGATGGGCCGGCAGCGCAGGCCCGCAACGCCGCGGTCGCCGCTCATCTTGCCGAGACGATCCGTCTGCTCGACCGGCCGGGCCGGCATTTCCTCGTCGTCGGCGGCCAGGTCCGTCCGGTGAATTGCGCCTTCGATCAGCTACGCATGCTGCCGGGGCCGCGCTGGCATGCGCCCGCCAAGCCGTGCGATGCCGTGCCGAAGAGCGAGGCGGTGGCGACCAACCGCATCATCGATGCCGTCCTGTCGGAGGCGATCAGGCCGTTGGCCAAGGTGACGCTGCTCAGGCCCTCGGAGGTCTATTGCGACCAGGATTGCCCGGTCGTGGAGGGGGGCGTGTGGCTGTTCCAGGATGCCGGCCATTTCACCGTGGCAGGGGCCCAGCGCATGGGCGAGCGCGCCGCGCCGGTGTTCGCGAGGTTCCTGTCGGACGATTAGGTGGCGCTATTCGCTATCGGTTGCGGCGCTTGCGGCCGCGGCCAATGCCGGCGACGCCGCGACGATCCGTGCGCCTGCGAGCTCCGAGCCCTGCGCCGTGAGGTGACCGTCGTCCCAGGCGAGCGGCGCGCCGTCGGAGGTCTGGAGCACGCAATCTCCTGCCGGACACAGCAGCGCGAGCAGCGAAACGTATTCGGTCTGCGCCACGTCCGTCAGCAGCGTGCGCATGAAGTCGTCGACCTCGCCGAGCAGATCCAGCATGTGCCCGTCGGTACCGACGCCGAACCGCTTCGCCGCGATCAGCAGATGCGGCAGCGGACGATCGAATTGCGGGCTCGGCCCGACCACCACCACCTTGCTGCCGGTGTCCGCAATCGCCTTGATCGTGGCGAGCAGGCTCGCCTGTGCGGCCGGCGTCGTCGCGGTGCGCGTCCAATTGCCCGAGAGCACGACGATGTCGGGCGTGAGCTCGCGCACCAGCCGAGGCAGCCGGCGGTTGAAATTCGTGCAGGCGGCGGACTGGCCCGCTTCGGCGTGAGGGACGCATTGCGCAAGGCTGGCGCGCAGTAGCGAGGCCTGGGGCATGGCTCGCGTCAGGCCATGGATGAGGTGAGCGGCGTGACTGTCGCCCCACACTAGGATGCGCGGGCGCGCGCCTTTGGCAAGGCATGACGGCTGCAGCGCCTCGAACGTCTGGCCCGGATCGAGGAAGCAGGTGCCGCTCTCATAGACGGACTTATGATCGTAGCTGATGAATTCCGCTATCGCCCGCTCCCGCGGCGAGAAGCGGGCGGGAAAGCCGGCAAGTCCGATGATCGAGAGTGAGGCCAGCAGCACGACCGATGCGCTCGCGACCAGCGCGCGCGCCGTGATCGGCGACTGCGCGCGCCTCGCCGGCTGCTCGATCAGATAGAAGCTCGTCAGCGCCAGCACGGTGCAGGCTCCGAGCAGCGCCAGCTTGTCCGCGATCGAGCTCGGCGGACCCCAGACGGCCGTCGCCAGCGAGACGACGGGCCAGTGCCAGAGATAGAGCGAGTAGGACCACAGCCCGATCGCGATCATCGGTTTGACCGCGGTCAGCACGGCCTTGCTCGGGGTCGGATTGGCCCAGATCACGGCGGCGGCGCCGAGGCACGGCAGCAGCGCGGCCGTGCCGGGATAGGGCGTGTGCGGCGAGAACAGGTTGACGGCGGCGGCGAGTGCGATCCAGCCCAGTGCTGCCACCGCAATCCTGAGCCGTTGGCTTTGCGGCGCCGGCAGGGCTTCCACGGCCAGCAGCGCGCCTAGCGCGAGCTCCCAGACCCGGGCCGGCAACAAAAAGAACGCGGCGGCGGGTTGCAGCCGGGTCTGGATCACACAGAGCAGGAACGAGGTCGCGCAGACCGCGGCGAAGCTCGCAAGCATCAGCGACCGCCGCAGCGCGAAGGCGGCGAGCGCCAGCGTGGGGAACAGCAGATAGTACTGCTCCTCGACCCCGAGCGACCAGGTGTGCAGCAGCGGCTTGGTGATGGCGGCGGCGTCGAAATAGCCCTGCTGCGACCACAGCAGGATGTTGGAGCAGAAGACGAGGACGGCCAACGCTTGGTGCGCCACGGACACTGCATCTCGCGGCAACAGGATCACGCTGGCGCCGAGCAGGGTGACGCACAGCATCGCGAGGGCGGCGGGCAGGATGCGCCGGGCACGGCGCCGGTAGAACGCCGCGAACGAGAACGTTCCGGTCCGCGCCTCCGCATGAATGATCCGCGTGATGAGGAAGCCCGAGATGACGAAGAAGATGTCGACGCCGACATAGCCGCTGCGAAACGGCGAGATGTCGTAGTGGAACGCGATCACCGAGATCACTGCGAAGCCGCGCAGGCAGTCGATGTCGGGACGATAGTCGGTTGCGCTCAAGGGGGCTGTCCGGACGCTCGCATCTGGCGGCGGCCGTCAATGCCCGACGGTCACCGCACGCGGGCGACCCTGTTAGGCTCCGATTGCAACCGCATTGAGGGATTCCTGCGGCACGGTTGATCGTGCAAACAGGACACAATGCCATCGAATTGACATCGCAGCGGGAATCCGCGACGTGCCTTCACAGACTTGCCTCAATGGCGTGATGGCCTTGTCGGAGTTCATGCGTCGAGCGAGCGTGTCATGCGTACATTGGGGCGGAAGGCCGGCCGGGCCGGATTGTTGTGCGGCGTTGTTCTATTTCAGATTGTAGTTGGCGGTTCGCTTGCGCGAAGCGCCGAGCCGGGCGGCTCCTCACCATCCGCAGGCGAGGTGGCCAAGGATCAGGGCAAGGACAGCGGGCCGTTCGGCGGATGCGAGCCGATCGGGTTGACGGCGTCGGGCGAGCTGGTGTTCCCGCTGGAATGCAAGAAGCTGATCAAGAAGCCGGCCGAGGCGCCCGTTGCCGAGGACAAGATCCCTGCAGACGACAAGACCGCGTCGGTCAATCCCGGACCGTCCGTTCCGAGCCAGGCTGCCAGCGCCGACATTTCGGCCGGTCCCGAGGTCAAGCCTGCCGCGGCTGCGGAGGCGGCAGCGACGACATCCACCGCCTCGGCTGAGCCGAAGCAGGCCGCAGTTACGGACAAGCAGGATGCGGCTCCGAAGGCCGCCGCAGCAGAGCCAGTCGCCAGCAAGCCGTCCCTGACCAAGCCGTCCGTGAAATCGCCGTCGACGGCGGCAGCAGCGACCAAGCCGTCCTCTGCCAAGCCGTCCTCTGCCAAGCCGTCCTCCGCCAAGACGGCCGCGGCCAATCCGCCCGCGACGACGCCATCCCCAGCCAGGGCCTCATCGGGCAAGCCGTCATCCGGCAAGGCGGCCCAGGCGCAGGCCGTTGTGGTCGCCGTCAGGGATGCAGCGGTCAAGGATGGCGGCAGGACATCGCGCATGGTCGCCAGCCGGCCGATGATCGTGATGGCGAGGCCTGCGGCCGCAACCCCGACCGCGGCCCGGCTGCATCCGGAGGACAAGCCACGGCTGCGCACAGCGGGTGTGCCGGCCTGCGTCCAGTTCCGCAGCTACAACCCGGCGACGCGCAGCTATCGCGGCTTCGATGGCCATATCTATGCGTGCCGGTGAGGGCTGACGCTCGATCGCCGGTTGTGGTCTGGAGGGTGGCGAGTGACGTGACCGCTGCCGCCCAAGGGCGGCAGCGAGGTCGGGCGGTGCGGCGCCGGAGCTGCTATAGAACGTGAGTCTTCATCTCCGTTCCCCGCCGCGGTCGCTTCCGATTCGACATGACAGAGCCTCAGTCCCACCTGTTCGAGATGCGCCGGCTGGAATCGCTGTCCAACACCATCTTCGGTGTGGCGATGACGCTTCTCGCCTACGACCTGCCGAAGCCCAATTTCGCGCATATGCCCGGCTGGATCGACTTGGCGCATACCTATTCCGGCCGTCTCGCCGGGCTGGTCCTCAGCTTCATCATCGCCGGCGTGTTCTGGATCAGCCACCACCGGCGGCTGGCCCGGCAGCCGTTCGCGGGCCGGCCCGTGGTCATCCTGAATCTGTTCTTCCTGTTGTCGATCGTGCTGCTGCCGGTGACCAACGGGCTCTACGGCGGCTACAGGCTGAGCAGCGCGGTGGCCGTCCTCTATGGCTTGCATCTGACGATCATTGCGTCGCTGAACGCCGCGCTGTGGTGGCTCGCGCTTCCAAGCGGCCGCCATGCCGAGATCGCCGGCGCGATCTTTCCCGTCATCGTGTTCGTGCCGGGCATCGTGATCGCAGCGCTTGCACCGGAGTATGTGCAGTATTTCTGGATGCTCGGCTTCGGCGGCTTCCTGGCGCGGCGGTTCATCCGCAGTGAGCCGGCGCCCCCGGCACCGTCCGCCGGGGAACGGGCGGAGGTGCCATAAAAAACGCGGCGAGCCGTAAGACCCGCCGCGCTTCCGTTCTTGAACTCGCTGGTCCAGGGCCGAGACCGCCCCGTTGCCAAGCCGCGATGGCGCAATCCGCTGACGAATCACGCCCTCAAACGTCGCTCATGAAGAGCCGCTCAGCGGGCGATCCCAGCGAGGTGACAGCGCTTGGTGAAAGACACTGGATCACCTCCTTTCGTTGTTGATGGTCACGCCAATATAGGACGGTCCGGCCGGCGAGGGTAGGGGGCAGATTACGGAACCGGGCCGCCGCCGGCGTGCCGCGCCGCGGTCTCGGTGTCGTGCGCTGCCATCGCTTCGGTCCGTTCCATCAGGCCCGATCCGGGACCCATCCGCTTCGAAACCCCGCCCCGAAGAGGTTGAGACCCGCCGCGGACCATGTTAGGGAACGCCCTGATGCGGGTGTAGCTCAATGGTAGAGCAGCAGCCTTCCAAGCTGAATACGAGGGTTCGATTCCCTTCACCCGCTCCAGCGCCCTTCTGCCGAAAATCTGTTGCAGCGGTCCGGTCGGGGCGGCTGACTAGTCGCAATGGATCTGATTGCCCATCCGCCGGCACGTCCTGCCGTCGCTGAAGTAGGTCGTGCTTCCGATCGTATGCGCCGACGTGCCGTCGCTGTAGTAGGTGTGATTGCCGATCTGCTGCGAGCTACTGCCGTCGTTGTTGTAGGTGAAGCGCCCGATCTGCTGTGACGAGGAGCCGTCGTTCCAATAGGTGTTGTTGCCGATCCGCTGCCCCGAGGTCCCGTCGTCGCACAGGATCTGGTTGCCGATGAACTGGCAGGTCTCGGCCTGGGCCGCTGTCGCCGCCCACAGGCCGAACGCGATCGCGAGAACGTTGCGCATGAGGTCGATTCCCGAGGTTGCAACATCCAATCGCAACCCACGTGCGAGCGCAACGGAAAACGATCCGCGGTGATCTGCGCGGATCAACGTCCGGCGCCGCGCGTCCTGGTCTTGCCGGCGGCTCCGCCGACCCGGAACGCCCGCATCTGACCACTCAGGAAGCGCAGCAGGTGACCGGCGGCATGCGGCAGCTCGCGGCCGCGCCGGGTGATGACGCAGGCTTCGCTTGAGGCCAGCAGGCGGTTGTCGACCGGCACGGCAGCGAGTGAGCCGTCGGCAAGATCGGCGGCGATCGAGAAGGCGGGCAAGAGCGTCAGGCCGAGGCCGCTCCTGACGAAGTGGCGGAGCACGTTGATGGAGCTGGTGGTCAGCTTCGGCGACAGAGCGATGCGTTCGGCCGCCTCCGCCATCGCCACGATCTGGCGCGTGCCGTAGCTCGGATGCATCAGTCCGAGCGGGTGGTCGGCGAGCTCGCGCAGGCGCAAGGGACGGCCGAGCCGCGCCAGCGCGTGATCCGGCGGCATGATCGCGCACAGCGGCTGCCGGCTCGCGGTGGCGATCCGGATGCGGGGATCGGCGCCCGGATTGAACACCAGCCCGATGTGATGGCGATCCTCGGCAACGGCATTGACGACCTCGTTGGTGCCGGCGAGATCGAACGCCATGGTGAGGTCGGGATGGCGCTGCCAGAACCGGCCGAGCGGGCCGGACATCAGGTCGCTGACGAAACCCTCGCCGAGCACGATGTCGACATGGCCGCGCTTGAGGCCCTGCAATTCGCGAAGCTTGGCGACGGTGTCGGTCTGGTCGGCCTGCCATTGTCGGAAGCGCTCGACCAGCAGCGCGCCGGCCTCGGTGGCGCGGATGCCGCGGCTGAGCCGCTCGAGCAGGGTCAGGCCGAGCTCCTTCTCCAGCAGTGCGATCTGCCGGCTGATCACCGACGCGTTGACGTCGAGCGCTTCCGCGGCGGCGCGCACCGAGCCGAGGCGGATCGCCTCGTGCAGATAGTGCAGGCGGTGGTGATCGAGCAGGGCGGACATGGCTTCGGAAACTGTTGACCTCAGGGCAACACTAGCGGCGGAGGGCGCTGATGTCTGCCCCGGAATCGTGCGGCTACGCTGCCGAGGCAAATCCTGGCAGGAGGCCTCGTGACCCCGATCGGCATCATCGGACTTGGCAAGATGGGGCGCGGCATGGCGCTGACGCTGAACGGTGCCGGCTTTGCCGTCACCGGCTATGACGCGCTCGCCGCGACGCGCGCGGCGCTGGCGGCCGAGGGCATCGCGATTGCCGACGGCATTGGCGGCGTGATCGCCGCCGCCGACATCGTCATCCTGTCGCTGCCGACCGCCGGCATCGTCGCCGATGTCGTGGAGGGCGCCGGCGGCATCCTCGCGCAGGCCAGGCCCGGCGTCGTCATCGTCGACACCTCGACCTCGCATCCCGAGACCTCGCGCCGGCTCGCAGCCCTTCTCAAGGCGCGCGGCATGGGCTTCGTCGATGCGCCCGTCAGCGGCGGACCGAAGGGCGCGGCGAGCGGCACGATGACCATGGTGATCGGCGCCGACGACGCGGATCTGGCGCGTGTGATGCCGGTGCTGGATCGCATGAGCGCCAAGCGCGTCCATGTCGGCGGCGTCGGCGCCGGCAACGTCGCCAAGATCGTCAACAATCTCCTCTGCGCCGCGCACCTGCTCACCGCCGCGGAGGCGCTGCGCATCGCCGATGCGGCGGGCGTCGATGCCGAGCGGCTGCTGGAAGGTCTGAATGCCGGCTCGGGCCGCTCCGGCGTCACGCTCGTCAACGTGCCCAATTGGATTCTCAACGGCGCCTTCGATTCCGGCTTCACCATGCAGCTGATGCGCAAGGACGTCAGGCTCGCGGCGCAGCTCATCGGTGAGCTCGGACTGTCGCTGCCGATGGCCGCCGACACCGCGCGCATCTGGGCGGACAGCGCCGCCAGCATTGCCGACACTGATGATTTCAACCGCATCGTCGAGCTGCAGCTCGGTTCGATGGCGAAGCCGTGAGCCTGCCGCCATGACCCATTTCATCGATCCCCGCCTGCGCGCCGCGACGCTACCGTTCTGGCCTGACTTGGAGGCCGTTGGCTCCCATGTCGGCGGTGACCTCATCGTCGGCGATGGCGCGACGGTCTCGGTGAATGATCCGGCCACCGGCAGATTGCTGTTCACCTATGCCGATGCCGGCGCCGATGTGGCGGCCAAGGCGGCGGCAGCTGCTGTGGCGGGGCAGGCGGAGTGGGCGAATCTGACCGCCGCGGGCCGCGGCCGCGTGATGCAGGCGGTGGCACGGGCGATCCTCGCAGCGGCCGAGCCGCTGGCGCATCTGGAATCACTGTCAGCCGGCAAGCCGATCCGCGACACCAGGGGCGAGGTCGCCAAGGTCGCGGAGATGTTCGAGTACTATGCCGGCTGGGCCGACAAATTCCACGGCGACGTCATCCCGGTGCCTTCGAGCCATCTCAACTACACGCGTCGCGAGCCGATGGGCGTGGCGCTGCAGATCACGCCGTGGAACGCGCCAATCTTCACCGCGGGATGGCAGATCGCACCGGCGATCAGCATGGGCAATGCGGTGCTGCTCAAGCCGTCGGAGCTGACGCCGCTGACCTCGCTGGCGCTCGCATTCATCGCCGAACGCGCGGGCCTGCCGAAGGGCGTCGTCAACGTGCTCGCCGGCTTCGGCCACACCACGGGCCAGGCGGCGCTGGCGCAGCCTGCGGTCAAGAAGGTCGTGTTCGTCGGTTCGGTACCGACCGGGCGGCTGATCGGCGAGGCTGCGGCGCGCAGGCTGTTGCCGTCGGTGCTCGAGCTCGGCGGCAAGTCCGCCAACATCGTGTTCGCCGATGCCGATCTCGAACGCGCCGCCGTCGGCGCGCAGGCCGCGATCTTCGGCGGCGCCGGACAGAGCTGCGTCGCCGGCTCCAGGCTGCTGGTGCAGGGCGCGGTCTATGACCGCTTCGTCGATCTGGTCGCGAAAGGCGCGGCGAAGATCAGATGCGGCGATCCGCTGTCGGCGGACACCGAGATCGGTCCGATCAACAACGCCAGGCAATATGATCACGTGCTGTCGTTGATCCGCGAAGGCGCGGCGGAGGGGGCCGAGATCGTCGCTGGCGCAAATGGCGTGGCGCAGGACGGCGGATATTTCGTCAAGCCGACCGTGCTCAAGAACGTCACCAACGCCATGGGCATCGCGCGCAAGGAGGTGTTCGGTCCGGTCGTCGCCGCGATCCGCTTCGACACCGAGGCGGAGGCGATCGTGATCGCCAATGACAGCGAGTTCGGCCTCGCGGGCGCGGTGTGGACCAGGGATGTCGCGCGCGCGCATCGCGTCGCAGCACAGGTCAAGGCCGGGACGTTCTGGATCAACGCCTACAAGACCATCAACGTCGCCTCGCCGTTCGGCGGCTACAACAACAGCGGCCATGGCCGCTCCTCCGGCGTCGAGGCGCTCTACGAATACACGCAGGTGAAGAGCGTGTGGGTCGAGACCGCGGCCGAGCCGGCCGTGGCGTTCGGCTACGCGCCGGGCTTGCGCGATTGAGCGGGCATGGCATGATCGGTGCAAGAGCTGCGCGCCACGGAACGATCACTTAGTTCCGAAATAAGGAACGGAAACATGCCGCGCTTCGTCAACGTCGCCATTGGTCAGCTCGGCCCGATTGCCAAGAGCGAAACACGGACCGCGGTGGTTGCGCGACTGATGGCGTTGATGCGGCAGGCGCACGCCAATGGCTGCGACCTGATCGTTTATCCCGAGCTGGCGCTGACGACGTTCTTCCCGCGCTGGTACATGGCCGATCAGGCCGAGATCGACCTCTATTTCGAGCGCGAGATGCCGGGGCCGGAGACGCAGGCCTTGTTCGCGCTCGCAAAGGATCTGCGCATCGGCTTCTGCCTGGGTTATGCCGAGCTGACGGTCGAAGACGACATCGTGCACCGCTACAACACGGCCATTCTCGTCGACAAGACCGGCGCGATCGTCTCGAAATACCGCAAGGTGCATCTGCCGGGACATGCCGAGCACGAGCCGTGGCGCAAGTTCCAACATCTGGAAAAGCGCTATTTCGAGCCGGGCAAAAGTTTCGGCGTCGCCAGCGCCTTTGGCGGCGTGATCGGCATGGCGATCTGCAACGACCGCCGCTGGCCCGAGACCTATCGCGTGATGGGGCTGCAGGGCGTCGAGATGGTGCTGATCGGCTACAACACGCCGGTGCACAATCCGCCCGCACCGGAGCATGACGACCTTTCGCTGTTCCACAACCGCCTCGTGATGCAGTCCGGTGCCTATCAGAACGGCACCTGGGTCATCGGCGTCGCCAAGGGCGGCATCGAGGAGGGCATCGACCACATCGCCGGCAGCTGCATCATCGCACCCTCGGGCGAGATCGTGGCGGCCTGCGCCACCAAGGGCGACGAGATCGCGCTGGCGCGCTGTGACCTCGATTTGTGCAGATCCTATAAGCAGACGATCTTCAATTTCGACGTCCACCGCCAGCCGCAAGCCTATGGCATGATCGTCGAACGCAAGGGCGAGCGGCTGATGGCGGATGGCTCGCCGGTGCGCAAGCCGTGATGCGGCCAGCTGGCACACTGCGTAGGGTGGGCAAAGGCGCAGCCGTGCTGTTTCCAAATGTGAGACCGCAATGGCGCCGTGCCCACCGTCTTGCGGCGGAGTGTGCGGCGCGATGGTGGGCACGGCGCCACGGTGACCTCGGACGCGGAGAGATTATCGCATCGCCTTTGCCCACCCTACGGCACCTGCGCGCTTGCGCCTCATGCCTCATTTGCGTTCAAATGAATCCCCTTCGCGCGCATGGCATGGGCCTTGCTTACAATTTCGGCAATTGAACTCAGGCAAGTTGCATCAGGAGAGAACATGGATCGCAGAACGGTATTGAAGGGTTTGGCGGGCGCGGGTGGCTTGGCGCTGACGGGGTTTGCGGCGCCGGCGATCGCACAAGGCGCTGCCGCACGCACCTTGCGTTTTGTTCCACAGGCCAATCTCGCCAATTTCGATCCGATCTGGGGCACGCAATATGTCGTGCGCAACGCGGCCGCGATGGTGTGGGATACGCTGTACGGCATCGACGACCAGTTCGTGCCGCAGCGCCAGATGGTGGAATCCGAGCAGGTGTCCGACGACGGCCTGACCTGGACCTTCAAGCTGCGTCCTGGCCTGAAATTCCACGACGGCGAGCCGGTGCTCGCCAAGGACGTCGTCGCCAGCCTCACGCGCTGGTCGGCGCGCGATCCGATGGGGCTGATGCTGAAGGCGCTGCAGAACGAGCTCACGGCCGTCGACGACAAGACCTTCAAATGGGTGTTGAAGCAGCCCTATCCGAAGATGCTGTTCGCGCTCGGCAAGGGCAATGCGCCCTGCGCCTTCATCATGCCCGAGCGCATTGCGCAGACCGACCCGTTCAAGCAGATGGCGGAATATGTCGGCTCTGGCCCGTTCAAGTTCGTCAAGGGCGAGTGGGTGCCGGGCGCCAAGGCCGTGTTCGAGAAGTTCACCGACTACGTGCCGCGCCAGGAGAAGCCGGTTTGGCTCGCCGGCGGCAAGCAGGTGCTGGTCGATCGCGTCGAATGGGTGATCATGCCGGATCCCGCGACCGCGGCCGCCGCGTTGCAGAACGGCGAGGTCGACTGGTGGGAGAACCCGATCACCGATCTCGTGCCGGTGCTGAAGGGCAACAAGAACATCGGCGTCGACATCGGCGATCCCCTGGGCAATGTCGGCTCGTTCCGCATGAACCACCTGCATGCGCCGTTCAACAACGTGAAGGCGCGCCAGGCGATCCTGATGGCGATGAGCCAGGAAGATTATATGCGCGCGCTGGTCGGCGACGACAACGCGCTGTGGAAGCCGCTGCCCGGATTCTTCACGCCGGACACGCCGCTCTATACCGAGGCGGGCGGCGACATCCTCAAAGGCAAGCGCGATTTCGCGGCGGCCAAGAAGCTGCTCGAGGAGGCCGGCTATAAGGGTGAGCCGATCACCTGCGTCGTCGCGCAGGACCAGCCGATCACCAAGGCGTTCGGCGACGTTACCGCCGATCTCCTGAAGAAGCTCGGCATGACCGTCGACTTCGTCGCCACCGATTGGGGCACCGTCGGCGCCCGCCGCGCGCAGAAGACGCCGCCTTCGCAAGGCGGCTGGCACATGTTCCACACCTGGCACGCAGGCGCCGACTGCATCAACCCGGCCGCCTACACCGCGCTGCGCGCCAATGGCGACAAGGCCTGGTTCGGCTGGCCGACCAGCGAGCCCGTGGAAAAGGAGATCACCAACTGGTTCGCCGCCAAGTCGCTCGACGAGGAGAAGGCGGTTGCCGCGCGCATCAACAAGGCCGCGCTCGACGACGTCGTGTTCGCGCCGACCGGCTTCTTCCTCGGCTACACCGCGTGGCGCAAGAACGTCTCCGGCGTGACCAAGGGGCCGATCCCGCTGTTCTGGGGCGTGTCGAAGACGGCGTAAAGCGAAAGACGTCTCATGCTCGCTTATGCGCTCCGACGAGTCCTGTCGACGCTGCCGGTGATGGCGATCGTCGCGCTGTTCGTCTTCAGCCTGCTGTACATCGCGCCGGGCGATCCGGCCGTTGTCATTGCAGGCGACCAGGCGAGTCCGGCCGACGTCGAGCGCATCCGCGCCAATCTCGGACTGGACCAGCCATTTCTGGTCCAGTTCGGCAGTTGGGTGTGGCGTCTGCTGCACTTCGATCTGGGCACCTCGATCTTCACCAACCTGCCGGTGTCGGCCCTGATCGCCCAGCGGATCGAGCCGACCTTGTCACTGATGATGGTGACGCTGGTCCTCACCATCATCGTCGCGGTGCCGCTCGGCGTCATCGCGGCGTGGAAGGCAGGGACCTGGATCGACCGCATCATCATGGCCTTTGCCGTGTTCGGCTTCTCGGTGCCGGTGTTCGTGGTCGGCTACATCCTGGCCTATGTGTTCGCGCTGAAGTTCGACTGGCTTCCGGTGCAGGGCTACACGCCGCTGGCCCAAGGCGTCTGGCCGTGGCTGCAGAACCTGATCCTGCCCGCGGTCGCGCTCGGCTGCGTCTACATCGCGCTGATCGCGCGCATCACCCGCGCCGCCATGCTCGAGGTGCTGCAGCAGGACTATATCCGCACCGCCCGCGCCAAGGGGCTGGGGCAGGGCGGCATCCTGTTCATTCATGCGCTGAAGAATGCC
This sequence comes from Bradyrhizobium sp. SZCCHNR1098, assembly GCF_032489375.1. Classification (NCBI taxonomy): domain Bacteria; kingdom Pseudomonadati; phylum Pseudomonadota; class Alphaproteobacteria; order Hyphomicrobiales; family Nitrobacteraceae; genus Bradyrhizobium; species Bradyrhizobium sp. SZCCHNR1098. The sequence continues at coordinate 459,300 of NZ_JAUEXY010000003.1, forward strand.
GCGGTGCCGATCGTCACCGTGGTCGGCATCGGCATTGCGCTTCTGATCGGCGGCGCCGTCGTCACCGAGAGCGTGTTTGCGATTCCCGGATTGGGCCGGCTCACCATCGATGCCATCCTGCGCCGTGACTACCCGGTGATCCAGGGCATCGTGCTGCTGTTCAGCTTCGTCTACGTGCTCGTCAATCTCCTGATCGACATCACCTACACCCTGGTCGACCCGAGGATCCGCTATTGACCGCCACGACATCCATTTCGCCGCCGCCGGGCCTCGTCGTCGCGCCCGTTCTGCCGGACCTGATGGTCGCGCCGAAGATCCGGCGCGGCGCCATCGGCTTCCTGCGCAACCATCCGACGGTGGCGATCGGCGGCGCGCTGCTGCTCTTGCTCGTCATCATCGGCGTGTTCGCGCCGTTCCTCTTCACCGTCGATCCCACCGCGATCGCGCCGGCCAAGCGCACGCGGCTGCCGTCGGCGGATTTCTGGTTTGGCACCGATGCGCTCGGCCGCGACATCTATTCGCGCGTGCTCTACGGCACCCGCGTCTCGCTGACGGTTGGCCTCGCGGTGGCGCTTGGCGCCTCCTTGATCGGGCTCACCATCGGCCTCGTCGCCGGCTTCGTGCGCTGGGCCGACGGCGTGCTGATGCGCTGCATGGACGGGCTGATGTCGATCCCGCCGATCTTGCTGGCGGTGGCGCTGATGGCGCTGACGCGCGGCAGCGTCGGCAACGTCATCCTCGCCATCACCATCGCCGAGATCCCGCGCGTGGCGCGGCTGGTGCGCGGCGTCGTGCTGTCGTTGCGAGAGCAGCCCTATGTCGATGGCGCCGTCGCCTCGGGCACGCGCACGCCGATGGTCATCCTGCGCCACATCCTGCCGAACACGACCGCGCCGATGCTGGTGCAGGCGACCTACATCTGCGCCAGCGCCATGATCACCGAGGCGATCCTCTCCTTCATCGGCGCCGGCACGCCGCCGACCATCCCGTCCTGGGGCAACATCATGGCCGAGGGCCGCGCGCTGTGGCAGGTCAAGCCCTACATCGTGTTCTTCCCGGCGGCGTTCCTGTCGGTCACCGTGCTCGCGGTGAACCTGGTCGGCGACGGCCTGCGCGACGCGCTCGACCCGCGCATGGCGAAGAACCCATGAGCAGCGCAGTCAGAGATCGCCGGGAGCTCAAATGATGCCATTGCTCGAGGTCGAGAACCTGCAGGTGCATTTCCGCACGCCCACCGGCATCAACCGCGCCGTCGACGGCGTGTCGTTCCACGTCAATCCCGGCGAGACGCTCGCCATCGTCGGCGAATCCGGCTGCGGCAAATCCGTCACCTCGATGTCGATGATGCGGCTGATCCCGGAGCCGCCCGGCAAGATCGCCGGCTCCATCCGCCTCGAGGGCCGCGAGATCCTGACGCTCTCCGACCGCGAAATGCGCAGCCTTCGCGGCAACGACATCTCGATGATCTTCCAGGAGCCGATGACCAGCCTCAACCCTGTGCTCACCGTCGGCCGCCAGATCGGCGAGACCTTGCGGCTGCATCAGGGGCTCGACCAGGCGCAGGCGGAAGCGCGCGCGGTGGAGATGCTGACCCTGGTCGGCATCCCTGAGCCGGCACGGCGCGTGCGCGAATATCCGCACCAGCTGTCGGGCGGCATGCGCCAGCGTGTGATGATCGCGATGGCGCTGGCCTGCAATCCAAAGCTCCTGATCGCGGACGAGCCGACCACCGCGCTCGACGTCACCATCCAGGCGCAGATCCTCAAGCTGATGCTGGAACTGAAGCAGCGCGTCGGCGCCGCGATCATCCTGATCACCCATGATCTCGGCGTCGTCGCCGAGGTCGCCGAGCGGGTGATGGTGATGTATGCCGGCCGCAAGGTCGAAGAAGCGCCGGTGAGGGAGCTGTTCCGCAGCCCCCGCCATCCCTACACGCAGGGCCTGCTAGGCGCGCTGCCCAAGCTCGGCTCGTCGCTATCGGGCGAGATCAAGCGGCTCGCGGAGATTCCCGGCCAGGTGCCGGACCTCAAGCAGCGCATCGAGGGCTGCGTGTTCGCCGGCCGCTGCGCGCTCGCCACCGATGTGTGCCGGCAATATGCGCCGGGGCTGGAGCAGAAGGCGCCGCACCACATCGCTGCCTGTCACTTCGCCGCCAAGGAGCAGGCCGCCGCATGAGCGCTCCGTTGCTGCAGGTCAACGACCTCAAGAAGCATTTTCCGATCCGCAGCGGCCTGTTCGGCCGAGCCAAGAGCCGGGTGCACGCCGTCGACGGCGTGTCGTTCGAGATCGCGCGCGGCGAGACCCTGTCGCTGGTCGGCGAATCCGGCTGCGGCAAGTCGACCGTCGGCCGCGCCATCCTGCGGCTGTTCGACATCACGGCCGGACAGATCGTGCTCGACGGCCTGCGCATCGACGATCTCGGCCCGCACCGCCTGCGCGAGATGCGCCGCCGCGTGCAGGTCGTGTTCCAGGATCCGTTCTCCAGCCTCAATCCGCGGATGCGCATCCGCGACATCCTCGCCGAGCCGATCAACAATTTCGGCCTCGCCAAGACTGCGGCCGAGCGCGATGCGCGCATTGCCGAGCTGATGGAGATCGTCCGGCTGCCGCGCGACGCCGTGAACCGCCGCCCGCACGAATTCTCCGGCGGCCAGCGCCAGCGCATCGGCATTGCACGCGCGCTCGCCGCCAAGCCCGACCTGATCGTTTGTGACGAGGCGGTGTCGGCGCTCGACGTCTCCGTCAAGGCGCAGATCGTCAACCTGCTGCAGGATTTGCAGCGCGAGTTCGGCCTCGCGCTCCTCTTCATCAGCCACGACCTCGCCATCGTCGAGCACATGACGCACCGCGTCGCCGTGATGTATCTCGGCCGCATCGTCGAGCTCGCCCCGCGCCGCCAGATCTTCGCGTCCCCCGGCCATCCCTACACCAGGGCGCTTCTCTCAGCCGTCCCAATTCCCGAGCCCGGCGCCGAGCGCACCCCGATCATTCTCAAGGGCGATGTTCCCAGCCCCGTCAACCCGCCCAAGGGCTGCCGCTTCAACACCCGCTGCCCGCTCGCATTCGACCGCTGCCGAGTGGAGGCGCCCGAGCTGCGTCTGAAGGGCGAGGACCAGTGGGTGGCGTGCCATCTGGAGAATGTGTAGTTGTAGTCGTGTAGGCGCTACGCGGCGAAAGCCGCGCAGCGACGTGCCCACCGCCCGGTGCGAATGACAGCTTGATGCACGGGACCGTCGCGCCAATCGTCGTTGCAAGCGCAGCGAAGCAATCCAGAATCGTTCCGCGGCGGCAGTCTGGATTGCTTCATTGCGCTCGCCATGACGGGGGAGAGATGGTGCGCTTCTCGCGCGGATCTGGCGGATCTGTCTGGGTGCGGCGCGTAGCCCGCATGAGCGATAGCCGGCGCGCGGGACGCGCGTCGGCGCCAGCGACATGCGGGGTCTCACGTGCCGTGTCGGTGAACCCGGATGTCGCTGCGCTCATCCGGGCTACGTGACGACTGATCCGCGTCTCCGCTCTCCCGCCAACCTCCGTTGTCGTCCCGAGCAAGCCACGACGGCGCGAAGCGGCGGCGGGGCGCCGACCCGGGACCTATACTCCGCAAAGGCCATTGGGCTGCGGACGTCGAGCCATCTCATGTCACCAATCCCCCGTGGTTATGGGTCCCTGCGTACGCCGGGAAGACAGCGGAGTTTTGGGAGGCTGCGAGACTCTGCGGCGAGCGGCCGCGATGCGCGTGGGGAACCCTGGGACCCATCGGCCGCACCGGCCTCGTCAATCGACGGCACGCGGCCCCGTCTCCAGCGGTGGAAGGCGGCATCGCTGCGCCGCGTGCCGGCGCTGCACCCCATGTTTGAGGAACGGTACCACAGCCGTGCCCGGTTCCGACCAGCCGTCGGCTCACCGGGGTACGGCCTCGGCCGCTTTAGGCTGCAAGCGATCGACTGAATTTCGTCCAATAGAACGTCGCAAAGCGCGATCTGCGACAACAGGGTGGCCTCTGTCGATTGGAGCGACGTCGGCCGATCGAGGCGCAGCTTTGCTGCGCGGAGTCTACTTAGCGATTTCAATACAGCCTGATTGGACAGGTCGCCGCTTCGAATATCGGTCATTTTTTTCTGCACCACGACTACACCAGACCCGTCGCATCAGGACCGATTTGGTTCAAAGCAATCGGTATGCCACGAAGGGGGCCGGGAGCGGACAACGCGACCTTGCGGATCCCTTCGGCGTCTGCAAAGCAGCGCCCAGGGACATCAATTGGCGGTTTGCAGTCGGTTCCGAATTTAGAACCTGGCACGTTGAGTTGACGATTTGCGTGCCTGATTGGCAACTTATCGCTTTTGGTCGAGCGATTGGCGACCTGCTGATAACGTATTGCAGTCGTGCCAGACTGGAAGATGATCGCTGTGCCCGGCGAGGGGATGACTTGGTGCACTGCCACTGAACTGGTAATCCCTACAAGATAAGTAATAGAATGCAACGTGACCGTCTTGATAAGCATGATAAGGACTCACTTCATATCGCCTCATATCGACAGGCGTGTGGACGTTGCCAGGCTCGCGTTGTGACAAGGTCATAAGTTCATCGCTTCGGTGACCTGCTTCGCAATATCGAGTATCTCAAGCGCCCAGCGTCGACGGTTGGGGGCGCTTGTCTTGATCACCTGATCCCCATTCCCTCAAAGCCGTCGAGCGGCACGCGAACGACGCCCGCTCAGGCTTGAGAGCCAATCATGAGGACTGTGTCCCATAGGAAACGTGAGACACTGGCGGTGTGTCAGTGGGCAGGATGATCACCGCCTCGTCCAGCACGGACCTCATGAGTTCCACGTCGTCGGGCTGAAATACTGGTCCCGTGCCGCCACGTTCGTCTCCTCTCTTGCGGCCGCAGAGAAGACCTGCGGCCTGTTCATCTCAACGAGATTGAAGCGCGTCGCGCAGCGATTTTGAAGTCATTCTCAAGTCCAGTCTCTGCAAACTTTGCTCAGAATTAGCTGCATCACTAGCCAATTACCCTTTCGAATTAACATGTGAGAAACGGGAACCTGATGGAACTGAGGCGCCTGCCGCCTGACGAAAGTGTTCGGAGGTTGACTTGGATCAGCCCGGAAGACGTACGCTCCAATATTTTGGCAAAAGCCATATAAGAGTGGGGACCGATCCTCCGATGAACCTCGACCGATCCGTGAGCCTGCTGAGCCGCGCTCCCGTCATTCGTACAGACGATCCGGAGGCGATGGAGCACGCGTTGCGTACGGTGTACGGGGCAACTGGATTCGCAGTCTCCAACGCAGATGGCTTCCAGGGGGTGGGCAACTACCTTCAGCTTGCGAGCATCGGCCTCGGCTTTTGTGCATATGGCGGCGCAAGGTCAGTCGTCGAGTTCCCGGAGAGCGACTTCGCGCGCCTGCAAATTGCCCTCAAAGGCAGCGCTGTGACCATTCTAAATGGCACGGCGATCGCGGTAACCGAGCGGCAGTCCTGCATAGTTGCGCCGGGCGAGCCCAACAAGATTGTGTTCGAGCCAGGTTATGAGCAGCTCATTCTTCGAATAAGCGCGAGGGCGTTGGAGCAGACATTGACGACGCTGCTCGGCGCAAAGCCAGCCGGTGTCCTCAAGTTTGATCCCATAGCGGCTGCGGTGCAGCCGAACGCTCTGGTTTTGCGCGATCTGGCGATGTTTCTCGCTCATCAGTTGGATGCGACGGCGACAGAGCTGCCACGCACGGTGCTCGTCGAACTGGAGCAGGCTCTCATCGTTTCCTTCCTGTCGGCTCACCGCCACAATTTCAGCGAGCTGTTGGAGCGAGCCGAAAAGGACGTCGCGCCGCAGATCGTTCGGCTGACCGAAGAGTATATCGAGGCCTCTTGGGGGCGCGCCATCACGATCGAGGAGCTGGCATCGCAGACAGGCGTCAGCATCCGCGCGCTCTCTGCTGCGTTTAAGAAGAGCCGCGGATACTCGCCGACGGCGTTTGCAAAAACGGTGCGATTGCGACAGGCAAAACAGATGCTCTCGGGGCCAGATCAGCGCACCTCCGTCTCTGCAGTCGCCTTCAATTGCGGCTTCGGAAATCTCGGACACTTCGCAAGAGACTATCGCGACATGTTCGGTGAGCTTCCATCCGAAACTCTGTCGCGCGGGCGGCGCGCCGCCTAGCTCGCCTGATAGAAGCGTCGGCCAGGACCATTCCCAAGAGCGCTGGGGCAGCAGCAAAGGTCGCTCAGAAACTGGAACCTCAAGCTATATCGGCGATGAAGGGAGCTGCGGCACCTCGCCGCTGACCGGGTTTTTCCCAGGTTTGAGTCCGGTCAAACCTGAGATACCATCCTTCGATGAACTTGGACCGATCCGTAAGCCTCCTGAGCCGCGCTCCCGTCATTCGTACAGACGATCCGGAGGCGATGGAGCACGCGTTGCGTACGGTCTACGGGGCAACTGGCTTCGCAGTCACCAAGGCAGATGGCTTCCTGGGGGTGGGCAACTACCTTCAGCTTACGAATATCGGCCTGGGCTTTTGTGCATATGGCGGGGCGAGGGCGGTCGTCAAGTTCCCGGAGAGCGACTTCGCGCGCCTGCAAATTGGCCTCAAAGGCAGCGCTTTGACCATTCTGAATCGCACGGCGATCGCGATAACCGAGCGGCAGTCCTGCATAGTTGCGCCTGGCGAACCCAACAGGATTGTGTTCGAGCCAGGTTATGAGCAGCTCATTCTTCGAATAAGCGCGAGGGCGTTGGAGCAGACATTGACGACGCTGCTCGGTGCAAAGCCAGCCGGTGTCCTCAAGTTTGATCCCATAGCGGCTGCGGTGCAGCCGAACGCTCTGGTCTTGCGCGATCTGGCGATGTTCCTCGCTCATCAGTTGGATGCGGCGGCGACAGAGCTGCCACGCACGGTGCTCGTTGAACTGGAGCAGGCTCTCATCGTTTCCTTCCTGTCGGCTCACCGCCACAATTTCAGCGAGCTGTTGGAGAGAGCCGAAAAGGACGTCGTGCCGCGGATCGTCCGGCTGGCCGAAGAGTATATCGAGGCCTCTTGGGACCGCGCCATCACGATCGAGGCGCTGGCATCACAGACAGGCGTCAGCATCCGCGCGCTCTATACAGCTTTCAAGAAGAGCCGCGGATACTCGCCGATGGCGTTTGCGAAAACGGTGCGATTGCGACGGGCAAAGCAGATGCTCTCGGGGGCAGATCAGCGCACCTCCGTCTCTGCAGTCGCCTTCAATTGCGGCTTCGGAAATCTCGGACACTTCGCAAGAGACTATCGCGACATGTTCGGTGAGCTTCCATCCGAAACTCTGTCGCGCGGGCGGCGCGCCGCCTAGCTCGCCTGACAGAAGCGCCGGCCAGGACCATTCCCAAGAGCGCCGGGGCCGGCAACGCGCGGTGGGCAGGTTGTGCCCGGCGAAGCTTGCTGATGATGTCCAGTAGTCGCAGCCAGGCTGGGCCTCCGTGCTGTGTCTGGAGGCAAAGCGACCGAACTGCGACAATACGGGCGACGTGTCATAATCATTGCGCTCGGCGGCGGACATGCTGCAGGGCGGGTCAAGGCGTGCACGCGACGATTCGCCGGATAGCGACATTCCATGGCGATTCACGCACCTCCCGCTCGGCGATGCGGGGCAGCGGCACCCCCGCTTGCCCAGCCTGCGATTGAAGGCTTCGCACCCTGCGACCGGCCTGCCACACCAATACAGCCAATCGTCCATATGCCGTGCCGTCGCCGGGCGGGTGCATTGTCAGGAGCCCTTATGGCGATTAAAGATTCCGACCCAGACCGCGTCGGCACCGCAAGCCTTCCCGCGCGGTCATGCGTTCGATGAGGCCGCCATGCATCTTGCCCATGATCCCACAGCGCCGGCGGCAGCAGGGATCAGCTTCGACCAGTTCTTGGTCGTCGACATCCGCGTCGGCACCATCGTCGCGGCCGAGCCCTATCCGGAGGCGCGCAAACCGTCGCTGAAGCTGACGATCGATTTCGGGCCCGGCATCGGCACCAGGCGCTCCAGCGCCCAGATCGCCACGCTCTACGATCCAGCCACCCTGATCGGCCGCCAGGTCGCCGGCGTCGTCAATTTCCCGCCGCGCCAGATCGGCAAGTTCATGTCCGAGGTGCTGACGCTCGGCTTCCCGGACGAGGCCGGCAACGTCGTGCTGTTCCAGCCGGACAAGCCCGTGCCGAATGGCGCGCGGCTGTTCTGAGCGCCGGGGAGAGCCGACCATCATGGATATGCTGCTCGAACCTGTTACGCTGCCGCCATTCCCCGAAGGATTGAGGATTTCGCTGCGGCAGATGCATCTTCTCCAGGCTCCCATGGGCGGCACCCTGGTGACCGGCGGCGCTACCTTCCGCGTGTTCGCGCCGCATGCCAAGGCGGTCTACGTCTCCGGCCCGTTCAACGACTGGGCGCAGGACGCGAGCTGCCGCCTGGCGCCGATCGGCAACGGCCATTGGGCGATCTTCATCCCCGGCCTGAAGGACGGCGACGCCTACATGTACTTCGTCGAAGGCGAGGGCACCTCGGGTTACAAGCGCGATCCGCATGCGCGGCTCTTGACCGTCGATCCGCCGTTCCCGCAATCGCATTCGGTGCTGCGTAATCCCAACGCGTTTCCCTGGCACGACACCGCGTTCACACCGCCGCCTTATAGCGAGCTCGTGATCTACCAGCTCCACGTCGGCACCTTCGACATGAAGGCGGGCAATCCCGACGGCTGCTTCTTCGACGTGATCGAGCGCGTGCCGCACCTGGCGAAGCTCGGCATCAACGCCATCGAGCTGCTGCCGGTGCAGGAATTCCCGACCATGTTCAGCATGGGCTACAACGGCACCGACCTGTTCAGCCCGGAAACCGACTATGGCGAGGCCGAGGAGGCGCATCTCGCCGCCTATGTCGCCCGCACCAATGAGATCCTGGTCGCGGCTGGCGCGGCGCCTTACGCCGGCGTCGACACCGTGCGTCATTGCGACGACCAACTGCGCGCCTTGATCGACGTCTGTCATGTCCATGGCATCGCGGTGCTGTTCGACGTCGTCTACAACCACGCCGGCGGCGGTTTTGACGAGAACAGCATCTGGTTCTTCGACCGTCAGGCCTATGGCGATCCCAACCGCAGCCTGTACTTCACCGACCAGGGCTGGGCCGGCGGCCAGGTGTTCGCCTATTGGAACGCCGACGTTCGGCAGTACCTCGTCGACAATGCCGTGATGCTGTACCGCGAGTACCACGCCGACGGCCTGCGCTTCGACGAGGTCAGCGTGATGGACCGCTTCGGCGGCTGGGCGACCTGCCAGCAGCTCACCGAGGCGCTGCGCGCCGAGAAGCCCGACGCGTTCCAGATCGCCGAATATTGGCCGGTGAACCCGTGGGTGGTGCGGGACATCGCACAAGGTGGCGCCGGCTTCGACGCGACCTGGAGCGACGGCCTGCGCCTTGCTGTGCGCGGCGCCATCGCCAGCGCGGCCGGAGGCGCCGGCGCTGCCGTTGCGATGCAGCCGATCGCCGCGGCGATCGCCGATCTCAGCCTCGACAAGCGCTGGCGCGCGGTGAACTCGATCGAGAACCACGACATCGTCTATGCCGGCCGCGAGCCGCGCATCCCGCGCCTCGCCGATCCCGTCGACAGCCGCTGCTGGTATGCGCGCAGCCGCAGCCGCGTCGCCACGGGCCTGTTGCTGACCGCGCCGGGCATCCCGATGCTGTTCATGGGCCAGGAACTGTTCGAGGACAGACCATGGAGCGACACGCCGAACCCCGACACAACGATCAGTTGGGCGCTGCTTGACGGCGAGGACAAGATCACCGCCGATGCGATGCGCTTTACCAGCGAACTGATCGCGATCCGCCGCACCCATCCGGCGCTGACCGCCGAAGGCTGCGCCATCGTCCACGTCCATGACGGCAACCGCGTGCTCGCCTTTCACCGCTGGGATGGCCAGGGCGACGACGACGTCGTAATCGTGAGCCTGAGCGAGACGCCATGGCGCGACTACGCCATCGGCTTTCCGGCGGCCGGGCAGTGGAAAGAGGTGTTCAACAGCGACGTCTACGACAATTGGGTCAATCCGGGCGTGGTCGGCAACAATGGCGCTGTGATCGCAGGCGGCCCGGCGCTGCACAGCCAGCCGTGCTCGGCGATGGTGACGATCCCGGCGAACGGCGTGCTGGTGTTTGCGCGGGCGTAACGGCCGTAGGGTGGGCAAGGGCGCAGCCGTGCTCTGTCCACGACCCAGATCGGGATTGCGCCGTGCGCACCATCTTCGCCGTAGAGCTCGCCGATCCACGATGGGCACGCTGCCGCCTTCGGCGGCCGCTTTGCTCACCCTACGGCCGCGCGCCCGCAGCGACGACATGTGGAAGATGGACGCTTGGTCTTTCCTCCGTCATTGCGAGCGAAGCGACGCAATCCAGAATCTTTCCGCAGAGACAGTCTGGATTGCTTCGCTGCGCTCGCAATGACGCGGCAAGAGCACGTTACGCTGCCAACCACGCGACCTGCGGGACCGAACTACACGATCAGCCGGCCGTGCCGCTCCGCGATTCCGATCACCGCCTCGGTCCCGGCATTGAAGTCGAGATGGTCGGCCTCGATGCCGTCGGAGAAGATGACGCCGTTCTCGGGCATCAGCGAGCGCAGCCGCAAGGTCTCCGCGCCCACGAGGCCGCCGCAGACCAGCGAGGTCTGTGAGGTCTTGCTCGGGAACGGCTCGCGCACGGCGAAACGCAAGCTTCGGGCGTCCCAGGGCAGGGGGGTGTAGTCGCCGCCCGTCGTGCGGCCACCGAAGCTGCCGGCGATGGCGAGCGCGCCGGTGACGATGCTCTTGAACCAGGCGGTCGAGCCGAGCCCCGTTGCCACGATCAGACCGCTGGAGGACTGCCGCTCATGGCTGTCGCGCGTCGCGATCTCGTAACGGGCCGAGACATGGGTGCGCGCGCCGATGAAGAGGTCGTTGACGGCGTGCAGCACCTGGCCGTCGGCGAGGCTTGCGCGTGCCATGGTCACCGCCTTGGCGGCGCGCTTGTCGGCGGCGACCTCGGGCAGCAGGCTCGCGAGGTTCTCCGGCGCGAACGGCAGCAGCACGCCGTCATGCCGGGCCGCGTCCGGGTTGAGGCCGAGCAACGGCTGGCCGTCGAGATATTTCATCGTGTTGGCGACGAGGCCGTCCGGGCCGAGCGCCGCGACGATGTCGGCCGGGCCGAACAGGAAGTTCGGCAGGAAGCTGCGGTCGACGATCTGGTAGCGGCCCCAGCGTTCCAGCGTCTGGACGCTGGTCAAGCGCGCGGCCTGGTAGGCCGCGTGCTCGCGCTCATAGTCGGAGAAGTCGGCGCCGAGATGCTCGACATAGAAGCGGGCCTGGTCCGCGGTGAGGAACCTTGCGATCAGCTCCTCGAGCCGCGTCCTTCGCGTGACCAGCACCACCTTGCGGTCATTGCCGGACACGGGCAGCCTCCGCGGGTTTCTGCATCAGGCTGTTCAGCAGCTCGGGCGAGACGTTGAGCTGCCCGATCTTCTCGGCCTTCTCGGCGAGACCCGAAAACGCCTGTGCGATCAACTGGCCCGGCTGCATGCCGGTGGCGGCCAGCGCCTGGATCACGCGGGTGTCGACGCCCTCGAAGATCTTCATCAGCGCGCCGACGCGATAGGCCTCGGCATCGGCCAAGGTGCGGGTATTGGCCGCGTTCAGCGCCACGAAATCCTTGCGCCTCGCCTCCAGCCCGATGTCGGCGACCATGCCGGCCTCGCGCAGCTCGTTCTTCTTCGCCGCGACGCTGGCCTCCGCGTCCATCTGCGTCTCGCGGATCGAGCGCTTCTTCTGTTCGACCGCAATCTCGGTATCGAGTTCGCTCTCGCGGATCGCCCGCTCGCGCTCCACGGCAAAGTTGCGCCGCGCGAAGATCGCTTCATCGGCGGTCTTCAGAATCGCCTCGCGCGCTTCGGCCTCGAGCGCCTTGGCGGTCTCCGGCGTCGGCTTCACCGCGCGCACGGCGACGCCGAGGATCTCCAGCCCCAGCGCATCGATGTCGGCGCGGCTCTTCAGTCCCTCCGCAATCGCCTCGGCAATGCGGTCGGAGGCGCGCAGTGCCTCCTTCAGGGTCATGTCCTTGACCGCCTGCTGTGCCAGCACCTCGACCGCGCCGAGCACGCGCTGCGGCAGCTCCTCCGGGTCGTCCGACTCGTACGTCTTGCCGTCGCGCTTGAGGGTGAAGTTCAGCATCGCCGCTGCCTTCCTCGGCTCACCGATGCGGTAGGTGACCTGGCCCTGGATCGTCAGCGTCTGAAAGTCGCGGGCGATCTGCTGGAAGATGAAGGCGGCGTCGCGGCTGCCGATGGGGATCGCGACCAGCGAGGTCGCGGGCCCGTAATAGAAGGTGGAGAGCCCGGCGCCTTCCTCGACCACGGCGCCGGCGCGGTATTTGAGGAGGTAGGTGGTGGGTTGGGCCTTGATGAAGCGAATGCCGAACATGGCGGCCTCCTGACGTCTGATGGCATAAGTGTGTTACGCCAACTAAGTAAGTTGGACAGTACAACTAAGCGTGCTAGTGTCAAGGGGCAAAATTCGGCAAGGCGGTCAAGGGGGGCGGCATGGCGGGACGGCAAGAACCAGGCGGCGGCGCGGGCGAGATCGGGCGAGGCGGGGCCGGGCTTAATTTCCCGCGCCCGTTGACAACGGTCGACGTCGTCATCTTCACGATCCGCCTGGAGGCGCTGCACGTGCTGCTGGTGCGCCGCGGTCACGGCGAGGGTGAGCCGTTCCCGGACGCTTTCGCGCTGCCGGGCGGCTTCGTCGATGTCGACACGGATCGCGATCTCGAAGCCTGCGCCCGGCGCAAGCTCGTGGAGAAGACCGGCGTCGTCAGCCCGTATCTGGAGCAACTCGGCAGCTGGGGCAGCGCGAACCGCGATCCCCGCGGCTGGTCGGCGACCCACGCGTATTTTGCGCTGGTCCCGGCGTCAGCGGCGGAGACGGCGCTCGCCGCGGACGCGCAATGGTTTCCGCTCGACGGGACCGGCGTGAAGCCGAAGCTCGCTTTCGATCATGCGGAGATCCTGCGCGCTGCGGTGCAACGACTGCGCAACAAGGTCGAGTACACCTCGCTGCCGGCCTATCTGATGCCCGAGGAATTCACCTTGCCCGAACTGCAGCGGACCTACGAGGTCGTGCTGGATCGTGCGCTGGAAAAGAGCGCGTTCCGGACCCGCATGCTGTCGGCCGACCTCATCGAACCGATCGCCAAGATGCGCAAGGGGCCGAACCGGCCGGCGCAGCTCTACCGCCTGAAAAAGACGGCTGCGCCGGTGTATTTCGCGCGGACGTTCAATGCGCCGGAGTGACGCCGCCGGTTTCTCCACGTAGCCCGCATGAGCGCTGCGATAGACCGCAGGCACAAAGGTGAGACCGCCGGATCATGCCGAGAAGTCGACCACCAGCGACTTGCTGGACGAGCTCGACGAGCTGGTGCCGCTGGCGCTGTAGGACGAGGTCTTGCTGCTGTTCGAGCTCTGCAACGCCTCGAGCAGCTTCTTCAACAGCTCCTCGACCTGGGACGAAGACGACGAGGAGGAGCTGCTCGACGTGGTGTCGCTGCTGGCATCGTCGCTCGGGGCCGGCGGCGGACCGCCGGCGCCGCCGCCGGAGAACGCATTGGCGAATACGTTCTTCAATTCGGTCGCCTGGTCGGAGGTGAGCTTGCCGCTGTCGACCTCGCTCTGGATGAGATCGTCAATCTTCGACTGCATCTCCTCGGGCGAGGGCGGCGTGCTGGAGGTCGACGACGAGGACGAGCTGTTGCCGCCGCTCTTCAATGCGGAGTCGATGTCGTCGAGCGCCGACGACAAGGCGGTCTGGTCGGTCGAGCTGACCTTGCCGGCCGAGACTTCCTTGGTGAGCTCCTGCTTGAGCAGGTCGAGCGGCGAAAAGCCGCTCATTGAGGAGGCAGAGATCGACGTCATGGTGTGCTCCGGGTAAGACATCAAACCTGTCTCCAGCTGTGGTTGTAACGCTTAACGGCTCCTTGTTCCCTGTGTCCGGATGTGTCTGGACTCCCGTCGCACACAAAACGAAGCAAGAAAGTCGGCGCGTGCCCCGGGTGATTGCGGGCGCATTCCCATGGGAGCTACCGGTTCGGTGAGCGTCGCGAATCCGGGTGACATCCTGTGCCGGGCAAGGCCGCATGCCGCCAGCGCAGTGCTCCGGGGCACGAAATGGTGTATCCGCGGGTGACAGGCGGTGCCTCGCAGAGCAAATCCGCCACAAGGAATAAATCTCCCGGAGGAACTCCATGTCGGCCCTGCCGCTTTCTGGCATCAAGATTCTCGATCTGACGCGCGTGCTCGCCGGACCTCTGTCCGCACAGATGCTGGCCGATCTCGGCGCCGAGGTGATCAAGATCGAGCGGCCTGGCACGGGAGACGACGCGCGCGCCTTCGGCCCGCCCTACCTCAAGGACCCCGAGGGCAAGGCCAACAATAACAACTCCTTCTACATCTGCGCCAACCGCAACAAGAAGTCCGTCACGGTCAACATCGCCTCGCCGGAGGGGCAGGAGATCATCCGCGCGCTCGCCAAGGACTGCGACGTCTTCATGGAGAACTACAAGGTCGGCGATCTCAAGCGCTATGGCCTCGACTATGAGGCGATCCGCGCCGTCAATCCGGACGTCATTTATTGCTCCGTCACCGGCTTCGGCCAGACCGGGCCGTATGCCCCGCGCGCCGGCTACGACGCGATCTTCCAGGCCATGGGCGGGCTGATGAGCGTCACCGGCCACATGGACGGCGAGCCGGGGGCGGGGCCGATGAAGGTCGGCCCCTCGATCGTCGATTACATGACCGGCATGAATACCTCGATCGGCATCCTCTCGGCGCTCTATCATCGCGACGTCAATGGCGGTGGTGGCCAGCACATCGACGTCTGCCTGTTCGACACCGTGATCGCCTCGCTGTCGCACTACGCCCAGATCTTCCTGGTCAACGGCAAGTCGCCGCCGCGCCGCGGCACCTGGGGCAATGGCGGCATGCCGGCCGGCGTGTTCCGCTGCACCGACGGCGAATTGATGCTGGTGGTCGGCAACGACGCGCAATTCGCGCGCACCTGCGCCGTGTTAGGGGCGCCGGAGCTCGCCACCGATCCGAAATTCGTCAAGAACAACGACCGCGTCGTTAATGGCAAGGAGATTATGGCGATCTTTGCCGGCCTGTTCCTGAAGAACTCGGTGGCGCATTGGCTGGAAGATCTGGAGAAGGCCGGCGTACCCTGTGGCCCCGTCAACGATTTTGCCCACGTCTTCGCCGATCCGCATGTGCGCTCGCGCGGCATGGAGGTGAAGGTCGGGCACCCGTTCGAGCCGCAGCTGTCGCTGATCCGCAACGCACTGACCTTCTCGGGCACGCCGATCAGCGAGTATCGCGCGCCGCCGCTGCTCGGTGAGCACACGACGGACGTTCTGGCGCAGCTCGGCTACGACGAGACGAAGATCGCGGTGTTGAAGCAGCAGGGCGTGGTGTAGCCGCGTAGCCGGCATGAGCGAAAGCGACATGCGGGATCGCCACTACCGCCGGTGAGGACCCCGGATGTCGCTGCGCTCATCCGGGCCGCAGTTTGAAGCAGAGGACGTGGTGTAGCGTACGATCAGTGGGCGTGGCGGTGATGCCGGTGCCGCTTCGCCTTCCACGGAGAATAAGAGTGCGGCGCTTCGAACAACGGGGCCCGCGGCGGCGCGCCCAGCTGCTGCCGCGATTCCTGCAGGCGGCGCTGATAGCCCGGCGAGTTCATGATGCTGGCGGCGGCGCCACGGGCCAGCACCGGCTCGCTGGCGGTCACCATCGCGAGCGCCGTGGCGGCGACGGCCATGATCAATCGCAGGCGCTGCGTCATCAGGCGAGCTTCCTTCTCATCCAGCGGAGCACGAGGTCTAGCGCGCCTCGCGCGCTGCGACCTTGGCCTGTGACTTTGCCGCCGGCACGCGCGTCGTCAAGCCGAGCACGGCACCGCGCACCACCCGCGCGATCACATCCTCGACATCGTCGAGGTCGCATCGGCCGTCGGAGAGCTTGGTCAGCCGCTCGCTCTCGCGGATGGTGTGATGCGCCATGGCGAGCGCAAAATGCAGGCCCCAGAACAGGTCGACCTCGGAGCTCTCCGGCAAAGCGCGCTTCATCGCCGCGGCGAACTTCCGCAGATGGTCGATTTCCTTGTTCTTGATGCGGCGGATTGGCGGCACCGATTCGATCGAGGCGCGGATCATGAATTGCGCCACCGCCGAACGCTGGTTCTCCGGCCCCAGGCAGCCGCGCAGGATCGGGCCGACCAGCGCGCGCAGGATGTCGCTGATGTCGGCGCGGCCGCCGCCCGCATCCTCCGCTGCGCGCAATTCGCGCAGCCGCTCGCGGTTGAGCGCGATCGAGCGGGTCACGAACAGTTCGGCGATCAGCTCGTCCTTGGAGCCGAAATGATAGTTCACCGCGGCGAGGTTGACGTTCGCCTCCGCCACGATGTCGCGCAAGGTCACGTCGGAGAAGCCGCGCTCGGCATAGAGCCGCTCGGCGGCGATCAGGATCGCAGTCCGGGTCTGGTCGGTCGCCATGCTGGTCCTCCCGAACGACGAAGCGGGGTGGGCAGTTGCGTTTCAAACAATTGTATGAAACTATTGTTTGAGACGGCCGGAATGTCAATCGCGGTGCTTCCGCGGGACGAGATTTCGGCGCTGCAGCGACGGTTCGCGCGGTCGTGTCGCGCAAGATCACACTTGCACGGACGCATCCGGCGGGCCGACACTGCGAGCAAAACAATCTCGAGGAAACCCTGAGGAGAGTCCCATGGACTTCACGATGTCGGCGAAGCAGCAGGAATGGCTGGAGCGCGTGCGCAGCTTCATGACCAAGCATGTCCGCCCGGCGGTGCCGATCTACAAGCAGCAGGACGCCGAGGGCGATCGCTGGAAGGTGATCCCGATCCTGGAGGACCTCAAGGCCAAGGCCAAGGCCGAAGGCCTGTGGAACATGTTCATGCCGCCGTCGGAGCACGAGGACGACGAGTTCCGTGGTGCGGGCCTGACCAATCTCGAATATGCGCTGCTGTCCGAGGAGATGGGCCGCATCTCCTGGGCCTCGGAGGTGTTCAACTGCTCGGCGCCGGACACCGGCAACATGGAGGTGTTCATCCGCTACGGCTCCAAGGAGCAGAAGCGCAAATGGCTGCGCCCGCTGATGGACGGCGAGATCCGCTCGGCCTTCCTGATGACGGAGCCCGCGGTGGCCTCGTCCGATGCCACCAACATCGAAACCCGCATTACGCGTGACGGCGATCATTACGTCATCAACGGCCGCAAATGGTGGTCGTCGGGCGTCGGCGATCCCCGCTGCAAGATCGCGATCCTGATGGGCAAGACCGATCCGTCGGCCGCCAAGCATCAGCAGCAGTCGCAGATCCTGGTGCCGCTCGACACCCCCGGCATCAAGGTCGAGAAGATGCTGCCGGTGTTCGGCTTCGACGACGCGCCGCACGGCCACGCCCAGGTGCTGCTCGAGAACGTCCGGGTGCCCAAAGAGAACATCCTGCTCGGCGAGGGCCGCGGCTTCGAGATTGCGCAAGGGAGGCTCGGTCCGGGCCGCATCCATCACTGCATGCGCACCATCGGCAAGGCCGAGGAGTCGCTGGAGAAGATGGTGCGCCGGCTGATGACGCGCCAGGCCTTCGGCAAGAAGATCATCGAGCATTCGGTGTGGGAGCAGCGCATCGGCGAGGCCCGCACCAACATCGAGATGACGCGCCTGCTGTGTCTCAAGGCCGCCGACATGATGGACAAGGTCGGCAACAAGACCGCGCAGGGCGAGATCGCGATGATCAAGGTCGCTGCCCCCAACATGGCGCTGAAGATCATCGACGACGCCATCCAGGCGTTCGGCGGCGCCGGCGTGTCAGATGATGCGGGTCTCGCCAAGGACTACGCCAACATCCGCACGCTCCGTCTTGCCGACGGCCCCGACGAGGTGCACAACCGCGCCATCGCCCGGCTCGAGATGAAGAAATACGCCAACGAGCCCCGGCACTGACGTGATCTTGTAGGGTGGGCAAAGCGTCGGCCCGGGCGCGAAAGCGCGCGGGCAGGCGCGTGCCCACCATTCCAGTCTCCGAGAAAAGCGGTGGGCACGCTTCGCTTTGCCCACCCTACGAATTCTAATGCCGAGCGGTGACGCACCACTTGCGTCATTCCGGGGCGACGCGCAGCGTCGAACCCGGAATCCAGAGATGGGTCCGCCAAGATAAAGATTCCGGGTTCAGCCCTGCGGGCTGCCCCGGAATGACGAACACGTGAGAAGGGAGCCTCGTCGTGGCTGACGGCGTCAAGAAGGACGAAGAATTCTCCGGCACCAAGCCGGTCGAGGAGCGGCATCGCTTCGACGAGGCCAAGCTCGCGGCGTGGATGGCCGAGCATGTCGAGGGCTATGCCGGCCCGCTCACCGTCGAGCAGTTCAAGGGCGGCCAGTCCAATCCGACCTATCGGCTGAACACGCCGGCGCGCTCCTACGTGCTCAGGCGCAAGCCGTTCGGCAAGCTCTTGCCGTCAGCGCACGCGGTCGATCGCGAATTCCGCGTCATCGCCGCGCTCGGCAAGCAGGGCTTTCCCGTCGCCAAGGCCTACGCGCTGTGCAACGACGACAGCGTCATTGGAGCTGCCTTCTACATCATGTCGATGGAGGAGGGCCGGGTGTTCTGGGATCCGACCCTGCCGCATGTCGCAGCGCCTGAGCGGCGCGCGATCTTCACCAGCAAGATCGAGACGCTGGCGAAGTTGCACACCTACGATCCCGCCGCAATCGGCCTCGCCGACTTCGGCAAGCCCGGCAATTACTTTGCGCGTCAGGTCGACCGCTGGACCAAGCAGTATCGTGCGTCCGAGACCGAGCATCTGCCGGAAATGGAGAAGCTGATCGAGTGGCTGCCGCGCACCTTGCCGGCGCAGCAGCGCGTCTCGATCGTGCATGGCGACTACCGGCTCGACAACATGATCTTCCACGCGACCGAGCCGCGCGTCATCGCGGTGCTCGACTGGGAGCTGTCGACGCTCGGGGATCCCATGGCGGACTTCACCTATCTGCTGATGCAGTGGATCATGCCGGGCCTCGACGGCGTCGACCTCAAGGCCAAGAACATCCCGACCATGGAGGAGGCGGCCGCGATCTATTGCGGCGTCACCGGCGTGAAGCTGCCGGACCTCAACTGGTACTTCGCCTACAACCTGTTCCGGCTCGCCGGCATTTTGCAGGGGATCATCGGCCGCATCCGCGACGGCACCGCTGCCAACGACAAGGCGATCGAGTCGGTCAAGCGCATGGTGCCGATGACCAAGCAGGCCTGGGCCTATGCACAGAAGGCGGGGGCAGCGTAAGGCGCGGGCGGTTCGGCAGCCCGCATGAGCGCAGCGACATGCGGGCCAGCACTCCTGCCGGTGAAGACTCCGGATGTCGCTTCCGCCTTCGCCCGTTGGGCTTCGGCGGACGAACCGCTCATCCAGGCTACACAGCGACCACCCACCAGCTTCGGGCTCAGCGGCCGCCGCCGCCACCACCGCCCCCGCCGCCGCCTCCGGCCGCGGTCATGGCGCTGCTGTAGCGCGGGTCGGTCTGCTTCATGTAGGTCGGCGAGGTGTCGGAGGTGCGGTGCCGCGAGGGCTGCGGCAGCAGCTCATAGGTTCCGCAGGAGCCCCAAGAGCTCAGCTCGCAAGGCGGCAAATTGAGCTGACGTGCATGGGCGCCGGTCGCCCCCGCGCCGGCCGCAATGGCCCCGATCGTGGTGAGCAGCCGCAGTTTCGACATCCTCGACATCTGATCCATCCTTCGGTTTTGCGAAGCCGAAATGGTCCGCTTGCGAGGTTCGACGGCGCCTCGGAGCAGCCGGTTCGAAGATGCGACCGGAAAAAACGCGGCTAGCGGCGACCTCCTCGCTTGAACCCGAACGCCGCTCACGGCGACGTTGCGCTTTCCGTAGCCCCCATGAGCGCGAGCGACATGCGGGGACACACGAGCTGCACGCGAGACCCCGGGTGTCGCTTGCGCTCATCCGGGCTACGCCTTCGTACCCGCGACGATGGCGCCGACCGCCGCGCGACCATGATGTGACGCGCCTTGCTGCTTGGCGTGCAACGCCCATATCCACGTGAAGGAGAGCCGTCATGATCCATCAGCTTCGCATCTACGAAATCTTCGAGCACAACAAGGCGGCGTTTCATGCCCGTTTTCGCGATCACGCCGCCCGCATCATGCGCATGCGCCATGGCTTCCAGATCGTCGCGATGTGGGAGAGCCGGTTCGGCGAGCGGACCGAGTTCGTCTACGTTCTGGAATGGCCGGACGAGGCCACCAAGATAGCGGGGTGGGCAGCCTTCATGGCGGATGCGGAATGGTCCGAGATCAAGCGCATCACCCATGCCGAGCATGGTCTGATGGTCGGCCAGATTGAGGATCGCCTGCTGACGTCGGTCGACTACTCGCCGGCTGTCCGGCGAAGCCTGTTGCCGCCGGATCGATGATCCCAGGTAGGCGCCGGCGGTGCCCGCCGGGCAACTCGGATGCGCGACGTCAGGGCGGAGCGATGATGAGTGCGATCCGACGATGTGAAAGGGCTGCGCCTACAAAGAAAGTTTGTGTGGTTCTTCAGCGCGATGAGCGCCGTCGTCGGCCCATGCTTAAATTTTTCACTTTCGCTTTTTCGGAATTTGTGATTTGATTGCCGCTATCCCGCCTCAACGAGAGGGGCGTTGCGCGCGATCGTCACGACACGCGAGGCGGGGAGGCGGTGGCCGCGGAGATGCCGCAGCGTAGTTTGCTACGCGGACGAACGGCAGTTCGCGGACGTGAAGTCGCAGCGTGCTGGCACCCCGATGCTGGTGCTACGTTCGCGACGGCGCTTGCGCGCCGCGCGGGCAATGGTGGCCAACAAGCCCGGCGCACCAGGCAGACTGCGTATAAGCGTGAAGACCATCGCGCAGGGAAGGCCGGGCGTTATCCGGCTGCACCTGTGGTACCTGCCGCCTGCATTTTTTCTCGCAGGCGGGCCGCAGGCGTCAGCCGACGCCTGGCCTTCCCTGCGCCCTCGATGCGAGAGGGCGGTGAAATTCGGGATCACTCGGGCGCGAAGGCGTCGCGGGAAGAATTTTGCATGATTGCACGCGGTCATCATGATTGAACTCCGTCGCTGCGCTCGCAATGACGGCTGCAGAAAGGAACGTCGCCTGACGGACAGCCGGCAGCCACGTTGCTCGCGCGATTCCGCGGCATGGGTTCCCGCGTTCGCGGGAACGACAGCGGAGTGTGTTGCGCGCAGCTGTGCTGAACGGGCCGCAGTAGCGCGGCAACAACAGCTGTCGTCCCGGCGGACGCCGGGACCCATACCGCGTGATCTGGCGAGGGACGTCGCTGTCAGTTGCGGGCTTCATTCCGGCCAGGGGATATGGGTCCCGGCGTTCTCCGGGAGGACACCGGTGTTTGGCGCGGCAACCCGGCTAAATCGGTTTCCCCGCATACGGCATCGACGCCGTGAGGCCGCCATCGACCGGAAACGCCTGGCCGTTGACATACGACGCCTCGTCGCTGGCAAGGAACAGGGCCATGGCGGCGATCTCGTGCGGCTGGCCGGCGCGCTTCAGCGGATTGAGCTGGCCGATCTTGCCTTCGGTGCCGCGCTCCTTGGCGCCGTCGAAGATCGGCTTGGTCATGCCGGTCTCGATCAGGCCGGGACAGACCGCATTGATGCGCACGCCGGTGCCGGACAGCGAATAGGCGGTGGTCTGCACCAGGCTGATGACGCCGGCCTTGCTTGCGGCATAGGGATGGCCCGAGGCGCCCGACTTCAGGCCCGCAACGGAGGCCGTGCAGACGATGGCGCCGCGCTGCTGCCGCACCATGTGCGGCATCGCGTGTTTGACCGCGAGGAACGGGCCGATCAGGTTGATGCGCAGGATCTCCTGCCAGTGCTCGACGGTCTGCTCGGCGATCGGGATCAAGCCGCCGGAGATTCCGGCATTGGCCCAGATGACGTCGAGCTTGCCGTAGGTCGCAACGGCGCGATCGATGAAGCCGCTGACGTCGGCCTCGGAGCCGGCGTCGGCCATCACGGCGTCCGCGATGCCGCCCTGCTGCTTGACGAGCTCGACGGTCTCCTTGACGCCTTCGCTGCGGTCGACCGCGATCAGCCGCGCGCCTTCCCTGGTGAACATCAGCGATGCGGCGCGGCCGATGCCGCTGCCGGCGCCGGTGATGATGACGGATTTGCCTTCGAGGCGGCCCATGTTTCCTCCTGCTTCAATTGTAATCAGTTGCGTGCCGCGCAACGGAATTCAAACGCCGTTTCAAACGTGCTGAGATCGCCAAGCGGCTTGAGACGATCTAGGCCTTCACGTACAGCGAGAGACGAGCGGAGGGAAGGGTTTGAGCGATGTCGGCTGATGGAACGAAACCTTCTGTCGTCACCACGCGCTGGTGGTGGGTGCGTCACGCGCCGGTGCGCAGCGACGGCGGCAACATCTATGGCCAGTCCGACATCGCCTGCGATACCTCCGATCGCGAGGTGTTCGAGGCGGTCGCGAAAATCCTGCCGCGCAGCGCGGTGTGGTATGCGAGCAGTCTGATGCGCACGCATCAGACTGCGGAGGCGATCTGGGCCGCCGGATTCCCGCGTCCCGCAGCGATGATCAGGGAGACCGCTTTTGCCGAGCAGCATCTCGGGCAATGGCAGGGCATGAACCGCGCCGCGTTCCTGGCGAGCCGGCCGGCGGGCAGCCACTGGTTCGCCGACATCGATGAGCCGGCGCCGGGCGGCGAGAGCTACATGGATCTGTACACCCGCGTGACAGCGGCGATTGCGCGCATCACGGTTTCGGAAGCCGGCCGCGACGTCATCGCCGTCGGCCATGGCGGCACCATCAAGGCGGCTGTTGGCCTGGCGCTCGGCGGCCTGGTCGAGAAGGGGCTGGCCTTCGACATCGACAATTGCTCGGTGACCCGGCTCGACCACATCGTGGCCGGCGAGACCAGCACATGGCGCCTGCCAATGGTCAATCAGCAGCCGTGGATCGCGGATGCAAGGCACAAGGCGATGCATCAGCCGGCCGGGCCGGAGCTGACGACGAGCAAGCTGGCGTGAGGCGTCCCGTAGCCCGGATGAGCGCAGCGACATGCGGGTTCACCGGGACAGCACGTGAGACCCCGGATGTCGCTGCGCTCATCCGGGCTACGGGACTTACAATGAGCCGTCGGAGCCGACGACATTCCAACAAGCCAAGGAGGACTCCCAATGACCCTGTTCGACATGACCGGCAAGGTCGCTGTCATCACCGGATCGACCCGTGGCATCGGGCTCGCCATTGCCGAACGCATGGCCGAGCACGGCGCCAAGGTGGTGATCTCTTCGCGCAAGGCGGATGTCTGCGATGCTGTCGCCAAGGAGCTCAATGAGCGATTTGGAGCGGGTACCGCGGCCGCGGTCGCCGCCAACATCTCCAGCAAGGAGAACCTGCAGAACCTCGTCGACGAGGCCAACCGCATCTACGGCAAGATCGACGTGCTGGTCTGCAACGCCGCGTCGAACCCGTATTACGGGCCGCTGGCCGGCATCTCCGACGATCAGTTCCGGAAGATTCTCGACAACAACATCGTGGCCAACAACTGGCTGATCAGCATGGTCGTGCCGCAGATGATCGCGCGCAAGGACGGCTCGATCATCATCGTCTCCTCGATCGGCGGCCTGAAGGGCTCGACCATCCTCGGTGCCTACGCGATCTCCAAGGCCGCCGACATGCAGCTCGCGCGC
Organism: Bradyrhizobium sp. SZCCHNR1098; assembly: GCF_032489375.1. Taxonomy (NCBI): domain Bacteria; kingdom Pseudomonadati; phylum Pseudomonadota; class Alphaproteobacteria; order Hyphomicrobiales; family Nitrobacteraceae; genus Bradyrhizobium; species Bradyrhizobium sp. SZCCHNR1098. Next base: position 483,115 of record NZ_JAUEXY010000003.1, read on the forward strand.
AACCTCGCCTGCGAATACGGCCCGCACAATGTGCGCGTGAACTGCATCGCGCCCGGCCTGATCAAAACCGACTTTGCCAAAGCGCTGTGGGACAATCCGGAGAACCTGAAGGCCTCGACCGCCCGCTCGCCGCTGCTCCGCATCGGCATCCCCGACGAAATCGCCGGCGCCGCCGTCTTCCTGGGCTCCGCCGCGGGCAACTTCATGACCGGCCAGACCATGGTGATCGACGGCGGCGCGACGATCAGTTGAGGGGGACATACGGGTGTGGTGCGCGATGATGCCGCCACACTCGCAACTGTCGTCCCGGCGAACGCCGGGACCCATAACCACCGGCCGCCATGAGGCAGGCAACTGGCAGTGATGACCTTCGAAAGATCACGCGGTATGGGTCCGGACGTTCGCCGGGGCGACAGCATTTGCTGGGCGCCGCCCTCACTCCACCGCCGCGTACACCACGTCGCGCACCAGCGTGCGCAGATAGTCCCGCTGTCCGGGGGCCTGGGCCATGAACACGCAGAACAGCTCCTCCTTCGGATCGATCCAGAAGAACGTGCCGGCGATGCCGCTCCAGAAGAAGGTGCCGGGCGAGCCGGGGAAGGGCGCGATGCCGGCCTCGCGGCGCACCGCGAAGCCGAGGCCGAAGCCGTGACCGGGCGACAGCAGCGTGCCCTGCGTCTTCACATGTGGACCGAGATGGTCGGAGGCCATCAGCTCCAGCGTCTTGCGGCCGACCAGCCGGGTGCCGTCGAGGCTGCCCTTGCCGAGCAGCATCGCGCAGAACCGGGCGTAGTCCATGGTGGTCGCGACCAGGCCGCCGCCGCCGGATTCCATCAGCGGCTGTTCGGTCATCTTGAACAGGTTGACGGCCTCGCCGGTCCACGGGTCCTTGGCGAACGGCTCGGCCAGCCGGCCAGCATTCGCCTCGGCGGTGGAGAAGCCGGTCTCCTTCATGCAGAGCGGCTCGAGGATGCGCTCGGAGAGGAAGGGGCCGAGCGTCTGGCCCGAGACGACCTCGATGATGCGTCCGAGGATGTCGGTCGAGCGGCTGTAGTTGAACTCGGCGCCCGGCTGGCAGATCAGCGGCAGGCCGGCGACGATCGTCGCGTGCTCGGCATTGGTGATCTTGCGGCTGCGCACCCGCGATTGCTGGTAGAGCCGGTGCACCGGCCCGGTGCCGGTGTGCTCATACGCCAGGCCCGAGGTGTGGCGCAGCAGGTCCTGGACCGTCATCGGCTGGGCGATCGGCACCAGCTCCAGCTTGCCGCCGGTCTCGACGCCCACTTTCTGCTCGCCGAATTCCGGGATGAACTTGGCGACCGGGTCGGACAGCAGCAGCTCGCCGTCCTCGACCAGCATCATGATCCCGAGCGAGACGATCGGCTTGGTCATCGAGAAGATGCGGAAGATCGAATCCGGCCGCATCGGCGTGTCGGCGTCGGGCGCTTGCCGGCCGATGGCGTCGAACCAGCCGATCCGGCCGCGGCGGCCGACCAGCAGGGTGGCGCCGGGGATGGTTCCCTTGTCGGCCTCGCGCTTGAACGCATCCGAAGCTCGCTGCAGCCCCGCCTGGGACAGGCCCAGCGCCTCGGGGCGGTCATCCGGCAGCGGCGGCGTCAGCGAGCGGAGCGCGGAAAGGTGCGCGCTGGATGCGGCAGTCGGCGGGGTCATGGGCTCTCCCTGAAGTCCTGTTGTCGGTTTGCATCAAGTCTGGCGCGGAAGTTGTGGTCTGACCAGTCGATTTGCCCCATTGCACCCTTGCATTCGGGGGGAGGTCTATGCTTCAAAGCGCGCGAACCGGCGACACTGTCCCGGCTCGCTAGGAGTGTAGCTCAATTGGTAGAGCACCGGTCTCCAAAACCGGGGGTTGGGAGTTCGAGCCTCTCCACTCCTGCCAGCTAAGTGCTTGAAATCCTTAAATTCTGGGCTATTTGTTTGATAAACCGGTGCACAAAACCGGTGTACATCGATCATGAGCCTCAGAAAGACCTACGTGGCCAAGCGCGCTGATTCCACGAAAGCCCAATTTCGCATGCGGGTACCGACCCGGGTCTTGGACCGGGTCCGGGGACGGCGCGTCATCCTGCCGCTCGGCGACCTCACGGTCACCACGACCTTGAGTAATGTCGTCAGTTTCTCGCTCCGGACGGACGACCAGAAGCTGACCCAGCGCCGCGAGCGGGCCGCGCGGGAGGCTCTCCAGAACATTTTTGATGCCGCCGAGCAGGGGCCGCAGCGTCTCGATCATCGGCAACTCGTCGCGCTCTCGGGCGACGTTTACCGGCTGTATGTCGAAATCTACGAGCGGGATCCCGGCACGACCTTCCAATGGGCCGCTCACAAGGCATTTCATCGTGCCGCGATGGAAGGGCGAATCAATGCGTTTCCGGTGGTCCCCGGCCAGGTCGATCGAGGCGAGATCGCCCAGGCCGCAGCCGCCTTTGGTGACGATCTCACCGCGGGGGTGAACGCTCTGCCGCCCGGCGAGCCGCACGAGGCGCTGGAAGCGCGCTTTGGCCTGCTCGCGGATTGGGTGCTCGCTGAACGTGGCCTTGAGCTGGATCCTGAAACTCGCCGGCAGTTCATGGTTCAGGTCGGGTCTGCGTCCATCGACGCCGGCTGGCGCCTGAAACGCGCTGCGGCAGGCGATTACACCCCCGATCCCAAAGCTCAACGCTTTCCTCCCTTCGAAGCTGGGAGTGCCACTGTGACTCTCCAATCGTTGCTTGACGGATGGTGGACGGAGGCAGTCGCCGTTGGCCGCAAGCGATCAACCCATGAGGCCTACTTGGGCACGATCCAGACATTGGCGACATTCCTGAAGCATGACGATGCTTGCCGGATCACCGAGGCCGACATTCTGAGGTTCAAGGCACACCGGCTCACGGAAGTGAGTCCGAAGACGGTGAGGGACAAGGACTTGGCCGGACTCAAGAGCCTGTTTAGATGGGGTGTATCCAATCGCAAGTTGATGTCCAACCCGGCTGAGAATGTCACGGTGCTCCGCGGCAAGCGGCGTCGCTCACGATCACCACCCGGTCGTTCAACTATCGTCCTGAAGGAAATGAGCGCACAAACTCGGTGGCAGCCAAGCGGTGGTTGCCATGGCTCTGCGCCTACACCGGTGCCAGGATCGGCGAGTTGGCGCAGCTTCGGAAGCAGGACGTATTCCAAGAAGCGGGAGCGTGGTGTCTGCGGATCACGCCAGAAGCCGGAACGGTAAAGACCGATCAGGCCCGCGTCGTCCCGATTCACCGACATCTGGTAGAGCAGGGCTTTCTACGGTTCGTGACCGAGCGCGGCGATGGTCCTCTTTTCGCGGACAAGACGCGCAACGATGGCATGCCCGTCGGCGCAGAAAGCTTGGTTAACCGCCTGAGGGACTGGATCCGCGAGATCGTGCCTGATCTAAATGTCGCTCCCAACCATGCCTGGCGACACCGCGTAAAGACGCAGTTCCGCGATCTTCGTATCGAGCAGCGGGTCGCAGACGTCATTCAAGGTTGGTCGGAGGAAGATGCGAACAACGCCGGCAGCAGCTACGGCGAGGTCAGCCTGAAGGCGAAGATCGACGCCATAGCTGCCATTCCATGCTACGAACTCCAGCGGGTCACCACATCTGGGACTCATCTGCTCGGACACGACACTACATCCGCCAGAATCAATGCCGACGAGTCTCAGCGGTCTAACCTGTCGTGATTGACGACGGCTCTACAATGGGGTGCGGAACTTTGGGCGGCGCGTTTTACCAGAGTTCTTGCGCCGCTCACTTGCTCTTGGATGAAGATGGGCGGGGTTTCCCCTTCGTCTTACGTTCAACTCTACGATTTTGTATCAACAGTCTCAGTCGTTCCTGCGGGGAAAGACCTCCATCTTCCTCGGATGACCCTGACTGAGATCTCAGCAGGGCCAACGAGATGTTTAAGTGCGTTTGTGGCTGAGCTTGGCGCCGGCACAGCTGTCTCATAGCCTCTATATCGGCCAAGGTTGTGTACTGCTTGTTCGCGATCATCTCGTAAGCTAACCGGCCGCGCGATATTTCTCGTCGCAGGCTTGCCAGCTTTATCGATCCGTCCGGAAAAGCGAGCCGAGCGGCGACAGTCAACCGTAGGGGAGTGTTGCGACCAACGCTGCTCGCGTCGGGTAGATGTAGCTCTTTTTTCGACATTGTTGTTCCTCTCGTAGGCTCCACGGTGAAACCACCGATGCTTTTCAGATCGCGGCGATGGTCGGTTCCGTCGCTAGTCTACGAGAGATTGGGTCGCCTGCCTATTTGCATTGATGCAAATCCGAAGCAGACGGTCCGAATTGGACCGTCCTCGGCGTCACGTGTATTCAGTCTCACGGTCGTGAGCACGCCAGTTCATCGACTCATCGATGCGTCGCTGTACCAGGGTCGCCAGCGCTTCCGGATTGTGCGAACCGCCGTTGATGTGGATCGCGACATTTCCGGGGACCGAGCGGGCATCCCCTCCGCCGGCTCCAGAAGTCGTTGTTGGAGGTACGTTCTTCACCGAATCTGCCGGAGCAGGAACCTTGTCTAACCAAGGCTTCTTTCCGGTCCATTCGAAGTGCATGGGATCGCGGTAGCGCCGCGACCAATCGCCTCCCCACGACAGGCCGTACTTAGCAGCCATGTCGCGAACGTTCGCCGGCATGTCAGTGCCGCCGTACTGCGGGTTAGCTGCCGGGTTGATATCGATCGCATTGCCGTAGGCATGCTGAGACCAACCGGATGCGCCCTTCTTCTTGCGCGGGCTGTATCCTCCTAGCGACTTGATCTTGTAGCCCGAGGATTCGAGGTCATCGACAAATCCTTTGAAGGACTCGGCCGCAGCGGCGTTGACCGTGAACCTCTTGCCGGTGGCAGTGACGATTGAAACTTGGTTTTCGCCAATACCGCCATACTGACCGTGCATGAAGTTGGCTGCACCCTTAATCCCGAGCTTCTCAGCCAAGCCGGCCGAAGCGCCGGGCGCAATGTTGGAGCTACCAGACTGGCCTTCAGCCATCTGGCTCATGAATTTGCCCACACCGCCGACCCAATGCTTATTCAGTCCATTCGGATCGTTCGCGGCTCCAATCGGCGCGTAGATATGGCCCATACGACCGAGATCGCCACCAGCCCTGGACCAGTTTCTGGCGACAATCGATGCCGTCTTCTCAATACCGGCTTCGAGGCTACCAAACCGCATCTTGCCGGCCGACGTCATGAGACCACCGGGGTTGTTCCATTTCAGGTTCTTACCCTGACCAGTCTCATGGGCCATGATGCCCGCCAAAAGCGCGGGACTGATGCCGTTCGCCTTCGCTGCGAATACGACCTGATCGTACTTGTCTGCCATCGCAGTGCCGGCGAACACCCGGGCGAATGCCGACCTGTTTAGGCCGTTTGCCATGCTGCCACCCGTTCCGGAGAACGAAGGCACTCGATCGCGGCGGATTTTGCCGCCAGACCCAACACCAAAATTCGGCAGGATGTTGCCGGGCGTGCTCTTAAACAGAGCAGTGGGGCCGGCGCCAACAAGTGCCGGCTGGATTGGAACGGCCGATACACCCGAACTACCTGAGAGGAGCGAAGAACGCTCCACGATGGCACCATACTTTGTAAGCTGATCCTTCAACTCATCGACGGCAGAGGGCGTTCTGCGGCGGCCGGAAAAATCGGTCGGTGTACCATTGTTGTCCTTGCCCTGTTCTTTCCTAAGGCGCTTCTCTCTTTCCTTTTTGAACTCCTCTTGCAGCGCCTTGAAATCTTCGGGGCTGTTGTTCGACCTGCCATCGCCGTAGAGCAGCATGCCGAGCCAGCCGGTCAATGGGGCGGCTACACGTCCGGCCACCTTTGGGGCTGCTTTCTTGATGAACTCCTTACCAGGAACCAAGCTGGCGATCCATTCGACCCACTTGCCGATGCGCCATAGGAACGCGGTAACGGCTCCGAGCACAGTAACGAGCGGCGCGAGGAAGCGAAGCACCAACGTGAAGCCGAGTAGTTCGGTCGCGAACTTCGCCATGGCCTTTGTGTCCCCGACGTTGACGCCGGAAATCTTCGCGATGCTGGTAAAAGCGTCTTTCATGACGGACCAGACGGCCTTGATGCCTTCGGCAATGCCCTGGCCTATCTCGCTGTACTTCTTAGCATCGCCTGCCGACGCACCGCCGAACGCATCATCAAGCAGTTGTGTCCATGAACCGTATCCGAGTCCGGTCCGGATGCCAGCAACGAAGCTCCGGACGTTCTCGGTCAGGCGGCTGTAGTCGAATGCATTGCTGAAATCGCGGAACCAGTCGCTGATTTCTTCGAACGCATCGGTGAAGCCGCTCCCGATGTGCTCGAATGCCAGCGCGAAGCTCTGAACGATGCTGTTCCATCGACCTTGGAGCGAGTTGGTTTTGAATTTCGACGCTTCAGCGATCTTGTATGTCTTTTGTTCAACGGCTTTCCGGGTTGAGATGATCTGATCGACGGCGTTCCCGATCTGTAAGATTTCATCGTCCCAAGACTCGCCTCCAAGTAGCCGAGCAACATGGGTTCTCTTCTGGTCAGAAAGCGACTTCATGCGCTTGAACATGTCGATTAGAAGATTCATGGGATCGTCCGCGGCACGTCGCGACATTGCAGACTTGCTGCCAAGCCCGAGGAGTCTCGCTGCTTGATCAAGATCCTTCGCCTTCTGCCCTCGCGCTGTGCTACCGCCGACCAAGGTCGAAATCAGGTTGCTGATCGCATTGCCGGCCTTACTAGGTTGCACGCCGCTGGAAACGGCGACGGAGAGCAGCGTTGCAAGGTCACGTTCGTTGAGCTTGCTCATCGAAAGCGCAGCATTGCCCTTTTTGAAGCCCTGGACAATTTCATCAGGATCGGCGGCCGTTTCTGCGGCGGCTACGCCGATCGCGTTCATCATGGCGAGAACGCGCCTCGGATCGACGTTCCTGACATCTCCGCCGAAGATGGTGGCCACCTTGCCGCTGAGCTTGATCAGCTGATTGACGTCCAACTCAAGCGCAGACGTCGCCTCTAGCGCGCCCTGCGTGATCTGGCGAGCAGCGCCCCTGCCGAATCCCGCTTTCAACGACTCGGTGAAGCTGTCGATGATCTTGCTGGCGGACTCGCCGAACTTGATCGAAGACTTGTTGATCCAGTCCCTTCGCTCGCTCTTGATCTCATCGCGGCTAAGGTCACCGAAGATCGAGGCCTTCACCTCGCTCAGATCAGATTGCATGCGGCGCTTGAGTGCCGCTCCGATGCCGCCGGCTGTGGCTACGCCACCGATCGCGAGTTGACGCGCAGTCGGTCCGGGAATGCGGCCAACACCACCATATCCAAATCGGCCGCCACCACGTCCGGCCGATCGTTCGGCCCTGCGCTCTGCAGCAGCGCGACGCTCGACCTGACGCAGATAGCCGGCTTCCATCCGCTCAAGTGACTGAAACATGCGGCGCGTATCGCTGACACGCTGGTCCGCCGCCTTGCGCCAGTCGTCAGACATGGAGCGGGCGGCGGACTTTCCGGTGTTCGTGAGGCCTCGCATTTGTTGCGCCGCTGCCTGCGCTGCTCGGTTAAAGGCGTCCATTGGCGACAAGCCGGCGCGTCCCACGCCGGAAAGCTGATTGTTGATCCGCTTGGCGATGTGTTCGAACTGCTTAAAGTCCGCGATCACTCGCTTGAGGACCGGAGACATTTCGTTGACGGCCGTCAGGCGGGCGTGAAGGTCCAGGTTTTCTGCCATATGTTTTTCTTGCTTGTGTTGCGCCCAGGTAGTTGGGCGATAAGGGGCCTTTGGAGAGGTCGCCACCGAAAACGGATCGAAACGGGCCGCCCGCTTTTTCGGGTGTGACAGGTAGCGGGGCGTAAATCGTCTTTTCGAAAATCGATCGACCTTGCCATCGAAAATGCCGGCGGCATGTCGTCACAAAAAACTCTGCTCAGCCCCCGTCGTTTCCAGTGCTGGGAAACGGGTTGGACACGTGAGTGGCATTGGTGGCGAAGGCGGCGGATCACATCATCCGAGCGACGCAGGATGCAAAACCCGGTGGGTACGAAACGAAGAAAGTTGCGGAGGCAGACCGACGACTGACACGGCACCGAGGCGAGGGTCAGCCACCATGCCGAGACCGCGTATCACCCGGTTAGCAGGCAGGAACAGCGCACGGGCCGGCCTAATCATAATCACGGACACCCCCGGACCGACGCGAGCCACTGGATCACGGCGCGGCCTGCCAGTCGCGGCGCAGCGCATGGCAAGCCCTCCCCCCTATCGAAGGAGCGCAGTGGTGCTGCCGAGCAGCACCAACCCTGCTAGGCGTCGCACCGGCCGAGAGCTGAGGAAAGCAGCCGGACGGTTGCCGGAGCCGCCCGATATGGCCGAAGGCTGGTTCAAATAGGGTATATGCCAAGGGCACTAGCCCAATGGGCCTTTAAATAAATTATTGAACCAGTCTAACGGAACTGATATTAGGGAACCAGTCTAACGAAACTGATGGGGTCTTCAATGTTCGTTCGCACCTACCTTCGCGCCAGCACTCAAGATCAGGATGCCAACCGAGCGGAAGACGATCTGAAGAACTTCGCCAAAGATCGCGGGCTCAAGATCGCTGCGTGGTATCGCGAGAACGAGTCCGGCACGAAGCTCGACCGACCGGAACTGTTCAAGCTTCTCTCTGACGCTCAGGAAGGCGACGTGCTTCTGATTGAGCAAGTGGATCGGCTGAGCCGACTGGACGAGTCCGATTGGAAGAAACTCCGGGCCATGATCGATGCCAAGGGCGTTCGCATAGTCGCTCTTGATCTGCCGACTTCGCACCAATTCATAGGCGGCGACGCGGACAGCTTCACTGGCCGGGTCCTAGCGGCTGTGAACGGCATGGTGCTCGATATTCTGGCCGCGACTGCGCGGAAAGATTACGAAGACAGACGCCGTCGCCAGGCGCAAGGGATCGCCAAGGCCAAGACGGAAGGGAAGTTTAAGGGACGCCCTGAGAACGTCGACAGGAATGCTGGTATTGAGGGTATGCTCAAATCCGGCATGTCTTGGAGCGACATCGAAGCTGCTGCGGGATGCGGCCGGGCTACAATCGCTAAGATCTCTAGGCGAATGAAGGATCAGGCAGCCACTTGAGAACCCTGCTAGATCAGCGGAACGCAGCGCAGGCGCCACCACTACGGAAGGTCCCGGCCGGACACGTTCTGCCGGGGATCACGGGATAGGCGCGCGGCGTGCCCCGGTGCAGCGCCACGCAGAAGGCACCTAGACCTACCTATCCGGTAGGGCAGCTACCAGTTCGCGGGATGCGGTCTCGGCCATCGTGAGTCGGCGTCGGGTACGGCCCCGCCGTTGCCGTGCCTATCAACATGGCGAGGGAGAGCATTGCCGCAATCGGTTTCATCTTTCCTCCGGTGTCACCGGGCGGATGGGGCGGAGGCGCAGCGACGACAGCCCCCGCGCTTGAGAGTCGCGAGTGTCCTCAATCACCTACGCCTCCAGAGAACGACGGTCCCCGGAGACCGCCGTCAGTTCAGCTTGCTCGTCAGGTAGCCGCCTCCGCTTCGATCTCTGCCAGCTTCGTCAATGCTGCATCTAGCGCGGCTTGCTCTGCGGCGGTGTCCCTGACACGGTTCAGCGCCCCGCGAGCGGCCTCAACTTCCTGCTGTGCCGCTGCAAGGGACCGACGCCGGTCAAAGTCCTCAATAGCCTGAGCCCGCAGCTTCCGAACATCGGACGGCACGTTTTGAACCACGTCAGCGACGGCGTGAACTGATCGTGATCTGCGGAATGTGTGTTTCGTCATCTTACTTTCCTAAGCGGCGGGCTGCCGCAACTTCGTCCATGTGTTTCCGAGTGACGCTACCGGCGGCATAGCGCTCGCGAACCGCGTTCCAATCATCCGGCAGTGTGGCCTTACGGCGCGTAGTTGCAACTTCCCGGCGCATTGCCTCGGTTAAAGTCAGATTGCCGGGCGGTGTGGCTTCGGGCTCTGCATCAAGGGGTGGGAAAGCCGTTGGTATGGCTGCTCGCAGCGCACTGACGTAGTTGGAAGGTGAGAGCACGCCTTTGCCAGGAAGGCTGATGTAGCCCTGTTCAGTCATGCTGCCGCCGGCCAAATCGATGGCCGATTGCATCACCGCGTCGGCAGTGACCGCGAAGCCAAGCTTGCGTGCCTCGACGACGATCAGTTTTTCCAGGTCGGTCATCGTGCGGCCTCTCGCTTCAAACGGTCGATCAAGGCGCGGCGCATCCACGAACTGCGGTTCGGTGCTGAGGGGTCGTCTTGGGACGCTGCTTTGTCAATTTCCTCCAAGAGGATCCTTGGAACCAGAAGGCTAATGTTCGCCATCGGCGAGGTGATGAGATCGGCGGCATCAAACTTGGTATGCGCCATAAGTGGTCTCCATGAAAAAGCCCGCGCGGCTTCCCGGCGGGCTAGGGTAATCAATCTGCAAACGAAAACGGCCACCTCAATGGGTGGCCGGCATCATGCGATATTCTGCTATCGTGCCCTAATCTGTACCAGATATACGCGATTTGTCAAGGCCAGCGCAAATGGCCGGCCATCGAGACGCTAAAATCAAATGGCCTTTTATGGGGTAGGCAATCGGGCAGGCGGCAGGCTGTAATGATGGTTGAGTGCAGTCCCCGGATCGAGTCTCAACCAGGGTTGACCGTAGTCGCGGGGCAGAGCCCGCCGGAGGGGCGCGACTACTCGCGCCACGCTCTCACTCTCATCAGCATGTCCGCCACGGCCCAGCCCGGGCCCTGGAGCGGGCTTAAGACTTGGCAAGCGGGCTAGTAGCGCTTTCCCACAGGCTGCCAGCCCGCAGGGCTCGCAACGACCCGCTACGGGGCTCGCTAGTTAGTCACCGTCTTTAAGGTCAAACCCATACATCGTCGGCGAGTTCGGGATCGCTGATCTCGCTTTCTGGCTGATCCTCCGCCCGATCGTCAGTACCGTCCTGCTGCCCTCTCGCCGGCTGGCAAAAGCGCTCGCACTGCGGATGATCTTCCTCACAGGTACAGTTGCCGGTAGTACAGGGAGCTCCGGCGAAATCATCATGAGGGACAAAAACCCTTCCACTCACGCAATCGGCGAACGAATGGACAGGGCCGGCCTCGTGGATGTTCATGAACATGAGCACGAAGCTGACTCTTCCGAATGCCTCGCTGAACGCCTTCCAATCATGGCTCGTTGCCGTACGGTCGACTCTGTCCTGGTAAAATAGCCGGCTTAAATAGTTAAACTGTTCCTTTTTCGACAGGCGATTGGACATCGATAGGTTCTCAGGATCCTCCAACTCAGCCGGCGCCGTCACGTCAGTGACGGTCCCCCCTTGAGGGGGCGGAGGGGGAGAGGTTGGACGTTTGTGTTTGGCATTCGGTTGGGCATTGCCTTGGACATTAGGCCTCTGCCTGAGAGGTGCACCTCCCTCTCCCTGAGAGGCGCTTGCCTCTGAGAGAGAGGCACATTCCTCTGACAGAGAGGCATTGGTGCCATCCTTCGACAGAGAGGCATCCTCTACCCGAGAGGTGTTACGGCGTACATTTCCTGCCTTCCAACGCGCTCGCTCAGCTCCGAGCGCGTCCAGGACCGATTCGACCTTCACCATGTTCGGTGTGTACCGATTGTTTCCGCTAGATCGGTCGATGTTCATCAAGCCGCTTTTTCTGATGACGCGATTGGTCTCGTAGATGAGCGACGAACTGAAGCCGTATACGGACATGAGGTATCGCTCCGGCGGGAAGGCGTATCCTTCATCCGGATTGAAATGGTCGGCGATCACGCCAGCAACCTTCTTCTGTGCGCTTGTGAAGTCCCTACTGAAATCGATCGCACGACGAACGCGGCTGATGTTGATCGGTATTTCGCGATTGCTTTTTTTTGATTGGTTCGGCATATTGCTTGTTGTTCGATCTTGGTGGGTTGGACAAAAGGTAGAACGGTTTTTGAAGCCCATGGCGCGGCCAACGCCATGGGCTTTCTAGTTAGTGGTCGCTTGGGGTGGTCTGTAGCCGTTGCAGACGCTCCTCTATGGCCTGCCTCACGAACTCCGACCTGCCCTGACGTAGTTTCAGGCGCGCCTCATCGAGCGCCCCCAGTTGGTGCGTTGACAACCTCAAGCCGATGTAGGGTCGTGCCGTGTCGGGATCATAAAAGAGATGGCTCATTGTTACTCCAAAACGAAAAACGCCCAGGCGGGATTGCCCAGGCGCGGACGGGGTGACGAAAAAGCCCCACTTCTGACGGGGCTTTCCTCTGCGAATGTATAACGATATAACGCTCCGGTAGCACAAACCGGGAACATTGTCAAATGTTTGCCTGCCCCGGCCGTATCAGCGATGGACGTCCAGCTCCTCAGAGCAGCCGAGCATTCCCGCCTTGATACTTGCGCGGTCGAGGGACCATGCACAACCCAACACTCGAACCACATGCAGCGCCGAGGGACTCATTTTGGCAAATCGGCAAACAGATCGACGAGTCCTGCGCGATGCAGATCGATCATGTCCGGGGAGGTCTTCGCTGACAGTGACGCCCGGTCCTTTCGACCAAGGAGTCAGACGAGCGACTAACCAGGGTGAACACACCAAAGCGATCTCCGTCCACCATTCAGTGGGCGAGGTCGGCTTCAATCGGAATCATGTAACGGCAAAGAAGACTTCAAATGTTTATCCCCCCGAAACCTGGCGAAAAGCCCGCGCCGAAGTGGAAAGACCCGATCTGCCTGACGGAGTTCGCGAAGCTCCAGCTCCCGCCGCGCAAGATGCTGCTGCATCCCATCCTGCCGGAGAAGGGGCTGGCGATACTTTTTGCTGGACGAGGAATCGGCAAGACACACGTCGCGCTCGGCATCGCTCATGCCGTGAGCTGCGGAGGAACGTTCCTGAGATGGGAGGCGTAGAAGCCCCAATCGGTTCTGTACGTTGATGGAGAAATGCCACAGCAGGCTCTCCAAGAGCGCATCAAGGCGCTGCAGGCGGGGAGCATCAAGTGCCCCGAACCAGACGCTTTCAGGTTCCTGTGCATGGATGCGCAGGAGCTTGGCCAGACCATCAACCTGGCAGACGGCAAGCATCAAAGGAAGCTGAACGGCTTCCTAAAGGATGTCTCGTTCCTCGTGCTCGACAACATGTCGACGCTGATGAATGGAGGGCCCGAGAATGATGCTGAGTCTTGGGACTCAATGCAGGCTTGGCTACTGCAACTGCGGCGCCGCGGATTGACGGTCTTGATCGTCCATCATGCTAGTCGAGGCGGCAACGCCAGAGGGACATCGAAGCGCGAGGACGTGTGGATACAGTCATTCAGCTCAGGCATCCGAGCGACTACAGTCCGGCTGATGGCGCCAGGTTCGAAGTGCATCTGACCAAGGCTTGAGCTGCTGCCGGTTTGATGGACACCGAGATTGGGTGTTTCATGAAGCCGGAGGTGGGCGATGAAGAGACGGAAGT
>NZ_JAUEXY010000004.1:0-55000 GCF_032489375.1 Bradyrhizobium sp. SZCCHNR1098
GCTACGTCAGCCCGGTTGAGTTCGAGCGCAAGGTGGGATTAGCTTGACCGGGTGTCCATCAAACCGGCAGCAGCTCACCCAGTCCTTCACATTCACACGAGCGAGCACTTGCGACTTGTTTAAGCTTTCCGGGATGGCAGCAGACGCTCCGTCGCCTTTTTCCCACACCCGATATTCGACTGGGTACTGGGGTTTGACTGATGCGGGAACTTTTTGGAGGCGCATAATTGCAGTTTTATTTGCGACCTTGGCGAATGGCTTAAGCTTCTTTAGATCATCAACCCCAACCGGAATGAGATTTGCCTTCTTATTGATGCTGAAGCTACGGAAGCCCTGCGATGAGGGCGACTGGAAGTGTGTTTGAGTGATAACGAAGACCAGTGAGCCCCCCTGCTTCAGCCACTTGTCGCCGACCGTGTAGGTAATCATCCCCGAGATATCCAGTTCATTACCTCCATGAAATGGAGTTTCCGAGAATATCGCGTACTTCTCGCACGTGGGTTTGACGCGTTTACGGTAGATTTCCGGCAAATTGGACCATCTGACCCAAGGCGGATTCCCGACTACTACGTCGAACTCTCCTGCCACTGCCGACCAGAAGAAGTTTCTAACGATCCGAAACCAAATACCATTCCATGCTTTCTGGTGGAGAGCGAGAACTTGATTGTAAGTGTGCTCCAGTGCACTCGCCCAGCTCTCCAATTCTTCAGCGGACAAAAAGCCCTGGGCTTCGAGCTGCTTTGCTACGACCGAGTACTTGAGCTCCGAGTCGACGGCAGCGCACATTATGACAAAAGTCTTATCGAGCCTAGCCCGATCGAATGCGAGCTCAGGGGGCAAGATCACCTTCAGATCCGAGACTGCGCTGCCTATATGGTATTCGACAAAACCGTTTCCGCCGGCTGGAGGAGGTGCCGGGGAGTATACTGCATCGGCGAGCAGTACCGGCAGCTCGATTTCCATCTTTGCTTCAGCGATCAAGTCCGCGATTGCAATGAGGAAATTCACTCGAGAGGCCTGAACAGCCAGAGGGTTCAGGTCGAAACCCCAAACATTCTCCAAGATGTTCTGCAATGTCTTGCCAGCGGGGAGCTTGCTCTTATTCGCCTGCGCGCGCTTTCTGCGGATAATCTCTAGGAGAAACGACCCAGAACCACATGTCGGGTCTAACGCTCTGATCTCCAACCATCCCTTCGCTTCTAGACGGTCGCATGCGACTTCCACAAGCCAATCAGGTGTATAGAATTCGCCGAGCGCCTTACGAAGTGGCTCTGGAACGAGGGCCTGATAGAAAGATTTTAGCACGTCCTTAGAACGAGCAGCGCTCAGATCATCCATGCGATATAGGGACATCTGCCTCAGGAGCGACCGAATCCCCGTGCAAATGTGCACTCGCCCGCCTCTTGTCAGAGAAGCGTCGGAATACCAGGAGAAAACTGCCTCCTCGACGAATCCCTTGATCAACGCGCCTTCGAAGTAAGCTGCTCTTTCAACTTCGTCGTTCAGCCGCTTTAATAGCGCGTCGTCATCGTACCCAAGAAGCTGTTCACAGAAGTCTGGGTATGAGGTTAGATCGTACTCAGCCACAATCTCTGCGGCGAGCAACTTCATTACGAACGCGTTGTATGTGTGTATCACAAATAGAAGCGCCGCAACAGCATCTGCTTTTGGCAACGCGAGCTTGACGGGTATCAATCGACGAATTTCCTGGGCTTGAGCTGCCGACAAATCGGCGACTTGCCCGAACAGCGCCCGCCATTCTTCGAATAGCATCTTGATCTTGTTGTTTGAGGGACTCTTGATGTTGCGCTCCAGCTCGCTTGCGAGCGCTGCCATCATTTCGGTACCGACCACTGATCCGTGACCAAAGTCCTCAATAAGATTTCCTGCAGTTACGGCCCGACGCTTTGCGTCCCGGCACGCTTGGGCAACAAGCTCAACGGACGATTCATTGAAAGGAAGAAGATTGCGGTGAGATATGACGCCATCCTTATGGAAGGCGAAGCAAATGTGCTCTCCATCGGTAGCGATGCCGATGTAGTCTTCGGGCGCAAGCCCCTCCGATTTTGCTCGACGAACAATATACTTGTCTAATCGATCGTTGACCGCTTCCTTAAAGGCATTGCTTTTAGTGTTTCCTTTGAAGAGACCTTTGCCTTTAAATTCAATGATGACTTGATTATATGAAGCATCGTTCCTCTCACGCTCTGCGTGGAAGACGATACCGAGTTCATTCTCGATATGCTTAAGCCAGCTCTTCCGCAGCTCCTCTTCGTTTGCCCAGTTTGCGCTGTCTTTCTTTAGCTTCGAATAAAGAGACGACACGGCTAACCCCCGACTCAACCCCTTCAGCTTTAACGTTCCTATTCGCCCCAGAGAAGACCAACGATGCTACGCGCAGAGGTTTTCCTCGCTCCTCGACGAGGAGTGATGCAAAGCCGAGAGCCGAGCTAGTGGTCTCCCCTTCAAGACTGGAAGGGGGATCGCCGATTCCAAATTGCGCCTTGTTCGAACTAAGGGCTCGTACCTTCTTTGCATCCCACCATGCCCAAACTGCCCGTCGTGCCAATCTGCCGCATTCCGCCGGGCAAATCTCCGCTTGTGTCGTCGGGCAAATCAGATCGATGCTCCTCGCCGTCTCGCGCTCACTGAAGGGGCGTTTCGCGATCGTCACGGACCGTGGAGCGGGAGATGCGGTGGCCGCCTGGGGTCGCAGTGCGCGTTTCGCGTGCGGACGAACGAGCCCGAGGCGGACGGTCAAGCCGTGTGGTCCCGACACCCCGACGCTGGTGTCTTGGTCGGCGACATCCCGATGACGGGGGCAAGCAAGCCCGGTCCCCTGGGAGAGCACGGAGCAGCCGTTCAACCCATCGCGCAGGGAAGGCCGGTTGTTCGGCCAATCCTGTGGTGACTGCCGCCTGCTTTTCTTTCTGCAGGCGGGCCATGGGTGCGGCCTGCACCCGGCCTTCCCTGCGCCCTTCTCTCGGAAGGGCGTCCCGAAGAGCAAAGCTCGGACGCGAAAATGCGCCGCGAGGCTGAGGAGCCGCGCGTACAGGTTAGAGATGAAGGGTTGAGCGCCGGGAATGGCGCTCCCTAGGGGACTTTATGTCTCTCGCGGAATCAAACACTTACTGGCCGGTGGGACAGAGAACGGCTCTACGGAATCGTTATCGTTTCTAGAGCGAACGTCTCACCACTGGCGCCCAATAGGGCCGCCGGAGAGGTAGAATCCGACATGACTGAGCTTGCAAACGGTGGCCTCCCGGAGGCCGCCGCGAAACCCGTTTGCGCCAACGGCCGCGCGGGACAGGACTTTAACGACATGCTTGGCGGCGCCGCCGATCCGGCCCGCGTCGCTGCTCGCATCGCTGATCTTGTCGAACACGGCGACATGCCGCCGCATGAGCGCATTGTGCGCCTGATCGAAAGCGACGACGAATCCGACTTGAACGGTTCCCTCCCGTCGGCCGTTTGTCCCGAGGGGGGGCAGACCGGCGATAGGAGCCCCGTGGACGCGTCAAACGCGTCGCCGCGCGCTTGGGGCTTCGATGTCGCCGAAATCAATCGCAGCTACGCCCTGGCGATTTGGGGCGGCAAAGCTGTGGTAGTGAACGAACAGCCCTCGGGTCCGGTGAATGACCGGGTGCGCGTGATGTCGGTCGAATCGATGAACTCGTGGTTCGCCAACCGGCACACGGAAATTGTTGGATCGGACGGCAAGATTCGCCCGGTCACTTGGGCGAGGGCCTGGCACTCGCATCCCGACCGCCGGTCATACGCAGGCATCGAGTTTTTCCCGAACCCGGATGGCGCCGCAGGGACGCCGGGCTATCTGAATTTCTGGCGGGGTTTCGACGTGGCGCCCTCGCCGGCTGGATCGTGCAATATCTTCCGCGACCATCTGCTTACGAACGTCTGCGATGGCGATCCGGAGCTCTTCAAATATGTTTTCGGCTGGATGGCTCACATCGTGCAAAAGCCACGCGAGCGGCTTGGCACCGCGATCGTGCTGCGCGGTCGACGGGGCACGGGCAAGAGCAAGGTTGGCGAGATCCTCGGATCGCTGTTTTCGTCGCATTACTTCCAGGTGGATGATGCCCGGTATATCACTGGGCAGTTCAATGCTCACATGGCGAGTTGCTTGCTGTTGCAGGCGGACGAGGCCGTTTGGGCGGGGGACAAGGCGGCCGAAGGACGGCTCAAGGGCCTGATCACGAGCGAAATGCAGATGATTGAGTCCAAGGGAGTCGACCCGATCCGCCTTCGCAATTTCGTGCGCGTGATCATGTCCTCTAACGAGGGGTGGGTCGTGCCCGCCGGCATGGATGAGCGCCGGTTTGTCGTTCTCGACGTTAACCCTCGGTGCGCCCAGAATCGTGCCTACTTCGCCGAGATGGATGATGAAATGAACAACGGCGGGCGCGAGCGGCTTCTCCATGACTTGCTGACATTCGACTTGACTCAGGTGGACTTGTGGCATCTGCCGCAAACCAAAGCCTTGCTTGAGCAAAAGGTTCGGTCTCTCGATACGATCGATGACTTTTGGTTCAACCGCCTTCACGAGGGTGCCGAGTGGCCAGAGCGAGTCCCTTGCGATCACCTTTATTCAGAATACCTCAAAGCCTCATCGCAAGTGGGTGTGGGCCGCAAGCGCGGTCCTGCCGAGTTTGGTAAGCGGCTCGCCAAGCTTGTGCCGGGCCTGCGCAAGACCCGGCCTGCGATCGCAGTTGATCCTGGCGTAACACAGCGTGTATGGTGCTATGAGATGCCGCCGCTTGATGAGTGCCGCGCAGCATTCGATGAGTTGCTTGGCCAGCCCGTGGACTGGCCGGCGCTTTCCCCGGGAGAGGGCGAGCGGGCGATGCAATCGGGCTCGGACGCGGATGATGTCGCTCCGGTCTAGGGCGTCCAAGCGCGTCCAAGCTGGGCGAAATTCAGATTAGTCAACAAAATCAAGTGCGCGTCCAGGGTGTCTAGGGCGTCCAGGTCGCGCGCGTGTAGGCAAGCAAACCGGGTCTCAAGCTCTTGAGCCCGGTTTTTGTTTTTTTGCCTCAACCTCTCAATGTCCTTGGACACCTTGGACACCCTAGACCAACCCCATAATCAAAGCGGTTTCATGCAGTCCAAGGCCCATCGGGCCTCTTGGACTGCTTGGACATGTCCTAAGAGCAACCAATGAGCAAGTTGACCAAAGACCAAATCGAATTTGCGAAAGCGATGACCATCAAGCAGCGCCGCGTGTTGTCCGCGCTCTCGATCTATCCAAGCGGATGGTTCATGAGCGCGAGCGAGCGCGCAGACCCGGAACTGCGCGAGCTATTCACACATCGCCTGGTCCAATGCCATCACGTCTGCGCCGGTGGTGGCCTTCCAGCCTGGGGTGTGACCGACTTCGGCAAACGGATCGCGGAACGGCAGGCGAAGGGCGCCTATTAGACGGCGGGTCCTTCCCCGGCCCCTCCCCCCTACGGCACAAGCGCGCCCCGAAATCTCGCCAGCGGCAAAAATCGAAACTTGGGTTGACAGGGTTGACAGGTTGACGCCGCCATAGGGCGCCATTCCGATCAATAAGGTAGGCCGATCATGCCTCTAAAGCTTTATACCATGGCTGAAGCTGCGGCGATCTTTCGAGTAAGCAAACGGGTGTTTGCGCAGTTCATCGTCGACAAGCCGTTCTATCGAACGATAGGCCGCGCGAAACTGTTCACTGATCAAGATATCGCGCATCTGTATGAAGCGATGGAATCCGGATCGAGCAATCAAGCAACACGCCAACCAGAGACAATCGCCTATCGTTCCGAGGCTTCAGAATTCGCAAGGGTTGCCCAATTGATGGCAGCCAAACGATCTCGGCGCCGGCGTTCTGATTAATTGATCCCAACCTGATTGCGCCCGGTCAGATACGGCGAGCTGTTCTGGCGCCCGCACGCATCAATTCGACCATCAAAGGTGCCGCACCCGACTTCAATCGATCGAGGCGGATGGATTGAGAGGCGATGGACATCACCTCGAAATAGTCGCCGTACGGGCTAATTTTCGCGACGACTGAATCAAATGCGCCGCCGGCGCCGAAAAGCAAATCGACAAAGCAAACCGGGCACACGCCTCTACCGCAAAAATGGCGGCCGGATCTGCCGCCATCTATACCGGCACCAGGCAGTGCGGGCGATCGCCGCGCGCACGGCCAAAGTGTCGGCAGATCGAGCACATGCACAGATGTCGGCGGCCGGTGTCGGGCGCCAAGGGCGGTGCGGCGGCCGAGGATCTCCAGCGCAGTGATCCCCAAGGTGATCGGCAAGTCGGTCGGCGCGCAGCTCGACAACGTGCTCGCCAACATCACCGAGCCGGCACCGGCAATCTGTGGCAGGCCGAGTGCCGGACGGAGCAAGGCCGCGACCTTGCTCGCCATCCAGCTTGAGCCGCCGGTCCACCTCGATCCCAACTCCATCGCCTTGTCAAAGCTCAACGGACCGAGCATGCCGGCGAACCAACCGGCCCCGGCGACGACATCACCGGGCCGGGCATAGGTTCCGCCTAGCCGGTCAAGGCCGAGGTTGAGGGGCAAGCCAAGGTTGACGTTGCGGTGAAGGTTGAAGCGTCGCCGAGTCTGCTCGCCTCGATCGAGCAGAAGGTGGCAACCGCCGTCATGGCACTTCGATCAACCGGAACCACGGCCAAGGGCTCGATGGGCTCAACCGGGCAATCGGCATCCGACGCGGCGCCAGCGCCCTGACTTTAAAAGGCCGCTAGGTAGCGCAGCGCCGGACCATGGCGCGTTAAAATATCGCGGCCGTAGTTCGGCCGCCTCAGGTGTTCACGCGGCGGCCGATCCGGGCCGCCGTTTTTGTTTCGTACGAAAGTAAGCTTAGACATGATCGAGTGGCGCCTCGGCAACAGGTATCTCAGGATCGACGGAGCGATCGATGCCTAACGCGAGCAAGCTAACGCAAGGTCGCCAAGACGAAACATTTCTCAAACATGGGCTTAGCAGCAAAAACTAGCGCATCATGCGCTACATAGCGCATCATGCGCTATGTTGTGGACCTTCTTAGAATGACGAATGGTCGCGTCGGGTCTAGAAGCCCGACTCGACTACGCGTATTCGGTTTCAGCGGATCGATTTAGCCGTTGGCCGGGAGGGCCGCGCAATGTCCAGAGCGAAAGCTTAAAGGCGCGTCCACCTGTTTCGAGCAGGTTTCTAGCTCCCGGCCGCCCGGCCCGACGCCGGCGAAGGCTCTAGAAAGCCAAGCTCGAAAGGCAATTCTCATGACAAACAATGGCGCATCCGGCGTTTCGGCCGGCATGGCCGATGCCGTGCACGAAGATATTATTCGGATCGCAAAGGCGCTCGCAATTCGGCATGCGCGTGCAGATCATCTCACGGGGATCAAGCGTCGAACTAATTCGACTGTTGGCAGCGGCCGCGAGCCGCCATGCGTGCGGTTTGCGACTTACTGCGACGAAGATACGGGCGAGACGACTCCGCTTTATCTCCACTCACACGAAGAAATCGATGCCGCGATCGATCGGCGCATTCGTTGCTTCCCGGAACTGGCTACGCGGCACGAGGCAACGCGAGCCAAGTGGCACAAGGTGCTCAATAATTACGGGCGGTGATAAGCGCAGGCTTAAGCGGAGACTGTAGGGCGTGAAAAAGAAAATCGAGATTGAGAGATTGCTTCCGCGCGGCATAGGGGTTGCCGGCCTTCTTGATGGGGGTGGCTTGCCGGACCGCGCCGCTTGACATACACCCGGAGCGTTCCAAAAGGCGAACAAAGAAGCCCGCCCGCAAGGCGGGTTTCGCGTTTCTTGATCTCGATTTTGCAATGGACGATTCGCGATGAATTGCCTAAGCGCCGGGCTGTGACGGCGACGCCCTGGGATGTTATTACGCAATACGGCATCCTGGGCACCATCGTGCAAACGGGCGGTTACGGCGACGGGTTCGGCTTTGTGCCGGGCGAGCCGCGCGATGACGCTCTGATTGTGGCGCAGTCTGTGCGCGAGCTTGCACAGGAGGCGCGCTTTGCAGATGTCGAGGAGGTGTTATCGTTATTCGGCGCGCTTGCGGGCATCGCCGGCGAAGCGCCGCGCTTGATCCTCGGCTCGTTTTCGATCCACAACAGCTCGTCATCTCCCATGCAACGCTCGGCTCGCGGACGAAATGGAAGTTTGATCAACCAACACCGTACCAGATGTTTGCGCCCACACTGAAAGGGCGTCCGCGCCCGATTGTCTATGGCACCGACGACGGCGGCGTGACTGTCGAGTTGCGCAAGAACGAGGGCCGCGCGCGCAAGCGTGACGGCGAATACACGCTCGCGATGTCGCCGCTCTCGCCGCTCGATTGGCACGAGCCGGCGCCGCTGCACATCGGCGAGTGCCGCACCGAATGGGTGACGTGGTGCAACGCGCTCGACGATCTCGCGCGCACGCTCGCCGGCAGGCTGGCAACGATCGAGGTGCACCCGCGCACCGTGCGCTCATGCCGTGGTGCGACGGATCCTCGCCGTCGCGCGCGTGCTCGCTGGCCGCAAACTCACCCTGGCGGATGTCGAGCTCGGCGTCGCGCCCAGGCGCAACGCCGTCGCCGGCAAGCCGGTGGAGTCGCCAATCGAGGCCGAGACCGTCCAAAGCTATGTGCGGGCGAGCCGGCAAAAGATGCGCAAACCCGCTGCAGTTTAAGGGGTTTCCGCGCAATCAGTGACCGGGTGCATTGACCGGAAGGAAAGTGCCAGCCTATAACACAGAAGTTGATGTAAGATCGCGATACAAAGAAACCCGGTCCGTGCGGGTTTGCTTACCTAACTTCAGTGTTTTTGAACCCGCCCGCAAAGGCGGGTTTTGTTTTACCGAACCGCTCCGCGCAACGGCTGTTGCGTCGGGGCTTTTTTTTGCCCAGCCGGGCGGACCAACCACACATGAGAGAAAGGGAAACAAGACCATGCTGAAAGAATATTCGCCTAGCGCGACCGCTTATGCGGCGCACTGCAAGCCGGACACGCTGCGCGACTGGCGTCGCCTGGGCTTCTTCGAGGGCCTCGGTGAGCGCAAAGGCAAGGGCCACTTGTTCACCTTGTCCGACGTGGCGCGGATCGCTGTCGCCGCATTCATCGCTCGTAATGGAGCCGGCCTTCGTAACGCATTCGAAATCGTTGGTCGACGCGGAGGTCTGATTGACGCTATCGCCGCCCATGAACGAAGCGCGCCGGAAGCAACCGATGACCGCTTTCTGACGTTTGTGATCGAGCCGGACACCAGCTTTCCGGTGAGCATCACCGGCGCGCCGATCGGGCATATCAAGTTTTTGGCTGACCCGACTGCCGCGTTGCAGTTGAACGTTTCAAAATTGATCCGTTCGGTTTTGGAGCGTCTCGACACCTTCGATAAATGGGATGATGGCGCGCCGACGGCTTAGGTCCGTGCGTACTAACAGCAACAAGGCACGCCGCGCCATGTCAGCGAAAGACCTTTCCTTCACACTTCCGGCTGATTTCGAGAGCCGGTGCACAGCCGTCTACGCGCGTTTGCAAGCCGGCGAGCCGATGACGGTTGAATATCTCGCCGATCAATTGGGCTTGCCGTACGAGTTTTTTGCCGGCGCACTCGCCGCCCATGCAGCCAGTTTGGGCGCGTTGGCGCTGGTTGACCTTTCGCCACCTCGGCCGCTCCACTAGGCCATACACTCCACCAAGGGAAATCCATGACAATTGACGTAACGCACCGGCGCTCGCCGGCGCGAACGGATTTGCACGTCCGCCGAGCTCCCGTTCGGGCAACTTCTTTTGATCCCGAAAGCGGATCATTCTCCGCGGTTATCGCGACCGGCACGCCAGTGCAGCGGCGCGATTCGACCTACGGCGACTATTTCGAGGTGCTGTCCATCGCGCCTCAATCCATCCGCCTCGAACGATTGAAGTCGGGTGCGGCACCTTTGCTGGATTCTCATCGGTCCGGTTCGGCAAAGGATCAAATCGGCATCATCACCGATGCCAGGATCGAAAATGGCGAGCTTGTCGCCGACGCAAGATTGTCGCCGCGTGACGATGTGAAGCCGATCGCGATCGACTTGGCCGCCGGCACGGCTCCTGCCGTCTCCGTCGGGTACCGCGTTTTCGCCAGCGTCGAAAGCCGCGACGAAAGCGGCAACGTCGTCATCACCCATACGGATTGGCAGCCAATGGAAGTCAGCTTGGTCGCGATTCCGGCCGATCCGAAAGCTCATGTGCGAAACCTCTCGAAAGGCAACAATGCAATGAAGAACCAGAACGCTAACGACCAGAACGCAAACCAGCCCGACGACACCGTGATCGTCACTCGGTCTCAGAATGACAGCCCGGCAAATGAACGGCGTTCGATCGAGTTTTACGAGCTCGCGGCCCGCCATCATCTTCCGGCCGAGTTCGCGCAGGGGCACATCAGGTCGGGATCGACCGTCGAGCAATTTCGTGTGGCCGTCCTGGATCAGATGGCGCACTCTGCTGCGCGCATCCAAATCTCAAGTCGCACCGGCGGCGATGGGGATACGCTCGACAATCCGGACTTCCTCGCTCGCGCGATCGAGGGGGCTTTGTACGCCCGCATGACTGGCGGCCGGCCTGAAGGTGCTGCGGCCGAGTTGATGGGCAAGACTGTGCTCGAGCTCGGCGCGATGATGCTCGAACAGCGCGGCGAGCGGCCAAATTGGAAGAACCGCGAGCAGCTTGCCGGGCAGATCATGGCACGTTCCGGTGGCATGCTCGCGACCACAGACTTTCCAAATCTGTTGTTGAGCACGGGCAACCGCGTTCTGAATCAGGCCTATCAGGTGGCGCAGACTCCTCTCTTGAGGATCGCCAAGCGGCGCGATGCCGCCGACTTCAGGACGCTCTACCAGATCAAGTTGAGCGAGGCGCCGCGACTGCTTGAACTCGGCGAGGGCAGCGAAGTCAAACATGGTGCGCGGTCGGAATCGGTCGAGTCGTTCAAGCTCAAGACTTATGCGCGCATGTTCTCGATCTCGCGTCAGGCTATCATCAATGATGACCTTAACGCGTTCGCGGACTCCAACGCTGCATTTGGTCGCGCTGCGGCGCAGACCGAGGCGGATTTGCTCGTCTCGCTGTTCACCGCGAACGGCGGCAATGGCGTGAACCTCGCGGACGGAAGTCCGCTCTATGGCACTGGCGCCAGCCGGGCGAACAAGGCTGCGGCGGGTAGCGGCATCGATGTCACCGGCCTTTCCGCTGGCAGGCAGGCACTTCGCAACATGAAGGACATCGACGGCGCGACGCCGATCAAATCAACGCCTCGCCACCTGGTTGTTGGGCCATCCCTTGAGACGACGGCAGAACAGTTCCTGCATACGATCTCTGCGGTCGACTCGACGAAGGTGAATCCATTCGCCGGCGCCCTGGAGCTCCACGTCGAACCGAGGTTCGCCGATAATTCGTGGCGGCTGTTTGCCGATCCGGCCGAGGTGCCAACGATCATGGTTGCGTATCTCAACGGCGCCGACGGGCCGATGGTCGAGGTGCGCCCAGGTTGGGACGTGCTTGGCGTCGAAGTGCGAGCGGTGCTCGACTTCGGCTGCGGCATCAACGATTTCCGTGGCAGCTACCTGAACCCCGGCACCTAAACGCTACCAACCGTAAGCAAGCTAGCGGGCGCCGTGAGGCCTCGCAGGATTGAGGGTGTTGCGGCCCATCCAACAGCGACAGCCGTCCTCCCCCGCTTGCTTGCGGCCATGCGCGCCTAGTCCGGCGCGCGTGGGGCTTCCTTGGGGGTCAAGGACGGCAAGGCCGCACTTCCTTTTTAGGCTAGATCAGCATGCTCGACGAGAAATCATCAGCGCGCCGCAGCAGCACATTGCCGCTGTCGCTGCCGCCGCGGGGCTTGTCGCGTGTTCAAGCCGCAGAATACATCGGCGTCAGCGCATCGACGTTCGATAAAATGGTCGCGTCGGGCGAGATGCCGTCCCCCAAAAGGGTCGGCGCCAGGACGATTTGGGACCGTAAGGCGCTTGACTGCGCTTTTGACGCATTCGACGATAGCGGGGAAAATCCATGGGATTGAATCCGGCTCCAAACATGCGCGTGCCACTTAAGTACATTTGCGAGGATGTTGATCGGCATGGCAATGTCCGGTGCTACGTTCGGGTGCCCGGAAAACGGAAGGTGCGCATTCGCGCTTTGCCGGGCACGCCGGCTTTCATGGAAGAATATCAAGCGGCTATCGTGACGGCTTCCGAGGCGCCGCTGCGGCAGGCTGACGAAACGAAAAAGGGATCGTTCCGCTATCTCTGTATTCGCTACTACGCGAGCGCGGCTTACAAAGCTTTGGACATCAGCACACGTAATTGGCAGCGTCGGGCACTGGATGGAATCGCCGGAGAGCACGGCGCTAAGCCGGTCGCGATGATGCAGTCTCGGCACGTCCGCAAAATGCGCGATGCAAAGGCCGCCACACCGGCCGCAGCCAACCAGCTTCTGAAAGCTTTACGTGCGTTGTTCTCTTGGGCAAACGAGGCCGAGGAAACCACAGTCAATCCGACGACGGACGTGAAAAAGCTAAAGTATCGATCGGACGGTCACCACACTTGGACAGATGGGGAAATCCTGCAGTATTACGAGCGTCACCCGCTCGGGTCCAAGCCGCGCCTCGCGCTCGATTTGCTGCGCTACACGACCGGCCGGCGAGAGGATGCGCCGCGCCTCGGGCGCCAGCATATTCGGGATGGTCGCATTCGCTTTCGCCAAGCAAAGAATGAGCACCGAAACCCGATCGACATCGACATTCCGCTGCACCCGGCGCTTGCCGACAGCATTGCAGCAGCGAGCGTTAGTACCAACATGACATTTCTACTCACCGAATTCGGCAAGCCGTTCACTGCGAACGGATTTGGAAATAAGTTCAAGGATTGGTGCCGCCAAGCCAATCTGCCGCATTGCTCCGCACACGGAGTACGAAAGGCTACCTCGACCGCGCTTGCGGAATCTGGCGCAACGCCTCACGAGATCATGGCGATCACGGGTCACCAAACCTTGGAAGAGGTGGAGCGCTACACCAAGGCGGCGAGCCGAAAGAAAACTGCCGATGCGGCTATGGCGAAGCTCAGGGGTTAGAGAAAGCTTAGGGCGAGAAACGCTACCAGAAAACCTCCTTGTTCAAGTTCGCAGCCACGAACTGAAGGCTTATGCTCCGGAGAAAGGAATGCCATGGCTGCGGTCCCATGAAGCCCATCCTTCCGCCGCCAGCATCCCAAACCGCAACCGCAGCACCGCGTAGGCCCGCTGCATTGGCTCGGGATTCGAGTATTCCTAACTCGTGGTTTTTGTCCGCATCGCTCAGGTAACCAAAGCGCGCTTCAAGCGGGAAAATGATCATATCCTGCCCCTGTTCGCGGATATGAGCTACTTGATACTTTGGCACTATCACCACTCCATCGAGAGGATGTTAATCACCAATCCGGATTAGCTCGGCTTTGAAGCTCACGCCGGCCGCTGATCCGGTGCACGAAGCTGTCGTGTCCGAGGATGTGCCTGTAAGGGAGATTGTGATCGCATCGACCCCAAACACTGAGTTCAAACCTGCCGTATGCCTTTTCGTCGACACCTCGGCTGTGAACTTGTTTGCGTCCTGGGAGTATGTGCCGGTGTACACGATGGCGGAATCCCCGCCGCGAAGCCGGCCGTCGTTCAACACCAGGACGCCGGCGCCCGACCCGAGCGGTGTGGTGAATCGAGCAACATAAAGGCCGTTGGGAAGCATGAGAATCTCCGGTTGAGTGAACCATTGTTTCTCAACCTATCCTAATAGGATGATCCTGCACAAACAAAGAACATATACTGTCCCACTAATTCCTGGAGTGGGACAAATCAGGTTAAAAAACACGAGAATTCAATGGCATAATCTGTAAATGGCGCTCCCTAGGGGAATCGAACCCCTGTTTCAGCCTTGAGAGGGCCGCGTCCTAACCGCTAGACGAAGGGAGCGTGAGGTGAACCGCATAGCCTCGAAATCGCCGCGCCGCAAGACGGGGATGGGAATTTTGTGGGGTGAGTGCCTCGAGGGTCTTTCCCCGTGGGGACCCCCACCCCCGACCCCTCCCCGCAAGGGGGAGGGGAGTGGACTGCCCGGGCGGCGAAGGGATCGGCCATCATAGGATGGAAACAGCCGGCCAAGGCGGCGGTGGGCGCCCTCTCCCGCTTGCGGGGGAGGGTTGGGGTGGGGGCGCCGCGGCGGCGGTGCGTGTGGAGAGAGTTCCCCCACCCGCATCGCATCTTCGATGCGATGCGACCTCCCCCGCAGGCGGGGGAGGCGCTGACCGCCCGAGTCGGCAGAGATGGGGCAGCAACGCAATAATGGCTGGCGTCCGGGCGAAACCGCCCCCGCCCCTTACGGCTCCACCGCGAAGCGGAGGCGGCCGGTGGGTTTGAGGGTCTTGGCGTCGAAAGTGCGGATCTCGGTGATGCCGGAGATGTCCAGCGTCACGGCCAAGCGGTCGCCGGCGGTGCCGGTGGCGACGATGCGGGCGCCCTTGGGCAGCATGGCGGTGAGGTCGGGGCCCGAAGCTGTGCTTCCATCGCCGCGGAAAAGGCGGTAGCCGATGGCGACCAGAAGCACTGCGATCGCGATCGAGGTGGTCACGCCCGCGATCATCATCATGCGCCGCAGCCGCGCCATCAGCTGGGCCTGCTCGGGCGATGACGGCTCGGGCGCAACGGTGGAATTCATGGACATCTCGACTTCAAATCCTAGCGGCGTGATGACGGTGACGGTCGCCGGCGACGAAGGCTCGCCGCGGCTCGATCGCGTGCTCGCGGTCCGGCTGCCGGAGCTGTCGCGGTCGCGGCTGAAGGCGCTGATCCTGGCCGGTCAGGTCAGCCTCCGCGCGGAGGCGGTGCGGGACCCCGCTTATCACGTCGCCGCCGGCGACACGATCACAATCGACGTGCCGGAAGCGGTGCCGGCGGAGCCCGCGGCCGAGGCGATCCCGCTGAAAATCATCTACGAGGACGACGACATCGTCGTCATCGACAAGCCGGCCGGCCTCGTGGTGCATCCCGCGGCCGGGCACGAGACCGGCACCCTGGTGAACGCGCTGATCGCGCATTGCGGCGCCAGTCTTTCCGGGATCGGCGGGGTGAAGCGGCCCGGCATCGTGCACCGGCTGGACAAGGACACCACCGGGCTGATGGTGGTCGCGAAGAACGATCGGGCGCACGCCTCGCTCAGCGCGCAGTTCGCCGATCACGGCCGCACCGGCGCGATGGAGCGCGGCTATCTGGCGTTCGCCTGGGGCGTGCCGCACCGGCCGCATGGCACCATCAACGCAGCCATCGACCGGCATCCGCATGCGCGCGACAAGATGGCGGTGCGCCCGCGGGGGCGCGAGGCCATCACGCATTACGAGGTGCAGGAGAGCTTCGTCGGCCGCGACGGCAAGCCGGTGGCGTCGCTGATCGCCTGCCATCTCGAGACCGGGCGCACCCACCAGATCCGGGTGCATCTGTCTCACCTCGGCCATCCGCTGCTCGGCGATGCCGTCTATGGCCCGCATTTCAAGACCAAGGCGAACCAGCTCGCGCCGGCCGCGCGGGACGCGCTCGAGGCGCTCGGACGGCAGGCGCTGCACGCCTATCTGCTGGTCATCGAGCACCCGCGGACGGGAGAAACAATGCACTGGGAATCGGAGCTGCCGGAGGATCTCATGCTGTTGAGGAGCGCCCTGCGAGCGGCGCTATGACGCAGCGCCTTCAGAAAAACGCAAGCATGCCAGCAGGTTATGGCAGCCACACGGGGACGTGACCCCCGGAATCCTTCCACCGGGGGGCGAAAATGGTGTATGTTGCGCCTGCGTCGAATGGTCGACGCATGGAACGTCGCAAACCGGCCGGCTTTAACCAAGCGACCGCTTTGCCTGGCCCGCCGCTATCGGGGGCCTGAACCAACTGGAGGGCGCTCGATGGCCCGTACAGCTACACTGCCGGTTCTCAATGGAGAATCCGGACTTTCACGCTACCTCGCCGAGATCCGCAAGTTCCCGATGCTGGAACCGCAGGAGGAGTACATGCTCGCCAAGCGTTGGCGCGAGCATGACGACAGCGACGCAGCGCATAAACTCGTGACCAGCCACCTCAGGCTCGTGGCCAAGATCGCCATGGGCTATCGCGGCTATGGCCTGCCGATATCCGAAGTCGTTTCGGAAGGCAATGTCGGCCTGATGCAGGCGGTGAAAAGGTTCGAGCCCGAGAAGGGCTTTCGCCTCGCCACCTACGCCATGTGGTGGATCAAGGCGTCGATACAAGAGTACATCCTGCGTTCCTGGTCGCTCGTGAAGATGGGCACCACCGCGAACCAGAAGAAGCTGTTCTTCAACCTGCGCAAGGCCAAGAGCAAGATCTCCGCGCTGGATGAAGGCGATCTGCATCCGGATCAGGTCAAGCTGATCGCGAAGCGCCTCGGCGTGACCGATCAGGACGTGGTCGACATGAACCGCCGCCTCGGCGGCGACGCCTCGCTGAACGCGCCGATCCGCGACGACGGCGAAGCGGGCGAATGGCAGGACTGGCTGGTCGATACCTCGCCCAACCAGGAAGCCATCATGGCCGAGCA
This sequence comes from Bradyrhizobium sp. SZCCHNR1098, assembly GCF_032489375.1. Lineage (NCBI taxonomy): Bacteria > Pseudomonadati > Pseudomonadota > Alphaproteobacteria > Hyphomicrobiales > Nitrobacteraceae > Bradyrhizobium > Bradyrhizobium sp. SZCCHNR1098. The sequence continues at coordinate 16,597 of NZ_JAUEXY010000004.1, forward strand.
CGAGGAATATGACCACCGCAGGCAGGCGCTGAACGGCGCGATCGGCGTGCTCAACGCGCGCGAGCGCCGCATCTTCGAGGCGCGGCGCCTGGCCGACGAGCCGATGACGCTCGAGGACCTGGCGGCCGAGTTCGGCGTGTCGCGCGAGCGCGTGCGCCAGATCGAGGTGCGCGCGTTCGAGAAGGTGCAGTCCGCCGTCAAGGGCGCCATCGCCAAGCAGGAGGCGGCGGCCCTGGAGGCCGCGCATTAGCGGCGCGGCTTGCGGCTTGAAGGTGGTCTTTGGATGCGATCGGAGCCGGCGGAGACGCCGGCTTCTTGTTATGTGATCAGTTTGTTATGTGATCAGTCCGGCGCAGCGCGGGCGAGCCCGGCGAGCGCACAGCCCTCGCAATAGCGGGCATCCTTGTAGTCGATCCAGTTGTGCGCATAGATCCGCTCCCGCGGGATCTGATAGCGCAGCTGGAGCAGCTTCGAGAGAATGCGCCACGCGGCGATCTGGGCTTCGGTGGCGGGCCGGGTGACGTCGGGATAGTTGCCGGCGAACTCCACGCCGATGGAATTATCGCGGACGACCTTGCGATAGGTCGGGCCGTTGTCGATATAGCGGTTGTCGTTGCGGTTGGCGCCGTCGCCATGCAGCGTCACCAGGGTTTCCGGCACCGCCCAATACACCGTGCCGTCGGTTTCCACCCACACGGTGACGCCGCGCCGTTTCGGGTTCTTGGCTTGCGCCAGCGCCCCTGATCGCGCCGATCCCGCCGGCCCTTCGGTCTGGTGGACGATGATGTTGGTCCAGGGATGGGCCTGGGCGGGATCGCCCCACGGCGCCAGCCAGACCATCTTCAGCCCGGGGATGACCGGCGTGCCGGACGAGCGGGCGAGCGACGTGAGATCCTCGGCCGAGACCGGCGCAGGAAGAAGAAGCAGCGCGAGCGCTGCGCGGAGGAAGAACAGAACCGGCCTCATGGCCGGCAACGATAGCACCGGCTACCCGGCGGTGGCATCCTGCCGGCGCGGCGGCGCCATCATCGGCTCGATCTGGTCCGGCGCCAATGCCGGCGTCTCATGGTCACCGGCGAAGACGGCATAGCGGTTCTTGCCCTCCTTCTTGGCGGCATAGAGCGCCTGGTCCGCCCGCGCCATCAGCCGGTCGGGGAAGGCGCCGACATCCTCGGTCCATTCGGCGATGCCGATCGAGACCTCGATCGGCACCTCGGCGCCGGCACAGGCCTCCGCATCGTCGCGGCAAACCTGCAGGATGCGCCGCGCGATCATCGCGCCTTCGCGCAAGGCGGACGCCGGCAGCACGATGCAGAATTCGTCGCCGCCGGTGCGCGCCAGCATGTCGCCGGGGCGCAGCCGGGTCTGGGCCATCAGCGTGAAGTGCTGCAGGCAGGCATCGCCCGCGGCATGGCCATGGGTGTCGTTGATGATCTTGAAGCCGTCGAGGTCGATCACCAGCAGCGCGAACGGCCGCCGCGAGCGCTCGGCGCGCGCGCATTCCTCGCTCAGGCGCTGCATCAGGTGACGGCGGTTGGCGACGCCGGTGAGATCGTCGAGCAGCGCGAGATCGGCGACCTCGTTGCGCAGCCGGTCCACCGCCATCAGCAGGAAGCCGAAATTGAGCGACATCGACAGGAAGATCAGCAGCAGCACCGCGGCTGCCTGGCCGCTGGTGGAGTGGCTGAAATTGAAATCGGCGCCGACGAACGCCCCGATCGACCGCGCGGCAAACACCGCGATGATCAGAACGGACAGCAGGCCGGCCAGCCGCGCTCCCGGATTGACGGGCCCGCGCCTCGCATCCAGCACCAGCCGCGCGATGATCGCCATGGGGACCGCCTGCCCGATCGAGTAGCATAGGATCCTCAGCGGGCCGTGGTCGTACACGTATTGAAAGAATGCGATCGACGCGCAGGTCATCGCGACGACGATCAAGCTCAGGCGCCACGACGCCCTGTAGCCATAGAAGCGCTCGACGCCCATCGCCGCGAGGCAGATCGCGAAGGTCATCAGCGAGCCGCCGGCCAGCAGCGGAACGAACGAGCCGAAATAGAACCGCGTCAGCGCGAACGTCGCCGCCGGCGCGCACATGAACGCAGACGCCGTCCAGTACCGCGCCGAATCCAGATTGGGATAGCTGCGCATCACGTAGGCCCAGATCAGGCCCAGCGCGAGGAAATTGACCACGAAGGCGGTCCACAGCGTCGGAACGTTCAGCATCCCGACAGCAGGACGCCGCAGCTCCTGTCCTCGATGTTCAATAGCGCCGCGCTCATGAGCTACCCTGTTGTTCGCGGCAACATGGGCGCGGCGCAGTTAACGGTTCCTCAAGGTCGCAACCAAGGTTGCGCCTTGGTTTTGAATCAATGAAGACACCTTTTACGATCCGCTAACCTTGTCACGCCCAGAGCGCCAGCGGCGCAACTGGCCGGCGAATGCATCGAGCTGTGGATAAGCGCAACCGCGCTGGTGACAGCGTGAGGCAGAGCTTCGCGAATCTGCTGGGATCGACACCCGAGGCTGATGCATGGCTGGCGTGCGCCAGCGAAGCCTCGAAGTCGCGTTGCAATCCATCAACTCCTGACGAGGATGCCATGGCGAAGAAGGCGAAGAAGGCCGCGAAGGCCACCAAGAAAGCTGCGAAGAAGACCAAGAAGGCTGCCAAGAAGAAGTAGTTGCACTTCCCGGGTGGGAGCGCGGCTTCCACCCGGCTCTCAGTCAGCTCGACCCGCTAGCCGATCCTACGTCTCCACCGGTCGGCGGTTGCCACGCAACACGCCTCACCTGATATCGGGCGCGCGCTCGAGCGTCACCTCGGCTTCGCGCAGCACGTCCAGCGGCGCCCACGGCTTGCTCCAGAACTTCGTGCCGCCCGGCAGCGGCTGCGACAACGGCCGGCCAGAAGTGACGACCACATTGATGTGGGGGTGACGCGCCTTGGCGAGATGGGCAAGCTCGACCCCGTTCATGCGGCCCGCCAGATTGACGTCGGTCATCAGCAGCACGATGCGATGACCCGGCTTGTTCAGGACGAGTTCGGCGGCCTCCGCGCTCTCACACGCGATCACGTCGTACTCGCTCTCTTCGAGCAGCAGCGTGATCATCTCGCGCTGCGCCAGATCGTCTTCCACGATCAGTGCGGTGGCACGGAAAGGTTGCGACTGTCCCATGCAGGTCCTCCACGAATGTGTGCTCGTAAAGTAATGTGAGTTAAAAGCTGAACGGCCGGATGGTTCGGTTCCAATCAGAAAAAGTGGCAGAAAGCCCAGCTGCAATTGGAACAGGCACGTAGATCCGGTCGATCAGGGGAGTGAAGCGACAATGACGATCATTCGAGGCGCATCTGCCGCCGTGACAGGCGCAGCCAGCGGCATCGGCCGTGCGCTGGCGCAGGAGCTGGCGGCGCGCGGTTGCGATCTCGCGCTCGCCGACCGCGACGAGGCGGGCCTCGCAAGCCTCGCCGCCGAGCTCGCCGCGAGCGGCCGCAAGGTGACCACGCACCGGCTGGACGTCAGCGATGTCGCTGCAGTCAACCAGTTCGCGGAGGACGCGACCCGCGCGCATCCCGGCCTCAACATCGTCGTCAACAATGCCGGCGTGGCATTGTTCGGCAGCTTCGCAGAGATTGATCAGGCGGAGATGGACTGGCTGTTCAACATCAATTTCTGGGGCGTCGTGCACGGCACGCGGGCGTTCCTGCCGCATCTTTCGCGCCAGCGCGAAGCGCATGTCGTCAACCTGTCCTCGATCTTCGGCATCATCGCTCCGCCCGGCCAATCGGCCTACGCCGCGGCAAAGTTCGCGGTGCGGGGATTTTCCGAGAGCCTGCGTCACGAGCTCACAGCCGCCGGCAGTCCCGTGCGGCTGTCCGTCGTGCATCCCGGCGGCATCGCCACGGCGATTGCGCGCAATGCCCGCGCCGGCCAGGGCATGACCGACAATGCGCGCCGCGTGCAGGCCATCGAGAGGTTCGAGCGTCTTGCCAGGACCAGCCCGCGCGACGCCGCGTTGCGGATCATCGAGGGCATCGAGCGCAATGAGCCCCGCATCCTGATCGGCGGCGATGCGCGCTTCATGGATCTCCTGCAGCGCTTCATGCCGGCCACCTATTGGCGCGTGATGGCGAAGCGGCTCGAGAAGGCGGCCGCGAAGCAGGCGTGAGCCACGGGACAGGAGGCGCCGCCCCGCCTCGCGCTCTTGAGACCACCGCACCAGGACACAGCTCATGCCGGTCGGACACGGGAATCACCCGGTGGCGGATACGGCCGGGGCGATGGGCGTGTCGGCGAGCTTGATACTTCAGCCACCCAACGACCGGTCAGGCCGCTCTGATATGGGCCAGGAACTGGTTGACCTCGCTGCGCAGCCGGGTCGACTGCTGCGCGAGCTCGCCGGCCGCCGACAGCACCTCGTTGGCGGCGTGGCCGGTCTGCACGACCCCGGACGTGACGCCCGCGATGTTGCGCGTGACGTCCTGGGTCTTGCCGGCGACGACGTTCACATTGCCGGCGATCTCGCGGGTCGCGGCGTCCTGCTGCGCGATCGATGAGGCGATGATGGTCGATATCTCGTCGACCTCCTGGATCGTGGTGCAGATCATACCGATGCTCTGGACCGCGGCGGCGGTTTCGGCCTGAACCGCGGCGATCTGTGCACCAATCTCTTCGGTCGCCTTGGCCGTCTGGGTCGCCAGTGTCTTGACCTCGCTGGCGACGACGGCGAATCCCCTGCCCGACTCGCCGGCGCGCGCGGCCTCGATCGTCGCATTCAGCGCCAGCAGATTGGTCTGGCTGGCGATCTGGTTGATGAGTGCGACGACCTCGCTGATCTTGCTGGCGGCAACGTTGAGCCGCTGCACCTTGTCGTTGGATTGCTGCCCTTCGTCCGCGGCCTTGCGAACCACGGACGATGCACGCTCGAGCGTCTTGCTGATCTCGTTCATCGAGGATGACAGCTCTTCGGCCGCCGAGGCAACGGTGTTGACATTATCCGATGCGGAGCCGCACGCCTGCGACACCGTCAGGGCCTGCTGCTTCGATTGATCGATCGTCACCGACATCGAACGGGCGGTCGCCTCCATTTCAATGGCCGCAGCCGACACTGCGTCGACGACGCCGCGGACGCTGGCCTCGAAGCCATCGGCCACCTCCATCAGCACGCGGCGCCGGTCCTCCTCGGCACGAGCCTGGGCCTTCTCCTGCTCCGCCTGCAGATCCCTCATCCGGATGGCGTTGTCCCTGAAGACCGAAACGGCGCGCGCCATCTGTCCGACCTCGTCCTTGCGCCAGTCGGCCGGGACGCGAACGTCCAGGTTGCCATCGGCGAGCTCGCGCATGGCGCTCGTCATCTGGACGATCGGGCGGGAGATGCTGCGCGCGATCAACAGCCCGGCGAGCGCGATCAGCACGAGGCCGGCCAGCGTCATCCCGATCGCCAACGCCCCGGCGCGATTGCGGGCCTGGATAAACTCGCTGTTGTCCATGATGATTTCGACGGCCCCGATCGGCTTGCCGGAGAAATCCTTGATCGGGCCCAGCAGCGCGACGACCGGAATACCCTTGAGCTGTCCTTGGCGCGACAGGAAGCTGCCGGCCGATGCCTCCCGATAGTCGCCGCTTGCGAAGAAGGAGGTCTCCCCGATCGTCGTCGCGAACAGCTTGAAGCCGGTGTCGCCAGCCAGGCGGAACGCAACCTCGACATTTCGGCTGCGCTTGAACTCGTCGAAGAAGTTTTGGCCAAAGGTCAGGCCGAACTCGACCGAGCCCAGATGTTTGCCGGCGGAAACGATCGGTACGACGCCGCGCAGGCCGAGGCCGGCAACGCCGCCCTCCAGCCCGACGATCGGCTTGCGATCGGTGTTGGCGGCCACCACCGTCTTGCGGAATCCCGACAGATCGTCGCCGAACTTGGCGGGCTGGTGCACCCGCAGGAAGGACATCGCCGGCGGCGTGTGAAACTGAAACTGGTCGACGCCGTAATCGGATTTCAGGCTGGCCATGCCCGCGCCGAACAGCCGCATCAAGGCGTCGCGGTCGTTCTGCGCCATGGCGTCCTGGACCGCGGGGATCTTGGCAACCACCGCGCTCATCGCTTCCGCGCGGGTCGACTCCAGCTGCAGGCGCGAATTGAAGGCGTCATATTGGGCGTGGAGCTCGCGCTCATTGGCGCGGTCGATGATACCGCCGATGATCCACATGGCGACCAGCAGCACGAAGAGGGCCGTCGCGGCCGCGCCGATCACCAGAGAAAGGGTGATCCGGGTTCTCAAGCCAACAAGCTTCAACATGCAATCCTCGAACGTCGACCGGTGTTCGAGTATTGCAGCGCTGCAACTAATTATTCCTGAACGAGTCAACCAATGGACTGGACCAACAACAAATTAGCTGCTGCGGGCGAGAACGGCTATCGAAGCTTTCCGCCGCACACTTTGCTCTTAACCTGCCGCAACCCACGCGCTGGTTGCGGGTCACTTCATCTCAACCAGAACAGATCCGTTCGGACCGTCCTGACAGAGCAGAACGTCCGATCTGTCGGACAGGGCGCGTTCAGGCGACAGGACCGCCGCGCGCCCGCCAGCGGCTCATGCCGCCGGCATAATGGCGGATATCCTGCCGCCCCGCCGACAGCGCCCGCCGCAGCGCGGTGGCCGAGCGGCCGCCGGCCTGACAGATCAGAACCACCGGCTTGTCGTGCACGAGGTCGCCCGGGTCGAAACGCGACAGCGGGTGATTGACGGCGCCGGGAATGTGTCCGCCCTTGAACTCATGCGGCTCGCGCACGTCGACGATGACGCAGCTCCGCTGCTGATGCGCCCGCACCAGCTCGTCATGCTCGATCGCCGGCACGCTGGTCGATCCGGTGAGCTTGCTGAACAGTTCTGATAGCATGGGAGGAACCTCTCACTGATTGACATAGGGGGCACTCGGGCGACTCCGCCTACCGCTGTGTCCGCTTCGCCTTGGCCTCGGACGCTTCGACCCAGAAGAAGAACGCACCTGCGCCGATGGCGAGCGCGGCGAACCAGACGCCATCCGGCACGCCGGTGATGTCGGGCAGCCGCACCTTGCCGAGCGCCCAAACATTCAGGACGTGAGCCTTCACCCAGTCGAAGCTCAGCGCATAAAGGATCGCGCCGACGATCATGCCGAAAGCGCCGACTGCGGCATGCACGCTGCCGCTGGCGATGGCGCCGAGCGCGGTGCCCGGGCAGTAGCCGTAGACCACCATGCCGACGCCGAACAGCGCCGCGCCGAGCGCGACCGCGAGCATGTTGGCGTCCTTGACGTAATATTTGGTGTTGCCGGTATCAACCAGCAGCAGCACGCCGATGCCGCCGACCACGATCGCCGTGCCCATCACCTTCAGCACGGTGAAGTCGCGCAGCCGGAACTGGTTCTCGATCACGTTGCAGCTCGTGACCTTGCCCTGCTGCAGCAGATAGCCGAACACGGCGCCCATCAGCAGCGGGCCGGCGATGCTCATCAATGACGTCATGGCCATTCTCCTATGCTTTGCGGAACATGACGCGCGACGCCAGAAGGCCGGTCGCGAACATCACGGCGAGGAACAGCCAGCTCGACAGCGCCAATTGCAGACCGCCGGAGATGCCGTGTCCGCTGGTGCAACCGCCGGCCAGACGCGCGCCATACATGATGACGATGCCGCCGAGAAACGCGGCCACGAAGCGCTTGACCACAGACGGGCCAAAGCGCTCCTTCCAGACCTCCGGTACCAGTTCGAGGCGCCACGTGCCGGAGATGATCGCCGACAGGAATGCGCCGAACGGAATGCCGACCAGGAACCAGACGCCATAGTCCCATTTCAACGGCATCGACTTCCAATAGCTGTTGGCGGCGACGGCGTCGGATCCGATCACCGGAGCGGCAAACAGCGATGCGATGCGCGAAAACGCCGTCGTGACGCCGAGCGGGTCGCCGAACCCGGCAAAGGCCACCCAGCTGAGGACGCCGATGCCGGCGCCGACCAGATAGGGCGACCAGTCGATGCGCTTGGACTTGCCCAGATCCTTGACCATGACATCGTTCATCATTGCCACGACGGGTCCTCCCTGCTGACGCGGCCCAGCGCCGCGACCGACTTACGTTACTATATGCATATATTCGAATTTCTGCAATTGTAATTCAGCCGATGCCGACAGGTGAGGTGAAAAGGCGGGGCTCTGCGGCAGCCTGACTGCGAGGAAACAGCGGCACTGACGAACTCGGGGACGGCAGCCCCAAGCAAGCCGCGGCGGAGCATGATCCGCCGCGACCCCACGCTCTGTTCATGTCGGCGCGGGCCTCGCAAGCCCATCGTCACCAGGCGACTCGGTCACGCAGCTTGCCGCGGCCGCGCGAAAGATCCTCGAGATGAGGCTCGCAGGCCACCGCAGAAGCGATGGCAGCGTGGCCGGCGCACCTGTCAGCACACCCGACGCGGGCCGGCCGAAATGGCGGCGAGATCGGATCTGCGCGGCTCTCAGTCGCTACGAACCCTAGGCGGCTCTCACGCCGGCGATGAACTTCTTCACTTCCATGCTCAGTCTGGCACTGTCGTCGGCCAGCGATTTCGCGGCGGACAGAACCTGGGAAGCCGCGGTTCCGGTATCGACGGCGCCGCGCTGCACATCCGCAACGTTGGCTGAGACCTGCTGCGTTCCCGCCGCCGCGTGCTGGACGTTGCGCGAGATCTCCTGCGTGGCAGCGCCCTGCTGCTCCACGGCCGATGCGATCGTCGACGAAATCTCCTGCAGTTTCTCGATGGTGATGCTGATGTCGCGGATCGCACCGACCGATTGCTGGGTGGCGGACTGGATGCCGGAGATCTGCTGGCCGATCTCGCCGGTGGCCTTCGCCGTCTGCTCGGCAAGCGCCTTGACCTCGGATGCGACCACGGCAAATCCGCGGCCGGCTTCGCCGGCGCGCGCGGCCTCGATCGTTGCATTCAGCGCGAGCAGGTTGGTCTGTCCGGCAATCGTATTGATCAGCTCGACGACGTCGCCGATGCGGGCAGCGGACTTCGAAAGCTCGCTGACCTGTTCATTGGTCTTGCGGGCCTGCGCCACCGCCTCATTGGCCATCTGGGCCGAATCCTGGACTTGCCTGCTGATCTCGTTGACGGACGCGGAGAGCTCCTCGGTCGCAGATGCCACCGACTGCACATTTGCGCAGGCTTCCTCGGAAGCCGCGGTGACGGACGTGGCCAGGTTCTGTGCACGGCTCGCCGTGTTGCTGAGCCCGCCGGCGTGACCTTCCAAAGTGCTCGATGCCGTGGACACGGTGTCGACGATCTCGCCGACCACGGCCTCGAAGCGGCCAGTGATCTCGTCGAGCCGCCGGCCGCGTTCCAGTTTCACCTCTGCCTCTCTCGAAGCGATATCGTCGGCTTGCTTCTTCGCAATCAAGGCGGTCTTGAAGACCTCCAGGGCGTCGGCCATCATGCCTACTTCGGTCTTCTGGCCGCGATAGGGGATCTCCGTCGCCAGGTTGCCCTCACCGAGCGCCTGCATCGGCCTGATGATGGAAGCGATGCACCGGGAAATATCGCGAACGAACCAGCTTCCGACGCCGATGCCGGCGAGAACGGCAAGGACGATGACCGTCGACATCAATGCAAATGCCTCGGCATAGCCATCCGCGGCGATCTTCGTCTCGGCGTCGGCGCCACGATTGTTGAGGTCAATCAGCTTTCGAAGATATTCGTCCGACTGATTGGCGACGCCCCGGACCGTCTTGTTGAACAGATCGCTTGCCTGCTTGGTCGCATTGCCGTTCCCTGCGCGCAGCACCTCGAGCACACCATCGGCAGCCTTGACATATTGCTCCCAGCCCCGCGACCAGCTCTCGAACAGGCTGCGCTCCTCGGAAGACGAGATCATCGCCTCATAGGAGCGGCGCGCCGTCGCAATGACGGCGAGCGTTGCCTTCATGTTGCGGTCGAGATTGTCCTTCTCCTCAGTCGTATCAGCCGTCATGTAGGCTCGGAGCTGCGCCCGATTGAGATTGATCGCCGAACGCAACTCGCCGAGCACGCGCACGCTCGGCAGCCAGTTCTTGGCGATCTGTTCGGTATGCGTGTTGATTGTCTGCATGCCGCGGACGGCCAGCAATCCGACGATGGTCATCGCCAGCAGCAGCAGCGCAATGACGGCCGCCATTTTTGCTCGAATGGAGAGTTGCGACATCTCGCGTGCCTTTCGTAGTCCCGGCGATTCGTATCGGTCCGCCGCATGATTGCGCCGTACCCCTCGCGACGGTAACACTCGACCTTCGCAAATTGGTTAACGAGCGGGATCTCGAGACTGGGATCTACCAACGTCATGTTCGGGCGCGATGGTCCGAATGCCCTGTTCGGCGCGCATCTCCTGTGGTCGACCCGCGGACTACGCGATCTGCGCTCCGGCGTGAACGACGCAAAGACACGTGTCTTCGGGTTCGATCCGATCTGATCAGACAATGTTTTTGTCAAAGGCTTGGAGTGCGCCGACACGCCAGGCGTCGACGAGCCTGTGACAGACAGGTCCCGGAGATTCATGGATGCTGCTCTTTGACGCTGCATTTTCAATGCCGCTCAGCAGAAGCAGGCTCGCTTCCGCAAGATGTCTCATGAAGGCATGACGGAGGGCGACTGAACCGGGCTCTGCGCCGGCTTGGCGGCGAACAGCCAGCGGTCGACGACAAAATCGGTGACGGCCGCACCCAACCACATGCCACCGAGCACGATCCACGCTGTGAGCGCAAACACCGATGCCCCCGTCACGCCGGCGCCGACGGCGCAGCCGCCCGCCAGCATGGCGCCGAATCCCATCAGGACGGCGCCGATCATGTAGCGGCGCATGCCGCGCCCATCCGAGAAGCCTTCGAGATTGAGTTCGCGCGCCAGCGCGGCCGCAACGAACGAGCCGATGAACACGCCCGGAATGATGCCGAGATCGAAGCCCGGCTTCAGCTGCGGGCTGGCGAGCACCTGCATCAGCAGTTCCGCCGAAGGACCGCTGAATGTGAGGCTCTTCAGCGGCACCGGCGAGAACGAGGCCTGGCCGAGCTGATAGGTGAGGAGCCAGCCCCCGGCGACCGCCGCACCCGCGGCCACCGCCGCGCGCAGGATCTTCGGGCCGACCTGAAACTTCGACACGGCGGCGAGCCCGGCCAGGAACCACAGCATGCCGAAGCCGAGCTTCTCGGGCGTGCCACCGCCGAACAGGCTCATGATGTCGCGCGACGGTCCGCCGTCGACGAGCCAAAGATTGGTGAGCCACTCGCGTGCCGGCGCGAGCAGGCCGCGATAGGCGGACTGCGCCGTCACCGCGAAGATCAGGCCGGACAGCAGCGCCCGCAAATTGCCGTTGGCCGAGAGCACCAGCAGACGGCTGGCACAGCCGCGCGCCAGGATCATGCCGCAGCCGAACAGGGTGCCGCCGATCATCGCGCCGGAAATGCTGCCCTGCTGCGCCAGCTGGCGCGCTTCGGAGACGTCGAGCAGGCCCATCGCCACCAGTGCCTGGGTGCCCAGCAGCGCCGAGGCGAAGGTGAGGAGCCATACCGCCAGCCGCGGACCGCCCTGCCCGCGCGCGAACTCGACCGTGGCCGCCCGCAGGCAGAAGCGGCTGCGCTGGGCGAAGAAGCCGAACGCGCCGCCGGCCGCGAGCCCGCAAAGCAGCGACACCAGCTCCTCACCCAGAAGGTCGATCAATGCGGTGAGCACAGGCGCTCCCGTCGTTCAGGCCTGCCGCTCAACATACCGGGCGGCATCGGCAAGGACGCATGCGCCCGTCACGGGCGCAGATAGGCGTATCCACTCTGCTGCAGCTCGGTGAGACGCACGACGCCGCCCTTCTCCGCCACCGCGAAGCCTGGCAAGAGATCGTCGAGCTTCACGCCTTGCGCCTTCATGGTGTTGGCACAGGCCTCGAAGCCGACGCCGGCCTTCATGAGGCGCTCGGCCAGAGCCGAGATGGTCTGGTCGGCCGAAATCGCATGAAAGGCCCGCAAGCCCGGACCGTGGATCACCAGGCGAATGTCTGCGCGTCCAGGTCCTCCGGTGCCATCGACGTGATTCTGGAGGTTGCCGAGAACGAACAGGGCGCGGTCCTGATCGGCGAGATGATAGGCGACGCGCTGGCGCGGAGACTCCGTCGCCGCGCGTGCGCGGCTGACACCGAAGATTCCAAACACACTGGCAAGACCAGCTTGCATCAAAGATCGACGTTCCATGGTGACTCCTAACGCGTGGCTGCAATGAATCCTGCGATGCGATCAGCGGCATCCTCGGCGGCGAGATCGCGAAAGAAGTGATCTGCGTCGTCAATCGTCTCCAATCGGACACGGCTGCCGGCGCGTGACGCCAGCGGCGCGAACGACGCTGCCACGTCCGGTACCGTCTTGTCTTGCGCTGCCGCAAGCACCAGAACCGGCAGGCTCACGTCGGCGATCAGCGCCGCCGTATCCTGGCGCCGGTCGGCGCGATAGAATGCTGCGAATGCGCGCGCCGTCACCTTGGCATCGCGGCAATAGATGAAGCCCGGCACCGACATCCAATCACCGCCGCGCCCGGCGGCGATCGCGGCCTCAGCCTTGTCGAGCAGCGGCGCCAATCGCTGACCGTAGCTCTCCGCATAGGCGTCTCTCAAGCCGGTCTCGATGCTCGCCGTCGCCGGCGCCAGCAGGATCACACCGTCGATCGCGGCCTTGGGATTGGCGACCAGATAGCGCGCGAGCTGATTGGCGCCGCGCGAATGTCCGAGCACGAAGACGTGCGACGAGGTCTCGCGCGCTTCGCTCAGCCAGGCGGCGATCTCGGCGATCGCATCGTCAGGCGCATAGTCATGGGGCTTGGCGCAATCGTACATGCCGGTGCGGCGATCGAGGCCGAGCACGAGATTGTGCGCGAGCGAGGCGATGCCCCGCTCGGCCAACGCCTTGGACAGACCCTGGATGGTCTCCATGTCCTTGTGCGCGAGCGTGCCGTGCGTCATCAGCACCAGCGGCACATCCGGTCCCGACTGCGCCGGCAGCCGGAGCGTGCCGAGCGCCGTACGCCCGCCGATCGCGAGCTCGCGCGGCTCCTCGGCCGCGAAGGCGATCGACGCAATGAACGAGAGGACGAGAGCCAGCCACCACCGCATCGCAAATTCCTTCAGGGACGCACGATCGTCCAGTTCTTCTCGGACAGCTCCAGCAGGGTCGCGACCCCGGTCTTGACGACAGTGACGCCGTCGAGCAGAGGCGGCTGCCGTCCCTCCTTGCTCGCGAGCGTCTCCAAGGTGTTGCCGCAGGCGATGAAGCTCACATTGGGCATCGACTTGGCGAAGCCGAGCACCCGCTCCTTCACCGGCGAGCGGTCGGCCAGCAACATGTCGAGGCCGCCATTGAAGGCGACGATCACGATCTCGACCTCCGCGCCCTCGCCCGAATAGTGGCGGGAGACATTCGCGGCCACGTCGAGCACCGCACGCATCTTGGCCGGATCCTCGTCGCTGATCTGCAACGCGAGCCTGTGTGGCTCGGCTGCAGTGGCGATGGACGCAACCCCGCTTCCGGCCAGGGCGACGGATGCGGCCGCCAACAGCATCTGGCGGCGGCTGCATCCGGCAATCCTCACTCGACGCCTCGCGGCTTGCCGTCCTTGTCTTCCGGCGTGACGTCGACCGCTGTCGCGCGTCCGGTGATCTTGACCGGCGCGATGCAGTTCTTCATGCACGGATCCTTCTGCCAGAACGCCTTCTCGCTCGTGCTCCGGTCATCCATGATGAACCCGCCCTCGTTCGGCATCTTGATCGTGGCGAGATTGCTGTTGCTCAACTCGAAGTTCTGATCGGTGATCACGTCGTTCAGATAGAGCACATAGGCAACCAGCGCGTAGTACTCGTCGACCTTCAGCGACTGCGGGCTGCCGAACGGCATCGCGTGGCGGACGTAGTCGAACAGCGTCGAGGCGTAGGGCCAGTAGGAGCCGACCGTCTTGACCGGATTGTCTGATGTCAGCGATCCCTTGCCGCCGGCGAGCACCGGCCAGCGGCCGGCACCCTCGCCGAATTCGCCATGGCAGCTGGCGCAATTGTCCATGAACAGCTTCTCGCCCTGGGCGACGGTGCCCTTGCCGACTGGCAGCCCCTGCCCGTCCGGACGCACGTCGATGTCCCAGCCGCGGATCTCCTCGGCGCTCGGCGCGCGGCCGATGTTGAAGCGCTGCGGCGGCTTGGCCTCGGTTTTGGCCTCGGTCTTCTCGCTCGGACCGCCGGCGAATGCCACCGAGCCCGCAAGTGTTGCCAGCGCCGCAGCGGCAATGATGAGCTTAGGCGACCTCGACATTCTCGACCTCACCGTTTGCCTGCACGTGCCAGGTCTGGATGCCATTGTTGTGATAGATGGAGTTGTAGCCGCGGACCTTGCGCAGCTCGGCCTTGGACGGCTGGACGTAGCCGGTCTCGTCCTGCACCCGCGACTGCAGCAGCAGCGGCTCGCCGTTCCAGTCGAACTCGTAGTAGAAGCGGGTCAGCGCCTTGTCGAGCACCGGGCCGTCGATCCGCGCCGGCCACCAGTTGCGACCGCCATCGAGCGACACGTCGACGCGCCTGACCTTGCCGTTGCCCGACCACGCCAGTCCCGAGACGATCGTAAAGCCCTTGCCATGCTTGATCGGCGCCTGCGGGCTCGGGCTGGTGATCACCGACTTGGCATCCATCGCCCAGGTGAAGCGCCGCGCCTTGCCATTCGGCAAAAGGTCCGTGTACTTCGAGGTTTCCTCGCGGGTGTGCCAGGGCTGGTCGCCGACCTTGATGCGGCGCAGCCATTTGACCCAGAGATTGCCCTGCCATCCCGGCACGACCAGGCGCATCGGATAGCCCTGCTCGGGATACAGCGCCTCGCCATTCATCTTGTAGGCGATGATGCAGTCGTCGAGCGCCTTCTCGATCGGCAGGCTGCGATCCATCGACGCGGAGTCGGCGCCCTCCACCAACAGCCATTTGCCGTTGGTCTTGACGCCGGCCTCCTCCAGCAGGGTGCGCAGCGAGACGCCGGTATATTGCACGCAGTGGATCATGCCATGCGTGAACTGGCAGCCATTGAGCTGGGCGCCGCGCCACTCCATGCCGGAATTGGCGGCGCATTCCATGAAGTGGATGCGGTTGACGCGCGGGTAGCGCTTGAGCTCGTCGAGCGTCAGCAGCAGCGGTCGCTCGACCAGGCCATGGATCATCAACCGGTGATCGGCCGGATCGACGTCGGCCACACCGCCGTGATGGCGTTCGAAGCACAGCCCGTTCGGCGTGATGATGCCTTCGAGCTCATGCAGCGGCGTGAAGCTGACCGAGGATTCGCGCGAAGCCGTCAGCCATTCGACGTCGCGGCGGACGACGTCCTTCTCGAACTTCGACGGCTTGCCGTAGGGGCGCACAGCGACGCCCTCGCCGAGGGTGCGCGTCCATTCCGGCACGTTCGGCGGCTGGTTGGCGGGATTGCCGGCGCCGGCACGCGCCTGCGAGGCCAGCGCCGTGGCGGCAAGACCGCCTGCCGCAGTCAGGAAACCACGGCGCGACGCGCGTGGGGCTGAGGAAAGTAGTTTGTCCTTGGACATCGTCGTCACACTCCGGAGACTTTGACGGCCCGGTTGGGCTCGAGACGAACGGTTTTCTGACGCTGCAGATAGCTCGACACGACCTCCCAGATCGGCGGTCCCTGGGTGCCCTCGTTGACGCTGGCCCATCCAGCGACCTGATACTCGCGCGACGGATCGATCGCCGCGCCGGTCTTGATCAGGCGCATGTCGGAGATCCGCTGCCCCTGCGGCTTGTTGACGTCGATGGCGTAGGACATGCCGCCGATGCGGACCATGTCGCCGCCCTGCTGGTAGTAGGGGTCGACGTTGAACAGGTTGTCGGCGACGTCCTCGATGATCTCCTTCAGCCGCGTGCCGGTCATGCCCATGCGATAGACGGCCGGATAGGTGATCGCGGTGGCGTTGGTGACGTCCTCGAAGGTGATGTCCTGGCCCGGCATCACGCTGGTGCCCCAGCGGAAGCCCGGCGACAGCGCGATCTCCGCATCGCGCTCCTGCAGCAGCGCCTGGCAGATGAGGTCATCGAACGTGCCGTTGAAATTGCCGCGGCGATACAGCAGCGTCTCGGTCCGGCCCAGCGGGCGGGCGAGATCGGCGGCAAACGGCTTGCGCACCTCGGCGATCTTGGCCGCCATCGCCGGATCGGGCGTGATCACGTCGGAGAACAGCGGGATCAGCTTGTAACGATAGCCCTTCACCTCGCCGTCCTTGACGTCGAGATCGAGCCGCGAGACGAACTTGCCGGAGGAGCCCGACGCGATCAGCAGCGTCTTGCCGACCTTCACGGCCTCGGGCAGCGCATCATGGGTGTGACCCGTGAGAATGACGTCGAGACCCTTGACGCGGCTGGCCAGCTTGCGGTCGACGTCGAAGCCGTTGTGTGACAGCAGCACCACGAGGCCGGCGCCGTCCTTGCGCGCCTTGTCGACCTGGGTCTGAACATCCTCCTCGCGCACGCCGAACGACCAGTTCGGAATCATCCAGCGGGGATTGGCGACCGGCGTATACGGGAAGGCCTGGCCGAGCACCGCGATCTTGACGCCGCCGCGCTCGATCATCGCCGAGGCTTCGAACGCCGGCTCGTTCCATTCGGTGTCGCGGATGTTGAGGCCGAGGAACGGAAAGCCGAGACCATCGACCGCCTGCTTGACGCGCTCGGTGCCGTAGGTGAACTCCCAATGCCCCGTCATCGCATCCGGCTTCAGCAGCGCCATGCAGTCGATCATGTCCTGGCCGCGGGTCTTCAGCGACGACCATGATCCCTGCCAAGTATCACCGCCATCGAGCAGCACGACCTTGTCGCCGCGCTCGGCGCGGATGGCCTTGATGACGGTGGCGGCGCGGTCGAGCCCGCCGATCCGCCCGTAGGTCTTGGCGAGCGCCTCGAAATCCTCCGAGGTCAGCGCATAGGCCGACGACGAGCCCGGCGCGATGCCGAAGCGGGTGAGGAAATCCTTGCCGGTGACATGCGGCGGCTGGCCCTTGGCGTCGCCGACGCCGAGATTGGTCGACGGCTCGCGGAAATACAGCGGCATCAGCTGGCCGTGGATGTCGGTGACATGCACCAAGGTGACGTTGCCGACCGGATCGAACGCCAGCAGCTCCTTCTCGGTCAGCTTCTGCTGAGCAAAGGCGCGGGTCGCACCCGCAAGACCGGAGCCACCCGTCAAGGCAGCCGCCGCCAATGCGACCTGAACGAATTCGCGACGCGATATCATGATGTATCTTCCTTGTGTCCGCGGCTAGTTGCGGACCGACGGTGTCTCGACGGGCAGCCCGATGCCGCGCCAGGCGACGTAGACTTCGAGCGCGAGGAACTCGTCCGACAGCGGCTTGTAGGGCACGCCGCGAACGTCGAACATGCAGCCCTCGAACCGTTCATGCAGCGGGATCAGGCGCTGATCGCGCAGCCGGTAGGTCGGAAAGCCGTTGGTCTGGCCTTGGCTCAGAAAATCGGCGCGCATGAACTTGCCGTTGTTCTTCTCGTGGCAGGACGCGCAGGCAAGATCGAGCTGCCCGACCCGCGTATAGTAGATCTCCTTGCCCTTCTCGAACCATGGCGACATCGGACCGTCGGTCTTCACCGCCACCGGCATGCCGCGCGACTGGTAGCGGACGAACGCCGTCATGTCCGTCAGTTCCTTCGACTTGAAGGCCCAGGGCTGCGCCTTCATGTGCTCGGTGCGGCAGATGTTGATCTGCTGCTCGAGATTGACCGGCTTGTTGAGCTTATCGCTCCATTTGGGCATGGCGGCGCCGACGCCCTTCATCGTCTTTTCCGCCTCGCCATGGCAGCTCATGCACGACTTGCCTTCGCTGCCGTCGACCGTCTTCCAGACGTCGGCGGCCCGCTCCACCGCGAGGAAGCCGGGATTCTCCAGGTCGTCATCCTGGAGCGCGCGCGTTTCCTTGGTGCGGAACTGATAGCCCGAGATGATGGTCTTGAAGACGTGACCGGGAGGCGCCGGAATGCCCTTCCGTTCGGCCTCCTGGCCGAACGTCGCGGCTGCCGACAGAGCCAGCGCGGCCGAAGCCAGGACGGCGAGAGAACCGTAGCGAATGGACATCCGTCACTCCTCCTAGCGATCACACGCGGCCGATCAGGCCTTCAACGCGATCTTCTCTTCGGCCGTCACGACTGAGCCATCATCGTCCGTCCAGGCGAACTTGAACGTGCCTTCCTCGTCGATCCTTGCGTCGAACTGGATGTACGGGTTGGCCGAGATCGCCGGCTCCAGCGCGCAGGAGAACACCGGCTTGCCGTTGAACTCGCAGGTAAACTTGTTGATGATCTTGCGTGGGATCGGCTTGCCCTGCGCATCCTTGCGCTGACCCGATTCCATCAGATGCGAGACCAGCGTCTTGATCTGGATGATCTCGCCCTTCTTGGCTTCCTTCGGAAGCTTGATGCGCGGCTTGTCTGCCATGTTCGTCTCTCCCCTGTCTCAGCCGCCGCAGCCGCCGATGGTGACCTTGACGGTCTTGCGCTCCGTGAAGAGCGAGCCGTCGCTCATCTTCGCGACCGCGATCACGTTCTGGGTCTGCGCCAGACGGATGCGGATCGACGCCTCGGCCTTGCCGGACATCGGCGTGAACATCAGCGTGGCGACGCCGGCGTTCGGATTGCCGTCGGCCACGAACAGCACTTCCTTGACGTAGTTCTCGGCGGTCATCGGGCTTTCGACCGAGAGCGCGAGCGGCACCGTGTTGCCGTTCTCGGCGATCTCAGGCAGATCGAGCGTGATCTTGCCCTTGGCCGCTTCCTTGCCGCCGGTGAACTTCTTGATCATCTCGGCCGCGTCGTTGCTCGGCTCGGCGTTGGCGGCCATCGGCAGCACCGTCAGGGCGACGAAACCGCCGCCGAGAAGGAACGCCTGTCGTCTGTTGATTGCGCCCATGCATCATCCTCCAGAGGCGGTTATTTCAATGTTTCGAGAAAGGCGACGACGTCCTCGACCTGCGCGGCGGTGAGAACGGATTTGCCGACGAACTCAGGCCTGACGCGATTGAGTCCGTCGTTCTTGTAGAAGGCGGGCATCACCGTATCGGTGAAGATGCGCTTGGGATCGGCGACGATCAGGCGCAACTGCGCCGTGTTGTAGCGGGTCACGACGCCGTCGAGCGACGGACCGAACTCGCCGTGAAACTCTTCCGACTTCAGCGACGACACCTGATGGCAGGCGAGACAATTGCCCAGCGTCCGCGTCAAGAACACTTTCTTGCCGGCATCGGCATTGCCGGGCGCGCCCGTCAACGATTTCGGAATGGCATAGTCGACGACATCGAGCCTGATCGGCTCGTCACCTCGCGCGGCTGCCGACAGCAACACGCAGAGCAAGGCGGCCGGAATCAAACGGCGCATGTTTCCACCCTGACCGACGAGGCGTCCCCTCGCCTTACGATGACACGACGGACTTACGATCCATCATATTCAAGAATTATGATTTGATAATGTGATTGGTGTCAAGCGTATTTCGATGCCGCAGTGCACTCAACCCTTGGTCGAAGCGAGATAGTCGCGGAATGTGCCGCGCTCATAGGCCTTGTCGCGCACGAAGCGGAACATTGCGAGGAAATGCGGCGGCTTGAGATAGCCCGGCGCGCGAGCCACCTCGCGCGCGAGCGGCTCCTTCGCAGAGACGCCCTCGGCCGATGGCGGAAAGAACTGGAACGTCGGCGTGAAGCGGATCGCGTAACGCTCGGCGAGCTCCTTCTCGGTGAACTCCTTGCCGTCGAAGTCGATCACCTTGCGCGCGCCGAGCAGGTTGAGCTGCAGCACTTCGAAATTGGCACGGATGTAGTCCGTGATCCCTTGGTCGGCAAAGTTCACCAGATGAGTCTCGCGGCAATACGGGCAGCCGCGCAGCTCCCACATGATCGCAAGCCGCTTGCCTTCCGACGCCGCGCTTTCGAGATCCTCGCGCAGATCCAGGAAGCTGTTGAGAAACCAGGACTGGTGATAGAGCCCGTCGTCGCCGAGCGCCGCGTCGGCCTGCGCCGGCGCTGACGCCAGGCCGACGGCCGCCGCAGGCAGCAGCGCAACCAGATCGCGCCGCGTCATCGTCCGGTTCGTCGTCATCAGCCTGCTCGCGCGCTTTGCCAAGTCCACTTTGCCAAGTCCACGGAATTTCGATACATGATATTCGAATAACAGAATGTGAAAAGGACATTCGATGCTGCGCCGCGTCATCATGCTGTCGCTCGTGCTGTCATGCCTCACGCATGGCGTCCGTGGGCACGCCGAAGAGAACGCGGACGTTGCTGCCTTCATGCGCTCGGCGATGGCCAGCCTGCGCACAGCCGCGAGCTATGGCCGCACCGGCAATGTGGGTCTGGCGCAGATCGAGCTCGACGACGCCCGGATCGCCTGGGCCAGGCTCAGCCGGCTCGCCGAGCGCTCCAATGCGCCCTATTCGGCCAAATCCTTTGCAGAGCTGATCGCCACCGGAAACGATCGCCTGAAGCAGGCGGACGAAGCGCTGACCGCAGGTGACGGCGCGCGCGCTGCGGCGGCCATTGCCGCGTTGCGCCGGTCGCTTCACGCCCTGAGGCAGGACGCCGGCGTGGTCGAGCTCAGCGATTGCGTGTTCGAGCTGTCGCCCGTCATGGACGCGTTGCGCAACGCAGCTGCGCGGTTCGCAGCGGGCAAGGCCGAGCCTGGCGAGGTCGTCCAGGCCGGCACAGCGCTGCGCGACCGACTGCAACGCTGCAACGGCCTCGCCGCGCCCGATGTGGCGCGCCAGGCCGAATTCCGCCGCCTGATCGACGGCGCCACGACGAGCGCCGGCGAAATCGGCCGCGCTGCGCGCGAGAGCGACGCCGGCCTGGTGCATCGCTATGAGATCGAGCTGCAGTCCTTCGTCAATCTATTGGACTTCCGCTTCGGCTGATCAGCCGATGGTGGCGAGCGACGGAAAGCGCTCGAAGATCCATTCCGACATCCGCGGGATCACGCCGGCGAGAAAGGCCGCGCCGGTCAGGACGAGAAAGCCGCCCATCGTCTTCTCGACCAGGGGGAGATGCGGCTTGATGCTCTTGAGCATGGTCATGAACTGCCCCGTGAAGGCCGCGGCGATCAGGAACGGGATGCCGGTCCCGACCGAGTAGGCGGCGAGCAGCAGCGCGCCCTTGCCGACCGTCGCCTCCGCGCCGGCCATCATCAGCACGGCGGCAAGGACCGGCCCCGCACACGGCGTCCAGCCGAAGGCGAAGGCAAGTCCCATCACGAACGCACCGAGCAGACCGGCCGGCTTGCTTCCGACGTCGATCGTCGCGCTCCGGTACAGCAGCGGAATCCGGAGCACCCCGAGGAAATGCAGCCCCATCGTGATGATGACGAGGCCAGCGAGGATGCCGAGCTGGCTGAGATGGCCGGCGATGAACCGCCCGAACACCGAGGCGGTGGCACCAAGACCGACGAACACCAGCGAAAAACCGCCGACGAAGCACAGCGCCGTCAGCACCGTCCGCCGCCGCTGGGCCATGCTGGTTTCGCCGATCGCGTCGGCCGCCGAGACACCGGCCATGTAGCACAGGAACGGCGGGACCAGCGGCAGAATGCACGGTGACAGAAACGACAACAGACCCGCGGCCAGCGCGGCGCCCAGCGTGACGTCGAGATCCATCTTTCCTCCCGGTCGGCCAGCGCCGCGTGCCCGGCCTGCCGGGCAGGATTCGGAAATCGCGCACTAGTACATATTCGAATTTAATGATAGATTGACCGACAAGTCCAGAGAGGATCTCGGCATGTCCAGCAGAAGTGCATCGCGCGGATTCGCAACGCTCGCAGGGGCGGTGGTGACCGGCATTTGCCTCTCGGCCCCGGCGTTCGCCTCCGAGCTCGTGATGTTCGAACGTCCGGGCTGCGGCTGGTGCGCCCGCTTCAACGCAGAAATCGGTCCGATCTACGACAAGACCGACGAAGGGCGCGCGCTGCCGCTGCGACGGGTCGACCTTGCCAAGCCGCTGCCGACGGATCTTTCCGGCATCGATCCGGGAGCGTTCACCCCGACCTTCGTGGTGGTCGAGCAGGGCCGCGAGATCGGACGCATCCGCGGTTATCCCGGCGATGCCTTCTTCTTTGGGCTGCTCGGCCGCATAATGAATGCTACAAGCGGGGCTCCGGCCCGCTCCTGACGCCAACCGAGGGATTCAGAATTCATGCCGCTGCCGAAGTTGAAGGACATCGAAACCTCTGCCGAGCTCGAGCAGATGATCGAGAAGGCGCGGGAAGCCAGCGAGATGCTGAAGGCGCTGTCCCACGAGTCCCGGCTTTTGCTGCTCTGCATCCTCGCCGAAGGCGAAAAATCCGTCACCGAACTCGAGCAGTTCCTGGGCGAGCGGCAGTCGACCGTCTCGCAGCAGCTCGCCCGTCTCAGGCTCGACCGGCTGGTCACGACGCGGCGCGACGGCAAGACGATCTACTACAGCCTTGCGAGCGAAGATGTCCGCAAGATCCTGACGGCGATCTACGACGTCTATTGCGAGCCGGTCCGCAAGCGCCGCCGCTGACAGGTTGGCCCTCGCGGTCTCGGGCTTCGCATCGGCGCGCCCTGTAGCGGCGCGAGAGGTCTGGCGTCCCCGCCGTTCCTGGCGCACAATGCCGGGAAGCCAACGAGGATGTCGGAGAGGAATGCTCAGCCCATCAGCACTGACGTTCATGTGTGGGCTGCTCGCGGGCGCCGTTCTCGGCGTCGCCGGTCGCGCCGGCCGCTTCTGTACGCTCGCGATGCTGGAGGACGCGTTCTTCGGCGCCGATACCCGACGACTCAAATCCTTCGCGCTGGCGGCCGCGGTCGCGCTGGTCGCAACCCAGTTGCTCGCCAGCTTCGGCCTGATCGACCTGTCGCGCTCGATCTACTTGACGTCGTCCATTCCGCTCGGCGGCGCCATCCTCGGCGGCCTGTCGTTCGGCATCGGGATGGCCCTGGTCGGCACCTGCGGCTTCGGGACGCTGGTCCGTATCGGCGGCGGTGATCTGCGCGCCATCGTCGTGTTTCTGGTGCTGGGCGTGTCAGCCCTGGCCGCGATGCGCGGGCTCACGGGATTCCTGCGCATCTCGCTGATCGAGCCGCTCTCCATACGCCTGCCCGAAACGATGACCCAGGGCATGGATATGCTGCTGTCGCCCGCACTTGGCTCATATGCGCGGCCGGCAACCGTTTCCGTCGCAGCGGTCGCGCTCGCGGCCTGGGCATTGGCCGACGGGCGCCTCGTGAGATCGCCGCGCCTGCTGCTCTCCGGCCTCGCCGTAGGCTGTGCGGTGGCGTTCGGCTGGTTCGCTACCAGCTGGCTCGGCAATGACGATTTCGATCCGGCGCGCGTGGCATCCCTGACCTTCGTTGCCCCGCTCGGCAATACCGTGCTCTACATCGCCACGCTGTCCGGCAGCCGGGCCGACTTTGCGATCGGCTCCGTCGCCGGCGTGATCCTGGGCTCGTTCGTCGCGGCAATGTTTTCGCGCGTCTTCCGCTGGGAAGCCTGCGATGACGCGCGCGAGCTGAAGCGTCACATGACCGGCGCGCTGCTGATGGGCACCGGCGGCATCATGTCGATGGGCTGCACCATCGGACAGGGCCTGTCGGCATTCTCGACGCTGGCGGTCTCGGCGCCGCTGACGATGCTGGCGATCACCTGCGGCGCACGGCTCGGCCTCGAATACACCATGACCGGAGAATGGCGCCCCGCCGTGCGCAATCTGTTGCGTCTGACATCGTGACGGTGGCTGCGCTCTCGCAATGCGCAAGCTTGCCCCCACGCCAGGGCAATGGCGTTGTACCGCAGGCAGACGGATTGTGGATTTCGCCGTTGCCTCAATACTTCAGTTCAACGCGAGCTTCGCAGATTGTCTGCCGGCTCACATGGTCGTGTGCCCGCCGTCCTGGTGATCATTCCCGGATCTTCCGATGCCACGCTTCATGGGGAGACGGTACTGTCCTCAGCTGCACAGCAGCTCACAGGGAGGAAGCGGCACAAACCAAAACTCCCGCAGCCTCATCGGCTACGGGAGTTTCGGTCTCAATGGTTGCGGGGATAGGATTTGAACCTATGACCTTCAGGTTATGAGCCTGACGAGCTACCGGGCTGCTCCACCCCGCGTTAACTTGTGCGTCACCTTCAGAGAAGCACGGGGCGGTCCTGGCAGACGCCTGAGGCGCTGCCGATCCATCCCAAAGGCTTCCTGAGAAGGCTTGAGCCCGCCGGCCGGGTCGGCCATCGGGTGCGGGCGGTATGTACCAATGCGAGGCCGGTTTGGAAAGGGCTTTCCGCAAGTTTTTTTGCCGGATTGTGACACCGCCTGCTACGAGCCTCGTTGCTCGAATTACATCGATAATCCAATCTCTTATGAGATCGGCCTGTTTGCCCGCCAGCATGAGGCGCACGGCCCAGGCTGGGAACAACGACAAAGTTCCTCGAAGGGCGGCGGCAGGGATCGACGAACCACACACCCGCCAAACGGCTTGGCTCTACACTACCGCCAGGCGGCGCAAAACCGATGCCGTGCTTGCCAAGGGTTCCGCAACGCGGCAGCTTTAGGCCAACCAGAATGACGGCCCTGCACGCGGCCGCGGTACACGCGAGGAGACGTCCATGGACCAGTCCCTGAAGAGCCCAGCCCTCTCGGCGCTCGACGACGCGTTCCAGGCGCAGGTCGAGGCCTCCCGCAATGCGCCTCCACCCGCCCTCGCGGCGCGGCTCGACGGCCTGAAGCGGCTGCGAGCGATGCTGTCGGACAACGAGAAGCGCCTGGAGCAGGCGATCTCGGCCGATTTCGGCCACCGCTGCGCCGTCGAGACCACGATTGCCGAAACGCTGTTCCTGCAGGCCGAGATCAGGCACACGCTCAAGGTGCTGCCGCGCTGGATGGCGCCGCGGCGCATCGCCACCGCGCTGCAGTTCTGGCCGGCGCGCAACCGCCTGATTCCGCAGCCGCTCGGCGTGGTCGGCATCATCGCGCCGTGGAATTACCCGTTGCAGCTCACGCTGGCGCCGG
Organism: Bradyrhizobium sp. SZCCHNR1098; assembly: GCF_032489375.1. Taxonomy (NCBI): domain Bacteria; kingdom Pseudomonadati; phylum Pseudomonadota; class Alphaproteobacteria; order Hyphomicrobiales; family Nitrobacteraceae; genus Bradyrhizobium; species Bradyrhizobium sp. SZCCHNR1098. The sequence goes on from NZ_JAUEXY010000004.1 coordinate 41,651, forward strand.
CAATCGGCGCGCTCGCCGCCGGCAACCGGGTCATGATCAAGCCGAGCGAGCTGACGCCGCACTTCTCCGCGCTGCTCAAGGAGCTGATCGCGGCGAATTTCGACCCGACCCAGCTCATCGTCACCGGCATCGACGACGGCGTCGCGGAGACCTTTGCCGCGTTGCCGTTCGATCATCTGGTCTTCACCGGCTCGACCCGCGTCGGCCGCATCGTCGCTGAGGCCGCCGGGCGCAACCTGACCCCGGTGACGCTCGAGCTCGGCGGCAAGTCACCGACCATCGTCGACGTCTCCGCCGACATCGACGAAGCCGCGGAGCGGATCGCCTATGCCAAGCTGCTCAACGCCGGCCAGACCTGCATCGCGCCGGACTACGTGTTCGTGCCCGAACAGCACGCGGACGCATTCGCGGGCAAGCTGCACCGGCAGATGCTGCAGATGTTCGGCACCAACCCGGCCAATGCCGACTACACGTCGATCATCTCCGAGCGGCACTATGCCCGGCTGGAAGGATTGCTGCGCGACGCGATCGCGCGCGGCGCCAAGACGCTGAGCACGACCAGTCCGGAAGATCCGGCCTGGAAGAAGCTGCGGAAATTTCCACCGACCGTCGTGGTCGGTGCAACCCCGGACATGGCGATCATGCAGGAGGAGATCTTCGGTCCCCTGCTGCCCATCATGACCTATCGCCAGTCCGACGAGGTGATCCGCCACATCAGCGCCCACGACCGGCCGCTCGCGCTGTACTGGTTCGGCACTGACGCTGCGGCCCGTGATACGGTGCTGGCGCGCACCGTCTCCGGCGGCGTCACCATCAACGACTGCCTGCTGCATTTTGCGCAGATGAACCAGCCGATGGGCGGCGTCGGCGCCTCCGGCATCGGCCACTATCACGGCGAATGGGGCTTCAACAGCTTCAGCAAGCTGAAGCCGGTATTCTACCGCTCGCCCTTCAACCGCATGAAGGATCTCTATCCTCCCTACGGCGCCAGCATCGCCCGAATCGAAAAGCTGCTGCGATTCCTGTCCTAGCCACACCAATCGTCATTCCGGGGCGCGCAAAGTGCGAACCCGGAACCCCGAGATGATGGGGTGCAAGCCTAACCCAATGGTTTCGCCAGCTGTGCGCGGCGCCGCCCTTGGAATGACATTCAAACAACAAGCAAGACAACATCAGGGAGAGACGCGTGACGGACGAGGTCGATTTCATCGTCGTGGGCGGCGGCAGCGGCGGCGCAACGGTTGCTGGCCGCTTGTCGGAAGATCCGGCGACATCCGTGGCGCTGCTCGACGCCGGGGGACGCAACGACAACTGGATCGTGACCACGCCCTACATGCTGTTCCTGATGGTCGCGGGGCCCGTGAACAACTGGTCGTTCACCACGGTGCCGCAGAAGGGCCTCGACGGGCGCATCGGCTATCAGCCGCGCGGCCGCGGGCTCGGCGGCTCCTCGGCGATCAACGCCATGGTCTACATCCGCGGCCACCGCGCCGACTACGATCATTGGGCTGCACTCGGCAATACCGGATGGTCGTATGACGACGTACTGCCATACTTCAAGCGCTCCGAGAACAATGCCGAGTTCGACGGCGAGTATCATGGCCGATCAGGACCGCTGCCCGTCAACCGGCTGAGGACCGACAATCCCGTGCACGAGATTTTCCTCCAGGCCGCGCGCGAAGCGCAGTTTCCGATCCGCGACGACTTCAATGCCGAGACGCAGGAAGGGCTCGGGCTCTATCAAGTCACGCAAGCCAATGGCGAGCGCTGGAGCGCGGCGCGGGCCTACATCCAGCCGCATCTCGGCAGCCGCAGCAACCTGCGAGTCGAGACATCGGCGCATGCCTCGATGATCCTGTTCGAGGGCAAGCGCGCGGTCGGCGTGAAGTATCGCCAGGGCAAGGAGCTCAAGGAGATCCGCTGCCGGCGCGAAGTGATCCTCGCCTCCGGCGCGTTCCAGACCCCGCAATTGCTGATGCTTTCAGGCGTCGGCGACGCAACTGCACTGGCGCGGCTCGGCATCGCCAGCGTCCACCATCTGCCGGGTGTCGGACAGAACCTGCAGGACCATCCGGATTTCATCTTCGCCCACACCTCCGACAACCCCAACTTCTCTTCCCTGTCGCCGAAAGGCCTGCGTCGGCTGCTGGCGGGCATCGGCCAATATCGCCGCGAGCGCCGCGGCGTCCTGACCTCGAACTTCGCCGAATGCGGCGGCTTCCTGAAGACGCGGCCCGATCTCGACATCCCCGACATCCAGCTGCATTTCGGCATGGCCGTCACCGACGATCACGGCCGCAAGCGCCATGGCAACGGCTTCTCCTGCCATTTCTGTCTGCTGCGACCGAAGAGCCGCGGCACGGTCGGTTTGAGGAATGCCGATCCGCTCGCCGCGCCGCTGATCGATCCCAACTTCCTGGGCGAGGCCGACGATCTCGAAACCATGGTGGCCGGCTACAAGACCACGCTGCGGCTGATGCAGACGCCGGCGATGCGCAGCCTCGGCAAGCGCGACCTGTTCACGCCGGACGTCAGGACCGACGACGACATTCGCGCCGTCATGCGCGCCCGCGTCGATACGGTCTACCATCCTGTCGGCACCTGCAAGATGGGCGTCGACGATCCACTCGCCGTCGTCGATCCCAAGTTGAAGGTGCATGGTCTCTCCGGCCTGCGCGTGGTCGACGCCTCGATCATGCCGACCCTGATCGGCGGCAACACCAATGCGCCGACCATCATGATCGGCGAGAAGGCCGCCGACATGATCAAGGGCGAGCTGAAAGGCTGAGACCGCTCGCCATCGAAGGAAATCAACCTGCCGATCAGCCGGGCCTCACGTCAGTAGGAAGCCGCCGTCCACCGTGACAACGCTGCCGGTCATGTAGCGCGAGGCGCTGGACGCCAGCAGCAGGATTGCGCCGTCGAGATCGCTCTCATGGCCGACGCGCCGCTGCGGGATGCGCTTGATCAGCTTCTCGCCCGCAGGCGTCTCCCAGACGTCGCGATTGATGTCGGTGTCGATATAGCCGGGCGCCAGTGCGTTGACGCGGATGCCGCTCGCCGCAAGCTCCAGCGCCAGCGCCTTGGTCGCCTGCACCACGCCGGCCTTGGAGATCGCATAAGGCGAGATGAACTTGACGACGCTGAAGCCGAGCACCGAGGCGATGTTGATGATGTTGCCGCCGGCCTTGCGCGCCGTCATGCGCCGCGCCGCTTCGGTTGCGGCGAAATAGGCGCCCTTCAGATTGGCGCCGATCACGGCGTCCCAATCCGCCTCGCTCTGCTCGACCGCGAGCTTCTCCACCGCGATGCCGGCGTTGTTGATCAGCACCGTGATGGGCCCGAGCGCGGCTTCGGCGACATCCATGCCCCTGGCGATCGACGTCGTGCTGGTCACGTCCATCTCGACCGCGGCGGCGCGACCACCCCTCGCCCTGATCTCCTCCTCCAGCGCCTTGAGCTTGCCGGTCTGGCGCGCCGCGAGCGCAACGGCGGCGCCATGCGCCGATAGAACCCGCGCGAACTGCCGCCCGAGTCCCTGGCTCGCGCCGGTGATCAGGATCACCTCGCGGCTGACATCGAACAGGTCGGACATGGTCCCTCCCACAGTTTCCTCATTTGTTGCAGCGCATTGATACAGACGATTTGAAACAGCGCAAACCGGAATCGTTTACCGGACCGGCCTACAACCGCGGCGGAGCACCCATGAACGCTTTCGACCTCGCCGCTTGTGCAGCACTGATGGTTGCCGTCTACAGCGGCTTCTCGACCGGGCTGTTGCGCAGCGCCATCACGATTCTGGCCTACCTGCTCGCCATGCCGCTGGCGATGGGCGCTGTCGCGGCGATGAGCCCGCAACTGCGCGACATGCACGGCACTCCGCTGGCACAGAACTGGCTGCAGTTCTTCGCCGCCTTCGTCGTCATCGGCATGGCGCTGGGCAAGATCGGCCGCATCCTGCTCGACGAGGCGATCGGTTCCGAAGCCGGCTTCGGCGACCGGCTTGGCGGCGCTCTGCTGGGCGCAGTGCGCACCGGCATGGTCGCGACCACGCTGGTGCTGGTGTTCGACAGGATCGTTCCACCCGAGCGTCAGCCGCGCTTCCTCGAGGGCTCACGCCTGCGTCCGGTGCTCTCGCTCGCAGGCGCAAACGGCTTCCGCTCGCTGCCTCCGGAGGTCGCAAGCCTGATCGATCGGCTGAAGCAGGAACGGCGCATCTGATCGACCTGGCGACGCCGCCTCTCCCCTCCCTGGCGAGCCATGCAATTCGGCACAGGCCGGCTGCTCTTATCAGCGGCAATGCGGTTGGCTAGAATGCGCGCATCGTCCTTCCAGCCTCACTGACATATCGGAGTGATCAATCGTGGATCTCGGGATCAAGGGCCGCCGCGCCATCGTCTGCGCCTCCAGCAAGGGTTTGGGTCGCGCCTGCGCCATCGCGCTCGCCAATGAGGGCGTGCATGTCACGATCACGGCGCGCGGCGCCGAGGTGCTGGCAAAGACCGCGGCCGAGATCCGCGCTGCCAATCCTGGCGTCACCGTGACGGAAGTGGCGGGCGACATCACCACGCCTGAGGGCCGCGCCGCCGTGCTGAAGGCCTGCCCGGATCCGGACATCCTGATCAACAATGCCGGCGGCCCGCCGCCCGGCGATTTTCGCAACTGGACCCGCGACGACTGGATCAAGGCGCTCGACGCCAACATGCTGACGCCGATCGAGCTGATCAAGGCGACCGTCGACGGCATGATGGCGCGCAAATTCGGCCGCATCGTCAACATCACCTCGGCCGCGGTGAAGGCGCCGATCGACATCCTCGGCCTCTCCAACGGCGCCCGCGCCGGCCTCACCGGCTTCGTCGCCGGCCTGTCGCGCAAGACCGTGATCAACAACGTCACCATCAACGCGCTGCTGCCGGGGCCGTTCGAGACCGACCGCCTGCTCTCGACGGCAAAGGGCGAAGCCGAGAAGCGCGGTGTCACGCCGGAGCAGATCCTCGCCGACCGCGCCAAGACGAACCCTGCAGGTCGCTTCGGCGATCCCGAGGAATTCGGACTCGCCTGCGCCTTCCTGTGCGGCGCCAAGGCCGGCTACATCACCGGCCAGAACATCCTGCTCGACGGCGGCGCCTTCCCAGGCACGCTGTAAGACAGACTTCCTTGGGCGGTCTGGCGCGGAAACCTGCTACGCCAATCCCGGGCTTTCACCTCGCCCCGCTTGCGGGGAGAGGTCGGATTGCATGGCAAGATGCAATCCGGGTGAGGGGGGCTCTCCCGCGAACGCGGATGTCTGTGGAGAGTCCTCCTCACCCAACCCTCTCCCGCGCAAGCGGGGCGAGGGAGCGCAGTGCCGGCGCAACAGGAATTCGAATCCAACTAATAAAGCTGTGAGTTCTGTTTGCCATCCGCGCTATGAATACAGCGACTCTACCTTTCCGAACGACCTACCGCTTCGTGGTCTCGTCCTCGTCGCGCTGGCTCGGGCTCGACGAATCCGCCGTGGTGCGGCCTTCCGTCCAGTCGATGCCGAAGGCGTCGAGACCTTCCGCAAGCAGATCGCCCAGCATCGGCTCGCCCAGCAGATAGCGCGCGGTGTGGCGGTCGCGCTGGCCGGCGGCCTCGCGGCGCAGATCGTCCCACTCGTCGATATCGCCGTCGCCGCGGCCGAGCCGCATCAAGGCGACGAGATCGGTCTGCTCGTCCTCGGTCATCGCGTTGATGAAACCGGTGATCTCGCGCACCACAGGATCATCGCCGCTATCCTGGAGCACGTCGACCATGTCGTCATCGACGGCATTCGAGCCGGATTCCTCATCGGTCGCCTGCTCCTTGACGTCGAACTCGCGCGCCTTTTCGATCAGGAAGGCGACCTTCTCGGGCGATATCGTCAGCTCTGGCATGGCGTTCTCCTCATGGACGGAATGCAGCAACGCTTGTTCCGGGCAGTTGATCCATTGCGCCGGAATAAGCCACGCGGCATCGTGACCGGCATCAAGAATACGACGAGGAAGCGCGCATGTCTTGGACGATCGGCCGGGTCAGGATCACCAAATTCGTCGAGCTGGAGACTGTCGGCGGCACCCGCTTCATCCTGCCGCAGGCAACGCCCGAGGCGATCCGCGAGCTGTCCTGGCTCGCGCCCGATTTTGCGACCGATGAAGGCCGGCTGAAGATGTCGATCCACACCCTGGTGCTGGAAACACCGACGATGCGGATCGTGGTCGACACCGGGCTCGGCAACGACAAGCAGGGCCGCAGCGTGCCAATGTGGAACAACCGCGCGACACCGTTCCTGGAGACGATGAGCGCTGCTGGCCTCCCGCCTGAGAGCATCGACATGGTGATCTGCACCCACCTCCATGTCGACCATGTCGGATGGAATACGCGGCTGGTCGACGGCCGCTGGGTCCCGACCTTTGCCAATGCGCGCTACGTCTTCGGCCGCAGCGAATATGAGCATTGGCGCGATCACAGCGAGGCCGCCGACGAGACCGCGACCTTCGCCGATTCCGTGCAGCCGATCGTTGCGGCCGGACGTGCGGAGCTGGTCGGAAGCGAGGCTGTGATCACCGACGAGATCACGCTGATCCCGACGCCGGGCCACAGCCCTGGTCATGTCAGCCTGCACATCCGCTCGGATGGCGCGCAGGCCCTGCTCACCGGGGACGTCGCCCATCATCCCTGCCAGATGGCGCATCTCGATTGGAGCTCGACGGTCGATTCCGATCCGGCGCAGGCGATCGCGACCCGGCGGGCGCTGTTCTCGCGTTTTGCCGACACTGAGACGCTGGTGATCGGCGGCCATTTCCATGCCGGCCATATCCGGCGGGACGGCGCCACCTTCCGCTTCGAGGCATTACAGGGCAGCGGCGACGCATAGCCCGCGAGGTTGAATTTCCTCCCGCCATGCTCCATGACAGGGCTCTGGAATACCAGCGAATTGAGGGAGAGAAACCAATGAAGCTTGTTCGCTACGGCGAGAAGGGCGCGGAAAGGCCGGGCCTGATCGACGCATCCGGCCAGTTGCGCGACCTGTCAGCGCATGTGGAGGACCTCGACGGCGCCGCCTATGCGCCGGAGTCCCTGAAGAAGCTCGCCGCGCTCAATCCGGCCTCCCTGCCCGCCGTCGCCGGCAAGCCGCGGCTCGGCGCCCCCGTCACCGGCATCTCGAAATTCGTGGCGATCGGTCTCAATTACTCCGACCATGCCAAGGAGACCGGCAACCCGATTCCGGCCGAGCCGATCTTCTTCCTCAAGGCCAACACCGCGCTGTGCGGCCCCTATGATCAGGTCGAGAAGCCGCGCGGCTCGACCAAGCTCGACTGGGAGGTCGAGATCGCCGCCATCATCGGCACCCGCGCCAAATACGTGTCCGAGGCGGAGGCGCTGAACCACATCGCCGGCTACACGATCTGCAACGACGTCTCCGAGCGCAACTTCCAGATCGAGCGGCTTGGCCAGTGGACCAAGGGCAAGTCGCACGACACGTTCGGCCCGGTCGGCCCGTGGCTCGTCACCAAGGACGAGATTCCAGACGTGCAGAACCTGTCGATGTGGCTCGACGTCAACGGCCAGCGCCGCCAGACCGGCACCACCGCGACGATGATCTTCTCGATGGCGAAGTGCATCTCCTACGTCTCGCAGTTCATGACGCTGCTGCCCGGCGACATCGTCACCACGGGCACGCCTCCGGGTGTCGGCATGGGCATGAAGCCGCCGACCTTCCTCAACGTCGGCGACGTCGTCACGCTCGGCATCGAGCGCCTCGGCGAGCAGCGCCAGGAAATCATCGAGGCGTAACACCATCCACCGTCATTGCGAGCGAAGCGAAGCAATCCAGGATGCCACGCGCGACTCTGGATTGCTTCGTCGCTTCGCTCCTCGCAATGACGGAGAACCATCTGTCGCGAGCCAACAGGAATACGTCGATGAAACTCACCTTCTCGCCCGCCTCGCCGTTCGCCCGCAAGGTGCGCATCGCCGCCATCGAGCTCGGGCTGATCGACAAGATCGAATTCATGGCCGCAGCGGTGACGCCGGGCCAGGCCAATGAGGAGTATTCGAAGATCACGCCGCTGAAGAAGCTGCCGGTGCTGATCCTCGACAACGGCGACGTGATCCTGGATTCCTATGTGATCGTCGAGTATCTCGACGAGCTCGCCGGCGGCAACAAGCTCATTCCGGCATCGGGTCCCTCGCGCTGGAAGGTGAAGAGCGAGCATTCGATGCTGCAGGGCATGCTCGATTCGATGCTGTTGTGCCGCTACGAGGCGATGGTGCGCCCGGAGGGCCTGCGCTGGCAGGCGTGGTCCGACGACCACTGGAACAGAGCCTGGATGGGCATGGCGCGCTTCAATGCGCAGCCCGACTTGATGACGCGCCCGTTCGACATCGTCTCGATCGGACTCATCTGCGTGCTCGGCTATGCTGATTTCCGGTTTGCGGATTGCGGCTGGCGCAAGGCGTTTCCGACGCTCGACGCGTTCCACAACAAGATGCTGGAGCGGGAATCGGTGAAGGTCTCGGTGCCGCCGGCGGCTTGATCACCGAACAGGAGTTGACGTGACGCTGACATTCTCGGTTGCAGACGTGACCATTCATCGCATCATCGAGCAGGAAACCACGTTCCTGCCGGCGCGCGAGATGTTTCCGGAGCTGACGCCGGAGATGCTGGCAGCGGAACGCAGCGCGCTGCAGGCGGCCGGTGCCCTCGATGCGCAGGACACGCTGATCCTGTGCTTTCAGTCCTACGTGGTGAGGACGCCTCACCACACCATCCTGATCGACAGCTGCATCGGCAACGACAAGCCGCGCGCGCGGCCGGTCTGGAACATGAAGACCGACGACACCTACATCCGGGCGCTTGCGACTGCGGGCGTGTCGGTCGATGACATCGACGTCGTGATGTGCACGCATCTGCACACCGATCATGTCGGCTGGAACACGCGGCTCGACAACGGCCGCTGGGTGCCGACCTTTCCGAATGCGCGCTACGTATTCGCGCAGCGCGAATATGATTACTGGGTGGCGCAGAACGCCAAGACCGAGGTGCCTCCATTCGCCGACAGCGTGCTGCCGGTGGTCGAGGCCAAGCGCGCCGACATCGTGAAGGATGGATTCGCGATCGGCGATCACGTCCGTCTGCTGCCGACGCCGGGGCACACGCCCGGCCATGTCGCGGTCGCCGTCGGCAAGGGCAAGGACGACGCGGTGTTCTCCGGCGACCTGATGCACTCGCCGCTGCAGCTTGGGCTTCCCGAGCTGTCACCGAAATTCGACGTCGATCCGGCGCAGGCCGCAGCGACGCGGCGCACCTTTCTCGATCGCTATTGCGACACGGCGACGCTGTGCTGCACGGCCCATTTTCCCTCGCCCTCGGTCGGGCGTATCAGGCGCAAGGGCAACGGCTTCGCCTGCGAGACCGTGTAACGCTCGCAGATCTCAGTCGACGATGAACAGCTTGGCGCCTTTCGGCGTAAAGGACCGATGGGCAGCGTCGCCGAAGTCGGAGACCTGATAGCTCATGCCCGCCGACAGAGTGAACCTGCGGCCGTCCTTGAGCTCGCTCTCGAGCTCGCCTTCCAGCACCAGCAGGATGTGGCCGCGATCGCACCAATGATCGGCAAGATAGCCCGGCGTGTACTCGACCTGCCGCACCCGGATGTCGCCGATCATCAGCGTCCGCCAATAGGCCGTGCCCTGCTCTCCCGGATGCTCGGTCACGGGAACGGCCGACCAGTCGGTCACGGTGAAGGGAAGGGTCGGAATTTTCATCGGCGCGCTCAGCTCGGAGATGGGTTGGCGGGGTCGAGACCGCGCCACCGCATAGAGCGAACCGCGCCGGAGATCAAACCCGCCTTCCAGTAGCGTTCTGCCGTCAATCGAACAGGCTGGGCGTATGGTTCACCGCGGCGCCCTCGATCGCCAGCATCCTCAGCTTGGTGTCGACGCCACCATTGGCGGAGAAGCCGCCCGGCTTGTTGCCGGCCGCGAGCACGCGATGGCATGGCACCACGATGGGACACGGGTTGCGGCCCAGCGCCTGACCGACCTCGCGCGACAACTCGACGCCGCCGAGCTGTTTGGCGATGTCGCCATAGGTCAGGGTCCGGCCCGGCGGGATCCGGCGCGCGATGTCGTAGACGCCGCGCTGGAATGCGCTGACGCCGTCGAGATCGAGAGCCACGTCGGTGAGATCATCCGGCTCTCCGGCCAGTAGCGCCTTGACGCGGGTGATGACGCGCTGCACATGCGCCGGCGGCTCATCCTCGGCGATGCCCGGGTGGCGCTGCTGCATCCGGGTCCGGGTCTGCGCGACGCCGCCCATCGGCAGTTGCACCGCGTTGATTCCGCGCGGTCCCCAGGCGATCGCGCAAGTGCCGATCGCGGTCTCGAAAAGTGCGTAGAAGTGGTCAGACATGGTGGGCTCCATCGTCGATCTGCCCCGTATCATCTGCCAGTCAAATTAGGCTTGGAGAATGTTGCGATCCACCCGGATTCTGCCAATGTCGACAGCGGAAGCACCGTGATGCCCATCGGCAGGCCGAAAGGATGGGAGCACGGCGCAGGGGCAGCCCGGCGCAAAGAGCGGGCGCCTCATCCGAGGAAACCAAGGCGAGGGAGAAGGCCATGAAGCTGACGCCGGAGCAGATTGCATTCTTCAACCGCGAGGGCTGGCTGTTCCTGCCCGAGCTGTTCAGCCCGGAGGAGACCGCGTTCCTCGCCCACGAGGCGGAGGCGATCTACGCCGCCAACAGGCCCGAGGTCTGGCGCGAAAGGAGCGGCGCGCCGCGCACGGCGTTTGCCGCCCATCTCTACAACGACGCCTTCCGCGTGCTTGCGGCGCATCCGCGCATGATCGAGCCGATCGAGCAGATCTTCGGCGAGAAGGTCTACATGCATCAGTTCAAGATCAACGCCAAATCGGCCTTCACCGGCGATGTCTGGCAATGGCACCAGGACTACGGCACCTGGAAGCGCGACGACGGCATGCCGGAACCGCGCGCGATGAACATCGCGATCTTCCTCGACGAGGTCATGCCGATCAACGGCCCCTTGATGCTGGTGCCGCGCAGCCAGCATGCCGGCGACCTCGAGGCGTCGCACGATCTCGCGACGACGTCCTATCCATTGTGGACCTTGGACGAGGCGACGGTGACGCGGCTGGTCGCGGAAGGCGGCATCGTCGCGCCAACCGGAAAGCCGGGCGGCATGCTGATGTTCCACGGCAATTTGGTGCACGGCTCGGCCGGCAACATCACGCCCTACCCGCGCAAGATCGTGTACCTCACGCTCAATGCCGTCTCGAACCATATCCGCACGCCCACGCGGCCCGACTACATCGCGCATCGCGACTTCACGCCGATTGTGACGCTGCCGGACGATGCGCTGCTACAACTGGCGCGGGCGCATCGCGAAGCGGCGGAGTAGAGCACAGCACTCGCCACGAAAAATGTCGTCATGCCCGGGCTTGACCCGGCCATGACGGGGAAACTGATAGCCGCCCTACCGCGCCTCCAAGAAACGCTGGAATTCTCCAATGAACCTCCACGCCCTCCTCCAAGCGCGCAATGCCTCCGGCAAGCCCGTCCGCGTGGCACTGATCGGCGCCGGCAAATTCGGCTCGATGTTTCTGGCGCAGGTACCGCATGTCGCGGGCCTCGAGGTCCCCGTCATCATCGACCTCGATCCCGAGCGCGCCCGCGACGCGTGCCGGACGGTCGGCTGGAGCGCCGAGCTGATCGCGCGCACGAATTTCAGCCCCGATGGTTCGAAGGCGACGGGTGGCGGCGTTGATGTCGTTGTCGAAGCGACCGGCAATCCTGCTGCCGGCATCCGCCATGCGCGCGCCGCGATCAAGGCTGGCAAGCACATCGTGATGGTCAATGTCGAGGCCGACGTGCTGGCCGGGCCGCTTCTTGCGGAAGAGGCGCGCAAGGCGGGCGTGGTCTATTCGCTGGCCTATGGCGACCAGCCGGCGCTGACAGCCGAGCTCGTCGACTGGGCACGCGCGACCGGCTTCCACGTGGTCGCGGCCGGCAAGGGCACGAAATATCTGCCGGCCTATCACGACGTGACGCCGGACGGCGTCTGGCAGCATTACGGGCTGACGGCGGGCGAAGCACAGTCTGCCGGCATGAATCCGCAGATGTTCAATTCCTTCCTCGACGGCACCAAGTCGGCCATCGAGATGGCCGCGATCGCCAACGCGACCGGGCTCGACGTGCCCACGGACGGACTGCTGTTTCCACCCTGCGGTGTCGATGATCTGCCCCATGTCCTGCGCCCGCGCGACCGCGGCGGCGTGCTGGAACGATCGGGCATGGTCGAAGTGGTGTCATCGCTGGAACGCGACGGACGGCCGGTGTTTCGCGATCTGCGCTGGGGCGTCTATGTCGTGCTGGAGGCGCCGAACGACTACGCAGCGGACTGCTTCCGCCAATACGGCCTGAAGACGGACTCCAGCGGCCGCTATGCGGCGATGTACAAGCCCTATCACCTGATCGGGTTGGAGCTGAACGTCTCGGTGCTGTCGGCGGCGCTGCGGCGCGAGCCGACCGGACAGCCGCTCGGTTTCCGCGGCGACGTCGTCGCCGTCGCCAAGAAGGACCTGCGCGCCGGCGAGATGCTCGATGGTGAGGGCGGCTACACGGTCTGGGGTAAGGTGATTCCGGCGCGTACAAGCCTCCAGCTTGGGGCGCTGCCGATCGGATTGGCGCATCGCGTGAAGCTCAAAGACGACGTTGCTCATGGTGCAGTCGTGCGGTGGGGCGACGTCGACGTGGACAACATGGACAGCGATATCGTCGCGACCCGCAAAGGGATGGAAATGGCGTTCGCGCGCTGATTCACTCCCGAGCCTCACCCCTCTCGCGGTCAATAAAAAGCCCCGACCGACGGCCGGGGCTCTGAGATCACGTGACGTCCGGGGCTCAGTTGTCATCCTCGCCGAAGGCAGCTGCGAGCTTGTCGTAATATTTGACGACGAGATCGATGTTGCCCTTGTTCTCGACCTCCGGCGGCTTCGCCTTCAGCGCCGCGTTCAGATCGTTGAGGACCTGCTTCTTGTCGTCGGGCTTCATCTTGTTATCGGCCTGGACCTGATCGATCTGCTGTTTGATGACGGCTTCGGGACCGACGTACTTTTTCGTCTTCGGATCGATGCCGCCCATGACCAGGCTGATGTTGTCGACGACGATGTTGAAATCGTCATAGCTGGCGAAACCGTATTTCTTGGCGACGCCATCGAGCTGCGTCACCACCTTCTGGTCCGGTGGCGCGTTCTCGGGAAGCTTATCGGTGACGGCATCCATGTCCTTCTGCGACGCCAGCACGTTTTCGATCTGCTTGTCG